>JAGWWF010000015.1 GCA_018970445.1 Alphaproteobacteria bacterium | reverse complement strand
CAATAGTGAGTTTCCTTATCGTCAAGATGAACAAATATAAAGCCCTCATCGGACATTAAGTTTCGAATAATTTTCAGCCTTTCTGACATCAGTCTTAACCAGACTGAATGCTCAAGGCCGTCATCATAGTGCTCGAATGCCGCGCCAGTATTAAATGGCGGGTCTATATAGACGCACTTAACACGACCGGCATAGCCGGCCGCCTCCAGCGCCTTGAGCGCCAGCAGATTGTCGCCCTTGATGAGCAGATTATCGAACAGGCTGCCCGGCCGCTGCTCGGCCGCGTGGTAGGAAAGGTCCGGGTCATCCAGCAGGATGCGCGGTTCCAGGCGGGGCCGTTCGTTCTTGCCGGGCCAGGTGAGTTCAAGCTTGGTCATGAGGCTTTCCGCATAGTCCGTCTGGCGTGGCTGGGCAGCCAATCGAGCACATCCTCGCCGGCATCCCACCAATTGCCCCGCACATAAGCCCGCCGTTGCCGCAAACGCCAGTGGGCAGTCGCAATCACCCGCGCACGCGGCCGGGGCCGGAAATCGGCCAGCAGCCGTTCTTCCTTGCGTGCCGCTGCAAGGCGCAGGTCCGCGCGCCGTTCGGCGGTGCTGGCAATCAGCCGTTCAAGCTGGCGCTGGATGATGGAAATAGCCTCCGGCGCAATGGCGGCGGCGCCTTCGGTCAATGTTCCCATGCGCAAGCCCCGTCGCCACTCGCGCAGCTGCGCTTCCAGCTTGGCCATCTGCGCCTCGGCCTTTTCATCAAACAACGCCAGTTCCTGGGCGTGCTGCTCTTCCAGTTGGCGCAGCGCAGCAATGGATTCGCGGGCGCAGCGACGACGAAACTTGGCCATGGCATCCTGTTGCATCGCGGCCAGCAGGCCAGATGGGGGCGAATCCGGGTGTTCCACCGATATGATGGCGGCCCGCATGAGGTTGTTCGCAAGCCAGGGCGGGCAGATATTGTCATCATCGTCACACATCAACAGCTGGGTCTCGACAAACCGCTGGCGGTTCGTGTCCAGTTCCAGTTCCAACAGGCGCAGCCAGCCGGTGCGATGACGGAACCAGGCCAGTTCCCAGTGCGGCCCATTGTGGGCTTCCGGGTCAATTTCAATGGCAACGGGAAACGCGCCGAAGCCATAAAGGGGAATCATCGCACCTCCCAGCGGATGGTCATCAGCGGCATGACATGTGGGTCGCGGCCGAGCATGGCGGCGAACTCGTCCAGTCTGTCCTCCACCTCCTTGCGGGCGGCCTTGCGGCGCTGGAACTTGGTGAGCTTCAATTCATCGATGTCATCGCCCAGCCGGTTGATTTTGCGGCTGATGTCCACCTTGTCTTCCATGCTGATGTCAGGGTTGCGGCGCTGCTTTTGCAGGTCCTTCTGGTCGGCCTCCAGCTCCTTGATGCGCGCGTCGATTTCGATTTCGATGTCGGCCGCATAGCGTTCCAGGCGTTCCTGCTCTTCCTCCAGCCATTTGGCGTTCTCGGCCGTGATGTCGTTCCGGAAGGCGGCGGTGGCGTCCTTCAGGCCTTGGGCAAGCTGCTCTGTGGGTGGCGGCTGCGAACATCGCACATCATCGGCCGGCACGCGCATCAACTTGTCGATGGCTTCGGCATCAAGCGGGATGCCATCATCGCCAAAGGCAGCGACCAGCAGTTCCTCGCGGGCTGTCTCGCCCGATTTAACCCGCGCCTTGGCAATGCGCATCCAGCCGGATTTGCCCACCAGCGCCTGGGCTGCGGCCACCTGTCCAGGGAAGGGATAGGATTGCGGCCTGAACACCAGGCCGCCCGCCGGGCCCTCCTGTCGGCTCTTGGCGCGCTCCAGCAGGTCTGCCCCAAGATCATCATTGGCACGGAAGAAGCGCCAGTCCTTTTCGTCCGCTTGCGGCCATTCCACCGTGTAGGTCGCGCCGTTCCAGATGAAGTGGGCGCCGTCTTCGTGGAATTGCGCATCGGGCAGTTCGGCTCGCGCCACCATCAGCAGACGCTGCTTGAACTCGGGCAAGGCCGTGCCGAGTGCCTGGTTGCGCTGATGCAGCTTGTTGATGACATCAGCGTCCAGGGTTTCCAGCACGCGCTTGCGGGCGTTCGCCATGTCCTCGTCAATCTGGTCCTGAATCTTGGCCTTGAGCTTGTCGAACTCGGCTTCGGCCTCTGCCTCGGTGCGGCAGTTCTGGACGATTTTGAGGATTTCCTTCTCGAAATCGAGGCCACTCATGAGGGTCCCGAGGACCTCGTCGCTGGCCCCGAACACGCCGCTGAACAGGTGGAACTTGCTGTCGAGCAGCTGATGGATGCGCTCTTCCGCCTTGTTCTTGCGGTTGAGCATGTTGACCACGGTGACGTCGATTTTCTGGCCATAGCGGTGGCAGCGGCCGATGCGCTGTTCCACCCGCTGCGGGTTCCAGGGCAGGTCATAATTGACCAGCAGGGAGCAGAACTGGAGGTTGATGCCCTCCGCGCCGCTTTCGGTGGCAATCAGGATGGTCTTGTCCGGGCCCTTGAAGGCCTCGACAATGGCCGCCTTCATGTCGGCCGATTTGGAGCCGGAAATCCGGTCACTGCCTTTGTGGCGTTCGCGCCAAGCCTGATAGACGCGCTGGCTTTCCGGGTCGCTGTTGGACCCGTTCATCAGCACCACCTGGCCTTCATAGCCGTTGCTGGTGAGCAGCTGCGCCAGATAGCGCTGGGTGCGGACGCTTTCGGTGAAGATGACGGCTTTGCGTTCGCCGCCCTTGGCGACAATCTGGTCCAGCACATCGGGGAGATAGGCCAGCAGCTTCTCACCCTTGGCGTTGCTGCCGATGGACTGCGCCAGTTCCAGCAGAGCCTGAACCTCAATGATTTCGGCTGCCAGCTTGGCCGGGTCGATGGCGTCCTCGTCATCGTCCTCGATGTCGGCTTCCTCGACCAGGTCAACAACGCTTTCCACATCGTCGGTCATGTCCACGGTGGCCCGCTGCTTCTTGCGCAGGCGCTCCAGGAGCGTGCCGAGATACTGGGAGACGGCGAAGGTGGAGGAGCCGAGCACCTTGCGGGCCTGGAGGATGACCAACTGGTTCGGCGTGTGGCCGTAGGAGACCGTGTCGGTGCGCTGAAGGAACTGGGAGAGCCGCTCGTAGAGTTCAGTTTCCATGTCCTTCGGCTCGAAGTCGAAGGTGCGGGCTTCACGGCGGCGGAAGTTGATGTGGCCGGCTTGTTGCACCTGCCGGCGCAAGGTGCGGTGACAGACGGGCTTGAGGCGTTCGCGCAGCATGTCCTGGGCGACTTCGGTGCCGCCGACATATTGGGCCCTGAAGGCCGCCTCGCCGCCGAAGTGGCTCTCGTCGATAATCGAGACGAGACCGTAGAGTTCCATGAGGGAGTTCTGGAGCGGCGTGGCGGTCAGCAGAATCTTGAAGGGTTCGTGCAGAGCCTCCTTCAACTGCTTGGCACGCTGCGAGCCGCCGTTCTTGTAAACGTTGCGCAGGCGGTGGGCTTCATCGAACACTACCAGGTCCCACCGGGCCTTGCGGATGTCATCGGCCTTCCGCGCGGCGAACTCGTAGGAGGTGATGGTGATGGCGTCCGGCCGCTCCAGCGGGTGCTTCCGGCCGGCCTTGACCTCGTCCTTCCAGGTCTTGGCGTCGAGGATGAAGGCCCGCAGCATGAACTTGTCCCACAGTTCCTGGGCCCATTGCTTGCGCAGGGAGGCGGGGACGATGAGGATGATGCGGCGGCGCTGTTCGGCCCATCGTTGGGCGATGACCAGGCCAGCCTCGATGGTTTTGCCGAGGCCCACTTCATCGGCCAGCAGGACCCCGCGAGACAGTGGGGACTTCAGGGCGAACAGTGCAGCGTCAACCTGGTGCGGGTTCATTTCGACCCGAGCGGATGCCAACGAGCGCTCCAGTGCGCCCTGGTCACTGCCCGCCAAAGTCAGCTTGTGGGCGTGGTAGGAGGCCTGAAGGGAAGAGTAGAGATTTGACATTAACCGGGAACATGACGGCTCTTATCGCTTTCAACAAGGCCCCATGCCCCTGTTTTGTGTTTCTTGTTCGTTACTTGCTGTGGATAGACTTGATGGCCGCCATCACGGTCAGCCACTTGGCGCGAAAAAAGCAGGGTAGGGGCCAAGCAATCGCGGAGCAGCCTACAGTTCCAGCCGCTTCAGGACATTGCGAACGGACGACGGGTGCCATTGGCCGCCCCTCGGGGTCCTGATGCGCGCATCGTTGAGCGCCTTGGAAAGGCCGGGCAGGGACGTGATGCCTGCGGACCGCAAGCCGGCGATGGTCTCGGCCAAGCTGGCTGCGAAAGCGTCTGCATCGGCCCTAACGGCTTCGATGGCGGCTTCAGTGCCCTTGCCAGCCCTGCGGAGTGCGGCGGCGCCGTTCGGGTTCCCCAGTTTCACGCCACGCGCCTTGGCAGCCTTGAGGGCCTCTCGAGTGCGGGTGGCGATGGCTTTGCGTTCGGCCTGGGCGACGGCCGCCATAATGTGGACGGTGAGCTCGTTGGCTTCGGGCATGTCGGCCGCGATGAAGCGAACGCCGCTGTCCTGGAGGCTGGCCAGGAAGGCGACGTTGCGGCTCAGTCGGTCGAGCTTGGCGATGACCAGGGTTGCCCCGGTGAGCTTGGCGTGGCGGAGCGCGGCGGCCAGTTGGGGGCGGTCATCCCGCTTGCCGCTCTCGACCTCGACATATTCGCCCAGGACTTCGCTGCCCCGTGTTTTGCAGAAGGTGGCAACGGCGGCCCGTTGGGCATCGAGGCCGAGGCCGGAACGACCCTGGGCAGCGGTGGAAACGCGGAAGTAGGTGATGGACTTCATGGCCGGCCTTTCAAATCGCTCTATCGAGCGTCAGACGGATTTATAAGGCGCTTCCCAGGGCGCCCGAAAGGTGGGCCGGCAACCGTTGGACTCAGGATGGACTCGCTTTGCCGCATCCGCGCAAGTGCTTCTATTAGACGGATATTCCGGGTAACTGGCTTCAATATCGAGCGAATGTCCGATAAGTGGGAAGCCCTGGACGCTAGGGGGCATCGCATGAAAAGCAGAAAGGCCATCCAGAAGAATTTGAACCCGTGGGAAGTCGCGGAGGTCGAAGCTCGCCGGCTGCTTGCGGAACACCGACTGGCCCGGTTGCCGGAGCACCTCCTAATGGCAGAGAGGGCGAGGGAAGCGGTCCGGCGGACCAGCCAGGCAATCCTCGACGCAGGCAATCGACGAAAGCCAAAGGGCAGGTAGCGCCGGCGGCCGCTTGCGGCTTGCATCAGAAGGCGACCTCCTGCTGGACCTCCCCGCCACCAAGGTGCCACCGGGGAGCACGGCCGGGGCACTTGGGAAGCAGGGGAGTATGGGGGGGAAGCCGGGCGCGGTCGCACGTATATTCCGCTTCGCAATTTTGCGCCAAAAGTGACTGCCCTCGCCCGGCCGGACGCGAGAGAGTGCTTCAAATTGAGGTAATGTGCACCGGGCTCCCTCAGGTCCCTGCCGGAATGGTCAATGGTGGCAGGATTTTCCCGCCAGAATGACCCGCAGAGCACTGCAAGAGGGCCGGGACGGAGTGGAGGTCCACCCCGTTCCCTGAGCCTCATTTTTCGGCCGCTTTGTCGGCCTTTCTCGTCATCCCTACCGGGCGCGGGCCCGGTGGCTGGCGATGATAGCGGCGAGGCCTGTCCCCCAGTCCAGCGTCATTCCGCCCCGCGAGCGCATGAGGCGAGAGGCGAAGCGGTCCCGGTCCTCGGGTGCGAGTGCGGCGGCGAGAGCCGCTTAGGGGAAGCGTTCGGCCAACGTCACGCGGCCTTTTGGCCCTTGTTGCGTTGAGCCGCGTCCAGCTTGGCCCGGATGGTGGCAATGGCTTTCCGGTCATGCCGTCCGTTGGATACGCAATGGCGAGGGACCGGGCGGAACGGGAACAAGGCGCAACCGGCACTCGGGCAGGCTGCCACCTGTTCGCGCCACGTCCCGGCGGCAATCGGGTCTACGATGCAGGCTCGGCAGTGGGCGGTGATGGCTGCAGCGCGACTGGCGGTCCGCCGGTCCGGGTCAGTGATGTCAGTCATTTATTGGCTTTCGGTTGGGGCTGAAGGGGCAGCCCTGGGGTACACGGCCAGTCTTGGCGGGCCGTGCATCCACGGCACGATTGCCGGGGACCTCTGGAGACGCGGCTGGGCAGCCCGCCGGGGAACGGCAGGGGCGCGGTGGGCGTCGAAACTGGATGGCGGGGATTGAGGGGGCTTTTCCGCACGAATGCGGAAAATTGCGGGTCCCGGCCCCTTGCCAAGACTACCGGGACCCGCCGGACCGCTTCAGCGACCCGCGTAGCTAGCGCGGGGCGATGCTGGCCCGTTTCTCGTTAGGGGTGTGCGGCGGCCATGGCCTGCCGGTTGGCGAGCGTTGTGGCCGTTACCTTGGCGCTGATGCCGGTCGACACGGATGCAAAGGCGGCGTCCAATTCATCCCGCTCGGCCGGTGTGACGACGGCCGGGTTGGTGGCTAGCTTGCCGACAAGCGCCAGATCGCGTCGGCGTGCCTTGCTGACTTGGACCCGGCGGGATGCACATGGCTTGCGGTATGGCCGCAGGCCGTCCTTGCGGACCTTGTCCGGGGAGAAGTTGGCGACGGGCAGCACGGCCTTGCAGGCAATGCAGAACTTGTGGCCGGGCGGGATGTCCGCCGGCTGCTTGTAGCGTGGCATGGTGTCTCCTGATGGTGTTTCGCTTGACCCAACACTCAGGGTGGGGGGGCATGGGGGCGACGGGCAGCGCAAGATGCATCCGATTCATCTAGGGGCGCTGATGGGCTCCGGCGGGGAACGTGATGGGCACGGCCGGGGACGTGAGTGGAACTGATGTTGTTCTCCTCAATGTCATCCCTTCCTTCTCCTCATTCTGAGATTCTCGAAGGAGGCTCATGAGGTTCCCCTATTTTCTCTTAGGACGGGCGCGCGCCTGGGGTCTTTCGCCAGGATTTCAAGAGGGTGGAGGAAAATTGTTGTCCGCAGGCCCGTCACCTGTCCCTGTCTGCCCCCCGTTGCCGGGGTGCTCGACAGAGCCCGCGACGTGATGGTCTTCCAACCTTGCCGGCGGCTCGGACGGGCGGCGAACGGCCGAGAACGGTTCCCAAGTCCCATAGCCCTGAGTAAACGTGTTACCCGGCCCGGACAGGCGGCGAACAGGCCGAAAAATGCTTCTCTCCTCCGATGGTCCTGATTAATCGTGTTACCCGCTCCGGGGCCCCTCGGGGCTCCGCAGGGGAGGACGGGCTTCGCCGCTATGCCGGCGAAATCGGACTTTGAGGTCCGAAATCATTGCCACTCAAACGTGAGTTGCAAGGGGCGGCTCGTCAGGCGGCCCCCCTCGGTCTGCTCGACCATCGCCAGTTCCTTGGCCATGTCACGGGTGAAGAGATAGTCGGTCCGCAGCCGGCCTTTCTGTCCGGGCAGGCGGATTTTTTTGGAAAACGCCAAAAAAGTCCACCCCCTTCTCGAAGCCATACTGCTTGATGCGGTCTCGCCACCAGTTGGCAAACATATCCTTGTTTCCCAACCACGCATGAAGCTGGCGGGCATCGAACAGTTCCCGGCCGGCGTCGTGGGTGGCGGGGACGGCCTTGCGGGTTTTTGAGGAAACCCTCAAAAACCCCTGGCCGGGCCGGCCTTTTGCGCGTCCAGGTGAACAAGCAATCCCGGCGGTCCACAGCGGCAAGAAAATCCCGCCAAACTTACTGCCAGAGCGCCGAAAGGGGCCGGTAGGTAGTGAGGGTCCACCCTGCTCCCGGAACCCTACTTTTTGCCCGACTTGGCTAGCTTTCTGGGCATATGCTTCCGGCGCGGGCGGTGCGCTGGTGGCGCCGATGAGCCAACGTCAGGCAGCTTCAAGGTCGGGTATGAAATCAGGCCCATCAGTTCGGCTTTGCGGGCGAGAGTGATGCCGTCCGGATTGTAGACCCGATAGGTGAAACCCCGCTCGTGGCCGAACACTTGGGCCCATTCACTGTCCCGCACTCCGGCGCGCTCCATGATGCGCGTTACCGTCTTCCGAAACGAGTGGAAGGCCTTGGTGCGGGACTTGAACCCAAGCCCGGTCTTGTATCGACTGAAATCTCGGCCTGCGTCCGCTCCAGGCTTCTTGCCGGGCCCTTCCGGGTTGAATGCGGGCCAAAGCCGCTCACTGGGCGTGCCGCGTTTGCGCTCTTTCAGCCACGACAGGGCAGGGTGCATTGGGACCTGACGGTTGCCGGCAGGGGTCTTGGCGTCCACAACTTGGAAATAGGTGATGCCATCTTCCTCCCGGACTTGCCCCCACGTCAAAGACGCAATCTCATCCAGCCGCATCCCGCTGTGCATCCCGACCAGGATGACCTCCAGGAGGTCGCGGCGGGATGGAGGGGATGCCATCATCATGCCGATTTCGGACTCTTCCCAAGGCACGTATGGCGAAACGTTCCGGCCAGGCGTTAGCTTGCGGTGGAAGCCGTCGAAGGGATTATCTCCCTCGCAGTGACCCCGCCGCCGCGCCCAGTCCCACAGAGCCTTCAGGGCAGCCATGTGGCGGTTCATCGTGGCATCAGACAGGCCCTTCTTGCGGTTCCCATAGGTTCGCTGAATGGCCGACCAGGTCATGGTCTTTGCGTCCCGCTTCCGTGCCCATGAGGGGTCCGTCAGCCGCAAGGCATCATGAAAGCGGGCAGCGTCGCTGTCAGTGATGCCGCGTATTGGGCGGTCATCCCAGAACCCCGAGAACAGCCTATACGTGGCCTCCTTTTGTTGCTCGGTGTTGCTGGCCTTCCGGCCCGCAGTTGCCTTCCATTGGCGCATGAAGTCAGCCGCCACCTCGGAGAAGGGCGGCTCCATTTCTGGCCTCTTCGCAGGCTTGCGACCTTGCCGAATGTCTCGGGCATCGTTCAGGGCTGCCATACGAGCTGCAACGAATGGGGGCGGCTCCTCGGGGCCAAAGCCGTAAGCGTCATCAATCTTGTCCAATTCATGCTCAATCCCTGCCTCCACCGGGTCCGGGTTGTGAGCCGTGTAGACCCGGAACTCTCCGGCCACGGCGGCTTGCAGAGTGGCTTCATATGCGGCCCGCATGTTCGCTGCGGTGCCGGCCTTGCCGCTCATCAGTTCCGCAAACTCGGCCTTGAGCAAACTCTCAATGACAGCCGCCCGCCGTTCGGCATCCCAGCGGTCACTCGTTTCGAGGTTCTTCTCATAATGCCGGCGGCCTTCGTAGTGGTCCCGGAGTGCGTCGGGAATCCATACTTGCAGCCAATAACGCTTGTGCCGAAGCCTTACGCTCATGGTGTATTTCGAGGGTCCTGAAGTGGGTGTGAGGAACCCGCCTAGGACAGGTTCCTAGGACAGATTCCTAGAAAGCAGGTCCTTCAAAGTCAATGTGTTAGATGGATTTCAAGTGGTTAGCAGACCCCAGAGTCGGTCTCCTGGCGCCCCAGCCAGTTGCCTGCCGCGCAATTGTCGGTTTCAAGTGTTGCAAGGCGATCAAGGCGAGTTCGCCGGGCATTCGCGTCTTGGCGGGATGCCGCAGGGTGGATGATGATGCGCCTGGCCGCAGGGTCAGAACAGCCAGGCGCATCAACACGGCTGGATGGCTGCTGGGCACATCCGGCGGTGGGCTGGGCGGTTGGCAGGCGCCGGCCTGTCTGCAACTGCGGTGGTGCCGAGGGTCTGGCGGCACCGCATTGGTCGCACACAGGATCCGGCTGGCCAACTGCGGCAGCCCGGTGGAGGGTGCACCGGCAGATCGCGGGTCGAATGACCGGCCGGCATGACCATCCACCAAACATCGGCCAAGCCCGCCTGGTCGCTGCGGGCGGCCGAAAAACGTTGCACGACAAGCACCGCTCATCGCACTCCATCATTATCGGAAAATGCTGCAATCAAAGCCAGTTCCATCGTCGTGACGGCGCTGTGAATAAATCGTGACAGACACGGGGCTGACAGAATATCCCTTCAAAATTCCGCCAACGGAGTAGGATGCGATGGGGGCAGATCCAGCAGGCAACGAAACCGGGCAACAGGGTGGCGAACAGGTCGGGATGAGTACGCGTGTGTCCATCGCCCTCTATGGGCCGTTCCGGATGATTGCCGCCGATGGGCGCCGCATCGACATCGCCAGCCGCAAGGGCATGGCGTTGATCGCCATGCTGGCGCTGCTGCCCCGGCAGGAGCATAACCGCGACTGGCTGCGCCGCCAGCTGTGGGGCCGCAGCGAGGAAGAACAGGGCCAGGCCAGCTTGCGCAAGGAATTGTCGCGGCTGCGAAAGGAACTGGATGTGGCGGCGCCCGGCCTGTTGCGCGCCGAAGGCCGGCGGGTGTGGCTGGATCCACAGCAGTATGAGCTGCTGCCGCCCGAACCGGGCCAGCTGCTGCTGGAAGGGCTGGACATTGCCGGCGCCCCGGATTTCGCCCAATGGGTGGCGCAGCAGCGCGCCGCCCTGCCGCACCAGCCGGCCGGTTTTGCCGCCCCGCGCAGCCCGTCCAGCCTGGCGGTGCTGCCCTTTGTCAACGAGAGCGGCGATGCCGGCAGCGATTATCTGGCTGCCGGGATCGGCGATGAACTGGCCGATCGCATCGCGCGGCTGCGCTGGATCAAGGTGATCGGTTCGGGCAGCAGTTTCGGGGTGGGCGGCGGCGAGGATGTGCTGGTGGCGGGGCGCCGGCTGGGGGCGGCCTATGTGTTTGGCGGCCGCTTGCGGCGCAGCCTGTCGGGTTGGCAATTGTCGGGCCGGCTGATGGCGTGCGGTGATGGCGAAATCATCTGTTCACCGGCATTGGAATTGCGCAACCCGCAGGAATCCAATGCGATTGCGCCGATCATCGATCAGATGGTGGCGTTGCTGGCCGAACGGCTGGATGCCAGCGAACAGGAACGTGTGGCCGCCCTGCCGCCCGACCGGCTGGATGTGAATGATCTGATCTGGCGCGGCCGCTGGCACCAGAACCGCCTGTCGCAACCCGAACTGGACAAGGCCGCCGGCCAGTTTGCCGAGGCGCTGCGCCTGGCCCCCGAATCGCCCAATGCCGCGATCGAATGGGCGCAGAATCTGGGTTATCGCCTGTGGAGCCGCCGCGCCGAACCGCACGAGGTGCAGGCCTTTGGCGAAGCCGCCCGCCGTGCCGTCGATCTGGATCGCCGCGATGGCCGCGGCCATATGCTGGTGGGCATCGCCGAAATGTGGCTGCGCCGCATGGGGCCGGCCGAAACCTGGCTGCGCGAGGCGATCGATCTGTGCCCCAGCCTGGCCATGGCGCACGAGCAACTGGGCACGCTGCAAACCCTGAACGGCCGCCCGGTGGCAGCGTGCGAATGGCAGATGGCGGCGCTGCGCCTGTCGCCGCATGATTTTCGCCGCTTCTATCGCGAGGCCGAACTGGCGCTGGCGCTGCTGCTGCAGGGCGAATGGGAAGAGGCACTGTCGCGGGCCGAAACCGCCATCGCGCTGCAACCGGGCTATTGGCATGCCCATCTCACCCGCATCAACGCGCTGTGGCGGCTGCGCGATGATGCCGGCGCGGCGGCGGCCATGGCCGATCTGACGGCGGCGCGCCCCAGTTTCCGCCGCGGCCATGTCGACTGGATTCCGTTCCGCAATGCCAAGTTCAACGCCTGGCTGAAGGAACCGCTGGACGCACTGCAATCAGACTGAGCATCGGGAAAGGGGTGGGGCCATGGCTGGATTCAGGCTGAAATATCCGGTGCCGCCCGGCCCTGTCGGCTGGCATCTGGCTGGCCAGGATCTGGCGCAGGTGCGGTTCCGGCTGGAACGGCTGGAACCCGGCGGCATTGGCGCGCGGCTGTTCCGGCGGCTGGTGCTGGCCCTGATGGCAGTGGCCGTATGGTGGGCGCGGATGTTTGGCCCCACCCGCGTGCCGGTGGTGGGCGTGCGCATCATGGCCCGTCACCATGATGTGATGGCGGTGCTGGGCGATCCCGCCCGCTATCCGGTGCCTTTTGGCCCGGAAATGATCCTGCTGGCGCACGGGCCGGGGGCGGGGGATGCCGCGCTGCGCCCGCCGTTCATGCTGGGCACCGAAGGCCCGGATCACGCCAGCCAGCGCGCGCTGGTGGAAAGCGCGATGGCGGCCGGGCAGGGCTGGAAGGCCCGCTTCATGGCCGATACCACGGCGATCACGGCGGCGCTGCTGGCCAATGCCGATGGCCAGATCGATGTGATGAAGGATGTGTTTGCCCGCGTGACGGCGCAGACCGGTGCCGATTATCTGGGCCTCGCCCCGCCCGACATCGATGCCTATTCGGATTGGACGCTGGCGATGTCGGCGATGCTGTTCGGCGATCCGGCCGGCAGCGACACCCCGCGCGAACTGGCCCAGCACGCCGGCTGGCGGCTGCGCGGCCTGATCGATGCGCAGCTGGCGGGTGCGGTGGCGGCGCTGGCGCCGCTGGATGCCGCCGGGCGGGAGGGCCTGGCCGCCGCAAGGGGCCTGATGTGGGCGCTGGCCGCCACGAAAATGGCCGGCGGCCCGGCGCTTGGCCCGGCCGATCATGCCCTGATCCGTTCGATCATCACCGGCCTGGCCATCGGCCTGGGCCCCACCACCACGCTGGCCGGCGGCAAGGCGTTTGACTGGCTGCTGCGCCACCCCGGCCCGTTCGAACAGGCGGTCGCGGCTGCCACCACCGGCAATCGCGATGCCCTGCGCCGCATCGCGCTGGAAGCCTGCCGCATGGCCCCGGCGCTGGATCCGGGGCAGTTCCGCAATGGCCCCGATGGCCCGGTGCTGGCGGCCACGGCGGCGGCCATGCACGATCCGCGCATCTGGTCGCGGCCCGGCCGCTTTGATCCCGATCGCTGGATCGGCCGCGAACATGAACCCAATCTGATGTTCGGCCATGGCCTGCACAATTGCATCGGCCAGTATATGAGCATCGAACAGATGACCGGCATCATGGCCGAACTGTTCGCCCAACCCGGCCTGATGCGCGCCGGCAAGACGCAGTTTGCCGGGGTGTTCCCGCGCCGGCTGGATGTGCGCTATGGCCCGGCCATTCCGGCTGGCCCGGCCGCCCATGCCATGATCACGCTGAACGTGCCGGTGCTGCGCGGGGTGGATGATCCCGCCGCCGCGCTGGCCGCGCTGGAGGCTGATCTGATGGCCTTTGGCAACCCGGCCGGCGCGGATGTGCGCGACTGGCTGGATGGGCTGGGCATCGTGCATTTTCTGTCGATCAACGTGCTCGATGTCGGCACGCCGGCCAGCCCCGATGTGCGCCTGCTGATCGAGATCTCGGCCGACGGGGCGGAGGAACCGGCGCTAGCAGCGATCTTTGCCGCACCGCCTTCTGCCCTGGTCGCCCTGTTCGCGCGGGTGTGCAACTGGGATGAACGCGCCAGCCTGGCGCGCTTTCTGCACGGCCACCGCCTTGATGTCCGCCCGCGGCCGTGGGGCGCCACCGGGCTGCTCTACAACGGCTCCACCGGCCACAGCATGGCCATGAAGCGCCGCCGCCACGCGCTGGCCGGGTTCGCCCGCCGCGCCCTTGATCATGTGCAGGCCAGCGCCGGCGGCAGTGCCCGCCCGGCGCTGGCCGATGTGGCCGCCATCCGCGCCATGCTGGCCGATCCGGCCAATGCCCCGCCGCATCTGGCGCACGAGGCGGCCGCCTTGCGCCCGCTGCTGTTCGTGCCCGGCCGGCAACGCCTGCCCTTTGTCAACTTCCAGTGGCCGGGCTTCTGGGGCGGGGTGATCCGCTATCTTGCGTCCCGTTCCGGCCTGTGGATCGTTGGCCTGTTCCTGCTGCCCGGTCTGGTGACTGCCGCCGGCCTGTGGGCGCTGCTGGCGCCGGGCCTGGTGCCGATCAAGCTGCTGCTGTTCCTGGTGATCATGCTGGTCAGTTCCGCCGTGCTGTGGGGGCTGGCGCTGCTGGGCGTGCAGCGCTGGCTGAACAGCCTCGAATCCAGCGACGCGCCCGACACGCGCGATCCCGATCTGGCGCGGCGGCTGGCCATTGCCGCGCGCGAAAATGCGCCCGGCCATGAACAGAGCCACATCATTTCCTGTTCGGATTTCAAGCCCGGCATCCTGCGCCGCTTCACCTTTGCCTTTGCCATGTGGGGCATCAGGCTGTTTGCGACTTATTACACGCGGTCGGGCTTCATCCTCACCATGGGCACCATTCATTTTGCCCGCTGGCTGCGCCTGCCCGATGCCGAAAGGCTGATCTTCTTCAGCAATTATGATGGCACCTGGGAATCCTATCTCGAAGATTTCATCACCAAGGCCCACGAAGGCCAGACCGCGGCCTGGAGCCATGGCATCGGCTTCCCGCCCGCCCGCAACCTGATCGGCGAAGGCGCGAAGAACGGCGATCTGTTCAAGCGCTGGGTGCGCCGGCAGCAGCGGCTCACCCATGTCTGGTACAGCGCGCTGCCCGATCTGACGCTGGATCGCATCCGCGCGCAGGCGCTGATCCACCACGGCCTGGCCCGCACCGCCGATGACGCCGCCGCGCAGGATCTGCTCAGCCTGCTGGGCAGCGCCCCGCGCCCTGCCGATATGGTGGATACCGCCCAGGTGCAGAGCATCGTGTTCCGCGCCATGGGCAGCCTGGTGCACGGCGCGCACATCTTCCTGCGCCTGCCGGCCGCTGCGCCCAACGCCGCGCTGGCCCGCCTGATCGCCGGTGAAGCCGATCTGCCGCCGATCACATTTGGCGATCTGCCGTCGGGCGCCCCGCGCCTGGCTGCCACCGCCAGCCTGGCGCTGTCGGCGGCTGGCCTGTCCCGGCTGGGCCTGCCCGGCCCCGACAGCGCCCATGGCCTGGCCAGTTTCCCGCTCGCCTTCATGGCCGGCATGCCGGCGCGGGCGACCATTTTGGGCGATCCGGGGGATTGGGATGCCGCCGGCCTTGCCAGCTATGATGCCGCCGATGCCTGCCTGATTCTGGCCTGCGACACGCCTCAGCGGCTGGCCGGCGCCATCGCCGCCGTGCAGGCCATCGTGCCGGGGGCAGAGGTGATCATCACCGGCCCCAGCGGCAATGGCCCTGATCCCGACAGCCTGGAACATGATCATTTCGGTTTCCGCGACGGCATTTCCCAGCCGGTCATCCGCCACACCGGCGATTGGCGCCGCCGCCCCGCCACCGATCAGATGGCAGCCGGCGAACTGCTGCTGGGCCACCCCAGCAACCAGGGCTATGTCGCGCCGCCGCTGCGGCTGGAATCGGGCCATGATCCGCTGGGTCTGCTGCCCGCCGCCAATCCGCCGGCGCGGCCCTATCCCGATTTCACCCCCGATGATCCGCCGGCCTTTCGCGATTTCGGCCGCAACGGCAGTTTTCTGGTGGTGCGCCGGCTGGCCCAGAACGTCGAAGGCTTTGCCGCCGGCACCGCGGCGGCCGCGGCCGATCTCAATGGCCGCTGCCCGCATCTGGCCGCCAGCATCGGCCAGGCCATCGATGGCCCGTGGGTGGCGGCCAAGATCATCGGCCGCTGGCCCGATGGCACGCCGCTGATCGATCGCGCCGGCCCGGCCGGCACAACCGACGCGCGCAACGATTTCAGCTTTGCCGCCGAAGATCCGCAGGGCCTGGCCTGCCCGCTGGGCAGCCATATCCGCCGGGCCAACCCGCGTGACGGGCTGGATATCGGCGATCCCGAAAGCCTGGCCACCGTCAACCGCCATCGGCTGGTCCGCCGGGGCCGGCCCTATCGGCTGGATGGCGAACGCGGCCTGATGTTCACCGCCATCTGTGCCGATATCGAACGCCAGTTCGAATTCGTGCAGCAGCGCTGGCTCAACGGCCCCAGCTTCCACGGCCTGGCCGGCGAGATTGATCCGCTGCTGGGGCAGGGCGCGTTCACCGTGCCCACCGCCACCGGCCCGGTGCGCCTGTTGGGCCTTGCGCAATGGGTCACGCTGAAAGGCGGCGGCTATTTCTTCCTGCCCGGCCGGGCGGCCCTGCGCTGGCTGGCGCAGCCGCGCTGATTGTGCTGGCACTGGCGACGGCGCTTGTTTATGCGCGCCGGCAACCACAGGGGGAACCATGGATCGCTTTCTCACCACCCATGTCGGCAGCCTGCCGCGCAGCCCCGATCTGCTGGAACAGATCATCGCCCGCGAAGAAGGCGCGGCGGTGGACGAAGCCGCCCTGGCGCTGCGTATCGAACAGGCGGTTGCCGATGTCGTGGCCAGACAGGCCGCCGCCGGCATCGACATCATCAACGATGGCGAACAGTCCAAGCCCAGTTACGCCACCTATATCAAGGATCGGCTGACCGGCTTTGGCGGCACCGGTACCAGCTATGTCTTTCAGGATGTGGAAGATTTTCCCGGCGTCAAGCAGCGCATCTTTGGCGATGCCGGGCGCAGGCACCGCAAGACGCCGGCCTGCAACGCGCCGATCGGCGTGAAGGACATGGACGCGGTGCACATCGACGCCGCCAATCTCAATCGCGCCATCGCCGCCCACCCCGGCAAACAGGCCTTCATGTCGGCCGCGTCGCCGGGCGTCACCGCGCTGTTCTTCCGCAACGATTTTTATGCCAGCGACGAAGATTATGTGATGGCCCTGGCCGAAGGCCTGCGCCACGAATATGAGGCGATCGCCGCTGCCGGCATCACCCTGCAGGTTGATTGCCCCGATCTGGCCATGGGCCGCCACACCCAGTTCCGCGATTATGATCTCAAGGGTTTCCGGGCGAAGATGGAACTGAACATCGCCGCGCTCAACCACGCCACCCGCAACATCGCGCCCGAACAGATGCGCATGCACCTGTGCTGGGGCAATTATCCCGGCCCCCACCATTGCGATGTGCCCCTGGCCGACATCATCGATCTGGTGTGGACGGCGCGCCCGCACGCCATCCAGTTCGAAGCCGCCAACCCGCGCCACGCCCACGAATTTGCCCTGTTCGAAACCGTGAAGCTGCCCGAAGGCAAGATGCTCATCCCCGGCGTGGTGGAATGCCAGAGCCCCTATATCGAACACCCCGGCCTGATCGCCCAGCGCATCGCCCGCTATGCCCATCTGGTGGGGCGCGACAATGTCATGGCCGGCATCGATTGCGGCTTTTCCATCCACGCCGGTTCGGGCGGGGTGGATCCGGACGTGGTCTGGGCCAAGATGGCCGCCATGGCCGAAGGTGCCCGGCTGGCCAGCGCGATATTCTGGCCCTGAACCACAGCGCCGGGGCGAGGCGTTGGTGCGTCCCGCCCGCCGTCAATCACGGCCCGTCATAATTGATCGCCGCCGCAGCCGCGCCGCTCAGGATGAAGCCGATCGGCCGCTCCGTCTCTTCCTGCAGATGGCCGATCAGGCTGGCGGTGCGGGCCAGCAGCGAAATGCCCTTCAGCGCGGCGAGCGGGAAGCCGATATCCAGCATCACCGCCGGAATGGCGCCATTCACGTTGATCGGCAGGCTGCGACCGATGGCATCGGGCAGGGCGGCCTGGATGGCGTTCAGCGCAGCGATGTGGGGGCCTTCGATGCCATGGTCGGCCGCCAGTTTCAGCAGCAGGTTGGCGCGCGGGTCGCCTTCGCTGTGCTGGGGGTGGCCAAAACCGGGGATGGCCTTCTTCTCGGCCCGCAGCGCCCGTACGGCGGCTTCGGCATCGCCATCGGCTACCACCTGGGCCAGGAAGCGCCCGGCCACTTCGGCCGAACCCAGCACCACGCTGCCACAGCCCAGCAGGCCGGCCGCCACCGCGCCGTGAAAGGCTTCGGGTGCAGCGGCATAGGTCATCCGCGCCGCCACCACCGATGGCACCAGCCCGTGTTCGGCAATGGCGCACAGCACGGCGTTGGCAAAGAATTTCTGGGTGTCGCTGGGCATCTGGCCGGTGACGAGCAGCCAGAAATAGCTAGTGAAATCGGTGTTGCCGATGATCTGCCCGGTCAGATCCTGGCCGCGCACCCGGATCTGGTGCGTGTCGGATGTGCAGATGGCGGTGAAGGGGGCATTCTGCTTGCCGATGCGCATGGCGGCTGGCTCCTTTGAATATTCGAAATACGAACTTGCCTTCGATATGCGAAAAGATTAGGGAGGGCAAGCGGGCGGATCGGGCAGTGTCTGCCGGCTGTTGTCGTGCGGCCGATTGTGGCCACGGTGCAGCGGTCTGCCGCCACCGGGGGCGCCGCCGGCTGACACCGGTGCGCCATCGGCGGCCACCACCGGGCGGTCTGCCGCCACGGGTAGGGTTGTTTTTGCGGGGAGTGTGGGTGATGCAGGGCGAACAGGCGACATTGCCGCTGGCCGGCGTGACCGTGCTGGAAATGGGCACGTTCATCACCGGGCCCTGTGCCGGCATGCTGCTGGCCGATCTTGGCGCCCGTGTCATCAAGGTGGAACAGCCGGGCAGCGGCGATCCCTTCCGGGCCTACAAGGGCACGCTTTATTCCCCGCATTTTCAGACCTATAACCGCAACAAGCAATCGATCACGCTCGATACCCGCCAGGCCGATGATCTGGCCGCCTTCGATGCCCTGCTGCGCGATGCCGATGTGTTCATCCAGAATTTCCGCCCCGGCGTGGCGAAGAAGTTGGGGGTGGACTGGGAACGCCTGCACGGGCTGAACCCGGCGCTGGTCTATGCCAGCATTTCCGGCTTTGGCAGCAGCGGCCCCGATGCTGATCGCCCGGCGTTTGACACCGTGGCCCAGGCCGCCAGCGGCTTCCTGCGCCTGCTGGTCAATCCGCAGCATCCGCGCGTGGTCGGCCCGGCGATTGCCGATGCGATGACCGGATTCTACACGGCGCAAGGGGTGATGGCCGCGCTGTTCCAGCGCCAGGCCACCGGGCGGGGGCGGCTCGTTGAAACCTCGATGTTCGAGGCGATGGCCCACTTCAACCTTGATGATTTCACGCATTATTTTGCCGCGGATCAGGTGATGGACGCCTATAGCCGCCCGCATGTCAGCCAATCCTATGTGTTCCAGTGCAGCGATGGCCTGTGGCTGGCGCTGCACATGAGCTCGCCGCCGAAATTCTGGGAAAATCTCAGCCTGGCGGTGGAACAGCCCGGCATGCTGGCGCTGCCGGCCTTTGCCAGCCGCGATGCGCGCATTGCCCATTATGACGATGTGGTGGCGCATCTGGCGCCGATCTTTGCCACCCGCCCGCGCGGCGAATGGCTGGCAAGGCTGCGCCGCGCCGAAGTGCCGTCGGCCGCGGTGGCCACCAGCGCCGAGGTGCTGGCTGATCCCCAGGCCCGGCATCTGGGCCTGGAAGTCAGCGCGCCCGGCCCGCACGGCGAATGGCGCAGCATCCGCTCGCCGCTGTCCTTCGATGGCCAGCGCAATCTGTCCGTCACCGCGCCGCCGCTGTTGGGGCAGGACAATGCCGCCATCCTGGGCCGGCATGCCCAGGCGGCCGAATAGTTGACCGCCGGCGCCAAAGCCTGCCACACCAGAGCAATGGGTGTGGACAAGGATCCGGAATATCTCTCGACACTGGAACGGGGGCTGAAGGTGCTGCGCGCCTTTGATGCGACGCGCCCCGACATGGCCCTTTCGGACGTGGCGGCCGCCACCGGGCTTTCGCCGGCGGTGGCGCGGCGCTGCCTCAACACATTGGTGGCCTTGGGCTATATCCGCCAGGATGGACGGAGGTTCCTGCTAACGCCCGAAGTGCTGGCCTTTGGTTCGGCCTATCTGTCGTCGATGAATGTCGAAAGCGTGGCGGTGCCGCCGTTGCAGGCGCTGGCCGAGGCGACCGGGGATTCGGTCAGCCTGGCGGTGCGGTCGGGGCGGGACATATTGTATGTCGTCCATGTGCCCAGCAACCGGCGCATCCGGCTGGGGGCCGGGGTGGGCACGCGCTTTCCGATCCACGCCACGTCGATGGGCAAGGTGCTGCTGTCCTACAGCGCAGAGCCTGTGGTAGAGGAATATCTGGCCCACGGCCCGCTGGCCCGGATGACGGAACGGACGGTGACGGAGCCGGAAGCCCTGCGCGCCCGCCTGGCCCTGGTGCGCGACCGCCAGTATGACAGCGCGCTGGACGAGCTGGATTATGGCATCGTCTCGGTGGCGGTGCCGGTGCGCGACGGGCAGGGCCAGGTGGTGGCGGCGATCAACTGTTCCACCAGCACCACGCGCATCAGCCAGGATGAACTGGTGCGAACCCGGCTGCCGCTGCTGCGCGATGCGGCGGGCACGATCGAGGCCGAACTGCGCCGCACGCCGATGCTGGCGCGGTCGCTGGCCCGCTGAACCGCCAGGAAACGCCGGCGTTCCGCCTGTAGGACAGCGCCAACACGCCGGCAGGTGCGGCATTAAAGTCCTGACAAATTCGCATATCGAACTTGACTTCGCATGACGAAGGTTTATCGCCGGTCCCAAGGCCCGACAGGGGCCGGGCGCGGCAGGGCCGCGCCCTTGAGGGGAGGCACATGATGCAGTTGAAGTTCACCCGGCACGCCGTTGGTCCGCTGGCCCGTCTTCTGGCCACGTCGGCTCTGGTTCTGGCGCCGGCCTATGCCCAGACCGCCGAACCGACGAAGGATGACGGTGAAATCATCGTCACCGCCACCCGCCGGGCCGATACGCTGCAGAACACCCCGGCCGCCGTGGCCGCGTTCAACGCCACCACCATCCAGGCCGCCGGGATCGAGCGGCCGGGCGATTTCATCGGGCTGACCAGCAACGTCAATCTGGTGGAGACCCAGAACGCCGGCAATGCCTTCGTCATCATCCGCGGCATCACCCAGGCCCGCAACAGCGAACCCAGCGTGGCGGTGATCGTCGATGGCATCCAGCAGGTGAACCCGGCGCAGTTCAACCAGGAACTGTTTGATATCGAACAGATCGAGGTGCTGAAGGGCCCGCAGGGTGGCCTGTATGGCCGCAACGCCATTGGCGGCGCCATCATCATCCGGTCCAAGGCTCCCACCGATGAACTGAGCGGCAAGATCACCGCCGGGGTGGACAATGGCTTCGGCTATTATGTGCGCGGCAATGTGTCGGGCCCGATTGCCGAAAATCTGAAATTCCGCCTGTCGGGCAGCTGGTATGACACCGATGGTTTCATCCAGAACACGTTCCTCAATGAAAAGGCCGATCCGATCAAGGATCTGAACCTGCGCGGGAATCTGTTGTGGAACCCCGCCGAGGGCCTGGATGTCGATCTGCGCGTGGCCTATTCAAATCTCCAGACCCAGGCGCTGTATTTCAACATCGTCAATGATGTGAACAACACCAGCCTGCCGGTGCGGGTCAACAACCGTGGCCAGAATGATCGCGAGATGTGGAATGCCGCGCTGAAGGTGAAATACAGCGGCGAATTCGGCACGGTGCAGAACGTGTTCAGCTATGACCGGCTGACCGAAGTGCTGACCGGCGATGCCTTCAACTTCCTGCCCATCCGCGATTCGCTGTTCTTCCAGTTCTTTGGCTTCGATCTCAACCAGAGCCAGTTCCTGGAAGTGGACGCCTGGTCGAACGAGCTGCGCTATGAATCGCCGGCCGACAAGCCGGTGCAGTTCGTCGTCGGTTCCTACATGGTCGGCACCCGGCGCTTCATTTCCACCGGCAACATGATCGATCGCGATCAGGGCGTGTTCCCGGTGTTCCGCACCCCGTCCACCGATCCGCGCAACCCGCAGTTCAGTTTCCTTTCGGACAGCCAAGACAATTTCGCCTGGGCGGTGTTTGCCAACACCAGCTGGAAGGTCAACGAGCAGCTGCGTGTCGATGCCTCGCTGCGTTATGACCGCGACAATCGCGAGAACACCACGCTCACCCCCACCGCCTTCCTGCCCAACGTGCCCGGCTTCCCGCAGGGCCGCACCGGCGAGGTGCGGACGCGCAGCTTCCAGAGCTGGCAGCCCAAGGTGACGCTCACCTACAAGCCGGTGGACAATGTCACGCTCTATGGCGGCTGGAGCCGGGGCTTCCGCTCCGGCGGCTTCAACCAGACCGGTGTGGGCGGCGTTGCGGCCAGCAACGGCATCGTGGGTGTGAACGACATCTTCAACGCCGAAGTGGCCGAAACCTGGGAAATCGGCGCCAAGACGCAGACGGACGACAAGCTGCTGACCTTCAACGCGGCGGCCTTCTCCACCCGCACCGAAAACAGCTATTTCTTCGTCTTCCTGGCCGCCAACTCCACGCAGAATCTGGGCAATGTGCCGCTGGCGCAGATCCGGGGCTTTGAACTGGAAGCCAATCTGCGCCCGATGAAGGGCCTGGATATCAACTTTGGCCTTGGCTATACCGACAGCGATATCAAGCGCTTCGCCGATGCACGTCGCATCGGCAATGAACTGCCGCTGATCAGCCGCTATACGCTGAATGCCGGCCTCAACTATGTTCGTCCGCTCACCGATGATCTCAACCTCAACGCCCGGGTTGATTATCGCCGCATCGGCCGCACCTGGTGGGATGTCGAAAACTCCACCAGTCGCAACCCGGTTGATCTGGTCGATACCCGTCTGGGCGTGTCCACCGACAGGTGGAGCGTGACAGCGTTCAGCCAGAACCTGACCAACAGCATCTATAACGCCGAATTCTCGCCCGGCGGCTTCGTCTTCAAGGCGCGTCCGCGCCGTTACGGCATCGAAGCCAGCTTCAACTTCTGATTGGGAAATCCGTCACATGGCCCGCGTGCTCGTCCTTTATTATTCCTCGTGGGGCCATGTGGAGACCATGGCCAACGCCGTGGCCGAGGGTGCAGCCGCTGTCGAAGGCGTCGAGGCCGTGGTGAAGCGGGTGCCGGAACTGGTGCCCGCCGACACCGCCGCCGCCTTCCATTACAAGACGCAGCAGGGCGCGGCCATCGCCGATCCCAACGAGCTGGCCGATTATGATGCGATCATCATCGGCACGCCCACGCGCTTTGGCAACATGGCCGCCCAGATGCGCAACTTCCTCGATCAGACCGGCGGCCTGTGGGCCAGGGGCGCGCTGGTCGGCAAGCTGGGCGGGGCGTTCGTGTCCACCGCCAGCCAGCATGGCGGCCAGGAAACCACGCTCACCAGCATCCACACCACGCTGCTGCACCATGGCATGATCATCGTTGGCCTGCCTTACAGCTTTGGCGGCAACACGATCATGAGCGAAGTGAGCGGCGGCACGCCCTATGGCGCCTCCACCCTGGCCGGCGGCGATGGCAGTCGTCAGCCTTCGGCCAACGAACTTGATGGCGCACGTTTCCAGGGCCGCCACACCGCAGAGATTGCGAAGAAGCTGTTTGGCTGATTATCCTTTGAGGGGAAGGAGACGCACATGACCATCACGCAAAACCAGGGCATTTCCCGGCCGAACCGCCTGCACCACACCGCCTATGTCACCAAGGATCTGGAGGCGACGCGCGCTTTTTATGAAGACGTGATCGGCCTGCCGCTGATCGCCACCTGGACGGAAGCCGACGAGCTGTTCGGCAAGCTGCGCACCTATTGCCACGTGTTCTTCGAGCTGGCCGATGGATCGTGCCTGGCCTTCTTCCAGTTTGCCGATGCCGATGATCAGGCCGAATTCGGCCCCGACATTCCGTCCAGCCCGTTCATCCACATCGCCCTGCATGTCGACAAGGCCACCCAGGACGAGATCGCCGCGCGCATTGCGGCTGCCGGCATCACCGAACCGCAGACCTATGTGCTGGAACATGGCTATTGCCGTTCGCTCTATGTCACCGATCCCAACGGCATGATCGTGGAGTTCACCCACGATCTGGCGCAAGCGCTCGATCCGGCGGTGGATGCCAGGCGCCGGGCCACCGCCCATGCCGAGCTGAAGCGCTGGCTGGCAGGCGACCACAGCAATAACAATGATTTCCGTAGCGCAGCGTAACCTGCATCCGGCCGGGCTGGCGGTCTCCGTCAGCCCGGCCGGTGCATCGTTGTTTCCGGGCAGCCGGGTACAGCGCATCGCGGTGCCCGGCGGTGATCTGGTTGTTGAAATCTCCGGCACCGGCCCTGCGATCATCCTGCTGCACGGCTGGACGCTTGACCGCTGGCAGTGGCAGGGCCAGGCCCCGCTGGCCGATCAGTTCACCCTGATCGCGGTGGACCGGCGCGGCTTTGGCGCATCCACCGCGCCCCCCGATCTGGCCGCAGAGCCGGGCGATATCAGCCGCATCGCCGCCGCGCTGGGGCTGGCGCGCTATCATCTGGTTGGCCTGTCGCAGGGCGGCAAGGTGGCGCTGGCGCATGCGGCCGGTGCGCCGGCCGGCCTGGACCGGCTGGTGGTGATCGGTGCGCCGCTGGATGCCGACGTGGTCGCCCCGCCCGATCATCTGCCGCTGGCTGCAATGACGGCGCTGGCCCGGGCCGGCCGGCTCGATGATCTGCGGCGCTTCTGGCTGGCCCACCCGCTCACCGCCGGCACGCCTGACGTGCGCAGCGCACTGGCAGCGATTCTGGCCCGTTACGACGCGCGTGACCTGATCCGGCCCGGCCGGCCATTGCGGGTGGCCTTGGCCGATGTCGCCGGCATTGGCGTGCCGGCCACGGCGCTGGCCGGCGCCCACGACACGCCCTGGCGGCGAGCCGTGGCCGCGCTGCTGGCCGAGGCGGGCTTTGGCCATGGCCTGATCCCCGGTGGCGGCCACCTTGCCCCGATGGAGGCGGCGGCGGCCACCAACGCCGCGCTGATTGCCGCGCTGGCCTGAATCTCAACCCGTCACCAAGGCCCTGGCCGCGGCATAATCGGCCTTGCCGTTGGGCGCGCGCGGCACCTTGGCCACGATATGCACCGTCTTGGGGGCCTTGTAGGCGGCCAGCTGCTGGCGGACATGGGCGCGCAGCGCTTCGGCCTCCACCGGCGCATGGGCTTCCACCACCGCCGTCACTGCCTGGCCCCATTTTTCATCGGCCACGCCGAACACCAGCGCATCATCGATGGCCGGATGGGTTTTCAGGGCCTCTTCAACCTCTTCGGGGAAAATCTTCTCGCCGCCGCTGTTGATGCACTGGCTGCCGCGGCCCAGCAGGATGAAGCTGCCATCGGCTTCGATGATGGCGAAATCACCGGGGATGGAATAACGCTTGCCATCGATTTCGGGGAAGGTGGCCGCCGTCTTCACCGGATCCTTCCAGTAACCGCGCGGGATCAGGCCGCCGCGCGCGATGCGGCCCATGGTGCCGGGCGGCACCGGTTTCATGTCATCGCCAATGATCAGCGTGTTGCCGTCGGCCATGAATTTGGTCGGGGCGCCGGCATTGTCCTTCGTCTGCGCGGCAGCGCCCAGGCCCAGCCCTTCGGAACTGCCCAGCGAATCGACGATCATCAGATTGGGGGCATGGCCGATCAGGCCGGCCTTCACCTCCGGGCTCCACATCGTCCCCGAAGAGATCATCACGTTCAGCGTGGCGATGCTGCCGATGCCGGCATCCAGCGCCCGCAGGATCGGCCGGGCAAAGGCATCGCCCACGATCACGGCATAATCACAGGCCTCGCGCGCGCAGGTGGTGGTGGCCTCCCCCGGATCAAAGTTGATGCCGGGCAGGGTGACGATGGTGCCACCCCGGCACAGGGTGGCCAGCGCGATGATCAGCCCGGTGCCGTGCATCAGCGGCGGCAGCACCAGCGCCTTCTGCCGGCCAACACCGGCCGCCACATTGGCGGCATGATCGGCCAGGCTGTCGGGCGCGGTGGCGGCGGTGCCGGCATTCATCAGCGCCCACAGCGCCGATTGATCCCACATCACGCCCTTGGGCAGGCCGGTGGTGCCGCCGGTATAGATGAACAGCATGTCGTCCGCGCGGTGATCCTGCGGCGGCAGGGTGTGGCCGGCCTGGGCCAGATGCTCGTAATCGCTGGCAAAGGCCGGCGTCTCCCCGCCCACCTGGATCCACAGCTTCGTTGGCAGCCGATCACGGATGCTGGCCACCAGCGGGGCAAATTCGGCATCATAGATGCACACGGCGGCATCGCTGTTGTCGAGGATGTACCAGAGTTCTTCGCCGGTGTAGCGATAGTTGACATTCACATGCACCAGCCGGGCGCGGGCCAGGGCGATCAGGCTTTCGCCATAGGCGGCGCTGTTGCGCATCAACAGGGCGCAGCGATCACCCGCCACCGCGCCGCCGGCCAGCATCGCGGCCGCCAGGCTGGCGCTGCGGGCGGCAACCTCGGCCCAGCTGCGCACCGTGTCGCCGTGGATCAGGGCCGGGCGGGCGGGATCGACCGCCGTCACCACGGTTTCGAAAATCGCGCCAAAGCTCATGTCTTGCGGCATGATGGTTCCTCCCGCCACCACTCTATGGTGCGGCGGCCGGAAGGAAAGCCTGCCTTGTTTGGGGGTGTGCCCGATCAGCCTTCGGGTTGCAGCAGCTTGTGCAGATGCACCACGACATATTTCATCGTGGCATCATCCACCGTGCGCTGCGCATTGGCGCGCCAGGCCGCCTCGGCCTTGGCATAATCGGGGAAGATGCCAACAACGTGAAGATCATCGGGGCTGGTGAACTCCAGCCCCTGCGGATCGGCCACGCGGCCACCAAAAACGAGATGCAGCTTGCTCATGCGCGGCGTCTAGCCGCAGATGGCCTCAAGCGCCAGTGGGCGCCTGTGCATATTCGGTCTGCAACCGCTGCATGGTGGCGGCAAACCAGGCATCGAATTCGGGGCCATCCCAGGCGCGGTGGTTGCCGGCGCGGTAACATTCGCCATTGCGCATGTAGAATTCGGCGTTGATGCGGTTGGGCAGGCGATTGTCGCGCGTGGCGATCACCTTGGCCGGGCTGCCGACGATGATGCTGTGTTCGGCCGCCGTGAACCGGTCCTTGCAATAGGCGTGCTGGCCGACGATGGAGCCGGCCCCGATGCTGGCACCGTTGTACACGGTGGCGTTGATCCCGATCAGGCAATGATCGCCGATCTGGCAGCCATGCAGCGTCACATGATGGGTGACGCTGGTATAGGCCCCCACCACCACCGGTTTGCCGGGATCGGTGTGGATCATCACGAAATCCTGGATATTGGCACCTTCGTGGATTTCGACATGGGCGCATTCGGCCCGGATCACCGCGTTGCACCAGATGCTGGCGCGCGGCCCCACTGTCACCTTGCCATAGATCTGGGCGGAAGGATGGACAAAGGCGGTGGGGTGGATATCGATCATGGCTTCTGCCCCGCGAGTGATTTGGCGTTGGCACTTTTCATGAATGTCACCAGCGCGTCAAAGCCGTTCCTGGCGACATAGCTGGCAAAATCCGCTTCCTGGGTAAGCGATAGATTGACGCCGCTGACGATCAGATTGTTGACCATCAGCTTGCCGCCGTCGCTTTTCACCTGCCAGATCGTGTCCACCGGCTGCGCGCCGGGGCGGGTGACGCGGGTATACACCTCGGTATAGGGCCCGCGCCCCACGGTGCGCTGCACCGTCACCCTGGCATCGGCATAATCATACAGGCGATCGGCATAGGCATTCAGCACGAATTCCGGGAAGGCGGCGCGATAGGCCTCCAGCTGCGCTGGCGTCACCTGGCCACGCTGGCGGCGGATCAGCCGCATGCCGATATCGTCCAGCGCGACATTCTGGGTGAGGATGGTGCGGAACTTGGCCCGGCCTGCCTGCCGGCTCAACGATTTGTCGCGCAGCACGGCAAAGCCGCTGTTCACCAGATTCTCAACGAACGGCCGCGCCGCCGGGTCGCCGGGGCTGGCGCTGCTGGCAGCGCCAACCTGGGCGGCGGCCGGAAAGACGGGCAGGGCGATGGCCAGCACGGCAGCGGCCAGAAGGAGCGGTATTTTCATCATGCGCGAACCCGTGACGCCGTGCGGCTGAACCGCAGCTTAGCGGCTGGTGATGCGGCGGGCGAGCGCGCCCAGGCTGCGCTTTTCGGCCGTGCTGGTGGGAAACAGCATGGCCAGCGCCGCGCCGGCGGCCACCCCGGCCAGGATCGCCACCACAGGGTTTTCCTTCACCAGTTCGCGCGCATCGATGCTGTTGCCGCCGCCAGAGGCCGCCAGCAGCGCCGCGTCCTCATAATCGGTATAGCCTTCGATATCGCGGTCAATGTCCAGTTCCGCCTTTGATATGCGGTTGCCGGCATAGAGCGCCAGACCGACGGCAGCGACGGCGGCGGCCGTGGCATAGGGATGCGCCTTCACCGTGGCGCCGGCATCACGGGCCAGGCCAAGCCCCCGCGTCTTCACCGTGTCCAGGGCATCGTCCACCAGCTGGCGCGGTGCGATCCGGTCGGTCAGGCCGTTCACCTCATCGGCCAGGGCGGCGCCGGCATCATCGGTGGCGCGGGCCAGATCCTCGATGGTGGCTTCATTCGGCATGGGTCTTGTCCTTCGCTGTGGCAGACAGGCGGTCGATCTGTGCCTGCAATGTGGTCATCGCGCGCGCCGGTGCAAGCGACACCGCTCCCAGCCGCGACAAAGCGTTGCGTGCCAGCGCCAGAGCCGCACCGCCCGCCAGCAGCGCCACGATCAGGGCAGCGGCCCAGGCCGGCAGAAATTGCGCCAGCCCCAGCACCGCTGCGACCAGCAGCAGCACCAGCGCGGTGAACGCCAGCGCCAGCGCCGCCAGCAGCGCCAGCAGCGGCGCGCGCAGCTGCCCGGCATTGGCCTTCAGTTCCGCCGCCGTCAGCTTCAGCAGCGCCGTCACCAGCGCCAGCAGGCCGCCCAGCAGTGCCCGTGCCTGCGCCGGGATCGAAGGCCGGCCCCGGCCCATCAATCGCGCGCCGCCTTCAGCAGCCGGCCGGCCAGAAAGCCCAGCGCAATCGCCACCGCCACGGCGGCGGCCGGCTGCGCCTGCACCAGGGCGCGGCCGTCCTCCACCAGTTCCTCCACCGATTTTTCCGCCAGCGCATCGGCAATGCCATCGATGCTGCTGCCGGCCTGGCCAACGAACTGCGCCACCGGCTGCGCGCCTTCGGGCAGATGTTCGGTGATCAGATCAACCAAGTCCTTCAACCCGCGCACCTGGCCCACCAGCGCATCACGGGCATCTTCCACCATCGCGATCAGGCGGCTGCGGGCCAGATCGATCAGGCCATCCAGCCCGCCCGGGGGCGTGGCAGCGGCCCGGCCGTCATCCCCGTCAAAATCGCCGGCGTCGATGGGGATGGGGGCGCTGCTGGGGTCAATTGGCTGCATGGCCATCGCTGTCTGCCTCACACATGTGCTTGCCCGCACGGATTTCGCCTTCTATCTGGCCAATCAGGCGCGCCGGCGCAAGGCTGGCCGCAGCGCAACACCCATTGTTGGCGAGAGGCCCAAGCCATGACTGCGATCATCGACATCCACGCCCGCGAGATTCTGGACAGCCGGGGCAACCCCACGGTGGAGGTGGACGTGGTGCTGGACGATGGCAGCACCGGCCGCGCTGCCGTGCCGTCGGGCGCCTCCACCGGCGCGCACGAAGCGGTGGAACTGCGCGATGGCGACAAGGCGCGTTATCTGGGCAAGGGCGTATTGAAGGCGGTCGCGGCCGTGAACGGCGAGATTTACGACGCGCTGGCCGGCATGGAAGCCGAGGAGCAGGGCAGCATCGATGCCGCCATGATCGAACTGGACGGCACGGCCAACAAGAGCCGGCTGGGTGCCAACGCCATATTGGGCGTGTCGCTGGCCGTCGCCAAGGCCGCCGCCGACGCGCGCGGGCTGCCGCTGCACCGCTATGTCGGCGGTGTTTCCGCCCGCCTGCTGCCCGTGCCGATGATGAACATCATCAACGGCGGCGCCCATGCCGACAATCCCATCGACGTGCAGGAATTCATGGTGATGCCGGTGGGGGCCGGCTCCATCGCCGAGGCGGTGCGCTGGGGCGCAGAGATTTTCCACACGCTGAAGGCCGAGTTGAAGGCCCAGGGCCACAACACCGCGGTGGGTGATGAAGGCGGCTTTGCCCCCAATCTCAACGGCACCCGCGCCGCGCTGGATTTCGTGATGGCCGCCATCGAAAAGGCCGGCTTCACCCCCGGCGACAATGTCATGCTGGCGCTGGATGCCGCCGCCACCGAATTCTTCCACGACGGCGCCTATCATCTGCATGGCGAGGGCCTGACCCTGTCGCCAGCGGCGATGACCGATTATTGGGCCGCCCTGTGCGCCGATTATCCCATCCTGTCGATCGAGGACGGGATGAGCGAGGACGACATGGCCGGCTGGAAGCTGCTGACCGATCGGCTGGGCGCGTCGGTGCAGCTGGTGGGCGATGATCTGTTCGTCACCAATCCGGCACGGTTGGGGCAGGGCATCGCCGATGGCCTGGCCAACGCGCTGCTGGTCAAGGTGAACCAGATTGGCACGCTGACCGAAACCCTGGCCGCGGTCGACATGGCCCACCGCGCCCGGTATCGCAGCGTGATGTCGCACCGGTCGGGCGAGACGGAGGATGCCACCATCGCCGATCTGGCGGTGGCCTGCGGCTGCGGCCAGATCAAGACCGGCAGCCTGGCCCGGTCGGACCGGCTGGCCAAATACAACCAGCTGATCCGCATCGAGGAAGAACTGGGCCGCGACGCCGTCTACGCCGGCCGCTCCGTGCTGCGCTGAGGGCAGGGCCGCTCAGCGGCCCTTCCACTCCGGTTTGCGTTTCTGGGCAAAGGCCAGCGGGCCTTCGCGCAGATCCTCGCTGCGGAACAGCGCCTGCACCGCCGGATAACGGCCCTGGCCTTCATAGGCGGCGCGCAAGCTGGGCTCCTCCAGCCCCTTGAGCACCGCCTGTTTCGATGCCCGGAGCGACAGCGGTGACAATTCGCATATCGCCGCCGCCAGGGCGCGGGCGCGGGGCAGCAGATCGGCGGCGGCCACCACCTCGGCCACAAAGCCCAGATCCTTGCCTTCGGCGGCCGAAACCGTGCGCGCCGTCAGGATCATCGCCATGGCGCGCGACACGCCGATGGCGCGCGGCAGCCGGTGCAGCCCGCCGGCCAGCGCTGCCAGCCCCACCTTGGGTTCGGGCAGGGCGAAGCTGGCAGTATCGGCGGCGATGATGATGTCGGCGGCCAGCGCCACCTCAAAACCGCCGCCCATGGCGACACCGTTCACCGCCGCGATCACCGGCTTGTCCAGATCCCAGCGGCTGGTCAGCCCGCCAAAGCCCGATGGCGGCACGGTGATGGCATTGCCCTCGGCTTGCCAGCGCAGATCATTGCCGGCGGAAAAGGCCCGCGGCCCCGCCCCGGTGATGATCGCCACCCACAGATCGGGATCGGCGGCGAACTCATTGAAGATCTGGTCCAGCTCCTCATTGGCCGGCGGATGCAGCGCGTTCATCCGGTCGGGCCGGTTGATGGTGACGATCAGGATCTTGCCGTCGCGCTCCACCGTCACATGTTCATGGGCCATGGTCTGTCCTCCCCTTTGCGCTGCTTGTGCCATGCGGGGCGGGACGGCGCGGCCTGATGAAAGCAGGGGGGCGAAACGGGAAAGGCCCCCGGCAAGTCACCTTGCCGGGGGCCCCGTGACGAGACTGACCCAATATCCACCGTTCGGCACCGGCCGGAGCCAATGCCCCCATCTGCTCCGGCCGGCGCGCGCTGCCGGCCCAGATCGGGCGGCGCGCTGACGGTGAACCCGCGTCGTCTTTCTCCCCAAGACCCTGGCCGCACAAGGCGCCCCGCGTCTGTTCACAATTGATATGCCGATTCGCCGCCTCTGTCAGGCCGGCTGTTTGGCCGGGTCGTGACGAAATCGTGAACTGTGGCCTTGCTGCAACACCGCGTCGCCAGCTTGCCCGCCGGGCCAGACGTGCTAAGGCCGCGTTCACGTTCCACAGCCCAAGAGATCATCGTGCGCCTGTCCCGTTATTTCATGCCTGTCCTCAAGGAAACGCCGGGCGAGGCCCAGGTGATTTCGCACCAGCTGATGCTGCGCGCCGCGATGATCCGGCAGACATCGGCCGGCATCTATGCCTGGCTGCCGCTGGGCAGGCGCGTGCTGGCCAACATCGAAAAGGTCGTGCGCCGCGAACAGGATCGCGCCGGCGCAATCGAGGTGCTGATGCCCACCATCCAGTCCGCCGATCTGTGGCGGCAATCCGGCCGTTACGATGCCTATGGCCCGGAAATGCTGCGCATCACCGATCGCCATGATCGCGACATGCTGTTCAGCCCCACCGCCGAGGAGCTGTTCACCGCCATCTTCCAGAATGGCTCCAAATCCTATCGCGACCTGCCGCGCAACATCTACCAGATCCAGTGGAAGTTCCGCGACGAGGTGCGGCCGCGCTTTGGCGTGCTGCGCGGCCGCGAATTCCTGATGAAGGATGCCTACAGCTTCGATCTGGATTATGATGCCGCGGTTCACAGCTACAACCGCATGTTCATCGCCTATCTGCGCACCTTTGCCGCCATGGGCCTGAATGCCATTCCGATGCAGGCCGATACCGGCCCCATTGGCGGTGATCTGTCCCACGAATTCATCGTGCTGGCCCCCACCGGCGAAAGCGATGTCTTCTATCATGAGAACTGGCTGCGCCCACGCGATACCGGCCATGTCGACGCCGATGACCGGGCGGCGCTGGCAGCCTTCATCAACGGCCTCAACGCCGATTATGCCGCCACCGATGAAAAGCGTGATGCTGCCGCCGAAGCGGCCTGCGGTGCGGCGCTGCGGCAGTCCAGGGGCATCGAGGTTGGCCAGGTGTTTTATTTCGGCGACAAATATACCGCCCCGATGGGCGTCACCGTGCAGGGCCCCGACGGCCAGCCGGTCACCCCGCTGATGGGCAGCTATGGCATCGGCGTTTCCCGGCTCGCCGGCGCCATCATCGAGGCCTGCCATGATGAGGCCGGCATCGTCTGGCCCGAAGCGGTTGCCCCCTTCCGGGTGGCGCTGATCAACCTGCGCGCCGATGATGGCGCCTGCGCGGCCGCCTGCGACCGGCTTTATGCCGATTTCACGGCGGCCGGCGTGGATGTGCTCTATGATGATCGCGATGAGCGCGGCGGCGCGAAATTCGCCACCGCCGATCTGATCGGCATTCCGTGGCAGGTGATCATTGGCCCCAAGGGCCTGGCCGCCGGCGTTGTCGAACTGAAACGCCGCGCCACCGGCGAGCGGGTGGAAGTGCCGATCGAAGCCGTGGTTGGCCGCATTTGATCACCGCCCACGAACGGCTGATCATCCGGCGCTATCTCACGCCGGGGCAGGGTGAAGGCTTCATCTTCCTGGTGGCCGGCATCAGCCTGGTGGCGGTGGCTCTGGGCGTGGCCGCGCTGATCGCGGTGATGAGCGTGATGAACGGCTTTCGCGCCGAACTGTTCGATCGCATCATCGGCCTGAATGGCCATGCCGTGGTGCAGGGCTATGGCGGCCGGCTTGATCAATGGCGCCAAGTGGTGGCCGATGCGCGCGCGCTGCCCGGCGTGGTGCGCGCCGCGCCGATGATCGAACAGCCGCTGATGGCCAGCGCCGGCGGCCGGGTGGAAGGCGTGATCGTGCGCGGCCTCGCGCTGGCCGACATCAGGGCCAATCCCACCATCGCCACCAATGTGCGCGGCGGCGCGCTGGCGGCGCTGCAACCGGGCAATGCCACCGTGGCCATCGGTGCCCGCCTGGCCGAACAACTGGGCGTGCGCGTGGGCGACCAGATCAGCCTGATCAACCCGGCCGGCCAGTCCACCGCCTTCGGCACGGTGCCGCGCATCGTCGCCTACACCGTGGTCGCGGTGTTTGAAGTGGGCGTGTATGATTATGACAAGGCGTTCGTGATCATGCCGCTGGCCGATGCGCAAACGCTGATGCGGCTGGATCAGGCGGTGAGCATGGTGGAGGTGGAAACCACCGATCCCGATCGCGCCGCCGCCCTGCTGGAACCGCTGCGCCAGAAATGGGCCGGCATCGCGGTGGTGAACGACTGGACGCGCAGCAACGCCGCGCTGTTTTCGGCGATGGTGGTGGAACAGACGGTGATGTTCTGGGTGCTTTCCATCATCATCCTGGTGGCGGTGTTCAACATCCTGTCGTCATTGATCATGCTTGTGCGCGCAAAAACGCGGGATATCGCCATATTGCGCACCATGGGCGCCAGCCGCGCCAGCATGATGCGGGTGTTCATGGCGGTGGGCACGTTGATCGGGGCGGCCGGCGTCGCCTCTGGCCTGGCGCTGGGGTTCCTGCTGCTGCGCTTCCGCCAGCCGATCGTGGATAGCGTGTCCTCGCTCACCGGCACCAACATCTGGGACCCGTCCATCCGCTATCTCACGCTGCTGCCATCGAAAACCGATCCGCTGGAGGTGCTGGGCATCGTGGTGCTGGCGCTGGGCCTGTCGTTCCTCGCCACGCTCTATCCGGCGTGGAAGGCGGCTTCCACCGATCCGGTCACGGTGCTGCGCTATGAGTGAGCCGGTGCTGCAAACCCTTGGCCTGGCCCGGCATTTCGAACAGGCGGGCGCCCGCATCGATGTGCTGCGCGGGGTCGATCTGGCCATCGCGCCGGGCGAGATCGTCGCGCTGCTGGGGCCGTCGGGCTCCGGCAAGTCAACGCTGCTCCAGGCGGTGGGCCTGCTGGAAGGCGGTTTTTCCGGCCAGATCCGCATCTGCGGGGAAGCGGCGGGCCAGCTGGATGACGCCGGCCGCACCCGCCTGCGTCGCCAGCGGCTGGGCTTTGTCTATCAATTCCACCACCTGCTGCCCGATTTCAGCGCGCGCGAAAATGTCATGCTGGCCGGGCTGGTGGCCGGGGTCGCGCCGGCTGCGGCCAGTGCCCGCGCCGATGAACTGCTCGGCGCACTGGGCCTGGGCGCGCGGCTCACCCACAAACCGGCGCAACTGTCGGGCGGGGAACAACAGCGCGTCGCCGTCGCCCGCGCGCTGGCCAACCGCCCGGCGCTGGTGCTGGCCGATGAACCCACCGGCAATCTGGATGAAGCCACGGCCGGGCTGGTGCTGGCCGCCTTCCTCGATCTCGTCCGCTCCACCGGTGCCGCCGCGCTGGTCGCCACCCACAATCTGGCACTGGCCCACCGGCTGGACCGGGTGGTGACGCTTCAGCACGGCAAGCTGGTCGCGGCCTGATTGCCGCAATTCCTCCCCCCGCTGGGGGAGGTGGTGCCGAAGGCGACGGAGGGGGCGCACAGGCCGGCGCTGGCAAGCCCCCTTGCGCCCTGCGGGCACCTCCCCCGGAGGGGAAGGATCGAGGCCGCCGCCCTTCATCACGGTGGATAAATCCGCGTGCGCCCTTCACCTTCGCGCCGGCTGGCCGCATTGTGCCGCCATGGCCCACGCCGGATTCGTTCCCCTTCGCTGCCACAGCGCCTTTTCCATGCTGGAAGGCGCTTGTCTGCCCGAAACGCTGGCCGCCGTGGCGCGGCGGCTGGGCTTTCCGGCGATTGGCCTGGCCGATCGCGCCAACATGTTTGCCGCCATGGATTTTTCCGCCGCCGCCAAGGATGCGGGCGTGCAGCCGGTCATCGGCGCACTGCTGCCGATCGAACGGCCGGGCAGTGCCACCATCCACAGCCGCGCGCAGATCGATTGGCTGGCGCTGTTTGCGCAAGATCCGGCAGGTTATACCAATTTGATCGCGCTGGTGTCCGATGCGCATCTGGCCGCCGCCACGCCGGGCGATCCGCTGCTCACGCTCGATCAGCTTGATGGCCGCAGCGATGGCCTGATCTGCCTGACCGGCGGGGCCGATGGCGCGCTGGCGCGGCTCGCCGCCGAAGGCCAGGATATCGAGACGATAGCGAACCGGCTGCAGGCGCTGTTTCCGGGCCGGCTCTATGTGGAAATCGCCCGCTCGGGCGACGAAATCGAAAAGCGCAGCGAGGCGGCGCTGCTGCGCCTGGCCGAAGCGCGCGGCCTGCCCATCGTGGGCACGGCGCCGGTCAAGTTCCTCGATGCCGCCATGCACGAGGCCCACGACGTGCTGCTGTGCATCGCCGAATCCAGCTATGTCGAGGCGCAGGATCGCCGCCGTTCCAACCCGGAACAATGGCTGAAACCGGCCGCCGACTGGCACGCCCTGTTCGCCGATCTGCCCGAAGCCATCGCCAACACGATTGTGGTTGCCCAGCGCTGCGCCGTCATGGCCAGCGGCCGCAAGCCGATCCTGCCGCGCCTGGCCGCCGGCGGTGAGGACGCGGCGCTGGACGCCGCCGCCACCACCGGCCTTGCCCGCCGCATGGATGCGCTGGGCAAATCGGCCGAAGACCGCGCCCCCTATGAAGCGCGCCTGGCGTTCGAGCTTGATGTCATCAAGTCGATGGGCTTTCCCGGCTATTTCCTGATCGTTGCCGATTTCATCCAGTGGGCAAAGGGGCAGGGGATTCCGGTGGGGCCGGGGCGCGGATCGGGTGCCGGTTCGGTGGTGGCCTGGGCGCTGACCATCACCGATCTTGATCCACTGCACCATGGCCTGCTGTTCGAACGCTTCCTGAACCCGGATCGCGTGTCGATGCCCGATTTCGATATCGATTTCTGCGAAACGCGGCGCGGCGAAGTGATTGATTATGTGCAGGCCCGTTATGGCAAGGAACAGGTGGCGCAGATCATCACCTTTGGCCGGATGAAGGCGCGCGCCGTGCTGAAGGATGTCGGCCGCGTCCTCCAGATGCCCTATGGCCAGATCGACCGGCTGGCAAAGCTGGTGCCCAGCCACCCCACCGATCCCTGGACGCTGGCCCGCACCCTGGGCCGCGGGGCGGACAAGGATGGCAAGAAATACCCCGGCGAGCCCGCCTTCATCGATGAAGTGCGGCGCGATCCCAAGGTGAAGCGGCTGGTCGACATCGCCCTGCAACTGGAAGGCCTGCCGCGCCACAGCTCCACCCACGCCGCCGGGGTGGTGATCGGCGACCGGCCGCTGTCGCAACTTGTCCCGCTCTATCGCGACCCCAAATCGGACATGCAGGTGACGCAGTTCGAAATGAAGGCCGCCGAAAAGGCGGGGCTGGTCAAGTTCGATTTTCTGGGTCTGAGAACCCTGTCTGTCCTTGATCGGGCCGCGGCCATGCTGCGCGCGCGCGGGGTGACGGTGGATTGGGCGACGCTGCCCACCGATGATGCCGCGGTGTACCGGCTGATCGCCGAAGGCGACACGGTGGGCGTGTTCCAGTTTGAATCCGAAGGCATGCGCCGCGCGCTGGGCCAGGTGCGGCCCGATTGCTTTGCCGATATCGTGGCGCTGGGTGCGCTCTATCGCCCCGGCCCGATGGACAATATCCCCAGCTTTGCGCTGCGCAAATCCGGCCGCGAGCCGGTGGAACTGCTGCATCCGGCCATGGAACCCATATTGCGCGAAACCTATGGCATCATCGTCTATCAGGAACAGGTGATGAGCCTGGCACGCGAACTGGCCGGTTACAGCCTGGGCGAAGCCGATCTGCTGCGCCGCGCCATGGGCAAGAAGATCCACCACGAGATGGTGGCGCAAAAGGCACGCTTTTCCGAAGGCGCGGCCAAGAATGCCATTGATCCAGCCACATCCGATGCGATCTTCGAACTGATCCTGAAGTTTGCCAACTATGGCTTCAACAAGAGCCACGCCGCCGCCTATGCGCTGGTGTCCTACCACACCGCCTGGCTGAAGACGCATCACCGCGCCATCTTCTATGCCGCCTCGATGGCCTATGACATCGACAACACCGATCGCCTTGCCATCTTTGCCGAAGATGCGCGCCGATCGGGCGTCGCCATGCTGCCGCCCTGCATCAATGGGTCGGCCGCCGATTTCACCGTGGCCGATGGCCCCGATGGCGCGCTGGCGGTGCGCTATGCCCTGGCTGGCCTGAAGGGCGTGGGCCTGAAGGCCATGGAAGGCCTGGTGGCCGATCGCGAGCGCGCCGGGCCCTTTGCCGATCTGGCCGATTTTGCCCGCCGCTGTGATCCCAAAAGCCTGAACAAGCGCCAGCTGGAAAGCCTGATTGCAGCCGGCAGCTTTGATGCGATCAGCCCCAATCGCGCCGGCGTGCATGCCCTGGCCGAAGCCATCATGGCCAGCGCCCAATCGGCCGCGGCCGAACGCGAATCGGCCCAGGTGGCGCTGTTCGGCGATGCCACCGGCATGGCCGATCATGCCAGCCTGGCCCTGATGGTGCCCAATCTGGCGTGGAGCGTGGCCGAACGCATGGGCCACGAGAAGGACGCATTCGGATTCTTCTTCTCCGGCCATCCGGTTGACGGCTTTGCCAATGTGCTGCTGGCCAATGACGTCAAGAGCTTTGCCGACGTGCTGGCGATGCCGGCCCCGGCGGGCGGCGGCAAGCAGCTGGTCAACATGGCCGGCCTGCTGGAAGAACGGCGCTGGCGCACCACACAGACCGGGCGGCGCTACCAGTTCCTCAGCTTTTCCGACCGGTCGGGCCAGTTCGTCACCAGCTGTTTCGATGAGGAGCTGCAAACCAGCATCGAGGGCCTGGCCAGCGATCCGCCGCCGCTGCTGCTGGCGATGGAGGTGCAGTGGAAGGAGGGCGAAGACGTGCCGCGCCTGACCCTGCGCGGCGCCCGATCATTGGCCGACATGGCCCGGCGCACCCGTGGCCGGCTGGTGGTGCGCATCGATCATCCCGCCGAAGCCGCCACCCTGGCCGCCGCCGTGGCCCGCAATCCGGCGCAGGGGCGCGGCGAACTGGTCGCCGAAATCAGCACCATCGCCGGCCCGGCCCGCCTCGTGCTTGGCCGCCAGTGCCTGATCGATGCCGATCTGGAAGCCGAAATCACCCGCGCGCTGGGGCCCGATCGCCTGGTGCAGGAAATGCTCGATCCGCCGCGCCTGGCGCTGGTGGGCTGAGCCGCTGCCGCCGCGCCACCGCCCCCACCAGCCCAAAGCCGGCGATCATCATCAGCCAGCTTGCCGGTTCCGGCACCTGGCCGATGAAGCTTTGGGTGACGCGATATTGCAATGGCTGGTTGCCGGGCACGGTGAAGTACAGCAATTGTTCGCCATAACCCAGCGAATAGACTTTTTGCCCGTTGCGATAGGCGTTGCGCCAGACCATCCGGCTCGTCACCCGCACATTGCCGGTGAACGGGCCATATTGGTTGACAAACAATATTTCGTTGCCGCCACAATCACCTGTGCCGGGCGGACAGATATAGTTGTAGCGCAATTCGCCATGGTCATAGAGCATGAACTGAACCGGACGATCCGTTTCCACCAGCAAGCTCGCGGTGCCGCGGCCGATCATCGGCAGGTGCAGGCTGCGCTGGCTGTCGGGGCCGGCCAGTGTCCCGGAAAACATCTGGGTGATCGGTGCCGCCGCCCCGCACGGGCTGCTGCACAACGCCATCAGCACTATCAGTCCCGCTCTGGTCATGCCCGCTCTCCCCTTTGCAACCTCGCTGCCGCGCGCGGTCATGGCAAGCCGGTATCTTTGCGGATCACGCGTCCGGGTTGAACACGCTCCACCCCATGGCGCTGGCCAGTTGTTCCAGCGCGGCGGTGCCCAGCAGGCTGTTGCCCTGCGCGCTCAACCCCGGCGACCACACCGCCATGCTGGCTCGGCCCGGCGCAATCGCCAATATGCCGCCGCCCACGCCGGATTTGGCCGGCAGCCCCACCGAAAAGGCGAAATCGCCCGACGCATCATAATGGCCGCAGGTGAGCATCAGCGCATTGATCCGCCGCGCCTGTTCGGCCGAAACGATGCACCGCCCGCTGGCCGGATCGATGCCGCCGTTCATCAGAAATCGGCCGGCGCGGGCCAGTTCGCGGCAGCTCATGGCGATGGCGCACTGGTGGAAATAGGTGGACAGCGTCGCTTCCACCCGCCCGGTCAGCACGCCATGCGCCTTCATGAAATGCGCCAGCGCGGCGTTGCGGTGGCCGGTGGCGGCCTCTGAATAGGCCACGGCACCATCCACCGAAATGCTCCCTGCGCCCGATAAGTCGCGCAACAGCCGCAGGATGCGCCCGGCGCCGGCGCGCGGATCATCGCCATCGGTGATCAGATCGGTCACGGCAATGGCGCCGGCATTGATGAACGGGTTGCGCGGGCGGCCGCCTTCGGCTTCCAGCTGCACGATCGAATTGAACGCCCCGCCCGAAGGCTCCCGCCCCACCCGCCGCCACACGCCTTCGCCATGGCTGGCCAGCGCCTCCACCAGCGCAAAGACCTTGGAAATGGACTGGATGGAAAAGCCCAGATCGGCATCGCCTGCCGCAAATTCCCGGCCATCGGCGGTGATCACCACCAGGCCGAAATGGGCCGGCGAAACCTTGGCCAGTTCCGGGATGTAATCGGCCACCCGCCCGCGTTCCGGGTTGGCCGCCATGGCGGCGGCAATGGCGGGCACCACAGTGGCAAGATCGGCCATGGCAAGCTCCTGCTGGTCTGGCCGTCATCATGCGCAGCCACGGCCGCCTGTGCAAATGCGGAGATGAAATCCGCAATTTGATCTGGCGCAACGCATTTGCGTAGTGTATCTCCGCAGATGAGGGGCACAACGTAACCCAAGGGGAGTATCCGCCATGGCCACCCAGCTGAAAGACACCCGCCACACCCAAAGCCTGCCGCAGGGCAGCGTGACCTGGCCGCTGCCGCCGCGCATGCGCCCTGATCTGCCCGATCACGACAAGGCCACGCTGGAATCCTATCTCGCCGCCGCCCCGCTGGAGGACGTGGACATCGCCGACCCGCTGTGGTGGGAGACGGACACCAACCATGTCTATTTCAAGCGCCTGCGCGCCGAAGCGCCGGTGTTCTTCACCAGCGTCAATTCCAACCGCCACCGCGGCTTCTGGAACGTCACCCGCTGGAACGACGTGATGGCGGTGGATACCAACCACCAGGTCTTCAGTTCCGAAGCCATGCTGGGCGGCATCACCCTGTTCGACATGGATCCCGATTTCATCATGCCGATGTTCATCGCCATGGACCCGCCCAAGCATGATGTGCAGCGCAAGGCCGTCAACCCCATCGTTTCGGGCCAGAATCTCGCCAGCTACGAGGAATTGATCCGCAGCCGCACCGCCGAAGTGCTCGATGGCCTGCCGCGTGGCGAAGCCTTTGACTGGGTGGACAGGGTGTCCATCGAACTCACCAGCCGCATGCTGGCCACCCTGTTCGGCTGGCCGCAGGAACGGCGTCGCATGCTCACCTACTGGTCCGATGTCTCCACCGCCGATCCCGAACTGCCGGGCAACCCCGGCAAGGAAGAGCGGCAGGGCATCCTTCTGGGCATGTTGCAGGAATTCACCATGCTGTGGAACGAGCGGGTGAACGCCGAACCCACCGGCGACCTGGTCTCCATGCTGGCCCACAACCCGGCCACCCGCAACATGCCGCCGATGGAATTCATGGGCAATCTGGTGCTGCTGATCGTCGGCGGCAACGATACCACCCGCAATTCGATCAGCGGCGGCCTCTATTTCCTGAATCAGAACCCGGCCGAATATGCCAAGCTGAAGGCCAACCATGGCCTGGTGGAAAACATGGTCAGCGAGATCATCCGCTACCAGACCCCGCTGGCCCACATGCGCCGCACCGCGCTGCAGGATACGGTGCTGGGCGGGCAGCTGATCCACAAGGGCGACAAGGTGGTGATGTGGTATTCGTCGGCCAACCGCGATGACACGGTGCTCGACAACCCGGATGCCTTCATCATCGATCGCCCGCGCGCCCGCCAGCACATGGCCTTCGGCTTTGGCATCCACCGCTGCGTCGGCAACCGCCTGGCCGAGCTGCAGCTGAAGATCCTGTGGGAAGAAATCCTCAAGCGCTTCGATCATATCGAGGTGCTGGACGAGCCGGAGCGGGTGCCCAGCGCCTTCGTGCGCGGTTACAAGAAGATGATGGTTCGCATTCCGGCCTGATAGAGGACAAGATGGTCAAGATCATTTACGTCGAACACAACGGCGCCCGCCACGAAGTGAACGTGCCGGAAGGCGAAAATCTGATGGAAGGCGCGTTGCAGAACAACGTGCCCGGCATCGACGGCGATTGCGGCGGCAACGCTGCCTGCGCCACCTGCCACTGCTACATCCCTGCCGAATGGGAACATGCCACCGGCACCCGTTCCGAAACCGAAGACGCCATGATCGAACTGGCCGATACCGCCAGGCCCAACAGCCGCCTGGCCTGCCAGATCACCGCCAGCGCGGCGCTGGACGGCCTGGAAGTGCATATGCCGGCAACCCAGCACTGATTGGCGCACCAGCATGAGGGAAGGGGCGGCCTCTCGGGGTCGCCCCTTTTCGTTCAGAGAGGCAGGAAAGCGGCCTCCGGCGGGCAGGGGCGCCTGCAAGCAAATTGGGTGCAGGGTCTGTGACCCTGCCCGCCGGAGGCACAATTCACGCCTTGACCTTGGCCTTACGGGCCTTCTTCACCGGCGTATCCGCCGGCGCACTCCCACCCGCGCCGCTCGCCAGCAACGGCGCCAGATGCTTCCCCGTCCAGCTGGCTTCGCACGCCGCCACCGCCTCCGGCGTGCCGGTCACCACCAGCTGGCCGCCCTTGTCGCCGCCGTCGGGGCCGAGATCGATGATGTGGTCGGCGGTCTTGATGACGTCGAGATTATGTTCGATCACGACGACGCTGTTGCCCTGGTCCACCAGGGCGTGCAGCACCTCCAGCAGCTTGCGCACGTCTTCGAAATGCAGGCCGGTGGTGGGTTCATCCAGAATATACAGCGTGTTGCCGGTGGCCCGGCGGCTCAGTTCCTTGGCCAGCTTGACGCGCTGCGCCTCGCCGCCCGACAGCGTGGTGGCCTGCTGGCCGATCTTGACATAGCCCAGCCCGACTTCGAGCAGCATGGCAAGCTTGTCGCGGATCGGCGGCACCGCCTTGAAAAATTCCACCCCGTCCTCGATCGTCATGTCCAGCACGTCGGCGATGCTCTTGCCCTTGAACTTCACCTCCAGCGTTTCGCGGTTGTAGCGGGCACCGTGGCAGACATCGCAGGTGACATAGACATCGGGCAGGAAGTGCATCTCGATCTTCAGCACGCCATCGCCCTGGCAGGCCTCGCAGCGGCCGCCCTTGACGTTGAAGCTGAAGCGACCCGGCTTGTAACCGCGGGCCTGGGATTCCGGCAGGCCGGCGAACCAGTCGCGCATGCTGGTGAAACAGCCGGTGTAGGTGGCGGGGTTCGATCGCGGCGTGCGGCCGATGGGGGATTGATCGATGTCGATCACCTTGTCGAGATGCTGCAACCCGTCCAGCCCGTCGTGCGGCGCGGCCAGCACGCGGGCGCCGTTCAGTTCGCGCGCGGCGGCGTTGTACAGCGTGTCGATGGTGAAGGTGGATTTGCCGCTGCCCGACACCCCGGTGATGCAGGTGAAGGTGGCCAGCGGAATGCTGGCGGTGACGCCCTGCAGATTGTTGCCGCGCGCGTTCTTCACGGTCAGCTTCTTGCCGCTGCCCTTGCGGCGGCTGGCCGGCAACGCAATGGCGCGGCGGCCCGACAGATAATCGCCGGTGATGCTGCCCGGCGTGGCCAGGATATCGGCCAGCGTGCCCGCCGCCACCACCTCGCCGCCGTGCACGCCGGCACCGGGGCCCATGTCGATGATATGATCGGCCAGGCGGATGGCGTCCTCGTCATGCTCCACCACCAGCACGGTGTTGCCCAGATCGCGCAGCCGCTTCAGCGTGGCGAGCAGGCGATCATTGTCGCGCTGGTGCAGGCCGATGGAGGGTTCATCCAGCACATAGAGCACGCCCGACAGGCCGGAACCGATCTGGCTGGCCAGCCGGATGCGCTGTGATTCCCCGCCCGACAGCGTGCCCGATTTGCGATCGAGGTTGAGATAATCCAGCCCGACATTGTCCAGAAAGCCCAGCCGTTCGGTGATTTCCTTCAGGATGCGATCCCCGATGGCGCGCTGTTTCTGGGTAAGATGATCGGCAACGCCCTGCGCCCAGCGCAGCGCCTGGCCCACCGGGCGGCGCACGGCGGTGGCGATGGTTTCGCCGGCAATCTTCACCGACAGGGCTTCGGGCCGCAGCCGGTCGCCATGGCAGACCTCGCAGGGGGAAGGGGACTGATAACGCTCCAGCTCCTCGCGCATCCAGGCGCTTTCGGTGTTGAGCCGCTTTTCGAGATTCCTGATGACGCCTTCGAACGGCTTCATCACCTCATAGGCCTTGCGCCCATCTTCGAACCGCAGCGCAATCGCCTTGCCGCCGGTGCCGTGCAGGATGGCGTGGCGGGCCTCGGCCGACAGATCGGCCCATCTGGCCTTCAGCGTGAAGCCAAAGGCGCGGCCGACACTGGCCAGCACCTGGAGATAATAGGGCGAAGGCGGGTTGGACTTGGCCCAGGGCGCCACCGCGCCCTTTTCCAGCGTGAGCGCATGGTTGGGCACGATCAGTTCGGGATCGAAATGCTGCTTTTCGCCCAGGCCATCACAGGCCGGGCAGGCCCCTTGCGGCGCGTTGAAGCTGAACAATCGCGGTTCGATTTCGGAAATGGTGAAGCCCGAAACCGGGCAGGCGAATTTCTCGGAAAACAGGATGCGCCGCTCGGCCTCTGGCGCCGTGGCCGGGGCATCGGCCAGTTCGACAATCGCCAGCCCCTCGGCCAGCTTCAGCGCCGTCTCGAAACTTTCGGCCAGGCGGGATTCCAGCCCCTCCTTCACCGCCAGCCGGTCCACCACCACATCGATGTCGTGCTTGAATTTCTTGTCCAGCGCCGGGGCGTCCTCGATAGCGTGAAATTCGCCGTCGATCTTCACGCGGGTGAAGCCATCCTTCTGCAGCTGCGCCAGCTCCTTGCGATACTCGCCCTTGCGGCCGCGCACGATGGGGGCCAGCAGATAGAGGCGGGTGCCTTCGGGCAGGGCCATCACCCGGTCCACCATCTGGCTGACGGTTTGGGCCGTGATCGGCAGACCGGTGGCCGGACTGTAGGGCACGCCCACCCGCGCCCACAGCAGGCGCATGTAATCATAGATTTCGGTGACGGTGGCGACGGTGGAGCGCGGGTTCCGGCTCGTCGTCTTCTGCTCGATGCTGATCGCGGGTGACAGGCCCTCGATATGGTCCACATCCGGCTTTGCCATCATCTCCAGAAACTGGCGGGCATAGGCGGACAGCGATTCGACATAACGGCGCTGGCCTTCGGCATAGATGGTATCAAAGGCCAGGGACGATTTGCCCGAACCCGACAGGCCGGTGATGACGGTGAGCGCGTTCCTGGGCAGATCGACATCCACCCCCTTCAGATTATGTTCCCGCGCGCCGCGCACCTGGATCTGGTTCAGCATGGCCGAAATGTTCCATATTTGTTCACTTTGCGCAAGCCCGGCGCGCATCTGGCGTTAGGCGCAGCCGGCATGGGCGGCAAGGGCGGGCTTGTCGCAAGCAGCAACGCCGCCCCGGCGCATACCGGGGCGGCTCTGCCATGCCGGGCCCTATCAGTGGTTGATAGGGCAAAGCGAAATCAACTGGTTACAGACCCATCACCCGCCGGTTCCGGCCTTCCAGCCAGGTGCCCGCCATCAGCGCGGCCAACACGGCATAGGACCAGAAGATCAGCCCGACCGCATAGGCCCAGGCGAAATCGCCGGTTTCCGTCATGCTGCCGATGTGGACGATGCTGCCCACCAACTGGAAGGCGGCGGCATACATCGGCCAGAAGCGGTCACTGGTCAGCGCCAGCACCACCAGGCCGATCAGCAGGGCAAAGTCCACAGCCAGCACGTTCACCTGGGTGCCGTTGTACTGGTTGTCCATCGCCCACGACAGCAGGGTGGCCAGCAGGAAGGCCAAGGCGGCCAGCATTTCGTCGCGCCCACCCCAGCGGAAGGCGATCAGGGCGGCGCCAAGCAACGCGCCAAGCCCGAACAATTCCAGAATCATCTGTCTCTCCCAAACGGCGCGCCGGCCGGCACCATGCGGTGCCAGCCAGCCACGCTGGATCATGCCAGGATCATCAGGCGATCAGGCGGCGATGGTGAGGCGACGCACCGGCGCGGCGGTTTCGGTCAGCGCACCTTCTTCCGGCGGGCAGCGGCCCATGAAGTTCACCGCATCAAGGCCGATCTGGGTCTGCGCCTGGCGCAGCGAGGCGTGGGTGGCGATGATGCGGCCGCGCGCTTCGATCAGCTGCTGGCAGGTCTGCATCGCACCCATCAGCGCGTCCTGGCCGATGCAGGCCGCAAGATTGGCTTCCTGGCGGGCCAGCGGCATCACGGCGGTGAGCTGGGCCACGGCGGCCACGGCAGCATCGATGGCGGCTTCGGCAGCGAACAGCTGTTCGGCGATCTTGTTGGCGGCGAGGCGGCGTTCCTTGAGCATGACAAACTCCTTCCGGTTGCGGCACGCCGGGGCGGCGGCCGGTTGTTGGTCGTCCTTCCGGACGACAATGGTCCGGAAGTGCTAGATCAGCGTCTTGAGCGCAGCGAGGGCGGCAAGCACGCCGCCGAATGTGAGCGCAGACGCCACGGCGATGAACATGATCCACCCAAGCCGGTGGCCGATCGCCAGGTCGTTCTTCTGGCCCCAGGGGCGCGTGGCAAGGAAAGGCCGGGCATCAATGCCAGGGTCGGGGGCTGCAATGCCCGGCCAGTCCGTTGCATACGCCGGCCCTGCGGCCGTGTTGCCTGCCGGTGCACCGGTGAAAGCGAGGATTCCCGCCGGTGGATCAGCATCCGGCCTGTGCGATGCTGGCAGCGTCCGTGCGAGGGTTCCGTGTTCGAGCAGATTGGGGTCGCTGGAACGGGAGGAAGCTGCACCGTGCGTCGCAGAAGCCGGTGCCCCAAACATCGCCGAATCCGCCGATGCCGCAATCTCCGGTGCTTGGTATATCAATGGTTGATATGGGCCACCTGGGGTGCCGCCGGCAATTTCTTCCAGCGAAACCAGCAGCTTGGCCGCTTCGGTGCGGTTGTTGACGCCCAGTTTGCGAATGGCGGTGCGCAGCCGCATGTCAACCGTGTGGTTCGACAGGCCCAGCTCGCGGGCGATATCCTTGGAGGTGAGATGGGCATAAACCAAGCGCAGGCAGGCGCGTTCGCCGTCGCTCAGGCGGGCCACACGCTCGTCAACCGGGCGCGGCGGATCTTGCCGTGTTGTCACAGTAGAACAGTTTGGTTCGGGCACGCGAAAGTCAAGCGCAAAGGCGCTGTCGCGTCCAAATCCATGACTCAAGCTTCCACTCAACATGCCGCGACCCCATGCGACCTACAGCAACCCCAGCTCCCTTATCCACTTAGTTAAGGGCCATGACAAGGCTGAACCGCCCCTGGATCGGTGGCGAGATGACACATGTGAGCGAAAAAATCGCGCCGAATCAGCCCGGAAGGGCCGCAACGGCTGCCAGATGCCACGAATAATTCACGCTCCCTGTGGTTTTTGCCGCTGTTGCCCGCCCCGCGCTGCTGCCACCATCGCCAACCAGCAATTCCAATCTTGGGGCGGTATGGGCATGACACAGCCGGGATGGCACGATGAACTCGCCGAACTGGCGCAGCGGCTGGCCGCCGCCGCCGGCATGGGCGGGCCGGAAAAACTGGCCCGGCAGCGCGCCCAGGGCCGGCTGAACGCCCGCGAACGGCTGGCGGCGCTGGTCGATCCCGGCAGTTTTCGCGAAATCGGCGCACTCGCCGGCTTTTCCACCTATGATGACGGCGGCGCCCAGACCGCCTTCCAGCCGGCCAATTTCCTGTTTGGCCGCGCCACCATCGCCGGCCGCCCGGTGGTGGCCACTGCCGATGATTTCACCGTGCGCGGCGGCGCCGCCGATGCCAGCCTGCACCGCAAATTGTCCGATGCCGAGCGCCTGGCCCATGAATATGGCCTGCCGCTGATCCGCATGATCGAAGGCACCGGCGGCGGCGGCAGCGTGCGCACCCTGGAAACCGCCGGCTACACCTATATACCCGAAATTCCGGGGTGGGAGCATATGACTGCCAACCTGGCCCGCGTGCCGGTGGTGGCGATGGGCCTGGGCGCGGTGGCCGGCTTGGGCGCCGGGCGCATGGTGATGGCGCATTATTCCCTGCTGGTCGATGGCATGGCGCAGATGTTCGTGGCCGGCCCGCCGGTGGTGGCCGCCGCTGGCGAGCATCGCAGCAAGGAAGAACTGGGCGGGGCCGCCATCCATGCCGGCAATGGCGCCGTGGATGATCGCGTCGCCAGCGAGGCGGAGGCCTTCCTGCGCACCCGCTGGTTCCTTTCGTATCTGCCGTCGTCGGTGGAGGAACTGCCCGCGCGTGCGGCCTGCACCGATCCCGTCACCCGCGCCGAAGACTGGCTGGTGAACGCGGTGCCGCGTGATCCGCGCCGGCTCTATCCGGTGCGGCCGATCGTGGAGGCGATCGTCGATCAGGGCACATGGTTCGAAATCGGCCGCGAATGGGGCACCGGCGTTGTCACCGGCCTCGCCCGGCTGGATGGCTGGCCGGTCGCCATCATCGCCTCCAACCCCGAACATCTGGGCGGATTGTGGACGGCGGCCACCGCCCGCAAGGTCGAACGCATGGTCGATCTGGCCGATACATTCCATCTGCCGCTGGTGCAGCTGGTGGACAATCCCGGCTTCCTGATCGGCCGCCGGGCCGAGGAGGAGGCGACCATCCGCTGGGGCAGCCGTGCGCTGGCGGCCATTTATCAGGCATCGGTGCCCTGGGCCTGCGTGGTGCTGCGCAAGGCCTATGGCATGGCGGGCAGCGGCCATGCCCCTGCCGATCGCTTCCGCTGGCGCATGGCCTGGCCGTCGGGTGACTGGGGGTCGCTGCCCATCGCCGGCGGGCTGGAGGCGGCCTATCGCGCCGATCTGGAGGCCGCCGATGATCCCGCCGCCCGGCTGGCCGAGATCAGGGCCCGGCTGGAACAGGTGCGATCGCCGTTCCGCACGGCGGAACGATATGGCGTGGAGGCGATCATCGATCCACGCCAGACCCGCGCCGAACTGTGCCAGTTCGCCACGCTGGCGCAGCGGGCGCTGAAGCCGGGCCGCAAGGGGCGGGGCCTGCGGCCCTGACCGGGATTCAGCTCATTGCGGCGGCGGCGCCATCCCCATCGCCTGCATGCGCTTCATGCCCTCCACCAGTTCGGGCTGGGTCACAAACCCGTCCTTGTCCGCATCCAGCATGGCAAAGCCCATCTCGCGGCGGCCCGCGGCCAGCCACTCCTCCTTGCTCCACTTGCCATCCTTGTTGGCATCGGCGGCGATCAGCCGTTCGCGCGGCGTGGCGGGTGCGGCCGGCGCGGTCTGCGCCAGCGCGGGGGCGGCAGCGGTCAGGGCAAGGAACAGGGGCAGCAGGCGCATCTTGATCTCCAATCCAGGGGCAAGGTTGAAACGGGCGGCGCGGCGCAAATCCCCCGTCACTCCCGCCGCAGATCGGCAACGCGGTCGCGCGTCACCGGATAATCAATGCCGTCGGGGATGGTCAGCCAGGCCTCGCCAGCGATGGTTTCAAACCGCGGCTGCACATAGGGGGCGGGCAGGGCGCTCACCCGTTCGAACAGAGATATCAATGATTGATATTGCGCCAGCCGGTGCATGTTGCACCAGGTGGGAAACACCATGGCGGCCCGGCCGGCGGCATAATCGGCCAGCGCCTGGGCGGCCGTCGTCCAGCGCAGCGCCTTGGCCTCGAACCCATCGGGCGTGATCGCGGCGCTGGCGCTGCGGCCGGCATCGGCCAGATAGAATCGCGTGTCGAACCGGCGGGCGATGGCGGCGGCGGCCGGCGGTTCCCATCGCGCAAACGGGATGAAGCGGCCTGCATCCACCCGGTGCCCCATCGCGCCCAGCATGCCGGCAAAACCGGCAGCTTCCGCCGCATCCGGCCCGGCGGCCAGCAGGGCGCGGGCCGTGGCCAGCGCGGCGGCATCGGGCGCCGGCCCTTCGGTGAGCAGCACGCCGGTTTCCTCCAGCGCCTCGCGCGCGCAGGTCACGCGGGCGGCGGCGTCTTCATCGGCCAACCCGGCAAAGCCGGTGGCCAGCGCCGCGTTGCGGGCAATGCGCCCATCGCCGGCATCCACCCGGCCGCCGGGAAACACCAGTGCCCCGCCGGCAAAGGCCAATTGCTCGCCGCGCTGCACCAGCAGAAATTCCGGCACGCCAGCCGGCCCCTCGCGCGCCAGGATCACCGTGGCGGCGGGAATGGAGGCCGGGTTGGCCGGCGGTTTCGCAAAATCGTTCATGCTGCCATGTTATGCCGCGTCTTGCGCCCGTGCATCCCTGTGCTATCGGGCAGGGCGAAACGCGCCGGGCAGGGCGAGACCATCAAGGAGCCATTTGGCATGAGCGTGCGTCCGTGGCGGGATATCGTCCGCAGGCAATCCCGGCAGGTGATGGTGGGCAAGGTGGCGGTGGGCGGCGACGCGCCGATCACCGTGCAATCCATGACCAACACCCCCACCGAAGATGCGGTGGCCACCCTGGATCAGATCCGCCGCTGTGAAGAGGTGGGCGCCGATCTGATGCGGGTGTCGTGCCCCACGGTGGAGGCAACCCAGGGCCTGAAGCTGATCACCAAGGCCGCGAAGGTGCCGATCATCGCCGACATCCATTTCCACTACAAGCGCGCGCTGGAGGCAGCCGACGCTGGCGCCGCCGCGCTGCGCATCAATCCCGGCAACATCGGCAGCCGGGCACGCATCCGCGAAGTGGTGAACGCCGCCAAGGCCAATGGCTGTGCCATCCGCATCGGCGTGAACGCCGGTTCCCTGGAAAAGCATCTGCTGGAAAAATATGGCGAACCCTGCCCGGAAGCGCTGGTGGAAAGCGCGCTGGAGCACATGAAATATCTGCAGGACGAGGATTTCCACGAATTCGGCATCAGCGTGAAGGCCAGCGACGTGTTCCTGGCCGTTGCCGCCTACAACGGCATTGCCGAAGCCTGTGATTACCCGCTGCACCTGGGCATCACCGAAGCCGGCGGCCTGATCGGCGGCACGGTCAAATCCTCCATCGGCCTGGGCATGCTGCTGTGGGCCGGCATTGGCGACACCATCCGCGTTTCCCTGTCGGCCGAGCCGGAAGAGGAGATCAAGGTGGGCTATCACATCCTGAAATCGCTGGGCATCCGCGCCCGCGGGGTCAAGATCGTCTCCTGCCCGTCGTGCGCGCGCCAGGGGTTCGATGTGATTCGCACCGTGGAGGCACTGGAAAAGCGCCTGGCCCACATCACCACGCCGCTGTCGCTTTCCGTGCTGGGCTGTGTGGTCAATGGCCCCGGCGAAGCGCGCGAAACCGATATCGGCCTGACCGGCGGCGGCAATGGCCGCCACGCCGTGTTCCTGTCGGGCATTTCCGATCATGTCGTCGATGATGAACGCATGCTGGATCACATCGTTGGCCTGGTGGAGGCCAAGGCGGCCGAGATTGATGCGGTGAACGCCGCCGCTGCTGCCGCTGCGGCCTGATCATGCACGGCGGCCCGCCCCGCCCACGCCGGGTGGAAGAGCCCGTGCGCCAGCAGGCCGTGGCCTATGGCTATGCCGTGGCCAGCTGGTGTTTCGGCCTGGGCGGCGTCACCGTGCTGCTGGAAGCCATTGGCCTGGGCTTTGATGCCGATCGGCTCACCTGGATCGCCGGCCTCACCGGCTCCGGAGCCTTGGCCTGGCTGCTGAAACGGCTGTGGCTGCCGGATCGGGTGGATCGCGGCGGGCGTTACTGGCTGTTTGCCGTGCCATCGGTGGCGCTGGCCTTTTTCAGCGTGATGTGGATGTTCCGGGCAATGGGCCGGCTGCTGTGATCCGGCTTGCCAGTGCTGGCCTGTGGCTGGGCGTGGGCCTAGCCAAGATGGCGGCGCTGGTGCTGCTGATCGATGGCGATTGGCGACGGGCGCTGCTGGCGCTGCCGGCGGCCTGGGCCATGGCCGGGCTTGCCATCTGGCTGACACGCGGCCATGGCAAGGCGCATGATCCGCGCCGCCACCCAGGCTGATATCCCGGCCATCCACCGCCTGATCGTCGAACTGGCGATCTATGAACGGGAACCGGATGCGGTGAAGGCCAGCCACGACGATCTGGCCGCCGCGCTGTTCGGGGAACGGCCGGTGGCCGAATGCGTGCTGGCCGAACAGGGCGGGCAGGTGGTGGGCCTGGCGCTGTTCTTCACCAATTTTTCCACCTGGACCGGCAAGCCCGGCCTGTATCTGGAAGATCTGTTCGTGATGCCGGCGGCGCGCGGCGCCGGGCTGGGCCAGGCGCTGCTGGTGCATCTGGCCGGCATCGCGCTGGACCGCGGCTATGCCCGGTTCGAATGGAGCGTGCTGGACTGGAACACGCCGGCCATCGGTTTCTATCAGGCGCTGGGCGCGAAACTGATGGACGAATGGACGGTGATGCGCGTTGACGGCGATGCGCTGGCGGCCCTGGCCGGCGCGTCAGTGCCGCACGGCTGAGCCCCGAAATCGGCCACCCGTCGCCGGCCGCGCTGCCACCTCTGCCCCTGCCTGCTGCCACCGCCGCCCCGGTTTCGGCCACCGATTCACCGGCTTTTGGCACCAATCTCCACGCCGAATCAGTGCAACAGGCCAGTTCGCCCCCGGCGCTTGCACGGTTTTTGATTTGTTCTCAAATTCTTGACAGCCACTCTGTCCTACACCGCGCAAGACATGCCATCATCGGCTTGTTCCTTGAAAAATTCATCACAGCCGCCAGCAAAAAGGGCGACCCCAGCGGGGCCGCCCCTTGTGCCACGCCATGGGCCGCGATCAGCGCGGCGCGCCGGGGTGTTGCTTGGGCTCGATCGCCAGCTTGCCGGCCTTTTCGGCCTCATACCGTTCGATCGATTCCAGGATCAGCCGTTCGGCGGTGGCCCGGCCTTGCCAGCCGGAACATTTCACCCACTTGCCGGGCTCCAGATCCTTGTAATGGGTGAAGAAATGCTCGATCTGATCGAGCACGATCTTCGGCAGATCGGTATATTCCTCCACGTCGGAATAATAAGGATAGACCTTGTTGACGCTGACGCACAGCAGCTTGGCATCGCCGCCGCCATCATCTTCCATCATCAGCACGCCCACCGGGCGCACGCGGGCGATGGAGCCGGGCATGAACGGGGTGCGTGCCACGATCAGCGCGTCGATCGGATCACCATCATCGGCCAGCGTGTGCGGCACAAAGCCATAATTGCACGGATAACGCATCGGCGTGTGCAGGATGCGATCGATGAACAGGGCGCCGCTGGCCTTGTCCAGTTCATATTTCACCGGCTCGCCGCCCAGCGGGCATTCGATGACGACATTGACATCGTGCGGCGGGTTCACGCCAATCGGGATCGCGTCGATACGCATGGGGGCAATGCTCCTGTGGGTCAGTCCGTCGGGTTGCCCGGCGGGTTACGGGGCTGCGGCGATCTTGTCCACGGTGCAAATGCCGCGGGCCATAGGACTTTGGCAGGAAAGGCAGGATGATGGCAGCAGGATGGGCATGGGCGGCATTGCTGGCCGGCGGGCTGTGCGAAGCCGGGTTCACCACCGCGCTGCGCCACATCGATGGCGGGCGCAACCTGTGGGCGCTGGCGGGGTTTCTCGCCGCCGTCACCGCCTCCATGGGCCTGCTGGCGCTGGCGGGGCGGCAGATCCCGATGGGCACCGCCTATGCCGTGTGGGCCGGCATCGGCGCCGGGGCCACCGCCGTCATCGGGGTGGCCCTGTATGGCGAACCGCTGTCGCTGCTGCGGGCGCTGCTGCTCGCCGGGCTGATCGCCTGCATCGCCGGGCTGAAGGCGATCGGCTGATCAGGGTTTCGCCATCAGCAGCCGTTCCAGGCCGGTCGGGTTCCTTGTATCGGCGGGGTTGAGCCGTTCCAGCCGGGGATAGCGCAGGCCGCCGTGCCATGCCCAATCGACACTGCGGATGCGATCGTCGGTCTTCACCAGCAGGCGGATCGGCGCGGCCCCGCCCTTGGCCGCGGTGACGGCGGCGCGCAGGGCATCATCGCTGTAGGGCAGATCATTCACCGCGATCAGCGTATCGCCCACCACGATCCCGGCATCGAAGGCGGCGCTGTTCCACAGCACCTGTTCCACCTTGCCGGCCGTGCCCAGCAGCAGCCCGCCGGAAAACATCAGATTGACCTGGCGACGATTGGCATCGGTGAAGGCCGGCGTCGGCTTGTCGAGATAGGTCAGCCGCCAGCCCAGCAGCTCCAGCCCCTTCAGCGGCGCCCCACTGGCCTTTTCAGTGAGCCGGGCGGACAGCAGCCCGGCCCAGTCATAGGGTTGCACGGCCTGCAATTGCGCAACCAAATCATTGAAATCATATGGTTTTACGCCCCAATCGCCATCGCCCGTGCCAAAAAATCGCCGGGCGAAATCATCCAGGCTGCGCTTGCCGGCGCTTTCCCGGCGGATGATGCCATCCACTTCCAGCCACACCAGCATGGCTTCGGCATAATAATCCTCGCTGCGCTGGAAGCTCAGCCAGCCCTTGGGCGCGCGCGGCGTGATGATGGGATCGTTGGTGGTGTCGTCCAGGCTGCGCCAGCCGCGCGCCGGGCGATTGTCCAGCGTGGCGGCGATGGTGGCGATCTGGTCCAGCGTGTCGGCAATGCTCACCAGGCCCGATCGCGCCTGTAGCACATAGCCCCAATATTGCGTCTGGCCTTCATACACCCACAGCATCGAATTGCGCATCGGCGTGCGGAAATCCGGGGTGATCAGATCGGCGCCGCGCCGATGCTTGCCGTTCCAGCTGTGGGTATATTCGTGCGGCAGCAGGTTGCGCCGGCCGGGGCCGCGATCCCAATCGGTGAAATAGCCGGTGTCGACCCCGTTTTCCGAACTGCGATGATGTTCCAGCCCGATGCCGCCCATCTTCTCGGTGAGCGACAGCAGGAAATCATAATGATCATATTGGCTTGTGCCGAACAGTTTATGCGCCTGGGCAACCAGCGCCCGGTGCTTGCCAATCTGTTCGTCCGTCGCCTTCAGAAAGCGCGCCTCGTCGGCCACCACGTTCAGGGTGACATTGCGGCCCAGATCCCATTTGGCAAAATGCCGCCCGGCAAAGAAAGGGCTGTCCACCAGCGTCTCATAATCAACGACTTGATAGGTGATGCGCGCAGCATCACGGCTGGCCTCCCGCAGCGCAGAGGCCGCCTGCCAGCCCTGAGGCCAGGTGACGGACAGTTCCACCGGGATCTGGCGGGTGAACCAGCCGGCGGGATAGAGCGAGACACTGTTGGGTTGCAGGTTCAGCATGTCGGCCGTGACAACGATGCGCCCCTGCGGACCATCCGTGGCCGACAGGAAATCGAACCGGGCTTCCAGGCTGCTCGCCCCGGCCGGCACGTCCACCCAGAAGGCATGGACATCCAGCGGGTCGCGCCTCCAGGGCAAGACTTTGCCACGCTCACGGATTTCCAGCCCGGCCAGCTTCTCGATCTCGCCGCGCGGCGCGTGCTTGCCGGGCAGCCATTTGGGAAACAGCAGCGCCATGCGCTGGCCGGCCAGTTCGGGGGGTACCGGGATCGTCTCGTTCACCCGGAACACCCCGCGCTGCGTATCGGTGGCATCGACGGAGACGCGGATCGTGCCCGGAAAGGGCACATCCCGTGCGGGCGGGATGGCATCCACGATCGGCAGCGGTTGTGGCATGGACCGCTGGGCCAGGGCCGGGGCAGCGATCAGGGCGGAAGCAAGGAGGAGAAGCGCGCGCATGTTCGCTGGTTAGCGAAGCTGAAGGCGGTGGGGAAGGGGGAGGCGTTGCACCGCCGCGCGCTCTCGCTTATGCCGCAACCCATGAGCAAGGCCCCCCAGAAGCCCCGCGGCACGCAGGACATGATCGGCGAAACCGCCGCCCGCTTCGATCATGTCATCGAAACGTTCAACCGCGTGCGGCTGCTGCACGGCTTTGGCCGGGTGGAGGTGCCGGTGTTCGAGAGCACCGCCCTGTTTGCGCGGTCGCTCGGCGAAACCACCGATGTCGTGTCGAAGGAAATGTATGAATTCACCGATCGCGGCGGCGATGCCATGTGCCTGCGGCCGGAATTTACCGCTGGCATCGCAAGGGCTTATATCGAAAACGGCTGGCAGCAGTTCAGCCCGATGAAGCTGGCGGCCTGGGGGCCACTGTTCCGCTATGAACGCCCGCAAAAGGGCCGCTTCCGCCAGTTCCACCAGCTCGATGCCGAGATCCTGGGCGCGGCCGAGCCGGCGGCAGACGTGGAAGTGATCGCGCTGGGCCAGCATCTGCTCGACGAACTGGGCATCGCCGATGATGTGGTGGTCACGCTCAACAGCATGGGCGATCCCGAAACCCGCGCCGCCTGGAGCGCGGCGGTGGCCGCCCATTTCGCCGCCCACCGCGATGCCCTGTCTGAAGACAGCCAGCGCCGGCTGGACGCCAACCCGCTGCGCATCCTCGACAGCAAGGACGCGCGCGATCAGGCGCTGGTTGCCGATGCGCCGCAGATCGATGCGTTTTTCACCAGCGAAGCCGGGCACTTCTTTGAACGACTTCAGGCTGGTTTGCAGGCCAGCGGCATCGCCTGGCAACGCAATGCCCGGCTGGTGCGCGGCCTGGATTATTACCGCCACAGCGTGTTCGAGTTCGTCACCCAAAGCCTGGGCGCGCAGGGCACGGTGCTGGGCGGTGGGCGCTATGACGGCCTGATCGGCCATATGGGCGGGCCTGACACCCCGGCAGTGGGCTGGGCCGCCGGGATCGAGCGGCTGGCGATGCTGGTGGCAGAGCCGGCCACCACGCCGGTGCAGGTGGCCGTGGTGGCCGTGGGCGGTGAGGCCGAAGGCCCCGCGCTCAATCTGCTCAATGGCTTGCGCCGGGCCGGGGTGGCCGCCGAACAGGGCTGGCGCGGCAATCTCAAGAAGAAGATGGAGCGGGCCGGCAAATCGGGTGCCCGCCTCGCGATCCTGATCGGGGCCGATGAAGTGGCGGCCGGCATCGTCACCCTGCGCGATCTGGGCAGTGGAGAACAGGTGCCGGTGGCGATGACAGAGGCCGTGGCGGCCATCCAGGCCAGACTGGCCGGCGGTGGCCTGAAGGGATGAGCCTGCCCATCGAGCGCATCGCCCAGATCGAGCGCCGCCACGAACAATTGGCGCACGACATGGGCAACCCGGCGCTGCCACCCGAACAATTTGTTGCGCTGTCAAAGGATTATGCCGAACTGTCGCCACTGGTGGCGGCGGCCAGGGCCTGGCGCGCCCTGCTGGCCGAGCGGGACGAATTGCAGGCCATTCCGCCGGGCGACGAGATGCACGGCATCGCCCAGGAGGAATTGGCTGCCATCGCCCAGCGCCTGCCGGTGGCCGAACGCGAACTGGAGTTGCAGCTGTTGCCGCGCGATGCGGCGGACGATCGTTCCGCCGTGCTGGAAATCCGCGCCGGCACCGGCGGCGATGAAGCGGCGCTGTTTGCCGGCGATCTTGCCCGCATGTATGAACGCTATGCCGCAAATCACGGGTGGCGCTGGGAAATATTGTCGGCCAATGCGGCTGATCTGGGTGGCTTCAAGGAAATCATCGCCAGCGTTGCCGGCCCCGGCGTGTTTGCCCGGTTGAAGTTCGAAAGCGGCGTGCACCGGGTGCAGCGCGTGCCGGTGACAGAGGCTGGCGGACGCATCCACACCAGCGCCGCTACCGTCGCCGTGCTGCCGGAGGCCGAGGATGTGGACATCGCCATCGACGAGAAGGACCTGCGCATCGACGTGTTCCGCGCCAGCGGCGCCGGCGGCCAGCACGTGAACGTGACCGACAGCGCGGTGCGCATCACCCATATTCCCAGCGGCGTGGTGGTGGCGGTGCAGGATGAACGCAGCCAGCACAAGAACAAGGCCAAGGCAATGAAATTGCTGCGCACCCGCCTGTTCGATGCCGAACGCGAACGCCTGGCCAGCAGCCGCAGCGCCGATCGCAAGGCGATGGTGGGCAGCGGCGACCGCTCCGAACGCATTCGCACCTACAATTTCCCGCAAGGGCGGGTGACGGATCATCGCATCAACCTGACCCTGCATCGCTTGGCCGAAATCCTGGAAGGGCCGGGGCTGGAGGAGATGGTTCGCGCCCTGGTGGCCGAAGACGAAGCCGCCCGTCTGGCCAGCCTGGGGTGATGCGGGCGATCGATGCCCTCGCCGCCGCTGCCGCGCGCATCGGTGGCGACACGCCGCGCCTGGATGCCGAGGTGCTGCTGGCCCACCAGCTGGGCTGCACACGCGGCGAACTGCTGCTGAATCAGGATCGCAGCATTGATGCCGAAGCCTTTGAAAAGCTGATCATCCGGCGCGTGACTGGCGAACCCATCGCCCATATCACCGCGGAACGGGAATTCTGGTCGCTCAGCCTGAAGGTCACGCCCGATGTGCTGATTCCGCGGCCCGACAGTGAAACCCTGATCGATGTGGCGCTGCGGCTGTGCGCGCCGCCGCCGCGCCGCATCCTCGATCTGGGCACCGGTTCGGGTGCGCTGCTGCTGGCGGCGCTGACCGAATGGCCCGAAGCCACGGGGCTTGGCATCGATCTCAGCCCGGCGGCGCTGGCTGTCGCGCAGGACAATGCGCAGCGCCTGGGCCTGGGCCAGCGCGCGGCATTCCAGCCTGGCAATTGGGGGCAGGGGCTGGATCAGGGCTTTGATCTGGTTCTGAGCAATCCGCCCTATATCGCTGGAACAGAAACACTCTCATCCGAAGTGCGCGATCATGAACCGGCCATGGCGCTGTTTGCCGGGGCCGATGGCCTGGATGATTATCGCCGCATCCTGCCGCAGCTGCCGGGCCTGCTCAATCCGGGTGCGCTGGCGGTGCTGGAAATCGGCCACACCCAGGGGCCGGCGCTGCTGACCATGGCGGCCGCGCACGGCCTTGCCGGCAGCCTGCACCCCGATCTGGCCGGCCGGGATCGCTGTATCGCGTTACGGGTCGCGCCGTTCCAGCCGCCGGCCTGACCAGATCAACAACTGCGGCACGCCATTCACAAATCCTTCGAATTGCAGGCGTTCCGGATTGTCTGGCGCGGCCGGGGCCCAGCTGCTCTTGCCGATCTGCCGCAGCGGTTCGATGCCACCCGCATGAAGGCGATCACCACGCGCCACGATGTCTATCCCGCCGATCCACGGATCATCACATTGATAATGGCCGGCCAATGCTGCCAGCGCCGGCGGCGTTGGGGGCAGGGTATCGCTGGCCCCGGCGCGCAGGAAGCGCTGCGACCCATGGTCGATGGCAATCACTGCGCCCGCGCCGGGCTGCCGGCCATCGCGAACCACAAGCAGCGGCCAATCGACCAGACCGGGGTGGGCCGTGACCAGCAGATCGCCCCCGGGTGATTGCAATCCGGCGCGCTGGCCGTCCAGTTCGACGATCAGGCCTGGCAGGATATTGAGCCTGCGGCCATCGCTGGCGTAGCTGCCGACGAAATCGCCTGCGTTTTCAGGCAGTGCGCCCAGCGCCGGCGGCGCCGGAATGGCCGCACCGGCGGCGGCGGCCCGCAAGGCGCGCACGGCAAACAGGGTGAGCGCCCGTGGCCGATAATTGATCCCGCCGACGGCGCAGCTGGCAAAGGCACCCAGGCCAGCCGCGGCATCGACGTGAAAGGACGAGGAAAAACTCACCATGCCGCCGGTGTGGTGCAGCAAGGGGCGGCCATCATCGATCCGGTGCATCAGCCCCAGCCCATAGCGCTCCTGCGGAGTGGCCGGATCCTGAGGCACCGGATTTTCCAGCCACAACCGGGCCTGGGCATCGGTGAGCAGCGGCGCGCCCTTGCCCTGGCCAACGGCAATCAGGAAGCGCAGATAGCGCGCCATGTCGGGCAGGGGGGCCGCCACGGAGCCGGCACCCAGATCGGCATCAACCCAAGGTGCCGGTGCCAACGCCATCGCCGGGAGGACAGGCCGGTCTGGCCGCATCGGCGCATAACTGGCCGGATAACGGGCGCGGTCGCGCCACTGGATGGCACCGCGCGTGGCCGCCATGCCAAGCGGCTTGCAGATGCGATCCTCGATCACCCGGTGGAGCGGCTTGCCCTCGATCCGGGCGATCATCATGCCCAGCAGATTATAGCCGGTGTTGCTGTAGCTCCAGCCTTTGCCGGCCGCAAAGCCGCGCCACAGCTTCAAGCCAATGGCGGGGGCGAAATCCGGCAGGCCGGTGGTGTGATCCAGCAGGCCGCGGATGGTGAAAGGCCCGCCGGACGAGACGCCGGGCAGGCTGGCTTCGGGCAGATGCTGGCGCAATTCGTCATCCAGCGTCAGCTTGCCTTCGGCCTGCAAGGCCAGACAGACAAGTGCGATGAAGCTTTTGGAAATGCTGCCGATTTGCCACAGTTCATCGCCGCCGAGCGGCTGCGTTTCGCGATAGTCGCGGGTGCCGGACTGGATGGTGAAACTCTTGCCGCCGCTCACCGCAACCAGGCCCAGGGCCGGCAGGCCGAAATGGCGACGATGGGCGTCAAGACAGGCGGCAATGGCGTCCAGCGCCCGGGCCTCGGCGCCGGTCGCCCCTGCGCCGATGATGCTGGCGCTGGCGGCGCCGGCCAGCGAAGCGCCGGCAGAACCGGCCAGAAACACACGGCGCGTCAATGGCATGGCCAATTTCTCTCCATCACACCCAGGGTCTGGAAGATGCGCCGGTCCCTGGCCATGTGCAAGCCGGTTCAGCGGCGTTCTGCGGCCTTCACCTGCTGCCAATATTGCTCCTGCGCCGCCAGCGGCAGATCGGCAAAGGCCGGCCCGGCCAGCGCTTCCATTGCCTTGAAGCGGCGTTCAAACTTGGCGTTGCCGGCACGCAAGGCGGCTTCGGGATCGATGCCGTGCCGGCGTGCCAGATTGGCCAGCACGAACAGCACGTCGCCCAGTTCCTCGGCGCGGTGGGCTTCGGATTGAGCCGCATCGAACTCGGCCAGTTCTTCGTCCAGCTTGGCGCGCACCCCGGCCACATCGGGCCATTCAAAGCCCACCCGCGCCGCACGAGCCTGAAGTTTTTCCGCCCGCATCAACGCGGGCAGGGCGGTTGCCACCCCGTCCAGCGCCGAGACTGGCCGTTCGGGCGCGCCGGCCGCTGCCCGTTCGGCCGCCTTGATACGCTCCCACTCGTCTTTCTGGGCACCGGCATCGGCCGCGCGTGTGCCACCGCCAAAGATATGCGGGTGGCGACGCTCCATCTTCTCGCACAGGCCCGTCACGACATCGGCCAGCGCGAAGTGGCCCGCCTCTTCGGCCAGCCGGCTGTGGAACACCACCTGGAACAACAGATCGCCCAGCTCCTTCTTCAGCTCGGCCATGTCGCGCTGCCCAATAGCTTCGGCCACTTCATAGGCTTCCTCGATCGTGTAGGGCGCGATCGTGTCGAAATCCTGCGCCAGATCCCAGGGGCAACCCTGTTCGGGGTGGCGCAGGGCCGCCATGATGCCGGCCAATCGATCAAGGGACAGGGAGGGGGTGTGCATCCCCTCTTCCTGCCGCAGCCAGCGGCAGCTTTCAATCACCGCGCGGCATCGCCATGGCCGCGTCGAGCCCTGCCTGGGCGTCTAGAGCCCGTCGACAAAGGCCGACAGCGCGGCATTGGTGGCCGCAGGCGCTTCCTGCTGCACCCAATGGCCGGCGCCTTCGATCAGGGTGGAGCCGCGAAAATCGCTGCATGCCGCCCCGGCGGTGGCATAAAGATCGAGCCCGGGCGCAAAATGGCGGACCGGGTCGCGCGTGCCGGCGATGAAGGCGGCCGGCTGCGCGATCATCTGGCCACGCAAGCCAATGGCTTCATCAAAATCAAGATCCTGCGCCCGATAGCGGTTCAATGGCCCGCGCCAGCCACCGGCGGCAAACGCCGTCTTGTAGACGGCAAGATCGTCATCCGACAGCCAGGCGGGGAGAGGATCGGGCAGGGCCAGGCCCGGCAACAGCCGGTCAGCCGGGCCTTTGCGGCCAAAGCCGGGTTGGGCGGCATTGCCAGACAGGGCGAAATACAGCTTTGCCAGCGCGTCCGGGTCGGCGGCCAGTTCGGCCTCGGCAACGCCTTCGGGCTGGAAATAGAATTGGTAGAAGAATTTGCCGGCATGCATCTGGCGCATCAGATCAAGAAATCGGGTTTCGCCCCACGGCGAGAACGGCACGCTGAGGCCGACAACCGCGGCCACGGCATCGGGATGGCGCAAGGCGGTGTTCCACACGATGGGGGCGCCCCAATCATGGCCAAACAGGATGGCGCGGCCGCCCAGCGCGGCGATCACCGCGGCCACATCCGATGCCAGGGCCGACAGGCGATAGGCCGCGATGGCATGGGGCTTGTCGCTGCCGCCATAGCCGCGCACATCCATGGCGGCAATGCGACGGCCCCGAGCGGCGAAATGCGCCAATTGGTGTCGCCAGCTGTGCGACAGTTCCGGCCAGCCATGCACACACAGGATCGGCAGGCCGGCGCTGTCATCCGGGCCGGCGATCACGATGTTGAGCGCGATGGCGTTGTTGTGGACGATCATGGTGCGCATCATTGCTATCCTTTTGGCCAAGCCAAGGCTGAACCCCGGCAGCCCGGTTCGGCAAGTGACATTCTTGAGGGGAGCCAGCCTGCCTGAGCCCCAGGCCCGGCTCCACCCTTGAATTGATAATATATATTATGTTTAATATGATCTTGTGCCTGCACCAACCCGTCTCCACAGCCCAGTCTGGCCGCAGTCTGGCCGCAGCCTCGTGCCGCTGAACAACAGGCGCTCGCACATCTCCTCGCACGCAGCCACGCCCAGCCCATCCTGCGGTTCCAGCAGGGCCACCGCCTTGCCGGTTGGGCGAGGTGGAGACGAACAACGCCAGCGGAACGCCGGTGAAGCGTACGATCAGCGCCGCCGGCAGCAGACAGCCCATGCCGCCCAACCAGATGCAGGTGTTGAACAGGGCCGCCAACAACAGGCGTTTCAGCCCAGCCATGGCCCGCACGCTAGGCCCGCCACATGGGGCTGACAAGCCGGGCGCTGGCCTCTAGACCATGAGGATGACCACCCTGCCCGACTCCCTGCCGCAGGCCGCCGATCTTTATGGCGATATCGAACGCACGCCGGCCACCGGCTGGCGCGATTATCTGCCGGGGTTGAGCGTGGCGGTGCTGGCAACGCTGGCGGCGGCGTCGCTGGCCGATCGCTATGGCGCGCCGCTCACGCTGCTGGCGCTGCTGATCGGGCTGGCGATGAATTTCCTTTCGGCCGATCGCCGGCTCACGCCGGGGCTCACACTGGCCAGCCGCGAACTGCTGCGCTGGGCGATCGTGCTGGTGGGTGCCCGCATCACCCTGGCCCAGATCATTGCGCTGGGGCCGCAATCATTGATCGCGGTTGTCGCCATCGTGGCGCTCACTTTGGGGGCCGGGGTGTTGGCCGCACGGGCGCTGGGCTTTTCATCGGCCTTCGGCACGCTGTCGGGCGGGGCGGTGGCGATCTGCGGCGCATCGGCGGCGATGGCGCTTTCAGCCACACTGTCGGAGCGGCGGCTGCGCCAGGCTGAACTCACGCTGGTGCTGGTCGGCACCTCCACGATGAGCAGCGCTGCGCTGGTGCTGTATCCGGCCGTGTGCGAGTTGTTCGGGCTGAACGACCTTCAGGCGGGCTTTGTGCTGGGCGCATCGATCCATGATGTCGCCCAGACCCTGGGCGCCGGTTATGCCTTCTCGCCCGCGGCGGGCGAAACCGCCACCATTGTCAAGCTGGCGCGGGTTGCCCTGCTGGCCCCGGTGCTGGCGCTGGTGGCGCTGGCCTTTCCGGCGCCACTGAAGATCAGCGGCGGCAAGCGCGCCGCACCATTGCTGCCCTGGTTCGTCGCTGGATTCTTTGTGGTGGCCGGCATCAATTCCACCGGCATCATTCCGGTGGCGGTGTCCGGGCTGGCGGCTGATGCGTCGAGCTGGATGCTGGCCGTGTCGGTGGCGGCAACCGCCATCCGCTCGCCCCTGGGCGAGATACTGAAAGCCGGGCCCAAACCATTGCTGGTCGGCGTGGTCGCCAGCCTCACCAGCCTGTCGGCCGCCCTCGCCTTCGCGCTGCTGGCGCTATAGTTCGATCACCATCCCGTCAAAGCCGGGCTCGACGCCGGCCGGCAGCTCGGCCGCCAGCGACGCATGATCCAGCGATTGATCCATGTGGGTGAGCACGGCGCGGGCGGGCCGCCGCTGGTCGATCCAGTCGAGCGTTTGCGCCAGATGGCTGTGGGTTGGGTGCGGCTCGCGGCGCAGGGCATCGACCACCCACAGATCAAGCCCGGCCAGCGCTGCATCGGCGCGATGGTCAAAGCCTTTCACATCAGTGGAATACGCAAAACTCTTGCCATCGTGATCAAAGCGCACGCCGGTTGATTCAATATCGCCGTGCAGTTGTGGAAAGGGCGTGATCCGCAAGCCGCCCAGCAGCATCGGGCCGGTGAAATCATGCGCCGTGCAGGTGGCCGGATAGCCGGCCGCTCCGGCAAAGACATAATCAAAACGGCGTTTCAGCACCGAAAACGTCGCCGGGCTGGCCCACATGGCCACCGGCCGGCGCATGGCATGGAAAATCTGGCGCAGATCATCGATGCCATGGGCATGATCTGCATGATCATGGGTGACGATCACCGCATCAAGATGGGCAATGCCGGCACCCAGCAATTGTTCGCGCAGATCCGGCCCACAATCGATCAGCACGGTCTGGCCGGCTGCTTCCACCAGCACGGCCACGCGGCGCCGGCGATTTTTCGGGTTGGCCGGATCGCACAGGCCCCAATTGCCATAGCCATCGGCCCCGCCGATGCGCGGCACCCCGCTGGAGGTGCCGCAGCCCAGGATGGTGATGCGCATGGCCTGGCCTGCCGTCAGGGCCGGAACACGATGGTGCGCGGGCCGTTGGGCAGGATGCGGCGCTGTGCTGCCCAGGTGACGGCGCGGGCCAGCACCTGCGCTTCCAGATCGCGGCCCATGGCGGCCATGGCATCGGCGCTGTGGCCATGATCCACCCGCTGCGCCATCTGTTCGATGATCGGGCCTTCATCCAGATCGCCGGTGACATAATGGGCCGTGGCACCAATCAGCTTCACGCCGCGGGCATGGGCCTGGTGATAGGGGCGCGCACCCTTGAAGCTGGGCAGGAAACTGTGGTGGATATTGATGCAGCGGCCCGACAATTGCCGGCAGGCATCATCAGACAGCACCTGCATGTAACGGGCCAGAACCACCAGATCGATGCGGTGATCGTCCACCAATTGCAGCAGCCGGGCTTCCTGCGCCGCCTTGTCGCCGCCGCTGATCGGCAGATGATGGAATGGCAGGCCGTGAAATCCGGCCAGCGGCGCCAGATCGGCGTGGTTGGAAACCACCAGCGGAATATCGATCGGCAGGCTGCCCACCCGCCAGCGGTGCAACAGATCGTTCAGGCAATGGCCGCCCTTGGAAACCGCGATCATCACGCGCAGGCGATCATCGCTGGAAACCAGTTCCCAATTCAGATCAAAGCGTTCAGCGATTGGCTTGAAACTGTCTTTCAACCGACGATCGGCCGGAAAGGCCGGGCCGCCGGGCTGGAAGGCCAGGCGCATGAAGAAGCGGCCGCTGTCGAGATCGGCATATTGCTGAGATTCGATGATGAAGCCATCGTGCGCCGCCAGCCAGCTGGTGACGGCCGCAACAATGCCGATGCGATCCTGGGCGGTGACGGTGAGGATGAAATGGCTCACGCCCCCGCTCCGGCGGCCTTGGTGAACAGGGCGTGGAAATTGGCCGTGGTGGTGGCGGCCAGCGTTTCCAGCGGCTCGCCGCGCAGATCGGCCAGGAACCGCGCGGTGTGGGCGACAAAGGCCGGCTCGCACGTCTTGCCGCGCATCGGCACCGGCGCCAGATAGGGCGCATCGGTTTCCACCAGCAGGCGGTTGGCCGGGATGGTGCGGGCGGTGGCCTGCAGATCACGGGCATTCCTGAAGGTGACAATGCCTGACAGGCTGATGTAAAAACCCAGCGCAAGCGCTTCTTCGGCAAAGGCTTGTGATGCCGTAAAGCAATGGATCACGCCGGTCAGCGTCCCCTCGCCCGCCTCCTTCAGCAACGCCAGCGTATCGGCTTCGGCATCGCGGGTGTGGACGATCAGCGGCAGGCCGGTGGCGCGCGCTGCCATGATGTGGCTGCGGAAACTGGCCTGCTGCCGCCCTCGATCCGACTTGTCGTAATAATAATCCAGGCCCGTCTCACCAATGCCGATCACCCTGGGATGGGCTGTTGCCGCGATCAGCGTGTCCGCATCGGTATCGGGATGCTCATCGGCTTCATGCGGGTGAATGCCCACACTGGCCCACACGCCGGCATGCGCATCGGCAATGGCGATCACCCCATCCCATTCGCTCATCCGGCAGGAAATGGCCAGGAATCCGCCCACACCGGCACTGCGGGCGCGAGCCAGTACGCCAGGCACATCCTCCCCCAACGTGGCGTAATTCAGATGGCAATGGCTGTCGATCAGCATGATAAGCCGTCCAGCGTGATGCGCGGGAACACGCCGGCCGGTGCCGGCAGCTGCGTTCCGCTGGCAACTGGCGTGTTTAACCCGTTGAAATCACGCGCATCCGCTGCCACGCCCAACTGATCCAGCAGGGCGCCGGTGCTGGCCGGCATGAAGGGCTGTGCCAGCAGCACGATGCGGCGGGTGGCATCCAGCGTGGCGGCCAGCACCTCGGCCATGCGCGCCGTGTCGGTCTTGGCCAGCGCCCAGGGGGCATTTTCGGCGAAATAGCCATTGGCCGCCGCCACCATCGCCATGATCGCATCCAGCGCCTTGTGCAGGGCCAGGCCGTTCATGGCGGTGAAATAGGCGTCGCTGCCGGCGTGAAACGCCTCTTTCAGGCGCAACTCGCTGTCACCCGCCGTGCCACGCACCGGCATCACGCCGCCCAGATTTTTTGCCACCATCGACAGGCTGCGCTGCGCCAGATTGCCGATGCCGTTGGCCAGATCGGCGTTGCTGCGCTCCACGATGGCTTCATCGCTGTAACTGCCATCCTCGCCAAAGGCGACCTCGCGGCACAGGAACCAGCGCAGGCGATCCACGCCGAAGCGGCTGGCCATGTCGGCCGGATCAACCACATTGCCCAGCGTTTTCGACATCTTCTCGCCGCGGTTGAGCAGGAAGCCGTGGCCGAACACGCATTTCGGCAGGGCAATCCCGGCCGAAATCAGGAACGCCGGCCAATAGACGGTGTGGAAGCGCACCACATCCTTGCCCACCACATGCAGATCGGCCGGCCACCATTCGCCATCCAGCCCGCCGGCGCCGGTGAGATAATTGGCCAGCGCATCCAGCCAGACATACATGACATGGCGCGGATCCCCCGGCACCGGGATGCCCCAGCTGAACGAGGTGCGGCTGACCGAAAGATCCGACAGGCCACCGGCAACAAAGCTGCGCATTTCGTTGAAGCGGCTCTGCGGCTGGATGAAGCCCGGCTGGGTGTCGTAAAGCGCCAGCAGCCGTTCCTGATAGGCCGAAAGCCGGAAGAACCAGCTTTCCTCCACCGTCCACTCCACCGGCGTGCCCTGTGGCGAAAGCTTCAGGGTGGCCCCGGCGCTATCCTGCGCCTCGATCAGTTCGGCTTCGTCGTAATAGGCCTCGTCACGCACCGAATACCAGCCTTCGTAACGGCCAAGGTAAAGATCGCCATTGGCGGCCATGCGCTGCCACAGCGCCTGGCACAGCGCCTTGTGATCGGCATCGGTGGTGCGGATGAAGCGATCAAAGCTGATGCCCAATTGCTCATCGAGTGCGCGGAACGGGGCGACCATCTGATCGACATAGGCCTGGGGCTGCATCCCGGCGGCGCGCGCGGCCTGATCGATCTTCAGGCCATGCTCGTCGGTGCCGGTCAGGAAGCGCACGTCATGGCCATCCAGCCGTTTGAAGCGGGCGATGACATCGGTGGCAATCGCTTCATAGGCGTGGCCCATGTGCGGGCGGCCGTTGGGATAGGCGATGGCCGTGGTGACATAGAAACGGGGCGTGATCATGGCGATGGGCAATGGGGCAGAAGCGCCGGCGTTTCAAGTCGGCACAGCGGCCAGATGCATGGCCAGCCGCCAGGCCACCTGTGCTGCTTCCAGTTGCAGCGGCACCGCCTCGCGCGCCAGCCGGCTGGCCTGTTCCCATTCGGCCAGCGCTTGCCCGCGCGCCGCACCATCCAGCTGCTGCGCCCGCGCCGCAATCATCGCCGGCACCTGATCAAGCAGGGCGGCATAGCGCGCCTCCCGGCCCTTTTGTGCCACCGATCTGGCCAAGGCCAGCGCCGCCGGATTGGCCCGTGCCACCGGCTGGCCCACCAGGGCGGCCAGTTCGCGGCTGAGCGCGCTGATGCCGGCGCCTGCCAGGCTGAGCGCCCGGCCGGGGCAGCCGGCGGCCAGTCTGACCAGCAGATCGTCATCCTCGCCATCCACATCGGTGCCTGCCAGCACGGCGCGCACATCGGCATCGGGCAGCCGTGAAAAGCGCAAGGCCCGGCAGCGCGACCGGATGGTGGGCAGCAGCCGGCCCGGCGAATGGCTGATCAGCAGAAACACCGTCCTGTCCGGCGGTTCTTCCAGCATCTTCAGCACGGCATTGGCCGCGTTTTCATTCAGATCTTCGGCCGCATCGATCACCACCAGCTTGCGATCGGCGATCGATGCGGTCTCGGCAATGAATTCCCGCAAGACCCTGGGGGGGCTGTCTTTCCGGCGGGCAATCTGAAGGATGCGGATTTCCTGCCGCTTCAACCCTGACTTCGTTTCGCCATCGGGTTGCAGGATGAAGAAATCCGGATGCGATCCAGCCGCCATCAACCGGGCGGCTTCGTGATCATCGGGCACATCGAACCCGGCCGGGGCTCCGGCCAGCAGCCAGGTGGCAGCCTTGCGGGCAAAAAGTGCCTTGCCCAGCCCCTGCTGACCCACCAGCAACCAGCCATGGTGGGGCCGGCCGCCGGTGAAGGCGGCGGTGAACGCGGCCACCGGGCCGGCATGGCCGATCAGGCGGCTCACAGCAGCGCCATGATGCGGGCGGCAACATCGGCCACGCTGCCGCTTGCGTCCACGGCACGGCAGCGGTCGGGATCATTGGCCGGCAGGGCGGCGAAAAAGCCGTTGATGCGGGCGTGGAAGGCCGCGCCCTGGGCTTCAAAGCGGGCGTCGCCACCGCGTGCGGCGGCACGGGCCAGGCCAATGGCCTCGTCAAGCTGAAACACCAGGGTAAGGTCGGGCCACAGGCCAACGGCATCATCGTGCAGGCGGGTGAGCAGCGCATCGGGCAGGCCGTGGCCGGCGCCCTGATAGGCGCGGGTGGAATCGACATAGCGATCGCAGATCACCATCGCACCGCGCGCCAGGGCCGGCCGGATGACGCGGCTGACATGATCCACCCGCGCCGCGGTCATCAGCAGCGCCTCGCTCCACGGCGTCCAGCGATCGGTGTCGCCCGAAACCAGCAGGCTGCGGATCGCCTCCGCCCCCGGCGTGCCGCCCGGCTCGCGGGTGAGCAGCACCTCGTGCCCGCGCGCGCCGATGGCGTCGGCCAGCAGGCGGCCTTGGGTGGACTTGCCGCTCCCCTCCCCGCCTTCCAGCGTGATGAAGCGACCCCGGATCATGGCTGCGGCATCAACCGAACAGACCCAGCAGCCAGTTGAGGGCGCGGCGCACCATCCCGGCCTCCTCGATCGCCACCGGCGTGATCAGCGGCGCGCGTGCCGGTTGCTGGCCGGGCGCTGTCACCACCAGCCAGCCGACCTGCGCGCCGGCCTTCAGCGGCGCCTTCAGGCCGGGCAGGCCGGCAATGCTGGTCTTGCGTTCCATGGCAAAGCCGCGCGGCAGGCTGACAAACAAGTCCCGGCCAGCCACGGCATCGATCCGGCTATCGGCCGCACCGGCAATGGCCACCTGGCCCAGCACCTGGCCCTTCTTGCCAACGGCGATATTCTGCCAGGCGGCAAAGCCCCAGTTCATGAAATCGACGCTGGCCGACACCCGATCACCAAAGCTGCCCAGGCCCGCCACCACCATCACGATGCGGCGGCCGTTCTGCACGGCCGAACCGGTGAAGCCATAGCCGGCCTCTTCGGTGTGGCCGGTCTTCAGGCCATCGGCGCCCGCGATCTTGCCCAGCAGCGGGTTGCGGTTGCCCTGGCTGATCGCCTGGCCGCTGCCCATCGTCTTGCCCCAGGTGAAACCCTGTTTCTGATAGAATCGGGCATAAAGATCGGGGAAATCGCGGATGGTCGCCTCGGCGATCAGGGCCAGATCGCGGGCGGTTGCATATTCGTTCGGATCGGGCCAGCCGTTGGTGTTGGCAAACTTGCTGCCGGTCAGGCCCAGGCGCTGGGCTTCGCGATTCATCAGCGCCACATAATTGGCCTCGGTGCCGCCCAGCCCTTCGGCCAGCACGACACAGGCATCATTGCCCGACAAGGTGACAATGCCGTGCAGCAGATTTTCAACACTGACCTGGGAATTCACCTCCAGGAACATGGTGCTGCCGGTGTTGTTCCATTTCTTCCACGTCTCTTCGCGCACCAGGATCGGCTGTTCCAGATTGGCCTCGCCCGCCTTGATCAGCTTGAAGGCGACATAGACGCTCATCATCTTGGCCATGGACGCGGGCGGGATGCGCTTGTCCGCCTGCTTGGCAAACAGGATGCGGCCGCTCTGCATGTCCTTCATGAAGGCGATGGGGGCGGCACTGTCATAGGCGGGGGCCTGCGCGAACACGGGGGACGCAAGGGCAGCAACAACAACGGCAACGGCAACGGCAAGACGCATGGGCAAGATCGATCCTCAACGGGCGGGCGGAATCAGCCTGGCATCGCCATAGCCGGCGCCGCGCACCTGCGCCAGCGCGGCGGCGGCCATTGCCGCGCTGCCGAACGGCCCCAGGCGCACCCGCACCAGCCCGCCCGGCCCCGGCTGGGTGCGCACCGGCCCGAAACTGGCCAGATAACCCGTCAGCCAGGCCACCCGGCCCGGATCAGACAGGGCGGCCACCTGCACCAGCCATTCGCCCGATGCAGCCGGTGTGGCCGGGCTGGAGGGCGGCAGCGCCACCGTGGCCACGGCAGGCGGCGGTGCCGCAGCCGTTACCACCGCATCCTCACCCCCAGCCGGATAGACGCGGGTGAGCCGCACGCGCGCGGTGCCCACCCGATCGACGCCCAGCAATTGTGCCGCCTTGCGCGACAGATCGATGATGCGGCCGCCCACGAAGGGGCCGCGATCGTTGATCCGCACCGTCAACCGGCGGCCATTGTCCAGATTTTCCACCTGCACCCAGCTTGGCATCGGCAGGGTGCGGTGTGCGGCGGTCAGATCATCCTGATCATAACGCTCGCCATTGGCAGTGCTGCCGGCGTGGAAGCCGGGGCCATACCAGCTCGCCACGCCTTCCTCGCGATAGGCGCGATCATCGGCAGGCACATAGGTGATGCCGGCCACCTGATAGGGTTTGCCGATCTTCACCGGCCAGTTGCCCAGCCGGGCCGCATCGCGGGCGACAGCGGCGGTATCGTCCGGCAGGCTTGCCGCGCGCGGTGGCGGCGCGGCCGGGCGAGCAGGCGGCGGCCGATCCTTGCCGGCGCAGCCGGCCAGCACCAACGCAGCGGCAATGGGCCAGCGCGCGGCCCTGTGCGTCATTGCGCGCCGCTGGCCACCACCGGTTCCACGGCGGGAACGGCGGGCAGGCTGATGGCATCGGCCAGCAGCGTGACCGACAGCGCATAAAGATTGGAGCAGTTGTAACCCAGGATGGCGCGATAGCTGCGGGTGACGAGATAGGCGCCCTGCCCCGGCCCGTCCGGTTCGATCAGGCTCATCATCACATCGTCGGCCGGCCAGGCGGCATTCACCGGCGTGAAGCCCAGCGCCCGCCACGCGCGCGCCGGTTTCAGGGCGGAATGGCGAGACAGCGGCGCAACGCAGCGGCTGGGCGGCTCGCTGGCGGCCACGGCGGCGCGATCAAGGCCATCGGGCAGCAGCGTGCGGAACCCCCAAGTTTCGCCGGCCTGCCAGCCGCTGCGCGCCAGATAATGGCCGATGGAGGCAAAGACATCGGCCGGGCTGGCCCACAGATCAACGCGGCCATCGCCATCGCCGTCGCGGCCATGGCTGAGATAGGAACTGGGCAGGAACTGGGTCTGGCCAAAGGCCCCGGCCCAGCTGCCCTTCATCGTTTCGCGCAGCGCATGGCCTTCGCCCACCATGCGCACCGCGGCATCCAGTTCGCGGGTGAACAGATCGCGGCGGCGGCCGTCAAACGCCAGGGTGGCCAGCGCCGAGGGCAGATCATGCCGCCCCATCACCCGGCCATAGCTGGTTTCGATGCCCCAGATGGCCGCAATGATCGCGGCCGGCACGCCGGATTCCGCTTCCACCCGCGCCAGCAGATCGCGGTGGGTGGCAAACTGGCGCTGGCCATGCACGATGCGGTCGCCGCGGAATTTCGATGCCAGATAATCGGGAAAGCGCACCGGGCGGGCGGCGGTGCCGGGTTGGCTGCGATCGGCACCGATCACGCTGGGCACCAGGGCAACGCCGCTCAAGGTGGCGTCCAGCCATTCCGGCTTCAGGCCGCGCGCGGTGGCTTCGGCGCGATAGATGTTCAGCCAATCGGCAAAGGCCGCCTGCTGTTCGGGCGATACACGCGCTTCATCGGCGCGCGCAGGCGCGGCAAACGCCAGCAGGCAGGCGGCAAGACGGAAAAACGGGGGAACTCGCACGGGCATGGCCCTTAATGCCAAAGCCGGCGCGCAGTGCAATGGCGCAATCCGCCCATGTCAGGCCATTGCGTCAAAGCGTGCCTTGTCCTTGTCGGCCAGACGCACATTCAGTGTGATGCCATCGGCATCGCTGCTCTGGCCCACCACCTCGCCATGGCTGTGGAGCCAGGCCATGCGGCGGCCATCGCCATGTGGCAGGCTGATGCGGTGCACGCGGGCCCCGGCGCGCAGGGCAGTGTCCATCGCCGCCTGCAACCGGTCCAGCCCGTCTCCGGTCAGCGCCGATACCGGAATGGCATCATCGCCGGCCTCCGCCTGCACCACGCCAAGCTGTTCGGCATCAAGGGCATCGATCTTGTTGAACACGGTGAGCATCGGCGTCTCGCGCTGGCCCGGGGCGAGGCCCAGACTGGTCAGCACGTCGATCACATCCAAGCTCTGTGCGTCGCTGTCGGGGTGGCTGACATCGCGCACATGGATGATCAGATCAGCCTCCAGCACCTCTTCCAGCGTGGCGCGAAACGCCGCAACCAGCTGGGTGGGCAGATCGGACACGAAGCCGACCGTATCAGACAGCACGATCTTGTCGTGCCCCGGCAGCCGGATGGCGCGCATGGTGGGATCCAGCGTGGCGAACAGCAGATCCTCGGCCCGCACCTCGGCGCCGGTCAGCCGGTTGAACAGGGTGGATTTGCCGGCATTGGTGTATCCCACCAGCGCCACCACCGGCCACGGTGCCTTCTGCCGGTTGCGCCGGTGCAGGCCGCGGGTGCGCCGCACCTCCTCCAGATCCTTCTTCAGCCGGGCAATGCGGTCGCGGATCAGCCGCCGGTCGGTTTCAATCTGCGATTCGCCGGGGCCGCCCAGAAAACCAAAGCCGCCGCGCTGCCGTTCCAGGTGGGTCCAGCTGCGCACCAGCCGGCTGGCCTGATATTGCAGATGCGCCAGCTCCACCTGCAACGTGCCTTCGGCGGTGCTGGCGCGTTCGCCAAAGATTTCCAGGATCAGCCCGGTGCGGTCGATCACCTTGGCTTTCAGCGCCTTTTCCAGATTGCGCTGCTGCACCGGCGAAACCGGGCCGTCGATGATGACCACTTCACAGCACAGCGCCGCCACCAGCCCGGCCAGCCGGTCAATCTGCCCGCTGCCCAGAAGCTGCGAGACCGACACGCTGCGCAGCTTCACCACTTCGGCATGGACGACATCCAGCGCGATGGCGCGGGTCAGCCCCACCGCCTCGGCCAGCTTGGCCTCTGGCGAGCGCAGGGTTGCGGCATTGGCCCGGCCATTGCCGCTGGCCAGAAACGGCAGGATCACCATCGCACGCGCCCCGGTGCGCAGGCCGCGCGCCTCGTCAAAGCCGGCGATGGTCATCTGGTTGGGGCCGGCAACGGGGCCGGCGGCAGCTGGGATCAAGCCTGTCTCACTCTTCGGTTTCGGCCTCGAACAGCTGCAGCGGGGTGGCCGGCATCACGGTCGAGATCGCGTGCTTGTACACCAGCTGGCTGTGGCCGTCACGGCGCAGCAGCACCGAAAAATTGTCGAACCAGGTGATGACGCCCTGCAGCTTCACACCATTGACCAGAAACATCGTCACCGGCGTGCGCGTCTTGCGCACCGTGTTGAGGAACATGTCCTGCAAGCTGTTCGCCTTGTCGGCCATCGGGTCATCCCTGTTGTTCTTGGGTGCATCGCGGCACCACCCGTCTGGCATAGGCAGCCAGCCCGCCGGTTTCAAATATCCCTTTCGTCACAGCCGGGCGGAATTGGTCATTCGTCCACCTCGTCGGTCGGTTCGGTCGGTTCATCCACCAGGCCCAGCGCCTTCAGCTTGCGGTGCAGGGCACTGCGTTCCATGCCGATGAAGGCAGCGGTGCGGCTGATGTTGCCGGAAAACCGCCGGATCTGGGCGCGCAGATATTCGCGCTCGAACGCCTCGCGCGCTTCGCGCAACGGCGTTCCCATGATCGATCGCACCGCCTGGCCCGGCACCAGCCGCGATGGTTCGGCCGTCACCTCCTGCGGCAGCATGTCGATATCGATTTCGGTGATGCGGGTGGTGGGCGCCAGGATCAGCGTGCGTTCGATCACGTTGCGCAGCTGGCGCACATTGCCCGGCCAGTCATAGGTTTGCAGCGCCGCCAGCGCATCATCGGTCAGCGCCGGGGTGGCGGTGCCGCGTTCGGCGGCATAGCGCGCCAGATAATAGCGCGCCAGTTCGGCCACATCCTCCCGCCGTTCCGAAAGCGGCGGCAACCGCACCGGCACCACGTTGAGCCGGTAATAGAGATCCTCGCGGAACCGGCCGGCGGCGATTTCGGCCGAAAGATCGCGGCTGGTGGCCGAAATCACCCGCACATCCACCCGCACCCAGCGCGCACCGCCCACGCGCTGGAACACCTGTTCGGTCAGCACCCGCAATATCTTGGCCTGGGTGGTGATCGGCATGTCGGCCACATCATCCAGGAACAGCGTGCCGCCATGCGCCTGTTCGAACAGGCCGGCGCGCACATTCTCGCCGCCCTCCTCCACGCCGAACAACGCTTCTTCTACCCGCTCCGGCGTCATGCGCGCGGCCGAAACCACCACGAACGGCGCCGATTCGCGGGCGCTCCACTGGTGCAGCAGGCGGGCGGCCACCTCCTTGCCGCTGCCGGCCGGGCCGGTGATCAGCACGCGGCTGCCGGTGGCGGCCACCCGTTTCAGCGTGGCGCGCACCTGGTTGATCTGCGGCGAGGTGCCGGTCAGCTCGATGTCATAGCCCACCCGTTCCTTCAGCGCCTGATATTCGCGGCGCAGCCGTTCGGTTTCGGTGGCGCGGCGCACCACCAGCAGCAATTGTTCGGCCTGGAACGGCTTTTCGATATAATCATAGGCACCGCGCTTGATGGCGGCCACGGCGGTGTCCAGCGTGCCATGGCCGGAAATCATCACCACGGGCAGCGTGGCATCGCGCGCCTTCATCGCGTCGAGCAGCTCGATGCCGTCCAGAGTCGAGCCTTGCAGCCAGATGTCCAGGATCACCAGGCTGGGCCGGCGTTCGGCCAGCGCCGCCAGCGCCTGCTGGCTGTTGGCGGCGACGCGGGTCTCAAAGCCTTCGTCGGCCAGCACGCCAGCCACCAGCTCGCGGATATCGGCTTCATCATCAACGATCAGGATATCAAGCGCCATGGTGGGGGATTGTCCTCATCAAACAGGGGCAGTCTGGGCGGCCATGGCCGGGGCCGGCGCCGGTTCGGCAGCGATGGCGCGTGACAGGCTGGCGATCACCCGCGCGCCGCGTCCGTCGGGATTGTCGGCCAGTTCCAGGCTGCCGCCATGGTCCTCGATGATCTTGGCGGTGATGGCCAGGCCCAGGCCGGTGCCGCGCGCGCGTGTGGTGACATAGGGTTCCAGCAGGCGCTGGCGGTCTTCGGCCGGGAAGCCCAGGCCATTGTCGGTGATGATCAGCTGCACCTGCTCAGCCATTTCGGCGATGGCGATGCTGATGCGCCCTTCGGCGGGGTCGCCATCCAGCCGGGCCATCACGCTTTCGGCGGCGTTCTTGATCAGATTGGTGATGGCCCGGCTCAACTGTTGCCGGTCACACACGATCGGCGTGGCGATTTCGCCCGCCAGGCTGAAACTTATGGCGGGAAACGCCACTTCCTGCAGCACCAGCGCCTGGCGCACCAGCCGATCCAGCCGGTCGGGTGCAAACACCGGCTTGGGCAGGCGGGCGAATTCGGAAAATTCATCCACCATGCGGCGCAGATCGCCCACCTGGCGCACGATGGTGCCGGTCAGCGTGGTGAAGGTATCGGCATCCTCGGCAATCTGGCGGCCGAACTTGCGCTGCAAGCGTTCCGCCGCCAGCTGGATGGGGGTGAGCGGGTTCTTGATCTCGTGGGCGATGCGGCGGGCGACATCGGCCCAGGCCGCACGGCGCTGATCGGCCAGCTGCGCCGAAATATCATCGAAGGTGAGCACGAAGCCGGTGTCGCCGGCCTCGCCCTCGCTGGCCGCGCCGATGCGCACCGCCAGTGTCTGTGTTTCGCCGCCGCGCTGGATGCGCACCTGGCCGGCGGCATCGCCGCTGTGGCGGGCCTGATCCAGCAATTCCGCCAGATCGGGGGCCACCGCGCTCAACCGCTGGCCGCGCAGCAACCGGTGCGGCACCCCCAGCAGGGCCGCGGCCGAGGCATTGGCCACCCGCACCTCGCCATCCGGCGCGATCGACATCACCCCGGCCGACACCCCGGCCAGCACGGCCTCGGTAAAGCGTCGCCGGCTGTCCAGCTCGGCATTGGCCGACAGCAGCGCGGTCTGCTGGCTTTTCAGCTGGCTGGTCATGCGGTTGAAGGCCCGTTCCAGCACCCCGATCTCATCGGCATCGCCGCGCACCGGCACGCGCGCATCCAGATCGCCGGCCCCCACCCGTTCGGCGGCAAAGGCCAGCCGGGCAATGGGTTCCACCAGCCGGTTGGCCAGCCACAGCGCGAACCAGATGGCGACAATCAGGGTGAGCAAGGACACCGCCATCAGCACCAGATTGAAGCGCAATTGCATCACCCGGCTGCGTTCGATCAGCGACTTGTATTCGCCCAACGCACCGGCAGCCTTGGTGGCACGGGCCAGCACCGCCGGATCGACCTTGCGGCTGACATAGAGGAAGGTGTCGGGCTGGCCGGGCACCGCCACGGCGGCCTCCACCCGATCCTCGCCGGCGCCGATCAGGGTGACGGGCGATGCCAGCGCCCGGCCCAGATCAATGTCGGCCAGGTGCAGGGCCAGATCCGCCGGGCTGACCTTGCTCAGCGCCACCAGTTGCAGGCCATTGCCGGCCCGGCGCACCACGGCGGCTTCGGTGAGGGTGCGGCCGGCCACCTGAAAATCCAGGCCGCGGCGATACAGCGCCGTTCCTTCACCAAAATCCCGGGCATAGGAGGCGATGTCGGCCGCCATCACCACGATATCATCGGCAATGCGCTGGCGGTTTTCCTCGACATAGGCCTGGGCGACCTGGTTCGAGCCATCCAATATGGTGCGCACCCGGTCGGAAAACCAGAATTGCACGCCAAACTGGAACAGCAGCGAGGCAAACACCACCACCAGCAGCGTGGGCACGGCGGCGATGGAGGCGAACAGCGCCACCAGCCGCAGATGCAGCCGGGCGCCGGCCAGCCCGCGCCGGCGGTTGGTGAGCAGGATCGCCACGCGCCGGCCGATCAGCACCACCAGCAGCATCGCCGGCACCAGATTGGCCACCACCAGCAGCGCCACCAGCGGCTGCGACGCGCCATTGGCCGGCAGACCCCTGCCGGTGACATAGGCATAGCTGGACCAGCCGGCGACAATGGTCAGCACCGCCGCCAGCAGTTCCAGGCGCGGATAGAAGCGGGCGCTGCGGGTGATGCGCGAGGCGCGGCGCGCCAGGCGCCGCCAGCGCAAGGCGACGCGCGCCAACGGCCGCCGCCGCCGTGCCTTGGTCGTCACTGAAGGCGATTCGGAACCCACATGGTCAGACTAGCCGATTTTGTTGCAAATGGAACACAGTCCAACGGTGCACCGTTGCAGCAATGCGACAGGCCGTCAGGCCGCCCGATCCAGGGCTGGCGGCGGTGAGGCCAGCAGATTTTCGTAGAACCGGTCGATCATCGCCAGCACGGCCGCGCTGCTGGTCACCTGGTTCACCGCATTGCGGAACTGGGCGCTGTCGTGCAGGCCCTTGGTGTACCAGCCCAGATGCTTGCGGGCGAGATTGACCCCGTTCAGCTCGCCATAAAGTTCGAGCATCAGGTGATAATGTTCGATCACCAGCTCATGTTGCTGCGCCAGCCCGGGATCGGCGGGAACGGGCCGCCCGGTGAGCGCCGCCATCACCTGCGCCAGCAGCCAGGGCCGGCCATAGGCGCCGCGTCCGATCATCACGCCATCGGCCCCGCTTTGCGCCAGCGCGGCCTTGGCATCGGCGATCGAACAGATATCACCATTCACGATCACAGGCAGTTGCACGGCGTTCTTCACATTGCGCACAAAGGCCCAATCGGCGCTGCCGCTGTACAATTGGCAGCGGGTGCGGCCGTGCACGGTGATCAGCTGCACGCCTTCGCCCTCGGCAATGCGGGCCAGTTCCGGCGCGTTCAGGCTGTGGTGATCCCACCCCATGCGCATCTTCAGGGTGACGGGCAGGTTGACCGCCTTCACCGTGGCGCGGATCAGCTGGATGGCCAGCGGCAGGTCGCGCATCAGGCTGGAACCGGCGTGGCCATTCACCACCTTCTTCACCGGGCAGCCCATGTTGATGTCGATGATGGCCGCGCCCTTCTGCTCGTTCAGCCGTGCCGCTTCGGCCATGCGCTGTGGCTCGCAGCCGGCCAGCTGCATCGACACCGGTTCCTCGCTGGGGTGCCAGGCGGCCTTCTGGATGCTTTGGCGGGTCTCGCGGATCATCGCTTCGGATGCGATCATCTCGGTCACGGTCAGGCCGGCGCCAAAGCGGCGCACCAGCGTGCGGAACGGCATGTCGGTCACGCCGGTCATCGGGGCCAGGATCACCGGCACGTCGATGCGGTTGGGGCCGATGTGGATGGGGGCAAGGCTGGTCATCGCGGCCGGCCCATAGCGCAGATTGGCCCTTTCCGACAAGGCAAAGGCCCGATATGTGCCCCTCCCATGCGCATTGCTGCCCTTGTCGTCGCGGCCGGTGCCGGCATCCGGGCCGGCGGTGGCGTGCCCAAGCAATATCGTGCCGTTTCCGGCCAACCGCTGCTGCGCCATGCCGTGACCGGCCTGCTGAACCATCCGGCCATCGCTGGCGTGACGGTGGTGATCAACCCCGATTGCCGCAGCCTGTATGATCAGGCCGTCGCCGGCCTGCCCCTGACCGGCCCGGTGGCCGGCGGCGCGACCCGGCAAAACAGCGTGCTGGCCGGGCTGGACGCGCTGGCCGCCGATCCGCCCGATATCGTGCTGGTGCATGATGCCGCCCGCGCCTTTGTGCCGGCCGCGGTGATCGATGCGCTGATCGCGGCGCTGGCCGATCCGGCCATCGATGGCGCCTGCCCCGCCCTGCCGCAGGTGGACAGCCTGCGCCGCGGCGAACGTGGCCGTTTTTCCGCCAGTGTCGATCGCGACCATCTGTGGCGGGTGCAAACCCCGCAGGCGTTCCGCTTCCCCGTCCTGCTCGCCGCCCACCGCGCCGCCGCACCGGGGCAGACGGACGAGGTGGCCATCGCGCTGGCCGCCGGCCTGGCCGTGGCCATCACGCCGGGCGACGAACGCGCTTTCAAGGTGACGGAGGCCGCCGATTTTGCCAAAGCCGAGGCCATGACCGTCCATTCCTCCCGCGCCGCGTCCGGCTTTGATGTCCACCGCTTTGGCCCCGGCGACCATGTCTGGCTGTGCGGGGTGAAGATTGCCCATGATGCCGGGCTGATCGGCCACAGCGATGCCGATGCCGGGCTGCACGCGCTTACCGATGCGCTGCTCGGCACCATCGCGGCCGGCGACATCGGCGATCATTTCCCGCCCAGCGACGAACGCTGGCGCGGCGCTGCCTCCGATCAGTTCCTCGCCCATGCCGCCAGCCTGGTGCGGGATCGCGGCGGCATCATCGATCATGTCGATGTCACCCTGATCTGCGAACGGCCAAAGATCGGCCCGCACCGGGAGGCGATGCGGGCGCGCATGGCCGCAATCCTGGGGCTGGGCATCGACCGGGTGAGCGTGAAGGCCACCACCACCGAAAAACTGGGCTTCACCGGCCGGCAGGAAGGCATTGCCGCCCAGGCCATGGCCAGCGTGCGCCTGCCCGAATCCGCATCGGCATGACCGGGATGGACGCCGAACTGGTCACCCTGGCGCAGACCGTGCTGGCCGAAAACCGCAAGGCCGGTCGCCGCATCGCTGTCGCCGAAAGCTGCACCGGCGGGCTGGTGGCGGCAGCGCTCACCGAAATCGCCGGATCATCCGACGTGTTCGAACGCGGCTTTGTCACCTATTCCAACGAGGCCAAGATGGAGCTGCTCGGCGTGTCCGAAGACGTGCTGGCCACTTTCGGGGCCGTCTCCCCGGCCACGGCCTGGGCGATGGCGCAGGGCGTGCTGGCCCACAGCCCGGCCGATATCGCCGTTTCGGTCACCGGGATCGCCGGGCCGGGCGGCGCCACGCCGGGCAAGCCGGTGGGCATGGTGGTGTTTGCGTGCGCGCTGCGCGGGCAGGATCCGGAAAGCGTGATCGCCGATACCCGCCAGTTCGGCGATCTGGGCCGGGCCGAAGTGCGGCGCCAGGCGGCGCTGGTGGCGCTGGGCCTGTTGCGCCCCTGATGTGCTTCAGCCTCTGGGCCCGTACAGCGCCTCGGCCCGCGCCACAAAGGCGGCGACCATCTTTTCGAAGGCTTCGGTGAAGAACAGCCCGGCCAGTGCTTCGAACGCGCGGTTGCGGAACTGGAAATCCACCGAAAAATCCACGTCGCAGCCGCCATCGGGCCGGTCGCGGAACTGCCAGTCGTTGAACAGATATGTCATCGGGCCATCCAGATAATCCACATGCAGATGGCCGGGCCGATCCAGCCGCACCCGGCTGCGGAAGGATTCGCGGATCATGCGGAAGCCCACCACCATATCGGCCACCAGCAGCTGGGTGCCGTCGCCCTGCGCCTGCACCGGCCCGACGCGCATGCCCTTCACCCACGGCAGAAATTCGCCATAGCGGCCGACATCGGCCACCAGATCAAACATTTGCGCCGCCGACCAGGGCAGCGCGCGAACTTCATGGTGCTTGGGCATCAGCCCCGCTTAGCGGCGGGCGCGGTGTTTTGGGCCTGCGCCTTTCGCCGCGCCTGCATTTCGGCAAAATCGCGGCCCGCGTGATAGGATGATCGGGTGAGCGGCGAGGCGGCCACCAGCAGAAACCCCTTGGAACGCGCCACGGCGGCATAGGCATTGAAGCTGGCCGGGGTGACGAATTCCATCACCTTGGCGTGGCGCGGCGTGGGTTGCAGATATTGGCCCACCGTCAGGAAATCCACCCCGGCCGACCGCATGTCGTCAAACACCTGGTGCAGTTCCTGGCCGGTTTCGCCCAGCCCCACCATCAGCCCGGATTTGGTGAAGATGGTCGGGCTGAGCTGCTTCACCCGATCCAGCAGGCGCAGCGAATGATAATAGCGCGCGCCGGGCCGGATGGTGGGATAGAGGCGCGGCACGGTTTCCAGATTGTGGTTGTACACATCGGGCCCCGCCTCCACGATCATTTCCACCGCCCGGTCCATCTTGTTGCGGAAATCGGGAGTGAGGATTTCGATGGTGGTGGCCGGCGTCTGCCGGCGCAGTTCGGCGATCACCTTGACGAACTGGCTGGCGCCGCCATCGGGCAGGTCATCCCGGTCCACCGAGGTGATGACGATATGGGCCAGGCCCAGACGGGCGGCGGCTTCGGCGACATGGCCGGGTTCGGCCGCGTCCACCATGTTGGGCATGCCGGTCTTCACGTTGCAGAAGGCGCAGGCGCGGGTGCAGGTATCGCCCAGGATCATCACCGTGGCGTGCTTCTGGCTCCAGCATTCGCCAATGTTGGGGCAGGCCGCTTCCTCGCACACGGTGTTCAGCTTGTGCTCGCGCATCAGCGCGCGGGTTTCGGCATAGGCCTTGCTGGTGGGGGCCTTCACCCGGATCCAGTCCGGCTTGCGCGGCAGGCCGGACGGCGTGGTTGGCAGATCAAGGACGGGATCGTTCATGGCACTGGAATAGCGGCAGTTGCCGCCGCTGCCAACCTTGGTGGATGACGCTGCTGCCATAACCGGTTAGCATGGCCACAATCAGTGCAGACACAGGGGAGAGCCATGCCTGAATTCAAAGCCCTTCTGGAAGGCTATCGCCGCTTTCGCACCGGCGCCTATCAGGAACAGCGCCGCCGTTATGATGCCCTGGCCGACAAGGGCCAGGCCCCCGGCGTGCTGGTGATCAGCTGTTCCGACAGCCGGGTGGACCCGACGCGGATTTTTGACGCCGAACCGGGCCAGATGTTCGTGGTGCGCAATGTCGCCAATCTGGTGCCGCATTTCGATCCGGATCCGGCCCATGGCCAGCACAGCACGTCGGCCGCGATCGAATATGCCGTCACGCAGTTGAAAGTGCATCACATCCTGGTGCTGGGCCATGCCCGCTGCGGCGGCATCAAGGCCAGCCTGGAAGGCACATTCGACAATGCGCAACCCGGCGAGGGCGGTTTCATCAACCGCTGGATGAGCCAGATCGCGCCGGCCCGCGACACCATCCGGGCCGCAGCCCAATTGTCGCCGGATATCGATGCCTGCAGCGCACTGGAGCTGGCATCGATCCGGCTTTCGATCGAAAATCTGCGCAGCTTTCCGTTCATTGCGGTGGCCGAAGCCAATGGCCAACTGCATCTGCAAGGCGCGCTGTTCGATATCGCCGAAGGCGTGCTGCGCGTGCTGAACCACGACACGGGCAAGTTCGAAGCGCTTTCGGTCAACTGGGAAGCAGAACCGGCACCCGGACAGCTCAAGGCGGTGTGAAAGCGGAAACGGGCACAGCCATCACAAACAGGGGGGAGTGATGGCTGCGCCCGTGCCGGAAAGGCCGGCGGTAAGGGCAGTTACCGCGGTGGCCAACCGATGAGTCGCATATAGGATTAATTCACTCCTGTTTGCAAGCGGCAAACATTGACATATTGTCATGTTACACTGCGGCAGGCTGCCGCACCCTCTTATTGCTGCCCTTCATACACGCGGCCGCGCGGATCGCGGCTGCCGGCGGCCTGGTTCACATTCTCCTTGAAACGCTGGAAATTGCAGCCGAAAATGCCGCCCGCCCCCCAGGTGGAACAGGTGCCGATGGTGCCCACATCCGGCCCCAGCAGGCGGTTGCGCTCGGCCGACGGGCTGGCGGTGCCACGTTCGCCAAAGGCGCGCGGCACCCGCAGCGGCGCGCGATAAGGCGACGGCGGCGGATCACGATTGGCGCAGACGACGATTTCATCGGCCCCGGATCTGGGCGGGCAGGCCACGCTCCAGCCCGGCGGCATCATCTGGGCCGTGCCGCTGGCCACCGCGATCAGGGCGGCCAGCAGGCCCATCAGTAATGCAGCGCCCGGCCATGGGCGTCGAGCACACTTTCGTGCATCATTTCACTGAGCGTCGGGTGCGGGAAGATGGTGTGCATCA
>JAGWWF010000031.1 GCA_018970445.1 Alphaproteobacteria bacterium | reverse complement strand
TATGAACGGCTGACCCGCTGGCAACTGGCCACCACCCCAGCCCGCGCCGGGCTGGTGCTGCGCCTGGATGGGGCGCGGCGGGTGGTGGGAGCGGCCGGAGACACAATTCGTCACCAACATCATTAACCATAGCCAATGACAGGAGAGCAACCACTACGAGCCGCGGCACAGGCTATCAGGCCGAATAACTGATTCGCGAACACGACGGCATCGCAACTTGATGCGGGACATAGCGTCTTGTGGCGAGGCTGGCCCGACAGTTGGTATTGGATTGCGTCAAGGGCGAGCGTTGTCACAGACAAGTTGCGTATAAATTAGCACTTCCGTTTACCGAGCATCCGTTTAGCATCGCAATTTGACAGGTTGATGCGGCCGGGGGGCTTATGCGCAACGAACAGAAGATTCCATTATATCGGCTTGAGGATATCGCCACCCGTACCTTTGTCGACGCGATTGAGAATGGCCAGCGCCCAATTGCCATTGTGGGTTCTGGCCTGTCATTGATCTATGGCGGCGTCACCTGGGACGAATCGGTTGAACTGGCGCTGGAATACAGCATCGACACACTGAACGGCGTGCTCAATCCAGGCACGACCAGTGCCATCATGGGCCAGATCGATCATATTGATCGCGCCCGCTTCGAACAGCAGCGCAAGGCCCTGCAATCCTACCGCCCAGACAGCCACCGCACACTGCTGGGCCAGAAGGATCCGAAGGCCAGCAAGAATGTGCTGGGCACACCCAACGACAAATATGTCGCGCTCGACCTGTGCAGCGAGTCGCTGGCGTTGGTCGATCAACTGGAAATCACGATCAGGCGTGCTGGCCATGCCATCGAGGACGCCGATGAGCTGAATTGCCCGATCCTGGCAAGCGCGCGGAAACTCCATCCTGATATTGGCCGTTTTCGCGCCTTCATGGCCCAAATCTTCAAGAATGATACGCAGCTGCTGCGCCACAGGATCGCAAGGCGCTTTGGCATCCCCAGCTCCACACGCAATGTTCATGCAAAGCGATTGAACAAACTTTCGGATCGACAGGTCCATATATTGTCATCGAAGATATTTTCGCTCCGTTTTTTGAACAGGATTGCGAAGAAGCACCCGAATCTCCGCGAATTTTATATTGATCTTTGTGTCTGGATGGGATGGCTTCGGGCCAAGGGATGGATTGGCAAAGCCAATATTCTGCCTGTTGACAGGCGGTCGATCGCAACCCTGTTCCTGGCCCAGTTGCCGCAGGCCGACAGGGAATTGGAACTGGACAAGCTGCTGACCGTGGTGGAAAATCTGCCGCGGGGGACGGGCGAACCCCAGGCCCATCGCCCGCTGCTTGATCCGATCCAGTCGGTCGAACGCTGGTTTGGCCTGAAACGCTACATGACGCTGAATTTTGATTATCAGCTGGAACGGGCCCTGTTGCTGGATGATCATGTGGCCATGGTGCCGCCGCCGGCCGATGTGGAAACCGCAACTGTTGCCGGCATCCTGCGCCATGATGAAAACAGCGGCACGCTGGACCGGCTGTTTTCCGATGGTCTGCTTTCGGCCAGCGATCTGTATCGGCCCCAGGCGCTGGGTCGCCTGTTCGAATTCGGGCTGAATTCACCCGATTATCACACCCATGTCCTGCATCTGCACGGCCGCGCCGATCATCCCGACTCCATGTTGCTGACCGACACGGACAGCAACCGGCAATATCGGCGCGATCCCGAGGCGGCCGACCTGCTTGAACATGCGCTTGATGTGGCGTTGACCGGCAATCCCATTCTGTTCATGGGCGTTGGTCTGGGCGAGCCAGAGATCACCCGCGCGCTGCGCGAACTGGTGAGCCGGTCTGATTCCACCCCTGAACAGCCGGCCTTCACCACCCAGATGCTGCCATTTGGTGCGGTGCAGAATGATGCCAGCGGCTGGCGCCTGCAGCAAAGCCAGTTGCGCCAGAATGGCATTCACGTGTTCGCGGTGGGCGGCACCAGCAATGGAGTGGCTCCGGAGATCCCGCGATCAGCAGGCAATTTGCACAGGCAATTGCACCAATTGCCCACAAATCGACCTGAACCAGCGCCCGATCTGGTTTTCAGCCAAGACATTTTGATGAAACTCGAAGCCTTGACAGTCAAGATGTCGATACAACGAGTCTTGAGAACGGAGCGTTTCCCGATCACGGCCGCTGCGCGAAAATCATGGTTTGCCGATGTCAACAGCTTGTGGATGGACAACAGCGCCTTTCTGTATCTTCTCGATCAGATCGATGCCACGGCAACAACGATTTCGGCAAGCACAGCCAACAGCTGGCTGGATTATCTGGGTGCCCTCCGCAAGAAATCCGCTGCCCTGGCGCAATTGAACCGGCTGCGCGGTCTGCGGGATGCCATTGAAAGCCGATTTCGCTCCCCACTGTTGGCCAGCAAATATCTTCACAAAAATTTCAAGCCCATGGCAAGCCGACCTCGCGGCTTGTCGCCACGCATTCGCTACACACCGCCGGTGAGCATCCGCGACCAGCAGTTCGCCAAGCAAACTGCCAACTCCGAGTGGACAACACGGCATGGCCGGGCGGTGCAATCCGCCCCGGCTCTACCTGCGCATGGGCTGCCAGCCGCCGCGCTGCTGCTGATTACCGGTGATATGGGCAGCGGCAAGGGTAGTCTTTCGGCAAGCATCCGGCAGCAGATGCCGGTGCCCGGGCTGTTCATCAATCTGTCATTCGGGATCGAAATTGACAGCGTGGTCAGCCATATCCTGTGCTTCATTGTCCATCGTTGCGCAAGAACGGTGAACGGCCTGGGCGACCGCATCACCCAGATCCGGATGATCCTGGCAACGCAATATGTGCCGGTGATGGCGCAACCGATCCCGATCCTGCTGTCGGGCGTGGAACGCATGTTTGACCGTGATTGCCAAGTGGTGGCGGCAGAATTCCAGCTGTTGCTGCAAGCCTTGTTGCACCCCCATCTGACCAGAGCCGGCTTCCGGCTGATCCTGCTGGGCACAAGGCATATCGAACCGGCCCTGGCGGCAATGTGCCGGGGCAATGGGACCAGCCTGACGGTGCAGCCGATCGACACACGCTGGCAGGCCAACAATCTTGCCAATCATATCAACAGGCTGGTGCAACAGCGTTGCCAAAGCCGGGCCTTTCTTCATTCGCTCCGGCTTGCCATGGAACAGGCCATGGCAAAGTCTGCCGCCCCGTTGGTGGCGGGCGGAGTGCGATCGCGCCAGACCAGTGCCGTGCTGGCCCTGGTGTTTCGCCGCTGGCATGATCTGCATGACATCAAGCGCAGCCATGCCGAACTGGATCGGGCCGTGCTGGGTGCGCTGGCCTTGATCGGCATGCCGATCGAAGCGGAGGGCCTGCTGCCCATGCCGGCCATCGCCAGCTGGTTTGCAACCGCAACGCAGGGCCCCGATGCTGCCGTGGTCATAGACAGCCTGCAGCGCCTTGACCGTTATGGCCTGGTTGCCGAACTGGAAGCGCGGGAACGCAGTTCAGGCAAACCGCGTTATGCCCTGCACCGCACGGTGCTGGCAGAATTGCGCGAGAATCTGAGCGCGCGATCCGGCGAAGAGCCGATTTCCAACAGCTTCAGCATCACCCTGGCAGCATCTATGCCAACCGATCTGAAACTGCCCGACACGCATGTGCTGGAAGAGCTGGACCAGGCACTGGGGCGATTGCGCGGGGCGTGGAAGGATCCCGGCCATTTCGATCCGCCACTAAGCGCCTTGCGCGCGGCAGCCGAGGCGACGTGGAAAAACCCCTTGTCTGGCAACGACATCAGCCAGTGGCGGGACCTGGAGGAATTTGAACGGGCCGTGCGCATGTGCGACAAGCCAATGGCGATTTATCAGCGCGCTGCCGCCGGCATCATTCGCGGCTTCTTTTCCGGCGCATCACTGGTCGGCCATTTCCCGACCGGGCAGGCCGGCCCGAAACTGGGCCGCATGGAGCATCACAAGCGTCGCATTGGCCTGCTGCTGCAACAGGTGCGTGACAGCCAGCAGGCTGGTCGTCGCGCCATCCAGCTTGCCAGCCGTCTGGACAGCAAGCTCCCCCAAGCCGGCATCAGGACGCTGGCAGTTCAGGCCAGTGACAAACTCAAGGCAAATGCCACACCTTTTGCGTTATACGGCAACGAAATCTTATGGTTGTTGAACGAACAGGCGGTGATCGCCATCATTCAGGGCTGCCTGCTTGATGCCCAGAAACTGCTCGATCTGGCGGAAACGGCCAACCGCAACTTCCGATCCGAACGACCAGGCACGATCACCTGGCGCCGACTGGAAATCAACCGCGCGTTCGTGTTCATCGAACGCGGCCAGATCGCCGAAGCCCGCAGCCGTCTGCTGGCCATCGCACCGGCCGTGAACGAACGCCAATTGCATTTGACGCACGAAGACGAGCTGACCGCCCCACTCATCACCAGTTACATCGGGCTGTGCGACCATCTGGCTGGCCGCTATGATGATGCGGCCGAAAAATTCGAACAGGCCATTGAAGGCGCCAGACGGACCGGGCAACAGCGGGCGCAGGCCATCAGCCAGATCAGGCTGGCCGCCCTGCGCTTCCATCTCGGCCAGACCGGTCTGGCAGCGGAGAGCATCAGGGATGCCATCGCAATCGCCCAGAATGGCCGGCAGATGGACATTGTATGGCGGGCCAAGACCACCAGTTGCACCGGCCTGCGCAACCAGAACCGGCGGCAGGAGGTTGACGATATCGTCAGGCATGCGCTGGACTATGCTCAGGAAATGGGGATTCCAAGATTGCGGGTGGAAGCGTTGAAGCAGCGCGGCGAACTGGCCCTGGCGCTTGGCGACCTGGGCACGGCGGCCAAGGCGACAGCGGCCGCAATGGCCGTCGCCACGCGCCATGGCATGGTGCTGCATCGCATATCACTGCGCATCCTGATGGGCCGCATCCTGCTGCAGAAGCAGGACAAATCCGGCAAGCAGATGCTGGATCGCGCCGCCATTCTCGCCGATCGGATCGGCTATCAGTTGATGGTGGAACGGGCGTTGGCTGCCGCCAATCAACCGACGCGTTCGTAATCATGGCAGAACTGGCCAGATGACCACGCGGCCGGGCAACGTTTGCTTCTGCGTCAAAAGCCGGCTTTCGGTGGGGGCGATAGGGTGTCACTCTTGGCGCTGCACACGGGGCACATGGGGGCAGGCATGAAGCGGTTGTTGATCGGCACGGCGTTGGCGGCATTGGCCTCGGCGGTGCCGGGGTTGGCACAGGAGGCGGCGTTTGCGCCGGTGAGCATTGATGCCGCGAAAGGCCGCGTGCTGCTGACCATCCCGGCGCTGGACACGGACGTGCTCTATTACACCAGCCTGGCATCGGGCGGCGGATCGGTGGAGTTGCCGCTGGATCGCGGGATCATGGATTCAGCCGTGGTGCGCTTTCGCCGGGTGGGCAATCGCATCATGGTGGATGAGCAGAATCTCGCCTTCCGCTCCCTGACCGGCGATGCCGCGCACAAGGCCGGCGTGGCGGCCAGTTTCCCCACCGCCACCCTGGCCAGCCTGGCGATCGAGAGCGAGGCGGGCGGGCGCATCGTGGTGGATGCAACCCCGCTGATCCTGCGCGATGCGGTGGGGATCGAAGCGATCATGCGCCGGCAGAACCAGGGCAATTATCGTTTTGATGCAGGCCGTTCCGCCGTGGTGATGGCCAAGGCCTTCCCCTTGAACAGCGAGGTGGAGATCAGCGCCAATTTCACCGCCGAAAGCCCCGGCGCGCTGGTGCGCGGGGTGGCGCCGTCGCCCGAAACGCTCACGCTGCGGCTGCACCACAGCTTCATCAAGGCCCCCACCGGCTACACCCCGCGCGTGGCCGATCCGCGCATTGGCGTTTCGACCCTGCGCTTCAAGGATTTCAGCGCGCCGTTTTCGGCCGGCATCGACACCGAATGGGTGACGCGCTGGCGGCTGGAGAAGAAGGATCCCAAGGCGGCGCTGTCGGAACCGGTGACGCCGATCACCGTCTATTTCGATCTGGCCATCCCTGCCCCCATCCGCCACGCCATGAAGCAGGGCCTGTTGTGGTGGAACAAGGCCTATGAAGCCGCCGGGTTCAGGAATGCCATCGTGGCGGTGGATGCCCCGGCCGATATGGACCCCCAGGATATCCGTTACAATTTCATGCAGTGGATCAACCGGGATGAGCGCGGTTTTTCATCGGGCGGCCCCTATCGCGATCCGCGCACCGGCGAGATATTGGGCGCGAAAGTGCGCATGGATTCGCACCGCATCCGCACCATCGCCAATTATTGGGATGCCTATGCCGGCGGCCTGCCCAAGGATGGCAGCGGGGTGACGGTGGCGGACCCGTCGCTGGTGAATCGCGATTTTGACAAGATGCCCAAGGGCCAGCGCGACATGGTGCTGCTGCGCCAGGCGCTGCTGACGGCGCATGAATATGGCCATGCGCTGGGGTTCGGGCATAATTTTGCCAGCAGCCTGAACAACCGGGCCAGCGTGATGGAATATCCCACGCCGCGCGTTCGAATCGTGAAGGGCCGGCTGGATTTGAGCGAGAGTTTCCAGAAGGAGATCGGCGCCTATGACACGATGATGGTGCGCTATGCCTATACGCCGCTGGTGGACGAGGCGGCCGGGCTGAACGCCATCATCGCCGACATGCGCAAACAGGGCCTGATCTATGTGCCCGACACCGATCCGCGCTGGACCTGGTATGATGATCGCGCCACCCCGGCCGAAGGCCTGGCCGAAGCGCTGGCGGCCCGGCGCATCATGCTGGCCAGCTATGGCCCGGACAGCGTGTTGCAGGCCGGCGAACCACTGGGCGAACTGCGCAATGCGCGGTTGTGGATGGTCTATCTGCATCACCGTTATCAGATTGAATCGGCGGTCAAATATATCGGCGGCCTCTATACCGACATCAAGGTGAAGGGCGAGCCCGGCCCGGCGACCAGCCTGATCCCGGCCAAATTGCAGCGCGACACGCTGGCCCTCTTGATGCAGTCGCTCAGCCCGGCCGAACTGGCCCTGCCCGATGCACTGCTGGCCGAACTCACCCCCGATCCCGGCCGCAATCTGGAGGATCTGTCGGACGATCCGGTGTTCGATCAGCTGCGCGCCGCGCGCATTGCGGCTGCGCTGGTGATCGAACCGCTGCTGGCGCCCGACCGCGCCGCGCGGCTGGTGGCGCTGGCCGGGCGCGATCCCAAAGGCGTGGGCCTGCCGGAATTGATCGATACGCTGATGGCGGCGAGCTGGAACGCCAAGGCGGGCGATCCAGCCCTGCTGCGCGTGGTGCAGAAGAGCGTTCTGGATGGCCTGATGATCCTGGGGGCAAGTGCCACCACTGCGCCCGAAGCCCGCGCGCTGGCGTTGCAGACGCTTGCCGAACTGGCGAGGGCCTTGCCGGCGCGGACGGGGGGCGATGCGCTGGGCGCGGCGTTCAACCGGCAGACCGCCGCCGACATCACCGCCTATCTGGCCGATCCGGCGGGCAAGGCGCCCAAGGCGGTGAGCATCGCCTGGGGCAAGGGCCCGCGCAGCCGATTCCCGCAGCCGCCGGGCCCGCCGCTGTAACGCCCGGATCAGCTGTGGCCCGTCAGGCGCGGCTGCAAGCCCTTTTGCTTCAGCCGCCAGACCAGTTGATCGAAGCGATCCTGGCCAAAGAAGGGCTCGCCATCCAGCGCCATCAGCGGCACGCCATAATGGCCGGCGGCGCGCTGGGCATCCTGATTGGCTTCGACGGCCTGGCGATAATGATCGGGCCTGGCGGCGATGGCGGCATCCAGCGTGGCCAGATCAAGGCCGGCACGGGCGGCTGCATCGGCCAGATGATCACCCTCGTGCCAATCATCGATGGTGCCTGACCAGATGCTGTGCGACACCTCGCGGATGAACTGCAACCCGTGCCCGGCTTCGGCCGCCGCAACGCCCAGGTGCGACAGGCGGTGGATGTGCGGCTGGTCGGGCGGATAGAGCCGGGTCACCGGGTCCATATAGACCGGATCAGGCTTGGGCCAGCGGTAGGGCATGCCCAGAAACTCCGCCTCGCGATACGTGTCCTTCATCAGGTAGAAGACCCACAGCGGATCGACCTTCTGGAAGAAATCCGCCTGCCGCACCGCGATGGGATAGACGATGCGCACCGTGCAGCTGACATCCTGGGCCGCCACCAGATCGACCATGCGCGGCAGCAGCAGATAGGAATAGGGCGAGCGGAACGACCAGAACAGATCGACATTCAGGCTCATGGCCGGGCCTTCGTGCGGATGTTCAATTGCCCGGCCAGCCCGGCGTAACGGTGGATTTCGATGGCCTGATATTGCGGCAGGGCCACCATTTGCAGCATGGCCTGCACGCTGGGATAAAAGGCCAGCGCGACCGCATCCCAGGGCTCCTCCACCGCGCCCAGCAGCAGCCCCGTCACCGGCCCGGAATAGATGACATGGCCGCCCACCGCAGCAAGGCAATCGACCACGGCGACGCCATAGCGGTTATAGGCATCGCGGCCCGACAATTCGGGATCGCGGCCATCGGGATAGCTTGCCTTGTCCTTGAATTTCAGCAGGTTGACCATGACCATCGGGCCATGATCGGCATCGCTGAAAAATGCCTGAGCCGCCTCTGGCCGCGGTGTCAGCTCGTTTGTCACCTGCATCGCTGTCACCCCCTTGCGATATGATCCAATATGATGCGCACCAGTTCTTGCGGCGCATCCTCCTGAAGGAAATGGCCGCCGCCCTTCACGATGCTGTGCGGCTGGCCATTCGCGCCGGGCACCCGTTCGATGAAGATTTTCTCGCCGCCGTGGGTGACGGCGTCCCTGTCGGAAAAACAGGTGACGACCGGTTTTTCAAAGCCGGACAGCACCGCCCAGGCCGCCTTGTTCTGCGCCACGCTGGCGTGTTCGGGCGTGATCGGCACCAGGGTGGGGAACTGGCGGGCGCCTTCCTTGAATGTCTCATCGGGGAATGGCGCATCATAGGCGGCGATTTCGGCAGGCGTCAGGTCGCGGGTGCAGCCGCCATTGACGATGAAGCCGACCGGGAAATTCTCCACCTTCTGGCTGAATTCCAGCCAGGCGCGGAAGCCTTCGGACCAGCCGGTGCCGATCGGCAGCCCGGTGTTGGCGATGACCAGCCGGGCAAAGCGATCGGGAAAGGCCGCCACCAGGCGCAGGCCGATCAGCCCGCCCCAATCCTGGCAGAACAGGGTGATGCCGGTGAGGTCCATCGCGGTCAGCCAGTCGCTCATCCATTCGACATGGCGTTCATAGGTGTAATCATTGCGATCGGCCGGCTTGTCGGACTTGCCAAAGCCGATCAGATCAGGCGCGATCACCCGGTGGCCGGCGGCGGCCAGCGGCGGCACGAAGTGGCGATACAGATAACTCCAGCTTGGCTCGCCATGCATCAGCAGGATGGGGGCGGCATCCGCCGGGCCTTCATCCAGATGGTGCAGGCGCAGCGGCGTGCCGGTGGCGCGGTCGGCGATCGTTCGATAATGGGCGGCAAAGGGATAATCGGCCAGTCCGGCAAAGGCCTCATCCGGCGTGCGCAACACGTGCATCGGCAACATCCTTTCCGTTGGTCTCGCGGCCCAGCGCGCGGGCGCCCAGCCAGAACAGGATGGCCGGCAACACCCCGGCCCAGGCGGCGAAATACAGCACCATGCGCACCGATTCGCTGCCATATTCGGCCTTGAGCGCCTGCGACAGCATGCCGAACAACAGCGGCCCCAGCCCCAGGCCAATCAGATTCTGGGCGAACACCATCCAGGCCGCCGCCATCGCCCGCGTATCGGGCCGGGCCAGCACCTGCGCCGCGCCATAGGCCGGGCCATAATAGGCCGAATTGGCAATGGTGGGCAGCACCAGCAGCGCAATCGCCACCCGCCAATCATCGCTGGCATAGCCCAGGAACAGCACGGGTGCAGCCAGCAGCATGGCCCAGGCCGGCAGGGTGAGCATGTGACGGCGATCCTTGGCCCCCCAGCGATCGGCGGCCCAGCCACCGACCCAGGTGCCCAATATGCCGGCCAGACCCAGGATCACCCCGACATAGAGCGAGGTTTCCCCCACCGACAATTTGTGGGTGCGCTGGAAATAGATCAGCACCCAGACGCCCTTGCCATAGGACAGGAAGGCCACCAGCGACGCGCCCGCCACCACCAGGCAATAGGCCGGCGAGGTGGCCAGCGCCTTCAGGCCGGCGCGCATCGACAGGCGCTGCGGTGCAGTGACCGGGGGCGCGCGGCCCACGCGCGGATCCTTGAGCATGAACCACACGAAGATCGCCAGCAGGATGCCCGGCGCGCCCACCACCCAGAAGGCCTGGCGCCAGCCCAGCGCCTGCGCCATGCCGCCGCCGATCAGCGTGCCCAGCAGGCTGCCGATGGGGATGCCCAGCCCGAAGAAGGCGATGCCGCCGGCGCGCTTTTCCGGCGGCAGGCTATCGGCGATCAGGGCGTGGGCGGTGGGGGTGCAGCCGGCCTCGCCAACGCCCACCCCGATGCGCGCCAGCAGCAACTGCCAGTAATTCTGCGCCAGGCCGCACAGCACGGTCATGCCCGACCAGACCACCAGGCACAGGGCGATCAGGCGCGAACGGTTGGTTTGCCCCTTGTCGGCAAAACGCGCGATCGGCACGCCCAGCGTGGCATAGAAGAGCGCGAAGGCCAGGCCGGTCATCAGGCCGATCTGGCTGTCGGACAGATCCAGATCGCGCGCAATGGGTTCGGCCAGGATCGAAACGATCTGCCGATCGATGAAATTGAAGATGTAGACGACCAGCAAGGTCCACAGCAGCAGGCGCGGATGCTGGCCGGCCGCTGGCGCTTGTGCGTTGCGCATGCACTCCCCTCCCCATGGCCGGCCGTTGCCGCCGTGCCGCGTTGCCAGTGTGCTGGCAGTGATGCGGGGTTGCAACCTCTCAACTGCGCTTCCCGGTTGCAGGCCGGCGCGCACGCTGCCAGTGAGGGGCCATGACCAGCCACCCCGCCGCCCCGGACGCCGTTCTGGCCCGCCAGCTTGCCGGCGAGGCCGGCCGCATCCTGCTGTCGCTGCGCCGCGATGGCCCGGCCGATGCGCGCGCCCTGGGCCAGGCCGGCGATGCCGCCGCCAACGCCCATCTGATGCAGGCGCTGCGCGCCGCCCGGCCCGATGATGCCATATTGTCGGAAGAGGAAGCGCCCGATCTGGCCCGGCTGGCGCATCGCCGGGTGTGGCTGATCGATCCGCTGGACGGCACCCGCGAATATGGCGAACGGCGCGATGATTGGGCGGTGCATGTGGCGCTGTCGATCGATGGCCGCATCGCCGATGGCGCGGTGGCGCAACCGGCGCTGGATCAGTGTTTCTGCACGGCCGCCCCGCCGCCGTTGCCGGCGCCGGCCGCGGCCCTGCGCTTTGCCGTCAGCCGCACGCGCCCCGCGCCGCTGGCGCAGGCGCTGGCCGCGGCCGTGGGCGGCAGCCTGGTGCCGATGGGCAGCGCCGGGGTGAAGACCCTGGCCGTGCTGCGCGGCGAGGCGGACGTGTATCTGCACCAGGGCGAGATGCACGAGTGGGACAGCGGCGCACCCGCCGCCGTGGCCCAGGCCGCCGGCCTGTGGGTGTCGCGGCTGGATGGCGCGGCGCTGCGGTTCAACCAGGAACGGCCGCTCACCCCCGACATATTGATCTGCCACAGGGCGGATCGCGACCGGCTGCTGGCGGCCATTGCCCCGCTGCTGTGATCCGGCAATGAGCGATGCGCCTCCACCTCCGCACCCACCCCTGCCCTCTTCCTTGCCGGAGGTCGCGAAATTGCCATATTGGGCCGATAGGGGCGAACAGCGTAAAGAGGATTTGGCGCCAGACATGTACCAGAGTGATGCCGGCGCTGCCCCAGCCAGCCTGACCCCGGAAGCCTTGCCCGCCCTGCCGCGCAGCGATCGCGGCTGGAGCTGGTGGGTGGGTTCGGCGATCACGCTGGCCGTGCTGGGCGCGGCGCTGGTGCAGCTGGCGCAGGTGGATTTCGCCCGGATGACGGCGATCGTGCCCACCGGGGCGGCCTTCTGGGCGGTGTTTGCCCTGTCCTATTTTGCCGGGCCGCTGGGCGATTTCATCATCTTCCGCCGGCTGTGGCAGATCCCGGCATCAGGCTTTCTGGCCCTGCTGCGCAAGCTGATCGGCAATGAACTGATCACCGGCTATGTCGGCGATCTCTATTTCTACACCTGGGCGCGGCAGCGCACCGGCATGACCTCGGCGCCGTTCGGCGCGGTCAAGGATGTCGCCATCCTGTCGGCGATGGCGGCCAACATCGTCACGCTGGCGCTGATGGTGATGGCCTATCCGCTGCTCGACACGTTGCACCTGGGCATTGATTCCAGCGCCTTCACCTGGTCGGTGGTGCTGATGCTGGTGATCTCGTCGGGCGTGCTGTTGTTCCGCAAGAAATTGTTCAGCCTACCGGCGCGCGATCTGTGGCATGTGACGGTGGTGCAGATGCTGCGCGTGGTGGCCACGCTGGTGCTCACCGGCTGGTGCTGGCACCTGGCGCTGCCGGCCGAAAGCTGGGAGCTGTGGATCCTGCTGTCGGCCATGCGCATGCTGCTGTCGCGGCTGCCGTTCCTGCCCAACAAGGATGTGGTGTTTGCCGCGCTGGCGGTGTTCATGATCGGCCATGATGCCGAAGTGGGCACGCTGATGGCAATGATGGCCAGCCTGCTGCTGGTCACCCATCTGGGCCTGGGCCTGCTGCTGATGGGCAGCGAGGCGGCGGGGTGGCGCAAGAAATGAGGGTGGCGTTTGCGGTGGTGATCGCCGTGGCGCTGCTGCCGGTGGCAGCGGCGGCGCAGGTGGAATCCAGCCCCACGCTGGGCAAGGCCGAAGGCCAGTGCCGCAGCGCCGAGACGGGCCCGGCCGTGATGGTGACAGTGACCGGCCTGAAGGACCGCAAGGGCAATCTGCGCGCCGAGCTGTACCCGGACAATGACAAGGATTTCCTGGAAGACGACAACAAGCTGATCAACGCCGGCAAGACGTTTCGCCGCGTCGAAATGCCGGTGCCGCTGGCCGGCGCGGTGATCCTGTGCATCCGCACGCCGGGGCCGGGCCACTACACGCTCAGCCTGCTGCATGATCGCGACATGAACCGCAAGTTCGGCCTGTCGTCCGATGGCGTGGGCTTTCCGAACAACCCAAGGCTGGGCCTGTCCAAACCCCGGGCCAGCGCGGTGCGCTTTGCCACCGGCCCCGGCCTGACCGACATCAGCATCCGGCTGAACTATCGCCGCGGCCTGTTCAGCTTTGGCCCGCTGGAACGGCCGGCCCCGTAAAAGCCACTTGACCGGCAGGCGGCCGCGCCCGCAAGGGAGGCGCAGCGATCAACGCCTCACTCTTGGCGAAAAGGCTGGTGGCCGGCGTGCACCTTGTCGATATCTCCGCGCTCTATTCGCCCGATGGCGGCGGCATCCGCACCTATACCCACCGCAAGCTGGAAGTGGCGCAAAGCCATGGCGTGCGGCTGACCGTGGTGGTGCCGGGCGCCGACGATGCGGTGCGCAGCGTGGGCACCGCGCGGCTGATCAGCATCAAGAGCCCGCGGTTCCCGCTGGATCGCAATTATTTCTATTTCGCCAATGATCGGGTGATCCACGCCGCGCTGGACGAGCATCAGCCCGATTTCATCGAATGTTCGTCGCCCTGGGGCAGTGCCGCGGCGGTGGCCGACTGGCCGGGCACCGCACCGCGCAGCCTGTTCATGCATGCCGAACCGCTGTCGGCCTGGGTCTATCGATACCTCGATGGTCTGCTGCCGCGCCAGACCATCGATCGCGGCTTTGACTGGTTCTGGCGTTATCTGCGCCGGCTTGATTCCCGTTATGATCAGGTGATTTCGGCCGCGCCCAGCCTGTCGAAACGGCTGCGCGACGGCGGCCTGGCCCATATTGTCGACAATGCGCTGGGGGTTGATCCGGGCGTGTTTTCGCCGGCCAATCGCGACGAGGGCCTGCGCGCCCGGCTGCTGGCGCAATGTTCGCTGCCGCCCGAGGCCACGCTGCTGGTGGGGGTGGGCCGGCACAGCCCGGAAAAGCAATGGCCGATGGTGATCGCCGGGGTGACGGCGGCCAGCTATGGCCGGCCGCTGGGCCTGATCATCCTGGGCGATGGCCATGGCCGCGCCAGCGTGGTGCGCGCCGTGGGCGAAAATCCGCACATCCAGCTGATCGCGCCGGTGCGCAACCGCGCCGAATTCGCCCGCATCCTGGCCAGTGCCGACATGATGGTGCACGGCGCGCCGGCCGAAACCTTTGGCATCGCCTGTGCCGAGGCGCGGGCCAGCGGCCTGCCGCTGATCGTGCCCGACGAAGGCGCTGCCTATGACCAGCTGGAACCCGGCCTGGGGCTGGCGTTCCGGTCGCTGGACGCGGCCAGCCTGGCCGGGGTGATTGCCGATGCTGTTCCGCAGCTGCCGGCGATGCGCGCCCGCGCCATTGCGGCGGCACCGGATTGCCGCACCATCGATGCGCATTTCGCGGCGCTGTTTGCCGGCTATGCCGGCGTGCTGGCCGCGCGCCGGGCGGCCTAGAAAAACGCCTGCAAGCCCGTCTGTGCGCGGCCCAGGATCAGGGCGTGCACATCATGCGTGCCCTCATAGGTGTTGACCGCTTCCAGGTTCATCACGTGGCGGATGACGCCATATTCATCGGAAATGCCGTTGCCGCCGTGCATGTCGCGCGCCTCGCGGGCGATGGCCAGCGCCTTGCCGCAATTGTTGCGCTTGAGCAGGGAAATGGCTTCGGGTGCAAGGCGCTTTTCGTCCATCAGCCGGCCGCCGGCCAGCGCCGCACACAGGCCCAGGGTGATTTCGGTCTGCATGTCGGCCAGTTTCTTCTGCACCAGCTGGGTGGCGGCCAGTGGCCGGCCGAACTGCTTGCGATCCAGCGTGTAGGCCCGCGCCGCGTGCCAGCAATACTCGGCCGCGCCCATTGCGCCCCAGGCAATGCCATAGCGCGCGTTGTTGAGACAGCCGAACGGCCCGGCCAGCCCTTCGACACCCTTCAATATGCGCTCCTGCGGCAGATGCACATCGGCCAGCACGATTTCCCCGGTGACGCCGGCGCGCAAGCTGAACTTGCCTTCGATCTTGGGCGTCGAGAATCCGGCATCGCCGCGTTCGACGATGAAGCCGCGGATCTTGTCATCATCGCACTTGGCCCAGACCACGGCGACATCGGCCAGCGGCGAATTGGTGATCCACATCTTGGCGCCGGTCAGCAGCCAGCCACCCTGCACCTGCCTGGCGCGGGTCTTCATGCCCGCCGGGTCTGATCCGGCATCGGGTTCGGTGAGGCCAAAGCAGCCGATCAGTTCACCGCTGGCCAGCCCGGGCAGATAGCGCATCCGCTGCGCGTCGGAGCCATAGGCGTGGATGGGGTGCATCACCAGCGACGACTGCACGCTCATCGCCGAACGATAGGCCGAATCCACGCGCTCCACCTCGCGCGCGATCAGGCCATAGGCGACATAGCTGGCACCGGCACAGCCATAGCCCTTGATGGTGGGGCCCAACAGGCCGGCGGCGCCAAACTTGCGCATCAGGGCGGGATCGAAGGTCTCGTGCCGGTTGGCCAGCTTGACCGCCGGCATCAGTTCGACCTCGCAAAAGGCGCGCGCCGCATCGCGGATCATCGCCTCCTCCTCGCCCAGCTGGGCCGCCAGCAGCAGCGGGTCTGCCCAATCGAAGCTGGCCCATCTGGGCGCGAAATGCTGCGTGTCGGCGGCGGCGGTGGCCATGGCGAAACTCCCTTTTGACCCGTCTTAGGCCGGCAAAAGCGCCGCGCCAAGGCTTGCCAGCCGCGACAAACGGGTTCAGCAAGGCAGGATGAAGCTCGCCTCCCTGAAATCCGGCCGCGATGGCCGGCTGGTCGTCGTCTCCGAAGATCTGGCCTGGTGCGCCGCACCGCCGCCCATGTATCCCACGCTGCAATCGGTGCTGGATGATTGGGACCGGGCCGCCCCGGTGCTGGCCGGGGTGGCGCTGTCGCTCTCCCACGATGCCGTGCCGCACGCGCGTTTTCATGAACGCGATGCCGCCGCCCCGCTGCCGCGCGCCTATCAATGGGCCGATGGCAGCGCCTATGTGAACCATGTCGAACTGGTGCGCCGGGCGCGCGGGGCGGAACTGCCGGCCAGTTTCTGGCATGATCCCCTGATGTATCAGGGCGGCAGCGACGAATTTCTGGCCCCGCGCGGCCCCATCGCCTTCCATGATCCGGCCTGGGGGCTGGATCTGGAAGCCGAAGTGGTGGTGGTGACAGGCGATGTGCGCCAGGGTGCCAGCCGCGACGAGGCGCTGGCCGCGATCCGGCTGGTCGGGCTGGTCAACGATGTGTCGTTGCGCGGGCTGATCCCCGATGAACTGGCCAAGGGCTTTGGCTTTGTGCAGTCCAAACCGGCATCGGCGCTGTCGCCGGTGCTGGTGACGCCCGATGCGCTGGGGAATCGCTGGCAGGATGGCCGGCTGATCGGCACGCTGGCCATCGATCTGAACGGCCAGGCGTTTGGCCGGGTGGAAACCCACACCGACATGACCTTCGATTTCGGCACGCTGATCGCGCATTTGGCCAGAACACGGAACATCGCGGCCGGCAGCATCATCGGTTCGGGCACGGTATCGAACCGCGATGCGACAGGCGGCCCCGGCCGGCCGGTGCAGGATGGCGGCCGCGGTTATGCCTGCATCGCCGAACAGCGCATGGTGGAAACTATCCGTGACGGCGCGCCCAGGACGCCGTGGCTTGGCCCCGGCGACGTGGTGCGCATCGAGATGCTGGACGAGAAGCATCACAGCATCTTTGGCGCCATCGAACAGACGGTGACGGCTGCCGGTTGACGGGAACCGGGCTTTGGTGGCACGGGAATCGCCGCGCCACGCGCGGGTATGATGTAATGGTAGCCTGTCAGCTTCCCAAGCTGAACGCGCGGGTTCGATTCCCGCTACCCGCTCCAGCCGGTCAACGTGTGATCGCGAACCAGATCACATAGAACCAGCCCAGGATGCCGTGGATGATCGCCCACAGCAGCGACTGGTGCAGGCTCCAGCTGATGGTGATGGCCAGCGCCGAACCGAGGCCGATGCCGGTTCGCACCACTTCGCCGCTGCGCAGTCTCTGTTCGGCCATGGGCCAGGCTCCCTTGCTGTATTGCAAATTTCATACAGCAAGGGGCGCAACAATCAACCGCCGGCCAGCCGCGCCCGCACCGCGTTCAATCGGCGCGCGCCTTCATCCAGCACGGCATCGGATTTGGCAAAGCACAGGCGGATGAACGGGGTTTCGGCCCCATCGGGCATGAAGGCGCTGAGCGGGATGGCGGCAACGCCGGCCTTGGCATCGGCGACGGCGGCTTCGCAGAAGCGGCGATCACCCAGGGCGATGCCCGATGCGGCCAGATCGGCCATCAGGAAATAGCTGCCGTGCGTGGGCAGCAGCGCCCAGCCACCGGCGGTGAGCGCGCCGGCCAGCCGATCGCGCGCTGCCGCATAACGGGCGCGCGCCGCATCAAACCAGGCATCGGGCAGCGCGAGGCCGGCGGCGACCGCCACCTGCAACGGCGGTGGTGTGGTGAAGGTGAGATACTGGTGCACCTGTGCCACGCGTTCGGCCAGCGCGGCCTGTGCCACCACCCAGCCGACCTTCCAGCCGGTGAGCGCCAGCAGCTTGCCGGCCGAACCGATCTTGATCGTGCGTTCAGGGGCAAGGGTGAAGGGGGAGACATGGGGCCGGTCGCTGGTCAGCACCGCTTCCCACACCTCGTCGCTGATGATGATCAGATCGTGGCGGGTCGCCAGTTCGGCGATGGCGGCCAGCATCGCCGGCCCGGCCATGCCGCCGGTGGGATTGTGCGGCGTGTTGATCAGGATCGCGCGGGTGGCCGGCGTGATGGCCGCCGCGATCGCTGCGGCACTGGCCTGCCAGTCGGGCGGTTGCAGGGCCACCCACACCGGGCTGGCGCCGGCGCGGCGCACCAGCGGCGCATAGGCATCATAGGCCGGGGCGAACAGGATCACCTCATCCCCCGGCCCGGCCACTGCCATGATGCTGGCGGCCAGTGCCTCGGTCGCGCCGCTGGTGATGATCACCTGCTCTGCCGCCACGGCCAACCCGTCGCGGCGGCAGAATTCCGCCACCGCGGCGCGCAGTTCGGGCAGGCCGCGCATCGGCGGATATTGGTTGTTGCCGTGGCTGATGGCCTCGGCACCCGCAGCCAGCACGCTTTCTGGCCAGCCGAAATCGGGGAAGCCCTGGCCCAGGTTGATGGCGTCATGGGCGCGGGCCAGGCCAGACATATGTTCAAAGATGGTGGTGCCGGCCTGCATGGCACGCTTTTGCCATCCAGGCCGGTCAATCGCCAGCCCCTCAAGCGGCCGGCCGCAACTGGTAACTGTGGCGCATGATGAACGGCTGGCCGGCGCTGCGGCTCAGGCGGGTGAGGCGCAGCCGGTCCATGTCGCGCGTCAGGATGGTGCGGATCATCACCGTCTGGCCGTTTTCGCTGCCGCTGCCATCGGCCACCAGCGTGACCGCGCCCGCTGCGCTGCGGCGCAGTTCGGTCACCGCCAGCCTTTCCTGGCTCGTGCCGCTGCTGATGGTCAGCGTCTTGCCATCCGGGCTGAACGCCCAGCGTTCGGCGGCGCGCACCGTCTTGCCCGGCCCGTCATCGAAGGTCCAGGCGATGCCGAGGCCGGAGCCGCTCATCAGCGTTGGCAGCGTGACGCGGGCATCCGTGCCATAATCGCGATAATCCAGCGTGCCGGCCCAGGTGCCGGCGATGGCGGCGGCCAGCGTGGCGGCACCATCCAGCGGCGCGGCCGGGGTGGCCAGGCCGCGCGCCACCTCCACGGCGCGATCCCGCCCGGCTTCGAAATCGGCCAGGGTGGGCACCACCGGCACATCGGCCTCCACGCCGCGCCGGGGGGTGAAGGCCTGGATGTTGGTGCGGTTCCAGGCGTTGGGCACACGCACGCGGATGCCGCTGGCCGGCAGGGTGAGGTTGAAGATCTGCCCCGCCGTTGGCCCTTCGGCGTTGCCCGACGTGTCTTCGCCCACCAGCGTCGCCCCGCGCCGTTCCTTCAGCCAGGCGATGGTGCGGGTGGCGCCCGATCCGTTCTGCGGCCCTGTCAGCACCGTCAGCCGGCCGCTGAAGCGTTGGGCCACCGGCAGCGGCCGATGTTCGATGGTGCTGTCATCGTCATCGGCTTCGTTGGTGCCGGTGGGCGTGCGTTCATACAGGCCATCGGCGGTGCGGATGAAATCCCGTTCCGGCGGGTTGAACAGCGCGTCGCGATCTCCCCAGCTTTCGATATGCCGGGGCAGATCGCCATAGCGGATCGCCTTGTATCGCACCGGCTTGCTCCAGGTGAAGGGCGCATCGAACAGATACCGGCCCAGCGCGATGGAGACATCTTCGGAGCCGCCGCCGTTCCGGCGCAGATCCAGGATCAGATGATCGGTGCCGGCGGCCTGCATGGCCTTGAAGAAGCCGCCCAGATACGGCGTCGGCGCCACCGGATTGCGATAATTCACGAATGTGTCGATCGTCAGCCGCGCCACCGTGCCGGCCATGCGCCAGGTGATGCCATTGTAGAATTCGTTGCGATATCGGCCATCGGGCGCATCCAGCTGCTGCCAGGCGGCAAAGCTGATCGGCGCAAGCCGGCTGGTGGTGCTGGCGGCCGCACCGGGCATTTTCCAGGCGATGTCCCAACTTGTGGGCGCACCGAACAGGCCGGGCCAATATTCATCCAGGTCGCTGCCGCCCAGATCGCTGTCGTCGGCGATCTTCACCGCCACCGCCTGATCGGTATCGCCGTCATAGGCGACCAGCGGGGCGACGGCGTTCAGGATCTGCGGCACGGGCCGGCCGTTGATGGCGATGATTTCGGCGCCCTTGGGCAGCGCGCCCGACAGCAGGATCATCCGCCCTTCGATCAGGCGGAACCGGAACGGCAGGTGGCTGGCATTGGCCTGCCGCCACGCCTCGATGGCATCGGGCAGTTCGGGCTTGCTGTGGTCGCAGTGGATGCTGGCCACCAGCCGGGCGATTTCGCGGTGCAGGGCCAGCGTGCTGATCGGCGCCCGCGCCTGCGCCTCCAGCCGGGCAAAGCCGGCATCCGCTTCGGCCTTGGGCACATAGCGATAAAGGCCGGGGTGGATGGTTTCCAGCGCGCGGCGCAGCAGGGCGACATCGGCCCCGGCCTGGGCCGGGGTGAGCATCGGGTTGGGCATGTCGGCCGCGATGGCCGGGGTGGACGCGAGCAGGGCGGCGAGGAGCATGGAGCGGATCATGAGGGGCCTTTCAGGTTGCAGTTGGCAGCCCGGCCTGTGGCGCAAACTCGCCGGGCCATCGCCCGAAACGCTGAAAAACTGCGATTTTCAGGATTTGAGACGGGCCTTGGTCGGCGTTGTTCCGGCAAATTCGGCAAAGGCGCGGTTGAAGCTGGCCTTGGATCGGAAGCCGGCGTCCATCGCCATGGCCAGGATGGTGCGGCCATCGGCCGGATCGGCCAGCCAGGCCTGCACCTGTCGCACCCGGCGGCGGTTGATCACGGCGTTGAAATTCGCCCCCAGCCCTTCGTTGAAGGCGCGGGCCAGATAATTGCCGTTGGTGCCAAGCTGGCGGGCGAGGCTGGTGGCGGTGAGATCGGGATCGAGCCACAGGCCCCTGGCCTCGATCTCGGCCTCGAAACGCGCGCCCAGCGCGGCCCAGTCGCGGCCGGCGGGCGCAGCGGCCGGCGGGTCGTCCACGCGGGCCGTCGGCTGGGGATAGCGCATGGCGGCATGGCGCCAGCCTTCCACCCCCAGATAGATGACCAGGCCGGAAAACAGCACATAGAGCCAGAATTGATCGAAATAATTGCGGGTGGGATCGCGCAGATTGGCAATGAAGAAGCCGATCCACACCAGACCGACCAACCCCAGGGCGATCAGGAAGTTGCGAATCCAGTCGGGATCATGATCCACCGCGTCGGTGCGATTGTCGCGCAGCCAGCGCCGGTAATCGGCCCACACGGCCCAGGCCAGCCGGCCATAGACGGCCAGGCTGATGAAGCTGGCCACCCGCAAGACCGGCGCGATGATCGGCGCCATCGCCACCGTGTCCCACCAGTTCTTGGTTGCCAGCGGCAGCGGAAACACCAGCGCATCGGCGGCGAACTGCACCGCCACCGGCAGAAAATGCGGCCACACCCGCGCCGGTGCCCGCCCGGCCAGGCTGGCGGCATAAAGCCAGAGCAACGGGCCAAAGGCCAGCGTGTAGCTGAACGGCGCAAAGCTGAGCCACGGCCAGCGATCGTAAAAGCCGGCAAAGCCGATGATATAGGGGGTGATCAGCGCCGCAACGCCCAGGATCAGCAGCGCCAGCCAGCGATTGGCGGCGCGATTGCCCGCCGTGCGCCACAGCATCAGCGCCAGCACCAGGCCTTGGGCGGTGCCGACCAGCAGGGTGATGCTCAACACGCCGAACTTGATCATTGGACCGACCCTCCCACAATCGCGGCATTGTCGCCAGCCGGGGCGCGGGTTAGCGTTTCGCCATATTCAAAGAGGAACGGCGCCATGAAGACACGCATCACCGAATTGTTCGGCATCGAACACCCGGTCATCCAGGGCGGCATGCATTATGTCGGCTTTGCCGAAATGGCCGCGGCGGTGTCCAACGCCGGCGGGCTGGGGCTGATCACCGGCCTCACCCAGGGCAGCCCGGAAAAGCTGGCGCGCGAAATCGCCCGCTGCCGCGAGATGACCGACAAGCCGTTCGGCGTGAACCTCACCTTCCTGCCATCCGTGGTGCCGCCGGATTATCCCGGCCTGATCAAGGCGATCATCGAAGGCGGCGTGAAGATCGTGGAAACCGCCGGCAACAACCCGGCGAAATATCTGCCGGTGCTGAAGGAACATGGCATCAAGGTGATCCACAAATGCACCAGCGTGCGCCACAGCCTGAAGGCGGAAAGCATCGGTTGCGATGCGGTGAGCGTGGACGGGTTCGAATGCGGCGGCCATCCGGGGGAGGATGACGTGGGCAACTGGGTGCTGCTGCCGCGCGCCGCCGAAGAACTGAAGATCCCCTTTGTCGCCAGCGGCGGCGTCGCCAATGGCAAGCAGCTGGCCGCAGCCCTGTGCATGGGCGCCGATGGCGTCAACATGGGCACCCGCTTCATCGCCACGGTCGAAGCGCCGGTGCACCAGAATGTGAAGGAGGCGCTGGTCGCCGCGAGCGAGCTGGACACCCGCCTGATCATGCGCCCGCTGCGCAACACCGAGCGCGTGCTGAACAATGCCGCGGTGGAACGGCTGCTGGAAAAGGAACGCGACCGTGGCGCCGAACTGAAGTTCGAGGACATCATCGAGGAGGTCGCCGGCGTCTATCCGAAGATCATGAAGGATGGCGACATGGATGCCGGCGGCTGGAGCTGTGGCCAGGTCGTTGGCCTGATCCACGACATCCCCAGCTGCAAGGATCTGATCGAAGGCATGGTGCGCGAGGCCGAAGCCATCATCCAGGGCCGGCTGCAACGGCTGGTCGCATGAGCGAAATTCTCTACGCGTTGGCCGACGGGGTGGCGACCATCACCCTGAACCGGCCCGACAAGCTGAACGCGCTGACCCCGCAGATGCTGACCGATTTCTTCGCGGCGGTGGCACAGGCGGGGGCTGATCCGGAAGCCAGGGTGATCGTGATCACCGGGGCCGGCCGCGGCTTTTCGGCCGGGCTGGATCTGGCCATCATCGGCGGCGGCGGCAGCGGCGATGTGAACCCCTTCCCCGCCGCCGCGCCGCAGTGGGGCGATGATATCGGCCCGGCGCTCAGCCCCCATTACAGCGGCGGCTGGCCAGTGCTGATCACCTGCCGCAAGCCCACGATCGCGGCGATCAACGGCCCGGCCTTTGGCTGGGGCTTCATCCTGGCGCTGCATTGCGACATCCGCTTTGCCGCCACCTCCGCCCTGTTCAACGCCACCTTTGCCCGCATCGGCGTGCCCGGCGAAAAGGGTTCGGCCTGGCTGCTGACCCGGCACATCGGCCAGGCCCGGGCGATGGACCTGCTCTACACCGCCCGCCGGTTCGACGGGGCGGAGGCCAAGGCGCTGGGGCTGGTGAACGAGGTGTTCGCCGATGACGCGCTGCTGCCCCATGTGCAGGATTATGCCCGAACCATCGCCACCTTCAGCGCCCCGCGCAGCCTGGCGGCGATGAAGGCGCAGGTGTGGACCGCGCTGGACGCGGATTACACCACCGCCTTCGCCGCGGCCGATCACGAACAGCATCTGGCCACCGCCACCGACGATTTCCGCGAGGCCTTCACCAGTTACCGCGAAAAACGGACGCCGCGCTACACTGGGCGGTGAGCAGCACGTCCACGGGAGCCCGCGCCCTTGCCAAGCCCGACACCGGGCTGGCTGGTGCGGCCGCTGGCGACAGAGCCCGTGGCAACGATGAGCCGGCTCACTCCGACATTTTGGCCGGCGGCAGGCCAACGCTGGCACCATCCAGTTTCGCGCAATTGCCGGTTCAGGCGAAATCCAGGCCAATATCGGCGGCGGGCGCGCTTTGGGTGATGCGGCCGACGCTGATGAAGCTGACGCCGGTTTGCGCAATCGCCCGGATCTTATCCAGCCGCACGCCGCCCGATGCCTCGGTGGGCACGCGGCCGGCAACCAGCGCGACGGCGGCACGCAGCGTTGCCACATCCATATTGTCGAGCAGCAGGCGATCGGCCCCGGCGGCCAGCGCCGGTTCGATCTGGTCGATGCGGTCCACCTCCACCACGATCCCGGCCAGGCCCGCGGCCTTGGCGGCGCGCACCGCCGGTTCCACACCGCCGGCCACCGCAATGTGATTGTCCTTGATCATCACGCCATCATCCAGCCGCAGCCGGTGGTTGGTCGCCCCGCCCATCCGGGTGGCATATTTTTCCAGCGCGCGCAGGCCGGGCAGCGTCTTGCGGGTATCCAGCAGCACCGCCCCGGTGCCGG
>JAGWWF010000002.1 GCA_018970445.1 Alphaproteobacteria bacterium | reverse complement strand
GCCACCCCTGCTAACAGCACCGCCCACGCACCCGTAGCTCAGCTGGATAGAGCGCTGCCCTCCGAAGGCAGAGGTCACAGGTTCGAATCCTGTCGGGTGCGCCATTTTTCAATGGTTTAGATCTCCATTCTTTTGATCGCACAGAATGGGTACGGAAAACAGGGGTGCCCAACCGCGGTTGGCCTCATGCGAAAGAGCGAGCTTCGCATTGCATAGGGCGTGACCAAGCGGTGGCCGATTGCGGGGCTTATCGAAATGCGTCAGTCATAGAGTATGGCTGAAGGCTACCGCTCATCATCTGTCCTTATCAATGAGGCTCGACTGTTGGCCAGCGGGCCTGACGCTGTCGCCGCTTGGTTGGCAGCGCCAGATCGAAAAGATTATGACAGCCTCCTTGAGCTGAACCTGCTGGATCGTAACGAACGACTGATTGACTTGGCTCTAGCAGCGCATGGCACTTCGGACGAAGTCATGCACCAACTGTTTGCTCGCAATGATGTCATTGTTCGAGCCGCCATCCTTAGCAACCGCACCTTCATCAAGTCTGCGTATCTCTATTTTAAGGGCTGGGCGTTCGCCACAAAGACCGGCGATTGGAAATGGCTTGCTGACTTGTCGAAGACAGAAAGCGAAGCGCTTTTCTCAAATCCCTCTCTTCCAGATCGGTTTGTCATCAATTTTTTCGAACAGGGCGATGTTTGGCAGGCTCTAGATGATGATCAGCGGTTTTTCGCTGCGGATTGTATGTGCAAGACATTGCTTGATCGTGACCTGACAACAAATTTTTGGGATTTGGACGATACGACATCGGATGTTTTAAATGTGGCGTGGATGTTTGCCAGGATGGCACCTGTGACCATCCCTTGGGCCTATCTGCTCGGTGGGTTGTACTCCAAGCTGCCCCCTAGCGCATTTTCCAGATTTGGCGCGTTGGCAGTCGCGGAGAGGTGGCGTCCGGCCAATCAAGACGGTGATGACGTGGCCGTAGAAAAGTCAGATAGGCGGCTTGGCCACCTTGGGCCATATGGTTCTGTTCGAAGCGGCCTCGCTTTCTTCGCTGCTGTAAATAATACAAGCGGCAACGAAACTCGTAATTTGATAATGAACAGCGAGGATGTTGCCATCAGATGTGGCGGATACAGAGAATTTGATTTTACGGTCGATGAGATAACGTCTGCCATTAGTCTTGATGGCGGGTTGGCTTGTAGCAATTTCTTGCTCAATGCGCGTGTCTGGAGGCGAGCCGAAACTCGTGCGGCGTTAGAGGGTGCATGTGGAAATTTGTCAAAAGATATATCTTACAATTGGTCATTCTTGAAAGACTACAGAGACCTAGAAGTTAAATACAAGTCTGACGTGCCCGCGTGGTTTGAGGGAGAAAAATTTGACGATGTTTCTCAAGATTGGTTTCTCAGCGAAAAACAAATTTATCAAATCGACGGCATAATTCGAAATTCTGAAAGTGTCCGGCATCTCAGTGAAATGATTTATTCTCAAAAATCTGCGTTGGCACTGATTTTCTGGACTATTGTTATCTCTATGGTGTTTCTTGGTATCCGGCTAAGCGGCTGAAACTGTCATTCGTCCCATGCGCGCTTGCTGATCATCGCCTGCATGGCCCGCGTTTCCCCAGACCTCGCCCCATGCTTCCACGCATTGCGGTTGCCCACAGGTGCGCCCGGGTTAGTCCCGCCGTGCATCCGGCACCGCTTCCGGCCCTTCACCGCTGGTGATTGGCACGTCGTCCCCGCCCGCGTCAGGGCCAGGCATCGCGGAGCTTTGGCCAGCCGTTCCGGTTGCGTGGGATTGTTCGGCAGTTTCGGCATTTTGCAGCCCCCCGGCGTGGTGGTGGAATTGATCGGACATTCAGTTTCTTGATGATCCCTGAATGTCGAAAGGCCCTATTCCTCCCGCCCGCCCAGCGGCAGCGGCACTTCGCGCGGGGGTTCGCGATCCAGCAGGCCGGCGGCCTTCAGATCGGCCAGGCCGGGCAGATCGCGCCGGCTGGCCAGGTTGAAATGCGCCAGAAATTCCGGCGTGGTGGCATATTGCAGCGGCCGCCCCGGGGTTTCGCGGCGGCCGGCCGGGCGCACCCAGCCGGCGGCCATCAGCACATCGATGGTGCCGCCCGACACGGCAACACCGCGGATATCCTCGATTTCGGGCCGCGTCACCGGTTCGTGATAGGCGATCACCGCCAGCGTCTCGACCCCGGCGCGCGACAATTTCTTCACGGTTTCGCGCGCCGTGCGCAGGAAATGCCCCAGATCGGGCGCGGTCTGGAACTGCCAGCGCCCGCCGCGTTCCACCAGATTGATGCCGCGCGGCGCATAGGATGCGGCCAGCGCGCGCAAGGCCGGCAGCAGATCGCCGCGTTCACCGACATGGCGGGTCAGATCGGTCAGCGTCAGCGGCGCGTCGGCGGCGAACAGGATCGCTTCCAGCGCGCGGGTCAGGGCCAGATCCTGCGGATCATCCATCGTGGCGGGCCTTCAGCAGGATGGGCGCAAACGCCGCGCCCTGGCTCAATGTCGCCTTGCCCTGCCGGGTCAGTTCCAGCGCGGCGACAAAGCTGGAGGCCAGCACCGAGCGGGCATAGGATTCATCGCGCAGATCGCCGGGCAGAAAACGCGACAGCTCGGTCCAGTCCAGGCTGCGGCCCAGCAGATGTTCCAGCCGCTCCATCGCCTCATCCAGCGCCATCACCGCCCGCCGCCGCACGACATGCACCGAACGGGTGCGCCGCGCCGTGATCGCGCCATAGGCGCTGAGCAGATCATAATAGCTGCAATCGTAAACCGCGCGCCGGTCTTCGGCCAGGCCTTCGGGATTGGGTCGGCGGAACATGTCCCACCCCAGTTGCGGGCGGGCCAGCAGCGCCTGCCCGGCCTCCCGCATCGCTTCCAGCCGTTGCAGCTGGAATTGCAGTTTCAGCGCCAGTTCGGCCGGATCGGGTTCGGCCTCCGGGTCCTTGGGCAGCAGCAGCAGGCTTTTCAGATAGGCCAGCCAGGCCGCCATCACCAGATAATCGGCGGCCAGCTCCAGGCTCAACGCCTTGGCTTCGCGGATGAAGTCCAGATATTGATCGACCAGCGCCAGGATGGAGATTTGCGCCAGATCCACCTTCTGCGCCCGCGCCAGGGTGAGCAGCAGATCCAGCGGCCCTTCCCAGCTGCCCAGTTGCAGCACCAGCGTGCCCGGCGGTGGCGACGCCCGCACTGGCGCGTCGAAATCCGCGCCCTCGCTCATGCAAGCGCCAGCAGCGCGTCGCGCGCGGCGGCCCATTCGGCGGCCGGCGTGGCATCGCCCGGCCCCATCCAGGCCATGGCGGCGGCGAGCCGGGCGGCGGCAGCCGCGCCCATCACCGGTGCCGCCTCGACAATGCTGCGCATTTCGGCCAGATCGCCGGAACAGTGCAGGGCGATATCGCAACCGGCATCCAGGCAGGCCAGCGCGCGCGCGCCGAAATCGGCCAGCGCATTGCTGCCCGGCGCATGGCCGCCCGATTGCGGATTGCCCAGCGCGTGCATGCCCAGATCATCCGACATCAACAGCCCGGCAAAGCCGATATCCTGCCGGATGACATCGATCACCGTGGGCGACAGCGTGGCGCAGCGATCCGCATCCAGCGCGGTATAGGTGATGTGCGCCGTCATCGCCATCGGCGCACTGGCCAGCCGGCGGAAGGGGATGAAATCCCGTTCCAGTTCGGCGCGGCTGGCATGCACCACCGGCAGTTCCAGGTGACTGTCGGCCCGGGCGCGGCCGTGGCCGGGGACATGTTTCACCACGCCGCAGATACCGCCGGCCTGAAAGCCATCCAGCACCGCCTTGCCCAGCGCCGCCACCATCAGCGGTTCGTGGCCGAAACTGCGATCCCCGATGATGTCGTGGCCACCATCGTCGCGCACATCCAGCAGCGGCAGGCAATCGACATTGATGCCAAGATCACGCAGCAGCGCCGCAAGCGCCAGCGCGTTCAGCCGGCAGGCCTCGATCGCGGTGATCGGCGCCTTCCTGTAGAGCTGGCCAAAGCGTTCGCCGGCGGGAAATTCGGGCCAGTGCGGCGGGCGCAGACGGGCGACACGGCCGCCTTCCTGATCGATCAGGATCGGCACATTCCGCCCGGCCAGATCACGCAAGGACGCCGTGAGCGCCCGCACCTGATCGGGCGAATCGACATTGCGCCTGAACAATATGTACCCGGCCGGGTCGGCCGCCCTGAACAGCGCCGCCTCGTCGGCCGAAAGCGCCAGCCCGGCCAGGCCAAGGATCAGCGGCTGCATCAGCGTTTCACCACTTCGCAGGCGCCCCTTGCGGCCAGGATCGCCTTGCACGCCGCATCGGCATCGGCGGCCTGGCCGCGCACGCGCCACAGCGTCCTGCCGGCGCTATTGGTCAATTGCTGCACCTGCTTGCCGGTCAGGCCGGCCTTGCCGGCCACGCGCGCCCATTCCTCATCGGCCTTGGCGGCAGTGGAAAAGGCGCCGATCTGCACGGTCACGGCGGCGGTGGCGGGCCGGGCGGGCGCGGCAACCGGTCTGGCCGGGACCGCCGGCACCGGCCGTGCCGCCACGGGGGCTGGTTTCACAACGGGCGGGGCCGGCCGGGCACCGGCCGGCGGCACGATCTGCACCGGCACGGCCTGCCCGGCGGGGGCCGGGTTTGCCGGCGGCCCGGCCAGCGGCGGTGGCGATGGCGGCGGCAGCGGAGCGGTTTCCGGCGGCAGCAGATCGCGCGGGCGGCCGATCGGTTGTTCCGGCACCGCCGTCATGTCGATCACGCTGCCCGGATCCTGGCCGCGCACGGCCTCGTGGATCACCTCGCCATCGCCTTCCACGGCCAGCCCGGCGCGATCCAGCGGCGGCACCTTCCATGGGCCGGGGTCGGCCTCGATCAGCGGGGCCTGATCGGGCTCCATATAGCCATCGCTGCTGCCGCCATCCTTGCGGCCCAGCAGCATCAGCAGCGCCACCGCCGCCACCGCGCCCAGCGCCAGCACGGCAATCGCGATGTTCAGCCAGCCGCGCTGGCGGGGCGGGGCCGGGTTCAGCGGCGGCGCCTCGGCCAGCCAGGGGGCCTCGTCATCGCGGTTCGCCATCTCAGTGCAGCTCCTCGGCCGCGGCCACGCCGATCACGGCCAGCCCGGTGCGGATCACCTGGCCCACCGCGCGGGCCAGCGCCAGCCGCGCCGCGGTCAGATCGGGCCGATCGGCCAGCACAAAGCGCCGGGCCGGATCATCGTTGCCGGCGTTCCACTGGCTGTGGAAGGCGGCGGCCAGATCGCCCAGCCAGAAGGCGATGCGGTGCGGTTCGCGCGCGTCGGCGGCCTGTTCGACCAGGCGCGGGAAGGTCGCGGCCAGCTTCACCACCGCCAGTTCATCGCCGTCCAGCAGGGCCAGATCGGGTTCCGGCAAGGCCAGGCCAGCCTCGGCCAGCTTGCGGCCCAGGCTGGCAATGCGGGCATGGGCGTATTGGACATAGAAGACCGGGTTGTCGCGGCTTTGTTCGACCACCCTGGCGAAATCGAAATCCATCATCGATTCCGGCCGCTTGGTCAGCATCACGAACCGCACCACATCCTTGCCGACCTCCTCCACCACTTCAGCGAGCGTGACGAAATTGCCCGACCGCTTCGACATCTTCACCGGCTCACCGGCGCGCAGCAGGTTGACCATCTGGATCAGCTTGACGTCGAACTGCACCTTGCTGTCGGTCAGCGCCTTCACGGCGGCCTGGATGCGCTTGACGGTGCCGCCGTGATCGGCGCCCCAGATATTGACCAGATAATCGGCCTTGTCGGCCTTCCAGCCATGATAGGCGATATCGATGCCGAAATAGGTCCAGCTGCCGTTGGACTTCTTCACCGGCCGGTCCTGATCGTCGCCAAATTGAGTCGAACGGAACAGGGTGAGCGGCACCGGTTCCCAATCATCCTTCATCTCGCCCTTGGGCTGTTCCAGCAGGCCCTGATAGATCAGCCCCTTGGCTTCAAGCGCGGCGATGGCACGGTCGGCAGCGCCCTCGCGCACGACATCGGCTTCGTGCGTGAACACATCGTGGTGGATGCCCAGCAAGGCCAGATCGGCGCGGATCATGTCCATCATCCGCGCCACCGACTGGGTGCGGAACAGCGCCAGCCATTCGGATTCGGCCGCGCCGACATAGCGATCGCCAAATTCCGCCGCCAGCGCCTGCCCCACCGGCACCAGATAATCGCCGGGGTAATATCCTTCCGGAATCGCGATGGTTTCGCCCAGCGCCTCGCGGTAACGCAGATGCGCCGACCGGGCCAGCGTATCAACCTGGCCGCCGGCATCATTGATGTAATATTCGCGCGTCACGTCCCAGCCGGCAAATTCCAGCAGGCCGGCCAGCGCATCGCCCACCACCGCGCCGCGGCAATGGCCCATGTGCATCGGCCCGGTGGGATTGGCCGAGACATATTCGACATTGATGCGCCGGCCCGCGCCCACGCTGCTGCGGCCATAATCCGCCCCGCCGGCCAGCATGGCGCGGATCTGATCATGCCACACGCTGTCGGCCAGTTTCAGGTTGATGAAGCCCGGCCCGGCCACATCGGCCGCCGTGATCCCCGGCGCGGCGCGCAGCTGCGCGCACAGGGCTTCGGCCAGGGCGCGCGGGTTGATGCCGGCGGCTTTGGCCAGCACCATGGCGGCATTGGTGGCCAGATCGCCGTGAGCGGCATCGCGCGGCGGCTCCACGGTGACATTGGCAAACGACAGGCCGGCCGGCAGCGTGCCGGCTGCAACCAGATCGGCCAGGGCGGCGTGGACGATGGTGGTGAATTGGGCAAACAGGTTCACGGGTGCAGGTGCAATCTTGGCTGGAAACGGGTTTGCCGTTCCCTAACGCGGGCGGGCGGCGGCGTCCATGGGGGGCGATCCTCTCCCCTCCCTGCAAGGGAGGGGCTGGGGGAGGGTTGTTTCCGCAGCCCCCGGCCACGTCGTTTGGGGGCAACGGCCGGCGGCAAGGCCGCCGAGTCCGTTTGGGGGTGAAAGGAACGTCAGGAAGACAGGAAGGGCGTGGCAAAGCCACGCCGTCAGACGAGTCAAAAAAAGCGGCCCGAAGGCCGCTTTTTTCGCTCGCTGTCCGAGCTTGATCGAGTCTGGCTGCGGCACGCAGCCAGCCGATCTGCGCAGCGACTGGAGCGGGTGAAGAGATTCGAACTCTCGACTTCAACCTTGGCAAGGTTGCGCTCTACCCCTGAGCTACACCCGCTCACCCGTCGCTTCGGGAAGCGCGCCTCTAGCACCGGCGGCTTTGCGCATGCAACCCCTTTTTTGGCGCGGTTTGCGGCTGGCTGCGCGCAAGCGCCGTCTTGGCAAACAACCCCTGTCGCCCCCATATGGCGATGAAAGTCGCAGTTTTCCGGAGCAATCCCCCTTGGCCAGCATTCCCAACCCTGCCGCCGAAAAGGCCAGCATCGAAGCCTTTCGCCGCGATGTGATCGACGCTTCGAAGGGCACGCTGGTGCTGGTGGATTTCTGGGCCGAATGGTGCGGCCCGTGCAAGACGCTGGGGCCGCTGCTGGAAAAGGTCACCGCCGCCCGCGCGCCCAAGGTGAAGCTGGTCAAGATCGATGTGGACAAGAACCAGGCGCTGGCCGCGCAGTTCCGCATCCAGTCCATCCCCACCGTCTATGCCTTTCTGGATGGCCGCCCGGTCGATGGCTTCCAGGGCGCATTGGGCGAACGCGAATTGACCGGCTTTGTCGATCGCCTGCTCAGCGGCGTGCCGGCCAGTGAGGATGAAGCCGCGCTGGAAGAACAGATTGCCCAGCTGATCGCCGCCGCCGCCGAGGCCAGCGCCGCCGGCGCCCATGGCGATGCCACCGGCATGCTGGGCGCGCTGGTGCGCGAACTGCCCGACCGCGCCGATCTGGCCGGCCATCTGGCACTGGCCTTCATCGCGGCCGGGGCGCTGGACAATGCCGCCGCCGCCCTGGCCGCCGTGCCTGCCGATTCGAAGGACGAGGTGGTGGCCCGCGCCCGCGCCGCGCTGGCGCTGGCCGCCGATGCGCCGGCCGATGATGAACTCGCCCCGCTGATGCAGGCGGTGGCAGCCGATCCGGCCGATCACGCCGCCCGCTTCGAACTGGCCAGCGCGCTGGCCGCCCGCGGTGACCGTGATGCGGCCGCCGATCATCTGCTGGCCATCATCAAGGCCGATCGCAGCTGGAACGAGGGCGCGGCGCGCGAGAAATTGCTGACGATGTTCGAAGCGGTTGGCCTGGCCGATCCGTGGAGCGTCAAGACCCGCGCCGCCTTGCGGGCGATCTGGTTTTCATGAGCGAGAGCGAAGCCTTTGCCCCGCTGCCGGCCGCCGTGCCGGTGTTCCCCCTCACCGGCGCCGTGCTGTTTCCGCGCGGCGTGCTGCCCTTGAACATCTTCGAGCCGCGCTATCTGGCGATGGTGAAGGATGCCATGGCCGCCAGCGGTGCCGCGCACCGGGTGATCGGCATGATCCAGCCGAAAGGCGGCGGCAGGAATGGTGCCCCGCCGGCGCTGTACAATGTTGGCTGCCTGGGGCGCATCACCGATTATCGCGAAACCGATGATGGCCGCATTTTGATCGCGCTGGTCGGCGTCAGCCGCTTCCGCGTCGGGGCCGAACTGGATCGCGACACGCTGTATCGCCAGGTGATGACCGATTATCACGGCTTTGCCGATGATCGCCACGATCCCGACGCCCTGGATGCCGCCAGCCGCGCCGGGCTGGAAGACGCCTTGCGCCCCTATCTTGATGCGCGCGGTCTCGCCGCCGATTGGGAGGCGGTGCAGAATGCCGACGACGAGGCGCTGGTGACCACGCTGGCCAGCGTGCTGCCGTTCGAACCGGCCGAAAAACAGGCGCTGCTGGAAACCATCAGCCTGGCCGAACGCGCCCAGACCCTGGCCACGCTGATGAGCTTTGCCGCCAGCAGCGGCCCGACCGGGCTGCAATGATGGGCAGCAGCGCGCTCGATCCCCGGCTGCTGGCCATATTGGTCTGCCCCGTCACCCGCCAGCCGCTGCGTTATGATGCGGCGGCACAGGAACTGGTGAACGACACCGCTGGCCTTGCCTATCCCATCCGCGACGGCGTGCCGATCCTGCTGGCCGATGCCGCGCGGGAATTCCTGCCGCCGACAGGGTGATGATCAGTTGAAGGCCAGCCCTTCGAACTTGCCCGAATTTCGCCAGCCGTCGATATAGTTGAAATAGGCCACCGGCCCGGCGGGATAGCCAACCCCGAAGGCGGCCGATTCGCCATAGCCATGGCCTTCATTGTTGTAATAGCCAGGGGTGCAATCGGCCACGGCATCCATCATGCGACCGGGCGCATGCATCAGCAGCTCCACCCATTTTTCCTGGGCTTCAGCCGTCACCTCCACCCGCTTGGCGCCCGTGTTGCGGGCTTTGCTCACGATGGCCGCAATCGTGTCGCCGGCATCGGTCCAGTTGTGCGGCACGTTGATGATGAAATTGGCGCCCTGGGCGAACTGCACGATGAAGGCGTTGGGAAAGCCGTGCACATGCAGGCCGTGCATCGTGCGCATGCCATCCTTCCACGCCTCTGACAGGCGCTTGCCGCCTACCCCGGCAATATCGAAGCCGGAGCGGCGTTCATAGGAGGTGCCAACCTCGAAGCCCGACGCATAGATGATGCAATCCACATCATAATGGGTGCCGTTCACCCAGAAGCCGGTCTCATCGATGCGCTCCACACCCTTGCCATCGGTATCGATCAGCTGGGTACCCGGTTCGTTGAACGCCTGCAGATAGGCATCGTGGAAGCAGGGCCGCTTGCACAGCTGCCGATACCAGGCCTTCAACCGGTCGGCCGTTGCCTTGTCGTGGACAATCGAGTCGGTGCGGTCGCGGATTTCCGACATCTTTTCCAGATCGGCATCCTCGAATGCGGCCATCATGTTGGACGGCGTCATCTGATCCATTGGCAGCGTCATGATGCGTTCGCGGATGCGGCGCGTCAGGTCGGTCCAGCCGTCCTGCACCAGATCTTCAGCCGGCGGTGGCCCCATGCCGACATTGCGGGCGAAATTGTCGAGCCAGCGCTTCTGCCAACCGGGCGAGGCGATGCTGGCGAACCAGTCGGGATCGATCGGCGCATTGGCGCGCACATCCACCGATGAGGGCGTGCGTTGCACCACATAGACCGTGCCGCCGGCCCGGGCGAGGTGCGGCACACATTGCACCGCGGTTGCCCCGGTGCCGATAATGGCCACCCGCTTGTCCTTCAACTTGTCGAGCGGCGCGCCGTTGGTGTCACCACCGGTGTAGTCATAATCCCAGCGGCTGGTGTGGAAACTATGACCCTTGAACGTCTCGATGCCCGGGATCCCCGGCAATTTGGGCACATGCAGCGGGCCGGTGCCGGTGCCGATATAATCGGCGGTGAAGCGGTCACCGCGATCGGTGGTGATCACCCACAGGCTCCCGGCTTCATCCCACACCATGTCGGTCACCCGCGTGTGAAACAACGCCTTGTCATACAGGCCGAAGGTGCGCCCGATACGCCGCGACTGCTCCAGTATCTCCGGGGCATGGGCGTATTTCTCGGTCGGCATGTGGCCGGTTTCTTCCAGCAGCGGCAGATAGATGATCGACGCCGTATCGCATTGCGCCCCGGGATAACGGTTCCAATACCAGGTTCCACCGAAATCGCCGGCCTTCTCGATGATGCGCACATCCTTGATGCCAGCCTGGGCCAGACGCGCCCCGACACACAGGCCGGCAAAGCCGCCGCCAATCATGGCGAAGGTGACATGATCGGTAAGCGGTTCGCGCGGTACCACCGGCATATAGGGGTCGTCGAGATAATGGGCATATTCGCCGCTCATCTCGATATATTGGCTGCTGCCTTCCTCGCGCAGGCGCTTGTCGCGTTCGGCCTTGTAGCGGGCCAGAATCGCCTGCTTGTCGAGGGTGGCTGATGCACTGGCCATGATTGTTCCGCTCCCGGTTGCTGGGCACAAAACTAGACGAGTTCGCCCTTCAGCAAAGCTGGCAGTTTTCCCGTTTCGCCGCGCGCCTGGTTCATGAAAAACCGCTTCAACGGCGGCAGCCGTTCCACCGCCGACAAGCCGATGCGCCGCACCCGGCTGGGCAGCCGGCCCGGCACCGCAAACAGGCGATTGAGATTGTCGGTCACGGCGCACACCAGGCTGTTGTCGAACATCCGCCACGCCGACACCTGGGCCAGCACATCGGCGCTGCCAAGATCCAGGCCCGACCGCGCCGCGGTGGTGAGCACTTGGGCCGCCGCCGCCACATCGCGAAAGCCCATGTTGAGGCCCTGGCCGGCGATCGGGTGGATGCCGTGCGCGGCATCGCCCAGCAGCAGCAGGCGATTGTCGGTATAGCGGGCGGCGTGGTGGAAGCCCAGCGGCCACACCGTCTGCGGCGCGATCACCTCGATGTCGCCCATGGTGCCATCGCAGCGGGCGGCGATCTCGGCCGCCAGCGCCCGGGGGCCCAGTTTCTTCACCGCGGCCATGTGGCGGCCATCCACCGTCCACACGATGGCGGTGCGCGGCCGGCCATCATCGGTGTCGGTCATCGGCAGCAGCGCCAGCGGGCCTTCGGGGTAGAACAGCTCGCACGCCACATTGCCGTGTGGCAAGCTGTGAGCGACCATGGTGATCAGCGCGGCGTGCGGATATTGCCATTGCGCGATCGGGATGCCCGCCGCCTCGCGCGTGGCCGAACGCCGGCCATCGCAGGCCACCACCAGCGGCGCGCGGAACACCCGGCCATCGGCCAGGCTGAGGGTGGCGGCATGGTCGCCGCGTTCCAGCCCGGCCACCGTCACCGGGGCGAGCAGCGTCACCTCCGGCTGTTCGCGCACCGCGCGCAGCAGACCGATGCGCAACAGCCGGTTTTCCAGCATGGTGCCCAGCGGATCATTGCCGTCGCCGGCATCGAAATGCAGAAATTGCGGGTGGGTGCCATCGGTCACGCGGATTTCGCGGATCGGGCAGCCATGCGCATCGATGATGTCGCCCAGCCCCAGGGCGCGCAGCATGCGGCCCGATGCGCTGGCAATGGCACTGGCCCGCCCGTCAAAGGCCGGCAGCGTGGTCGAATCCAGATCCTGGGCATCCACCACGATGCTCGTCACCTCGGCCCTGGCCAATGCCAGCGCCAGCGTGGCGCCCACCAGGCCGCCACCGATGATGATCACGTCCGCGTCATGAGTCTGCATAAACGGGCCTTAGCGCAGCCCGGCCCGTCCCCCAAGCGGGACATGATGTCATCGGCCGCGCTTGACCGGAACCCCGGCTTGATTCACACTTTGTTCGCTTTGCCCGGCCAGATTCGCCGGGTTTCACGCCACCTTTGGGGAAAGGCACCGCACCCATGGCTTCCCGGGCGTCCCCCGCCCCGCCTGCCCGCAAGGCCGGCGCGCCCGTTGGCCCGCTGGCCGCCGGCGCGGCGCGGCTGGCCCGCTGGCGCGTGCAACTGGCGCTGGCGCTGCGCGCCGCCCTGCGCATCATGGCGGGCGGGCTGATCGCGGCGGCCGGGGTGGCGCTGGCGCTGGCGCTGCTCAGCTATGCGCCGGGCGATCCGTCGTTCAACACCGCCACGGCGCGGGCGGCCGGCAATCTGATTGGCCCATTGGGTGCCCATCTGGCCGATCTGCTGCTGCAACTGGCCGGCTGGCCGATGCTGCTGCTGGCACCCGCGATGCTGATCGCCGGCTGGCGGGTGGCGACGGCCGCCGCGGTGCCGGGCCTGCGCATGGCCGGCGGCACGCTGGCCGGGGCGCTGGCCGTGTCGGGCGCGGCCGGCGGCCTTGATCTGCCGGCCTTGGGCGCACCCGCCGGGCTGGGCGGCCTGGCCGGCCAGGGCATTGCCGCGCTGGCCACCGCCATCGAAACCCTGCCGGGGCTGGAAACCATCGCGGCCGGGCTGGTGCTGGCGCTGCTGCTGGGCCCGCTGGGCCTGGCGCTGATCGTCTGGGGCACCGGCATCAGCCGCGACGGGCTGGATGATGGCCTGATCTGGCTGCGCGGCCTGTGGCCCGACCCGGCCGCCGCGCCCGACGATGGCAGCCTGCCGCTGCCGGCCCCGCGCCCGCGCCGCGCCGCGCCAGAGCCGGAGGGGGACACGGACGACATCATCCTGCCCGGCCCCACCGTGGTGGTGCCCGCCGCCGCCCCGGCCGCAACGGGCAAGCGGGTGCAAAAGGCGCGACAACAATCGCTGGATTTCGGCGATGCCACGCTGCTGCCCGGGCTGGATCTGCTGCGCCCGCCCTCCACCGCGCCCAAGGCGCGCATCGATGCCGCCGCGCTGGAACAGAATGCCCGGCTGCTGGAAGGGGTGCTGGACGATTTCGGCGTGCGCGGCCGCATCGGCGATGTCCGCCCCGGCCCGGTGGTCACCATGTATGAACTGGAACCGGCGCCGGGCATCAAGGCCAGCCGCGTGGTGGGCCTGGCCGATGATATCGCCCGCTCCATGTCGGCGCTGTCCGCCCGCGTGGCCGTGGTGCCGGGCCGCAACGTGATCGGCATCGAATTGCCCAACCAGACGCGCGAAACCGTGTCGCTGTCCGAACTTCTGTCCAGCCCGGTGTTCGACAATCGCAGTGTCACCCTGCCGCTGGTGCTGGGCAAGGATATCGCCGGCGAACCGGTGGTGGCCGATCTGGCCCCCATGCCGCACCTGCTGATTGCCGGCACCACCGGTTCGGGCAAGTCTGTCGGCCTCAACGCCATGATCCTCTCGCTCCTGTATCGCATGACCCCGGCGCAATGCCGGCTGATCATGATCGATCCCAAGATGCTGGAGCTGAAGATGTATGACGGGATCCCGCATCTGCTGGCCCCCGTCGTCACCGATCCGCCCAAGGCGATCCGCGCGCTGAAATGGGCGGTGGAGCAGATGGAGGATCGCTATCGCAAGATGAGCGAGCTGAACGTGCGCTCCCTGGCCAGCTTCAACCAGAAGGTGCGGGACGCCAGGGCCGCCGGCAAGCCGTTCATCCGCCGCGTGCAGACCGGCTGGGACCCGGAAACCGAACTGCCGATCATCGAGGAGGAGCTGCTCGATTTCGAACCGCTGCCGCTGGTGGTGGTGGTGGTCGACGAACTGGCCGATCTGATGATGACGGCCGGCAAGGAGGTGGAATTCCTGATCCAGCGCCTGGCGCAAAAGGCCCGCGCCGCCGGCATCCACCTGATCATGGCCACCCAGCGCCCGTCGGTGGATGTGATCACCGGGGTGATCAAGGCCAATCTGCCCACCCGCATCAGCTTTCAGGTGACCAGCAAGATCGATTCCCGCACGATTCTGGGCGAACCGGGTGCCGAACAATTGCTGGGCAAGGGCGACATGCTGTGGATGGCCGGCGGCAAGCTGGTGCGCGTGCACGGCCCCTTTGTGTCGGACGAGGAGGTGGAAGCCGTCGCCGATTTCTGGCGCGCACAGGGCCAGCCGGATTATGTCGACGCCGTCACCGAGGAACCGGCCGATCTGGATGGCCAGCTTGATCTGAGCGGGGCCGGCCTGTCGGGCGGCGGCGGCCGCAACGATGAGGAGGCCGATGTCTATGCCAGGGCCATCGATGTGGTGGCCAAGGCACAAAAGGCCAGCACCAGCTTCCTGCAACGCCATCTGCGCATCGGCTACAACAACGCGGCGCGCCTGATCGAACGCATGGAACAGGATGGGTTCGTCAGCCGCCCCGACCATGTTGGCCGCCGCGAGGTGCTGGTGGATGAACATGGCCAGCGGCGCTGAGGGCTAACCCTGCGCGAACAGGCCCAGCGTGAGCCCCAGGCCGATCAGGATCACCGCGATCTTCAGCGCCTTTTCCGGCACCACCGCCAGTGCCCGCGCGCCAACATAACCGCCCGCCATCGCGCCGATGCCCACCACCAGCGCATGCGCCCACGCCACATTGCCGGTGAGCGCAAAGGCCAGCGCCGCCGTGGTGTTGGACAGGGAGACCAGCACATTCTTGGTGCCGCCGGCGTTCCTGACCGGCAGCCCGGCGATGGTGAGGCTGGCCAGCGTGAGGATGCCGGCCCCGCCACCGAAAAAGCCGGAATAGAGCGCGATCAGCGACTGGCTGGCGATCGTCACCCAGGCCGGCGGCGGCGGGCGAGTGGCGGATCTCTTCGGCCCGAATGCCCCCCAGGCAAAGACGATGGTGGCCAGCAGCACCAGCCACGGCACCATCGCCGCAAACAGGCGCGTGGGCGTGGCATTCAGCAGCATCGCCCCGGCCACGCCGCCCACCAGCGCGATGGCGGCCAGCGCCGGAAAGCCCAGCCGCTGCGCCCCGGCCACCAGTTTGCGGCCCGCGATGCCGGTGGTGATCTGGCCGGGAAACAGCGCCATGGTGGAGGTGATGTTGGCCAGCTTGGGATCCAGCCCGGCAGCGATCAGTGCCGGCAGGGTGATGAAGCTGCCGCCGCCGGCCAGGGCATTCTGCGCCCCGGCCCACAGCCCGGCCCCGGCCAGCAGGGCCAGCATCGCGGGTTCGGGAAATTGCATCACAGTCAGTCACCATCAACAGCAGGGCGGCCAACCGACTGCGCCGTTTCGGCACGATTTTCCACGCTTTTTCATCGTGGCTTGCCTTGGCGCTGCAATGTTTTGCGGGTAGCAGATGGTTCATGCAACTATCGCGCCAGTTGCCGGAGTGGTGATCCCATCATGAGCATGACCAAAAGCCTGCCCCGCACCGACACCGATGCCCCGCTGCGCGGCCTGTCGGTGGACGGGATCGGCAAGCGTTATGACAAGCGGGTGGTGCTGCGCGATGTGTCGCTGTCGGTCCGGCGCGGCGAAGTGGTGGGCCTGCTGGGCCCCAATGGTGCCGGCAAGACGACCTGTTTCTATTCGATCATGGGCCTGGCCATGCCCGATTCGGGCCGCATCCTGCTGGATGGCCATGATATCACCGGCCTGCCCATGTATCGCCGCGCCGCGCTTGGCCTTGGCTATCTGCCGCAGGAAACCAGCATCTTTCGCGGCATGACGGTGGAACAGAATATCATGGCCGTGCTGGAAGTGGCCGAACCCGATGCCGCCGCCCGCGCCGCGCGGCTGGACGAACTGCTGAACGAATTCAACATCACCCGTCTGCGCGCCGCTCCGGCCATGGCGCTTTCGGGCGGGGAACGGCGGCGGGTGGAAATTGCCCGGGCGCTGGCCGCCAACCCGTCGATCATGCTGCTGGATGAACCCTTTGCCGGCATCGATCCCATCTCCATCGCCGATATCCGCGCCCTGGTGGTGCAGTTGCGCGCCCGCGACATCGGCGTGCTGATCACCGATCACAATGTGCGCGAAACCCTGGAAATCGTGAACCGCGCCTGCATCATCTATGATGGCCGCGTGCTGTTTGAAGGCACGCCCGAGGCGCTGGTGGCCGATGAAACCGTGCGCCGCGTCTATCTGGGCGAGGATTTCAGCCTGTGATGACGGCCGGCTGACATGGCGCTGGGGCCACGCCTCGAAATCCGGCAGTCCCAACAGCTGGTGATGACACCCCAGCTGCAGCTGGCGATCAAGCTGCTCACCCTCACCAATGTCGAGCTGGAAGGCTGGATTGGCGAGGAGCTGGAACGCAATCCCTTGCTGGCCAGCGGCGGCGATGCCGAACCGGCCGAACCGCCGGCCGCCGCCAGCATCGACGACAATCGCGATCCGCTGCCCGCACCGGTGGAGGCCAGCAGTGCGGGCCTGGAACAATTGCTGCGCGATGGCGTGCCGGCGGGTGACGGCGCGCCGCTGGAGGCCGATTACAGCGGCGAGCGTTTCCACCATGATTGCGCCAGCGACCAGCCGGCCGACTGGAGCGAACGGCCCGGCGCCGGCGGCGATGAGGACGGCTTTGATTTTGAACGTGTGTCCGGAGCCGGGCCAACCCTGGCCGAGATATTAGAGCAGCAGGCAGCGGCCCGCTTTGCCGGGCTGGACCTGGCCATCGCCCGCTTCATCATCGATGGCCTGGACGAAGCCGGCTATCTGGTGGAACCGGTGGACGACATTGCCGACCGGCTGGGCATCGCGCAGGCCCGGGTGGAACAGGTGCTGGCGATCGTGCAGATGTTCGATCCGGTGGGCGTGGCGGCGCGCAGCCTGTCGGAATGCCTGATCGCCCAGGCCCGCGCCGCCGACCGCTGCGACCCGGCCATGCACAAATTGTTGAGCAACCTTGATCTGGTCGCCCGCGGCGACATGGCCGGCCTGATGCGCCTGACCCGGTTGGAGCGCGAGGATATCGTGGACATGATCCGCGAGCTCAAAAGCTATGATCCCAAGCCGGGCCTGCGCTATGGCGGGGAGACGGCAGCACCGGTGGTGCCCGATGTGTTCGTGACGCGCGGCAGCGATGGCAGCTGGCAGATCAGCCTGAACCAGGCGACGCTGCCGCGTTTGATCGTCGATCGCGCCTATCAGGCCGAACTGGCCAGCGGGGCGGACAAGGCCACCAACAGCTTTCTGAACGAATGTGTTTCCAGCGCCAACTGGCTGTTGAAGGCCCTGGATCAACGCGCCCGCACCATCGTGAAGGTGGCCACCGAAATCGTGAAGCTGCAACAGGGCTTCTTCGAACATGGCGTCAGCCAGCTGAAGCCGCTGACCCTGAAGACCGTGGCCGATATGGTGGAGATGCATGAATCGACCGTGAGCCGCGTGACCAGCAACAAATATCTGCTGTGCGAACGCGGCCAGTTCGAGCTGAAATATTTCTTCTCCTCCGGCGTGGCGAGCGGCGATGGCGAGACGGCATCGGCACTGGCCGTCAAGGACCGCATCGCCCGGCTGATTGCGGCCGAAGGGGATGATGTGCTGTCGGACGACAGGCTGGTCGATCTGTTGCAGGGCGAAGGCTTTGACATCGCCCGCCGCACGGTGGCCAAGTATCGCGAGGCGCTGGGCCTGGGATCATCGGTGCAGCGCCGCCGGGCCAGGGCGATGCGCGCGGCATGAGCCGCCGCTTCACCCAGGGTTCAACCATGATGGCACAGGGCGTCGCCATGCTGCCCCGTGTTGTTCTTGCCCTCGTGGCGCTGCTGCTGCTGGCCCTGCCGCGGCCGGCGGCGGCGCAATCGATCCTGCGCGATGCCGAGACCGAGGCGTTTTTCCGCGACATGAGCCGGCCGTTGATCGAAGCAGCCGGGCTGGACCCGCGCAGCGTGCAGCTGGTTCTGATCGGCGATCCCAGCATCAATGCCTTTGTCACCGGCGGCCAGAATGTGTTCGTGCATTCCGGCCTGATCATCGCGGCCGACAATGTGAATGAATTGCAGGGGGTGATCGCCCACGAACTGGGCCATATCGCCGCCGGCCACAATGTGCGCTTTGGCGAAGGCGCCGGCCCGGCCAGCCGCATTTCGCTGCTGTCGCTGGTGGGCGCGGCGCTGGCCGTGGCCGCCGGTGCCGGCGAGGCCGGCATGGCGATCCTGGGCCTGGGCCAGACGGCGGCGATGGGCCGGTTCCTGGCCTTCACCCGCGATCAGGAAAGCCGCACCGATCAGGCCGGCGCCATCTTCCTGTCGAAGGCCGGCATTTCCGGGCGCGGCAGCATCGAATTCTTCCGCAAGCTGCAGGGCCAGGAATATCGGCTGGGCATCCCGCAGGACAGCGAATATGCCCGCACCCACCCATTGTCGAGCACGCGCATCAACAATCTGCTGGCGGTGTATGAACGCGATCCGGCCTGGAACCGCCCGCCTGACAAGGCGTTGCAGGCCCGGTTTGAACGGATCAAGGGCAAGCTGGTCGGCTTTGTCGAGGAACCGCGCATCGTCATGCTGCGTTATCCCGAAGGCACAAACACCGCCCCGGCGCTCTATGCCCGTGCATATGCCTGGCACCGGTCGGGCTATCCCGATCAGGCCATGGCCGAGGCGGCCCGGCTGGTGGCAACCGCGCCCAACGATCCCTATTTCCTGGAATTGCAGGGGCAGATCCTGCTGGAATCGGGCAAGGTGGAGGAATCGCTGCCTGTGCTGCGCCGCGCGGCGGCCTTTGCCCCGAACGAGCCGATGATCCTCACCCTGCTGGGCCATGCGCTGGTGACCAGCGAGGACGCGAAGTTGCAGGCCGAAGCCGAACCGCTGCTGAAGAAGGCGGCGACACTGGACCGGGACAATCCCTTCACCTGGTATCAGCTGGGGGTGATCTATGACCGGCGCGGCGACAAGCCGCGCGCCGCGCTGGCAGCGGCCGAACGCTTCAGCCTGGAAGGCAATGCCATGGGCGCGATGATGAACGCACGGGTGGCCCACGATGGCTTGCGGCCGGGCACCCCCGACTATATCCGGGCAGACGACATCATGCTGGTGGCCGGCGACGCGCTGGAACAGCAGCGCAAACGCAAGAAGAGGTAGCAATGGCCCGTTTCCTGAGCCGCCGGCTGAGCATGGCCACCGGAATCGCGCTGGCGCTGGCCGGGGCCGGGGTGGGGGCGGGCACCGCCATGGCCGCCGCCGGCCAGGCCGCCGCGCCGACCAACCGCGCCGAGATCGAAGCCATCGTGCGCGACTATATCCTGAACCACCCCGAAATCATCCCCGAAGCGGTCGCCCGGCTGGAACAGGCCGAAGCCCGCAAGGCGCTGGCCGCCAATCGCACCGCCATCGAAACACCCTTCCCCGGCGCCGTGGCCGGCAACACCAAGGGCGATGTGAAGCTGGTGGTGTTCTTTGATTATGCCTGCCCCTATTGCCGCCAGGGCCATGCCGATGTGCAGAAGCTGGTGGCCGAAGATGGCCGGCTGATGGTGGTCTACAAGGATTTCCCGGTGCTCTCCCCGGCCAGCAGCGAGGCGGCCATGGCCAGCCTGTCGGCCGCCACCCAGGGCGGCTATGCCAAATTCCACAATGCCATGTTCGAAAGCCCCGGCCGCGTCAGCCTGCCGCGCACCATGGGCATCGTGAAGGGGGTTGGCCTGTCGGAAGACAAGGTGACCGGCGATCTGAAAAGCCCGGCCCTGCGCGCCGAGCTGGACCGCAACCTGGCGCTGGGCCGGGCGCTGGGGCTGACCGGCACGCCCAGTTACATCATCGGCAACCGCATCCTGTCGGGCGCGGTGGGCCTTGATCAGCTGAAGGCCGCCGTGGCCGCCGCCCGCGCCGAACAGGCCGCCGGCAAGGGCCGCTGAACCATGCAGCGCCTTGCCGGTTTTGATGGCGCCGATCTGGCGGTGGCCGAAATCGGCACCGGCCGGCCGATCATCCTGCTGCACGGCCTGTTTTCATCGGGCGAGATGAACTGGCGGCGTTATGGCGCGGCGGCCGAAATCGCCGGCGCCGGTTATCGGGTGATCATGCCGGATTTCCGCGCCCACGGCCACAGCGCCGCGCCGCACGATCCCGCCGCCTATCCGCCCGATGTGCTGGCCCTGGATATCGAGGCGCTGATCGCCCAGCTGGGCCTGACCGATTTCGACATCGCCGGTTATTCGATGGGCGCGCGCACGCTGGTGCGGCTGCTGGCGCGCGGCCTGAAGCCCGGCCGGGCGATCATTTCCGGCATGGGGCTGGAAGGGCTGATCGGCGGCACGGCGCGGGCCGAATTCTTCAAGGCGGTGGTGGCGCGGCCCGATGGCTGGCCCGCCGGCAGCCCGCAGGCCTTTGCCGCCGCCTTCATGAAGCAGAACGGGGTGGATGGCATCGCCGTCGGCCTGCTGCTCGACAGTTTCGTTTCCACCCCGATCGAGCGCCTGCGCGCGCTGGACACGCGCTGCCTGGTGCTGTGCGGGCGCAACGATCAGGACAATGGCTCGGCCCCGGCGCTGGCGCTGGAACTGCCCAATGCCGCCCTGGTGGAGATTGACGGCAACCACATGAGCGCCGTCACCAAGCCGGATTTCGGCACCGCCATCGCGGCCTGGCTGGGCCACCCGCTGTAACCGGTCACAGCGGCCGGCCCACCCAGTGCAGGGCCGCGCCGTGGCGGGCCAGCCAGCGCCGCGCCTCGGCAGCGCGCGGATCAAGTTCCCGGTTCAGCGCATGGAACGCCGGCGAATGATTGGGGTGCACCAGATGCGCCGCCTCGTGCGCGGCAATGGCGTGGCGCACGAAGGCCGGTGCCAGGATCAGCCGCCAGCTATAGGCGATGCGCGCGCCCTCCGGCCGGTTCCAGCCGGCGCAGCTGCCCCAGCGGGTGGCGGGATCGCCCACCGAAACCCGCGCCACTGGCCGGCCAAGCCGGGCCGCAAAGCCGTGGGTGGCTGCTTCCAGATCGGCGCGCGCCCGCGCCTTCAGCCAGCGTTCCAGCCGCGCCGCCAGCGATTGCGCCGGCCCGCCCAGCCGCAGCCGATCGCCCAGCAGGGCCGGCGCACGCGGGTGGCCGGCCTGCCAGTCGATCAGCACCGGCGCGCCGTCGATCGGGATGATGAAGCCCGGCGCAAACGGGATCGGGCGCGGCCAGATCGCCACCCGCGCGGCCAGCCAGTCGTGATGGGATTTCAGCAGGGCCAGCGCCGCCGCTTCGCCGCCGCGCGGCGGCAGGCTGATTTCGATGGCGCCCGCGATGCTGTTGGCCTTCAACCGCACCATGCGGGCGCTGGCGCGGCGGGTGGCCACCACCGGCACACGGCGGCCGGCAATCGCCAGTTCTTCGGGCAGGGCGGGGCGCAGGCGCAGCACGGCGGGCGGCCTACAGCGGCTTGTCGATGATATGGTCTTCCAGATCACCCACCTGATCCTCGCGCAGCACCCGGCCGGCAACGGACTGGCCGGCGCGGTGGATGGCATTGCGATCGCCGCTGATCAGATGATGCCAGGGGGCCAGGCCCTGGCCGCGATGCACGCGCAGATAGGAACAACTGTCGGGCAGCCAGTTCAGTTCGTCCAGCCGGTGCGGGGTCAGCCGCACGCAATCGGGCACCAGCGCCTTGCGGTTGCGATAATCCGAACAGCGCGCCGTGGCGGTATCCAGCAGCCGGCAGCAGACATTGGTGGGGAAAATCTCCCCGGTCTCCTCGTCCTCCAGCTTGTGCACGCAGCATTTGCCGCAGCCATCGCAGATGCTTTCCCACTGCTCGCGGTTCATCCGCTGCAACGGCACCGTTTCCCAGAAGGGTCTAGCGGACATGAGCGGCAAGCATCCCGGTGATGGCAGCGGCCGTCAGCCCTTCGTGCGGCAGAAAGGCGATCGGCCGGCCATCGGGCCCATAAAGATAGACCATGGCGCTGTGATCCATCAGATAATTCTCCGGGTCGCTGGTCTCCATGCGCCGGGCATAGACACCATAGGCCCTCGACACGGCGGCAATCTGGCCCGGCGTGCCGGTCAGCCCGACCAGCCGGGGGTGAAAGGCCGCGACGAACGGTTTCAGCACCGCCGGCGTGTCGCGCCCGGGATCGATGGTGATGAAGATCGGCGCCACGCGGGCGGCGCGCGCCGCATCGCCGGCTTCGAACGCGGCCAGGCCCCGGCCGATCAGCGCCAGATCGGTGGGGCAGACATCGGGGCAAAAGCCATAACCGAAATAGATCAGGCGATAACGGCCGGCAAAATCGCTGTCGCGCACCGTGCGGCCATCCTGATCGATCAGGCTGAACGGCCCGCCCAGGCTGGCCCCGGCCAGATTGCCCGGCGGGCCGGCGGGCGCGGCAAAGCGCATCCAGCCCAGCACCGCAGCCGCCGCCACGGCCAGCGCAAACACCAGCCACAGCCGCAGTGTCTTGCCTCTGTTCATCGCGGGTGCAACATTCTATCTGCAATCATGCAGACAGGCTTAGGGCGAAAGGCGGGCATTTGTCGATGAAAAGCCAGTTGATGGCCGCCGTGCTGGCGCTGGCGCTGGCCAGCCCGGCAGCGGCACAATTTTCCGACAGCTACAATTTCCTGAAGGCGGTCAAGGAACGCGATGTCAACAAGGCGGTGGAACTGGCCGACAAGCCAGGCACCACCATCGTCAACGTGCGCGATGGCGACAGCGGCGAAGCGGCGATCCACATCGTGGCCAAGCGCGCCGATCTGGGCTGGCTGGGCCTGCTGTATCAGAAGGGGGCCAATCTCAACCTCAAGGATCGGGATGGCAACACCCCGCTGATCCTGGCCAGCATCAGCCGCTGGTCGGAAGGGGTGGCCACGCTGGTGCGGCTGAAGGCGCAGGTGAACGCGCAGAACCGGCTGGGCGAAACCGCGCTGCTCAAGGCGGTGCAGGCCCGCGCCCTGGATGTGGCCAAGCTGCTGATCGATGGCGGCGCCAACCCCGACATTGCCGACAACAGCGGGATTTCGGCCCGGGCCGCTGCCGAATCCGATCCGCGCGCCGCCACCATTGCCCGGCTGTTCAAGGATGTTCCGGTGAAGGCCCCCAGCCGCATGCAGGGACCAACCCTCTGAATGGCTGGAACCATGCGCCGCATGGGCAGGGCGGGGCGCAGGGTCTAGGCGATGGTGATGGAACGGCCATCGATTGCAGCAGCGGCGTTTGATCGCCCCAGTGTGCGGGTTCGCACGCTGGCCAACATCCGCTGGATCGCGATCTTCGGGCAGTTCGTCACCCTGCTGGTGGTGGGCCTGTGGTTCGGCTTTCCGCTGCCTTGGGGATCGCTGCTGGCCGCGGTGGGCGCCTCGATGATCCTCAACATCGGCCTGTCCACCCTGTATGAACGCACCGACCGGATGACCGGGCGGGAATTGAGCCTGCATCTGGCCTTTGATCTGATCCAGGCCGGGGTGCTGCTGTTCCTCACCGGCGGGCTGGCCAATCCCTTTGCGCTGCTGCTGATCGTGCCGGTCACCATCGCGGCCACCCTGCTGCGCGCACGCGACATGGGGCCGCTGGTGGCGCTGGCCGGCGGCGTGCTGATGGTGGTGTGGTTGTGGGCGCAGCCGCTGCCCTGGCGGGGGCCGCCGCCGGAATTTCCGCTGGTCTATCGCTTTGGCATGCTGATTGCCTATGCGCTGGCGATCGGCTTTCTGGCCGCCTATCTGTGGATGGTTTCGGCCGAAGCACGGGATCGGGCCCGCGCGCTGGTGGCCACCGAAGCGGCGCTGACGCGCGAAGCGCGGATGAATGCGCTGGGCAGCCTGGCCGCCGCGGCCGCGCATGAACTGGGCGGGCCGCTGGGTTCGATCAGTCTGATCGCCCACAGCCTTGAGGAGCAATTGGGCGATGATCCGGATTTCGGTGACGATATCCGCCTGCTGGGCGAAGAGGCCAAGCGCAGCCGGCGGATCATGAAGGAGCTTTCCACCCGCGCCGAAGCCGAAGACCCGTTTGCGGTGCTGACGCTGGATCTGCTGCTGCACGAGGTGGCGCAGAGCGTGAAGCCGACCCGCGTTCCCGTGAAGGTGGTGGCCGGGCCGCCGCAGCCGCTGGTGCAGCGATCACCGGAACTGCTGCATGCGCTGAACAATCTGGTGTCCAACGCCGTGCGCCACGCCGGCACCGAAGTGCGGATGGAAAGCATCGTCACGCCATCGGAAATCCGCGTGGCCGTGCTGGATGATGGCTTTGGCTTTCCGCCCGATCTGCTGCCGCGGCTGGGCGAACCGATGCTGGGCCCGTCGCGATCCAAATCCGATTCCACCGGGCTGGGGGTGTTCATCGCCACGACCCTGATCGAACGCACCGGCGGCCGGCTGGCCTTTTCCACCCGGCCGGAGGGCGGGGCCCGCGTGGACGTGCGCTGGTCAAGAGAAATATTTGAGGTTATTGAGTCCGATCAGGGGCAAGAGGAGAATTGACGATGGCAACCGAGCCCGAAACCGAAGGCCGCCCGCTGTTGCTGGTTGATGATGACGCGCCCTTTCGCCAGCGCCTGTCGGTGCTGCTGGCGCGGCGCGGCTTTGCCGTCACCTCCGTGGGCAGCATTTCCGAAGCGCGGGTGGAAGCCGCCCGCCTGAAACCCAGCCATGCCGTGGTGGACATGCGGCTGGAAGACGGCAACGGCCTGGATCTGGTGGCCGAAATGCGGGCGATGAGCCCGGACGCCCGGATCGTCATGCTCACCGGCTATGGCAATCTGGCGACGGCGGTGGCGGCGGTGAAGGCCGGCGCCATCGATTATCTGGCCAAGCCGGCCGATCCGGAAGACATTGTGCGCGCCCTGTCGGCCGATGGCAGCGCCCGCCCGGAAGCCCCGCCGGAACCGATGTCGGCCGATCGGGTGCGCTGGGAACATATCCAGCGCGTCTATGAACTGTGCGAGCGCAATGTCTCTGAAACCGCGCGCCGCCTGAAGATGCACCGCCGCACCCTGCAGCGCATCTTGGCCAAGCGCTCCCCGAAATAAGCCGATCGCAAGGGGGTCGCCATGCTGAGCCGTCGCGCTGCGCTGGGAATGATCGCCGCGCTGCCGGCCGCACCGGCGCTGGCGGCTGCGGACGGCCCCTCGGCACAGCTGGCCGCGCTGCTGGCGCGCGTGGCGGCCGCCGATGCCGCCCTGTCGCCCACCGGGCCGGCCGGCCGGCGGCGCCCGGCGGGGGAAGCGGTGTTTGTCGATCCGCTGTCGGATGCCTGGGCGCAGGCCAGCGTGGCGACGCGCCGGCAGGCCGCCGCCGCACTGGCCGGCATCGACCGCGCCGGCCTGACCGCAGCCGAGCGCATCGCCTGCGACGTGATCGGCCGCAGCCTGCAACAGACGATCATCGCCCATGAAACCGGACTGTTCGCCATCCAGCGGCAGCTGGCGCTGAACCCCAGTTTCGGCCTGCATGTCGAACTTCCGGATTTTGTGGCCGGTCCGGGGGCGCTGTTTGAAACGGCCGCAGATTATGCCGACGGGCTGGAGCGGCTGCGGCTGTTCAGCGGCCATCTCGACCAGATGATCCTGCGCCTGCGCGAGGGCATGGCCGCCGGCCGCCTGCTGCCACGCGTGCTGGTCGACAATGTGCTGGCCCAGGTGGCGGCGATGCTGGCCCTGAAACCGGAAGACACCCCGTTCTTCAGCGCGATCACCCGGCTGCCAGCGGCACTGGCGGGCGGGGACTGGCCAGCCCGATATCGCGGCATGATCGCCGATACGGTGCTGCCAGCCTATGCGCGCTGGCAGGCATTTCTGGCCGGCACCTATCGTCCGGCCGCGCCGGTGGGGCCCGGCCGCTGGGCCACCAGGGATGGTGACCGGCTTTATGCCGCCGAGCTGGAGCGACACACCACGCTGCCGATCGCGGCGCAGGCGATCCATGATCTGGGCCTGGCCGAAGTGGCGCGCATCCGCGCAGAATTCGAGACGACACGGGCACAGCTCGGCTGGGCCGGCGATCTGAAATCGCTGTTTGACCATGTGCGCAGCGATCCGCGCTTCTATTGCAAGACCGAGGCCGAATTGCTGGCACGCTTTGCCGAAATCGAGGCACGGATCTGGCCAGGCATGCCACGCCTGTTCCACCGGCGGCCACGCGCGCCGTTCAAGGTGGCACCATTGCCCGCCCTTGGGGGCCAGCGCGGCACCGGCTATTATCGCGCCGGGCCGCCCGATGGCGTGTCGCCGGGGATATTGTTCTTCAACATGGCGATGCTGAACACCCGGCCGATCCCGACGCTGGAAACCCTGACCCTGCACGAGGGCATCCCCGGCCATCATTACCAGATCACGCTGGTCAACGAGGACAAGACCCTGCCCGACGGGCTGAAGCGCGGCAGGAGCACCGCCTATGCCGAAGGCTGGGGCCTTTATGCCGAATCGCTGGGGCGAGAACTGGGAATGTTTTCAGATCCTTGGCAATGGTTTGGCCATCTCGACATGGAAATGCTGCGGGCCGTGCGGCTGGTGGTGGATACCGGCCTCCACGCGCTGGGCTGGAGCCGGGATCGGGCGATTGCCTATATGCTGGACAACACCTCCATGGCGCCGCGCGATGTGGCGGTGGAGATCGATCGCTATATTGCGCAGCCGGGCCAGGCCTGCGCCTACAAGATCGGCGAGCTGACCTTTGCCCGGCTGCGGCGGGAGGCGGCAGCAGCGCTCGGTAGCCGCTTTGACGTCCGGGATTTCCACGAGGTCTGCCTTGATACCGGCGCCGTGCCGCTGGCCGTGCTCGAAGCCAAGGTGAAGGCCTGGATTGCTAGCGGCGGCGGCCGGCCGGTTCAGTCATAGGGCGCGCTGGCGCTTTCAGGATCGATGCTGGCCAGCCAGCGCCGCGCGGCCCGCTGCGCCAGCACCAGCGTGATCGCCTTGCGGCGGGCGGCGGCCAACGGACGCCACGGCGCATCACGCATCTGTTCGGCATCAAATCGATCGGCAACCAGCAGGCCGGTTTCAGCCGGGCGAAATGCCGGGCCGTACAGATCATCGAGCGGCAGGCCGGCGGGGACCGCCCAGAAATAGCGATCGCAATGATCGAGATAGTCGATCCATTTGCGATCGCCGCGCAGATCGGCAAGGCTCACCTTGATTTCCACAAGCGTCAGCCGGCCGGCAGCATCGACACCCAGGATATCGGCCCGGCGGCCACCGGCCAGTGGCACTTCGGCCAGCGGGCTGACGCCAGCGCGCAGCAGCCAGCGGCAGGTGCCCCGCAGCACATCGGCGGCGGTGAGATCAGACGTCATGAGGGGATTGCACCGCCACGCGGCGGGCAGACATCAACGGTAGAAAACGTGATTGCCCACCCTGGCCACCCGCGTCAGCCGCCAGCGCGGGTTGAGCCGGGCAGCATGAAAGCTGTGGGCGCCTTCGGCAATGTCGTGCCACAGGCCCTGCATGGCGATACGGGCAACAGCCATCGCGATGGTGAAGGTCGCGGTGCCGCGCTGCACCCGGGCCGCGACGAAATTGAACTGGCGCGGAGCCTTGATCACGCCGCAGACGCCTTTGCCCCAACGGCCGGACTGGGCGCGGTTGACGACGGCCTGGGCCACCGCGAGCTGGCCTTCCAGCGCCTCACCGCGGCTTTCGAACCACACGGCGGTGGCCAGACAATCCAGATCGGCATCGGCCGCGGCCGGAGCGGCGGCAACCATCTGCACCAGGTTGGCAAGCCCCGATGCAGTGGCAGGTGCCGGCTGGCCGCTGATGGTGGCAACCACCCGGTCATCTTCACCGGGCAGGATCGGCAGGCTGGTTTCGGCAAGGGCGGGCGAAGCGACCGCCAGCAGCATGGCGGCCGCGATCAGCCGCGCGGCCTGCTGTGTGATGGTCCGGATCGCCTTTGCAACCATGCCAAGAGTTACAGCGTAACTTTGCGCTGGCAATCAACCGGGCGACAGGATTTGCGCGACGAGTTGAGCCGCCTGCGGGATATCCAGTTCGATCACCCACAGATCCGGATCCCGCTGGCGGGCCCGCGCGATCCAGCCGGCAACAGCCTCACCGCTGGCCATCTGCGCCATTTCGTAACCGGCCACACCCAGCACCGGCGCCAGCAGCGTTTCGCTGCCGCCACTGCGCGTCACCACGGCAATGGCGCCGGCTTCACTGTCGCCGCGGGCCAGCACGGCGCCAAAGCCACCCTGGGCTGCAACCTGCCGCAGCAGCCAATCCACGCGGAACCGGCTGACGAGCCGGGGCAAGGCCGGATCGGTCACGCCGTCACACGGACATCGCCGCTGATAACGCCACGAATGGCTGCCGCATCAGCAGCGGCCCGGATGCCCGGCAGCGTTGCCGGATCGCGCAGACAACGGCTGATCCGGGCCAGAGCCTTCAGATGATCGGTACCAGGCCCATCGGGCGAGAGCAGCAGCACGGCGACATCCACGGGCTGGCCATCGCTGGATTGCCAATCAATCGGCTGCGGCAGCCGGGCAATGACCGCATGGCAGCGATCAAGCCCGGCCAGACGCGCGTGCGGAATGGCGACACCGGCGCCAAAGCTGGTCGATCCCAGGGCTTCGCGGGTGCGCAGCGCCTCCTTGACCAGCATGTCCGGCAAGCCCAGTTCTGTCGCCGCGTGACGCGCCAGCGCCATCAGCACGGCGTCTCGCGAAAAGGCCGCCAGCAAGGGGATTACCCCGTTCGGCAGCAGCAGGCCAGCAAAGCCGGCACTCTGGGCAAGCGATGTCATGACGGGTGCGGTCAGCCGGCCATGACCGCGCGCCGCGGCGCACCGCTGACAAGCGCACGCGGCTCTACCCAGCCGATGCTGCCGTCTTCGCGGCGATAGACCATGTTGTGATCGCCGGTGGCACTGTTGACGAACAGCAGCGCCGTCGTGTTGCGCAGGTCCAGCATCATCACCGCATCGCCAACGCTGGCGGTGGGGATGTCGACCCGGGTTTCGGCGATGATCAGCGGCGCCTCGCCCACCGGTTCAGCGTCGTCGGGGGCGGCGGCGAAAATCTTGTATTCGGCATTGTCGAGCGGCGGCAGTTCGGCCACGTCCGGCGTGCCGCGCGCCGCGGCCGGCGAATGGCGATCCTTCAGCCGACGCATGTACCGCCGCAACTGCTTGTCGATCCGTTCAGAGGCGGCATCAAAGGCGATATGCGCATCGGCCGCGCGCGCTGAACCCTTCAGGATCAGATCGGCCATCACATGCATGACGATATCGCAGCCGAAATGGCCATAGGGGGCCGGTCCCAGCGTGACATGCGCCGACAGCGCGCGGGGGAAATATTTCGTCACCATTGCGCCCAGACGATCGTGAACATGTTCGCCAAAAGCCGCCCCGGTGTCGACCTGGTGCCCTGAAATGCGGATATCCATGCCTTGCTACTCCCTAAAGACTGCTGACGGGCGACAACTGCCAGTCACGACAGCCAGAGCGGGTCCTTCAGGCCGGCCACAAAATTGGCGTGCGCTGCCAGCTCCTCCGCGCTGGCATGGTGAGCACGTGGCGTCAGACTCACCCGCTCGTACGCAGTTTCCACCTGCCCAGCATCGCTGGCAAGGTCGAATCCGATCTGCCGCCCTCCGGTCAACTCGATATAGACACGGGCCAGCAGCTCGGCATCGAGCAGGGCCCCATGTTTGGTGCGGGCTGAAAGATCAATGCCATAACGGGTGCACAGCGCGTCCAGCGTGTGCTTGGTGCCCGGGTTGGCCTTGCGGCTGATCTCCAGCGTGTCGATGGCCCGGCTGATCGGCACGATCGGCATCCCGGCACGTTTCAGTTCCCAGTTCAGAAACTCCATGTCGAACGCGGCGTTGTGGGCCACCAGCGGCGCATCGCCGATGAAGGCAAGGAAATCATCGACAACCTGTTCGAAAATGGGCTGGCCGGTCAGGAAATCGCTCGACAGGCCGTGCACGCGTTCCGCATCCTTGGGCATTGGCCGTTGCGGATCGATATAGGTGTGGAACGTCCGCCCGGTGATGGTGCGGTTGATCATTTCCACCGCACCGATTTCCACGATGCGATGGCCATCACCCGGCATGATGCCGGTGGTTTCGGTGTCCCAGACGATTTCGCGCATGGCACCCATGTAGTGCAGTCGGCGCGAAGGGCAAGCGCTACAGGGCTGCAACCAGCGATTTCACTGCAAGCCATGTGTGCCGCCGGCCGCGCCCGGTTTCAATCACCACATCCGCCCGCTGGCGCTTCTCCCGATCGGGCATCTGGCCTTTCAGGATCCCGGCAAATTTTTCGGGTGTCATGCCCGGCCGCGCCAGCACGCGGGCGCGCTGCACGCGAAACGGTGCCGATACCACCACGGTGAAATGGCAACGGCGCCAACCATCCTTCTCGAACAGCAATGGCACATCCAGCACGATGGCCGGCTTCAGGCGGTGAGCGCCAAGAAACGCACTCTGCGCTTCGGCCACCAGCGGATGCAGCAGGCGTTCCAGGGCGCGCAGCTTGGCATGATCGCCAAAGACCGCTGCCCCCAGCCGGTCGCGGTGCAGCCCGCCAGGGTGGGTGGTGCCGGGGAACAGCTGCTCGATGGCAGCAAGCGCACGGCCGCCCGGTCCTTGCAGGCGGCGCACCTCGGCATCGGCATCGAAGACCGGTATGCCCAGCCGCCGGAACATCGCCGCCACGGTGGATTTGCCCATGCCGATGGAACCGGTCAGGCCGATGATGGTGGTACGGCTCATCGCAGCAAGCGCTCCCGCAGTTCATCGTCATGCTGGCGCGGGGCCTGCGCACCATAGAACAGCCGGAACGCCTCCGCCGCCTGGCCGATCAGCATGGCCAGTCCGTCGATGGTGGCCAGGCCACGGTGGCGGGCGGCGGCCAGCAATGCTGTGTCCAGCGGGGCGTAGACGGCATCGAACACCACTGCATCATCGGGCAGGGTGGACAGATCGGCAAGCAATGGCGGCTGACCCGTCATGCCGAGCTGGGTGGCGTTGAACAGCAGGCCAGTGTGCGCTGGCAGTCTGCCGCCCCACGGCAGCAGGCCACCGGGCAGGCCGGTTTGCGCCAGGATGGCGCCAGCGTCCGTCTGGTTGCGGGCCTGGATCCACAGGGCCACAGCGCCGCTGCTGCGGGCGGCGAAGGCTGCCGCGCGGGCGGCGCCACCGCTGCCGATCACCACCATCGTGCGCCCGGCAATGGCGGCATGTGCCGGGCCGGCAATGCCCAGCACATCGGTGTTGTGGCCAGTCAACTGGCCATCATTTCCCACGACGATGGTGTTGACGGCACCGACCGAGCGTGCGGACGGTGCCAGCGCGTCAAGCTGCGCAATGCAATCCAGCTTGTGCGGCACGGTGACATTGACGCCGCGCAGCCCGATGGCCGGCATGGCAGCCAGAAACTGCGGCAACAAGGCGGGTGCCACCGGAAAGCGGCAGAAATCGCCGTCCATGCCCAGCCGATCCAGCCAGAACCGGTGGATGCGCGGCGATTTGCTGTGATTGATCGGCCAGCCGATCACGCCGGCGACCGCAGGCTCGATCATGCCGGCACCACTCCACGCTGACGCAGATACGCCAGCACTGCCAACAGCGGCAGGCCGCGGATGACGAACTGATCGCCATCGATGCGGGTGAAGAGTTGCGCGCCCAGCCCTTCGATGCGGTAGCAGCCGACACAGGCCAGAACGGCATCGCCTTCGACATCAAGATAGCGGGCGATGAACCCATCCGTCAGGGGCCGCATCGTCAGCCGCGCAGCGCCAGCCTGCCGCCACACCGGCTTGCCGGCTTCGCAGATCACCGCGGCCGAAACCAGCTGGTGCGTGGTGCCGGCCAGCTGCCTCAGCTGTTCTTCGGCCCGGGACCGGGTTTCCGGCTTGGCGATCAGCGTGCCATCGGCCGTCACCACCACTGAATCCGCCCCAAGCACCAGCGCACCGGGGTGCTGGCGACTGATCTTCAGGGCCTTCACTTCGGCCAGTGCATCGGCAATCTGTTCAGGGCTGGCGGCCTGGGCGACCAGTCCAGCCGTGATTGCCGCCTCGTCCACATGGGCCGGCAAGGCTTCGTGCGGCACCCCGGCTGCGCCAAGCATGGCCCGGCGCGCGGCGGATTGACTGGCGAGCACCAGCATCATCAGGCCCTGTCGACCCTGGCCTGGTGCAGGTTGATGATGGCAGCCGCGGTCTCCTCGATGCTGCGGCGCGAAACATCGATCACCGCTATGTCGTGATCGGCAAACAGCCGGCGGGCAAAGGCCACTTCGGCATCGATGCGTTCGGCATCGACATAATCGGTATCAGGGGTCTGGCCCAGCGACAGCAGGCGGTTGCGACGGATCTGGACCAGCCGTTCGGTGGCGGTGGTCAGCCCGACCAGCAACGGGCCCTGGACCTGCCAGACATGGGGTGGCGGCGGTGATTGCGGAACCAGCGGGATGTTGGCCGTCTTGTAACCGCGATTGGCCAGATAGATTGAGGTCGGCGTCTTGGAGGTGCGCGAGACACCGAGCAGCACGATGTCGGCCTCCTGCAGATCCTCGGCGGAGGCCTGGGCGCCATCGTCATGCACCATCGTGTAGTTGATGGCATCGACGCGGCGGAAATAGGCTTCGTCCATCACATGCTGGCGGCCGGGCCGGCGGGTGGCGGCCTGCCCCAGCAGTTCGGACAGGGCCGAAATGGTTGGATCCAGTGGGGAGACCATCGGCAGGCCCAGCGTGGCACAGCGCTGCTCCAGCCGATCGCGCACCGCCCCATCGACGAGCGTGTAGATCACCAGACCAGGTTTTTTCGCCACTTCGGTGATGATGCGATCGAGATGGCCCTCGCTGCGCACCATCGGCCAGAAATGCTTCACCGCCTCTGCGCCTTCGAATCGCGCCAGACTGGCCTTGGCGACCGATTCCAGCGTTTCGCCGGTGGAATCACTGATCAGATGCAGATGCAGCGAGTCCGGCACGCTCAGCAGCCCGGCTCGATGGCAATTTCGCGGCGGATGACTCTGTGGATAAGCATCAGGGCAAAGCGTTAGTGCCGGTGTGGACATCGGAGCAAGCGGCTTTTCACATCTTCCGGCCACCGAGCGCGATCAGAAGCATCATCAGGCGGAAGAATCCACAGGCAGGCCTGTGGATAACGGGGACAAGGGCAGCGACTCGCCGGAATCCGGCAAGATCCTGCCGCATCTGGCTGTGGATGGATGTGCGCACCAGCTTTGATCCCCAGGATTCACCGCGCCACTACCAGTCACAACCTTCTTTCATGTCTTTTCGTTTATGGCTGTGTGGCTCTGCTCTTGACCGGCGATATGGCTTGCCGCCAAGGGACATCATGGCCGAAGAGACCCACATTGACCCGCCGCTACTCGCCGTTCTGAAGGGGGAGCGCCGTGACCCGCCGCCGGTCTGGCTGATGCGGCAGGCTGGCCGCTATCTGCCCGAATATCGCGCCCTGCGCGCCGAAAAGGGTGGGTTTCTGGAACTGGTCTATGACAGCGATGCCGCCGCCGAGATCACCATCCAGCCGCTGCGCCGGTTCGGCATGGACGGGGCGATCCTGTTTTCCGACATATTGATCGTGCCGCATGCCATGGGCCAGGGGCTCAGCTTCGGCCCGGGTGAAGGCCCACAGTTGACCCCGCCGCTGCACGATGGCGATTTTTCGATGTTGGCGCCCAATCCGCTCCACTTCGCCAAGATCTATGAGACGGTCGCCAAGGTGCGCAAGGCCATCGATCCCAAGGTGACGATGCTGGGCTTTGCCGGCAGCCCCTGGACGATTGCCACCTACATGGTGGCCGGTCATGGTAGCAAGGACCAGGCCGAAACCCGCCATCTGGCCTATAAGGACTCCGGCCGGTTCCAGGCACTGATCGACAAGATCGTGGCCGTCACGGTTGACTATCTGTCGGGCCAGATCGAGGCGGGCGCCCAGGCCATCCAGCTGTTTGACAGCTGGGCCGGCACGTTGTCGCCAGCCCAGTTCGAACGCTGGGTGATTGCCCCCAATGCCGATATTGTTGGCCGCCTGATGGTGCGCCATCCCGATGTGCCGATCATCGGTTTCCCCAAGGGTGCCGGCGCCAAGCTGGCCGCTTATGCGGCGGAAACAGGCGTGGATGCGGTGGGCCTCGATGAAACGGTCGATCCGGCCTGGGGCGATGCCATGCTGCCGCCGGGCATGCCGGTGCAGGGCAATCTTGATCCGCTGGCGCTGATCACCGGCGGCGAAGCGCTGGAACAGGCCGTCACCCGCATCCGTCATGCACTGTCGGGTCGTCCGCATGTGTTCAACTTGGGCCACGGCATCCTGCAGGACACGCCGATCGCCCATGTCGAACGGCTGTTCGACCTGCTGCGAAAGCCGTTGTAAGTGATTGAATGGGGCGTCGACTGGCTGGGTGAGGCCTATCCATGGGTGAAGGCGCTGCATGTCGCCTTCGTGATCTTCTGGATGGCGGGCCTGTTCATGATCCCGCGCTTCCTGGTCTATTGGCATCCGGTTGCCCCCGGCGTGCCGGAAGCCCTGTTGTGGGATGAACGTTGCCGCCGCCTGCGCCGCATCATCCTGTCCCCGGCCATGATCGTCAGCTGGCTGGCTGGCTTGAGCCTGGGCTTTCATCTGGGCTGGCCCTTGTGGCTGGTGGCCAAGTTCTTGTTCGTGGTGGGCCTGACCTGGTTCCACCACTGGACGGTGGGCATGGTGAAGCGCTTTGCCGCCGGCGACCGGCCGGTGAGCGAGAAGGGCCTGCGCTTGGCCAATGAAATCCCCTCGCTGGTCACCCTTGCCGTGGTCGTGCTGGTGATCGTCAAGCCGTTTTGATGCTGCCGGTCCTGGCCGTTCTGGCCGAAGTGAAGGCCGCCCTGGCCGCCAACCGCCCGCTGGCGTTGATTGCCCCGCCCGGCGCCGGCAAGACGACAGCGCTGCCGCCCGCCCTGCTGGATCAGGCCTGGGCGAACGAGGGCAAGATCATTCTGCTGTCGCCGCGTCGGCTGGCAGCGCGGGCGGCAGCCGAGCGCATGGCGGAACAGATGGGCGAGCCGGTCGGGCGCACCATCGGTTATCGCACCCGGCTGGACAGCCGCACATCGGCAGCGACGCGCATCGAGGTGGTGACCGAAGGCATTTTTACCCGGATGCTGGTCGCTGATCCTTATCTGCCGGGGGTGGCCGGCGTGTTGTTCGACGAAGTGCATGAACGCAGCCTGGAAAGCGATTTCGCGCTGGCGCTCACGCTGGAAGCGCGCGAGGCATTGCGGCCTGATCTGCGCCTGGCCCTGATGTCGGCCACGCTGGACGGCGGCGGTATTGCCGGAATCATCCCTGATCTGGCCGTGGTGGAATCGGCCGGGCGCATGTTCCCGGTGGAACATCGCCACATCGGCCGCGATCCGGCGCAGCGGCTGGAAGACGCCATGGCCAGCGCGATCCGCCGGGCTGTGATGGAGGAGGACGGCTCGATTCTGGCCTTTTTGCCCGGCGTGGCCGAGATCGAGCGCACGGCGGAGCGGCTGGAACAGCGATTGCCGGCTGATGTGACGCTGTTTCGCCTGCATGGTGCGCGTGAAGGGGCCGATCAGCGCGCCGCCATTGCCCCGCCGCCACCCGGCGCCCGCAAGATCGTGCTGGCGACCAGTATTGCCGAGACCAGCATCACCATCGACGGCGTGCGGGTGGTGGTGGACAGCGGCCTTGCCCGCCGGCCACAACTGGATCGTGCTGTGGGGTTGCAGCGGCTGGTGACGGTGCGCGCCAGCCAGGCTGCGTTGACGCAGCGCGCCGGTCGTGCCGGCCGCACGGCACCGGGCGTCGCGATCCGGCTGTGGGAAGCGGCCGAAACCGCCGGCCGCGCGCCCTTCGATCCACCGGAAATCCTTGAGGCTGATCTTGCCGGGCTGGTGCTGGAATGTGCTCGTTGGGGCGTGCCCGATCCGGCTGAACTGAAATGGCGCGACCCGCCGCCGGCGGTGGCCGTGGCAGATGCGCGGGCGCGGCTGCTGGCACTGGGGGCGATCGGCGCCGATGGCCGGGTAACGGCCCATGGTGAAGCCATGGCAGCGCTGCCGCTGCCGCCGGCACAGGCCCATATGCTGATTGCGGCTGGCAAGGCTGGCCTGGGCCTGCTGGCAGCACGCATTGCCGTGTTGCTGGGCGAACGCGGGTTGGGCGGGCGGAGCGACGATGTGGAGCAGCGCCTGCGCGGCTGGGCGCGGGAGGGCGGGCAGCGCGCCGAGGCGGCACGCCGACTGGCGCTGCGTTGGGCCAGGGCGGTGGGGGCCAGCGAAACCGATGCACCGGCCGATCGCGCGGGTGAAGTGCTGGCCCTGGGCTATCCCGATCGCGTGGCAAAGCGCCGGGGCGAGGCCTTTCTGATGGCCAGTGGCCGCGCGGTGAGCGTGCCGGCGGAATCGCCATTGGCGCGGGAGGAATGGATCGTCGTGGCCGATGCCAGTGGCAGCGCTGCCGGGGCGCGATTGCTGCTGGGGGCCAGCCTGCATGGCGATGTGGAGCGGCAGCTGGCCGATCGCATCATGAGCCAGCCGCTGTTCGCTTTTGATCCGGCCACCAGCGGGGTGATGGCAGAAACGCAACGCCGGCTGGGCGCCATCGTCCTGGCCCGCCAGCCGGTGGAGCGCCCGGATGCGGCGCGGGTAAAACAGGTGCTGTTGGCGGCCGTGTCCGAACGCGGGCTTGCGCTGTTGCCGTGGGGCGATGCCGCCTTGATGCTGCGCGCCCGGCTGGCGTTTGCCGCGAAGCATGGGCTGGTATTGCCCGCCAGTGACGATGCCGCACTGCTGGCCAGTCTCGGCGATTGGCTGGCGCCACTGCTGGGCCGGCGGCTGTCTGACCTGTCTGATGGCCAACTCCTGGATGCGCTGCTGAACCGGCTGGATTGGCAGCAGCGCCAGGCGCTGGATCGGTTCGCGCCATCCAGGCTGGAGACTCCGGCGGGCAGCAGCCATGCCATTGATTATGCGGCCGACGGCGGCCCGGCGGTGGATGTGCGGGTGCAGGCGCTGTTTGGCCTGGCGCGGCACCCGCTGGTGGGCGATGGCCACGTGCCGATCACCTTGCGGCTCACCTCGCCGGCGGGCCGGCCGATCCAGGTGACACGGGATCTGCCGGGATTCTGGGCTGGCAGCTGGGCCGAGGTGCGCAAGGAACTCAAGGGGCGATACCCCAAGCATCCCTGGCCGGAAAACCCGCTGGACGCAGCGCCGACCTTGTGGGCAAAACGACCGGGGCAGCCGGGATGAGGGATGGGACGATGGACAATGTCGCTGTGGCGCGCCGGCTGTTCGATGCCCTGGCCGTGGAGGATGACGCGGCGGTGCGGGCCTTGTGTGCGCCCCGGTTCAGCCTGCACCAGAACGGCGGCCCGGCCATGGACGTGGCGCTGCTGCTGCGATTCAACCGCCAGGTGCACGCCGTTGTGAACGAGTTCCGTTATGAAGCGGTGGTGTGCGCAGCGACACCATCGGGCTTTGTGGAAGAGCATGTGGTCCGCGGGACATTGGCTGACGGCACCCCGTTGCAGCTGTTCGCCTGTGTGGTGGGCGAGATTGCGGCAGGGCAGGTGGTGCTGGTGCGCGAATATGTCGACACGGCCGCCGCGGCACCCTTGTTGGCGGCACTGGCCAGACGCTGACAGATTGATGGTGCACCCGGCAGGATTCGAACCTGCGGCCTGCGGTTTAGGAAACCGTCGCTCTATCCTGCTGAGCTACGGGTGCGCAGGGCCCTCACAGCCATGGCCGGCGGCGAGATTCAAGCGGAAACTTGGGTCCAGCGCTGGCGGCGATGGCGTCTGATCGCACCGATCAGGCCGAAGCCGGTGAGCAGCATCGCCCAACTGGCCGGTTCCGGCACGCCGCCCAGTGGTGGCAGACTGGTGGCAGCGGGCGCCGTTTCGAACAGCACATCGTGGACAAACATGCTGCCGCTGCCAGTGCGGGTGGTGGCGCTGCCATCCCCCACCACCAGCAACGGCCCAAACCCCGCCTGCTGGGCGGTGCCGGCATAACGTGTGCCGTTGATGCGATAATCGACGTTGCTGCCCTTCAGCAGGAATTCCACCGTGGTGTGCTGCGTGAGATTCAATGGAACGAAGGTTTCAACCAGCTAATTCAAGCCATCGGCGCGATAGAGCGAGACCCCATTGTTGTAGGGTGCACCGCTGCATTCACTGAAGTTTCCGTTGCAGCCAAAGGTGGGATTGAAGATCATCACGGCATAGCGAGTGCCGTCGTAGAAATAGGCCGACCAGTCCCGCGCCGTGGCCGACAGCGAGAAGGTCATGCTGAAATAATTGCCTTGGGCATTGCCGGCCGGAGACCAGGAGGGCGGCGCTGCCGAGCGCCAGCCAAACCAGATGCCTTGGCCGTTGGTGGTGGTCATGGTGGTGGTGACACCATTGTTGCTCATGTTGGTGCCGCCAAAAATGACGGTGCTCCAGGCTGTTGTCCCGTTGAACGGCAGGCTGGAGGCCACCACTGCCGCTGAAGCGGGCGCGGCCAGGGCCAATGAAGCAAAGGCAAATGTGAGCAGGCGCATGAAGAATCCCCCCGGAGTACATGACAAGACGCAAAGTCTAGGTATCGCTCTGGCCGGGGTTTTGTAGATTTCGGACAGTCAGGCGTCCGATCGGGCGCGCGGGCGGAAAGGCAGGGGCAGCAGGGGCACGCCGTCTTCGCGCAGGGACTTCACCTCCTCGGCGCTGGCCTCACCATGCACGCTGCGGGCAACACCGCTTTCGTGGATGGCGCGGGCCTCTTGCGCAAAGCGATCACCGACATAGTCGCTTTGCGCTTCGAACTGGCGTTGCAACTGCAACAGGCGCGCCAGCGGATCATCATTGGCCAGGCTGTGGCTGCTGGTCTTCTGGTTGGATTTGGCCGGAACGGCGGGCGCCATCACCGCCTTGCCGATGGATTTCGAGGCGCACAGCGGACATTCCAGCAGTCCGCGCGCCTGTTGATCATCATAGTCGCTCGCCGAACCGAACCAGGCTTCGAAACGGTGGGCGCGGTCGCACAGCAGATCATAGACGATCATGGTGCCACGATCCGGAATGGCCGGGCATGTTCAAGCGCCGGCACCTTCGATCGGGCGATGGCCACCTGGTCGAGATCGAGGGTGGCAAGGCCGATGCCGGGCTCTTCGCCCATGTCGAGCAGCACCTCGCCCCAGGGCGCCACCACCAGGCTGTGGCCGTAGGTGGCACGGCCGTCCTGATGCGCACCGGTTTGGGCGGCGGCGACGACGAAGCAGCCGGTTTCGATGGCACGGGCGCGCAGCAGCACATGCCAGTGCGCCTGCCCGGTGGGGCGGGTGAAGGCAGCCGGCACCGAAAGGATTGCCGCTCCCGCCGTGGCCAGCGCGCGGTGCAGCGCTGGAAAGCGCAGATCATAACAGATGGTCAGGCCCAGGCCGCCCCACGGCGTGGCGGCGACCACGGCGTCTGTACCGGCCTCGTAAGCCGCTGATTCACGCCAGCTTTCACTGCCCAGGGCGACGTCGAACAGGTGGATCTTCGCATAGCGGGCAGCGATGTCGCCGTTCGGGCTGATGAGAAAGCCGCGATTGACGAATTTTTCGCGCGGCCCTTTGAGCGCCAGGCTGCCCAGCTGCACCCAGACGCCCGCCCTGGCCGCGGCATTGCGCACCGCGGCGAGCACTGGATCATCCGCTTCGGCGCAGATGCGGCCGGCCGCACGGGCACGGTCGCGATCAAGCAAGCCGCTCATTTCCGGGGTGAAAATCAACCTGGCGCCCTGCGCAGCCGCATCGGCGATGCGGGCAGACAGCGCCCCGGCCTCGACCGCCGGATCGATGCCGGTTGTGGTCTGAACAAGGCCGATGGTCAGCGTCATGCGGCGAGCAGCGGGTCCAGCCTGCCGGCGCGATCAAGCGCGTGCACGTCGTCGCAGCCGCCGACATGCTGGCCGTTGATGAAGATTTGCGGCACGGTCTGACGGCCGCCCGTCCGCTCCAGCATTTCGGCGCGGCGCGGGCCGCCGGTGGAAATGTCAATCTCTTCAAAGGCAACGCCCTTGCCGTTCAGCAGCGCCTTGGCCCGCGTGCAATAGGGGCAGAGGAATTTTGTGTAGATTTCGACCCTGGCCATATGTCCCACCATCGTTCACGAAAATGCAAAATTCCCCTGCCCCTCGCGCAAGGTGCGGGCATAGGTCAAGACCTCCACATGTCGCGCTCCGGCTTTTGCCAGTTTCGCAGCGCAGGCTGATACGGTTGCGCCGGTGGTCATCACATCGTCGACCAGCACGACCGTCCGCCCGGCGATGGCCTCGGGGCGGGCAACCTTGAAGGCGCCTTGCACATTCCTGATGCGCGCCTTGCGGGTCAGGCCCTTGGTGCTGGGCGTCGGCTTGATGCGGTCAAGCGCGTCCACGGCCAGCGGCCGGCCGGATTGGCGCGATATTTGTCGTGCGATTTCAACGGCCTGATTGAAACCACGTTGCCACAGTCGCCAGGCGTGGGATGGCACCGGCACGATCACCGCATCATCGGGCAGCGGGCCATTGCTGCGCAGCATGGCGCGGGCCATCAACCGGGCCAGGTGCAGGCGACGGCCGTGTTTCAGCGCCAGCACCACGGTGCGGGCCGGGCCACCATAGGCAAAGGGCGCGCGGGCGCGGGCATAGGCCGGCGGTTCGGCCAGGCAGGCACCGCAGCGGGCGGCGGCATCGCCTTCGTGCGGCAGCGGCAGGCCGCAGCAGGCGCATTGCGGCGGCCCCAGAAAGGCCAGTTGATTGAAACAGTTGGCGCAAAAGCGATCATCCCCGTCCACGATCTCTCCGCAGCCGGGGCAGCGCGGTGGCAGCACCAGATCGACCAGCCCTGACAACGGCGCAAGGAGTGCGATGGCCATCGCACAAGCTTGCGCCCGCAGGCGGCTGCCGTAAAGGGGGCCATGGTCGATGCCCTGCCCTTTGACGCGGCGCTGCGCCGCCGTCGCCATGCCCGCGCGGCGCCGGGCTTTGCCGCGGTGGATTTCCTGCATGCAGCGATGGTGGAGGAGCTGCGCGAACGCGTGGCCCTGGTGGCAAGATCGTTCGATTCCGTGCTCGATCTGGGCGGCCCTGTGCCCGCCTGGCCGGGCGCGGTGGCGGCATCCCTGTCGCCGGTGGCCGGAACCATGATCGTGGCCGATGAAGCCGCCCTGCCCTTTGCCGATGCCAGTTTTGATCTGGTCGTGTCGGCGGCGGCGCTCACCACAGTCAATGATCTGCCCGGCGCGCTGGCCGGCATCCGCCGCGTGCTGCGCCCCGATGGCCTGTTCGTCGCCAGCTTCGTGGGCGGCCTGAGCCTGGTGGAACTGCGCGCCTGTCTGCTGGAGGCCGAAGCCGCGATCTGCGGCGGCGCCGGCAGCCACACGGCCCCGATGGTGGAGGCCAGCGCGGCCGCCGGCCTGCTGGGCCGCGCCGGCTTTGCCATGCCGGTGGCCGATGTGGAGCGGGTGCAGCTGCGCTATGCCAGCCTGTTCGGCCTGCTGGACGATCTCTCCGCGATGGGCGCCCGATCGGTGCTGCGCACGCGCCGGCCGCTGCGCCGCGATGTGCTGATGGATGCGGCCCGCCGCTTTGCCGCCATGGCCCAGGATGGCAAGACGGCGGTGACGGTGGAGATCATCCATGTTGCCGGCTGGGCCCCCGGCCCCGGCCAGCCGACGCCCAAGGCGCCGGGCAGCGCCACCACCAGCCTGGCGGCGGCCTTGACGCGCAAATTGTGAGGCCTAGGCTTTCATCATGCACGAAGCCGCCACCTATCTGGTTGTCATCGACGACAGCCCGGAAAGCCGGGTGGCGATGCGCTTTGCCGTGCTGCGCGCGGCGCATGTGGGTGCCGATGTGCGGCTGATCAGCGTGGTGCGCCCCACCGAATTCATGCATTTCGGTGCGCTGCAAAGCGTGATGGCCGCCGAAGCGCGGGACGAGGCCCAGGCGCTGCTGGAACAGCTGGCCGGGGAGGCGGCGGCCGCGGCCGGCAGCCGCCCGGCGATCACCGTGCTGGAAGGCGAGCCGGCCGCGGTGATCCTGGCGCATGTGAAGGACAATCCCGGCATCCGCGCCCTGGTGCTGGGCACCGCCAGTCGCGGCACGCCGGGCCCGCTGGTGAGTTTCTTTGCCGGTGAACGTGCCGGCGGCCTGCCGTGCGTGCTGATGCTGGTGCCGGGCGGGCTGGAGCCGGAGCGGCTGGCGACGATCGCCTGACCGCGCAAACAGGATGGAAATTGTCTGATTTGGCTTGAAGCGGCGGCGCGGCTGCGCCATAGCGGCAGCGCAAATCGCGAGGATGCCGCCATGTTCATCGAAACCGAACAGACCCCCAACCCGCTGACCCTGATGTTCCGCCCCGGCCAGAAAGTGACCGGCGGCGACGGTGTTGATCTGGCCACGGCCGAGGTGGCCGAAGCCTCTCCGCTGGGGGCGGCGCTGTTTGCGCTGGGCGATGTCACGCGGGTGTTCTTCGGTTATGATTTCGTCTCGGTCACCCGCGATCCGGCCGGCAGCGACTGGCCGGAACTCAAGCCGCAGATTCTGGGTGTGCTGGTCGATCATTTCACCAGCGGCGCGCCGCTGTTCACCGGCACGGTGGCCGAAGCCGCCACCGATGATGATCCCGCCGATGCCGAAATCGTGCTGCAGATCCGCGAGTTGATCGAAACCCGCGTGCGCCCGCAAGTGGCCGAAGACGGCGGCGACATCGTGTATCGCGGCTTTCGCCAGGGCACGGTGTTCCTGGAAATGCAGGGTGCCTGTTCCGGCTGCCCGTCGAGCACGATGACGCTGAAGATGGGCATTGAATCGCTGCTGAAATATTATGTGCCCGAAGTCACCGAAGTGCGGTCGATCTGATCATGGCCGGCCTGCCGCTGGATGATGAAGCGTTGGCGCAGCTGTTCACCGCTGCCCGCACCCATTATGGCTGGGACGACACGCCGGTTTCGCCAGCCGATCTGCGCCAGCTTTATGATCTGGTGAAACTGGGCCCCACATCGGCCAATGGGTCGCCGGCGCGCTTCATCTTCTGCCATTCGGTCGATGCCCGCGAGAAACTCGCCGGGCTGGTCAGTGCCGCCAATGCGCCCAAGGTGCGGGCCGCCCCTGTCACCGTGATCATCGGTTTTGATCCCAGGTTTTACGACCGGCTGCCCGAACTGTTCCCGCATGTCGATGCGCGGCCGTGGTTCAGCGGCAACGCCGATCTGGCCCGCGAGACAGCCTTTCGCAATAGCGCGCTGCAGGGGGCCTGGCTGATCATGGCGGCGCGCGCGCTGGGTTGGGATACCGGGCCGATGTCGGGCTTTGACAAGGCCGGGGTGGATGCCGCCTTCTGGGGCGACAGCGGCGTTGAAACCAACTTCATCTGTTCCATCGGCAAGGGCACGGGCGAAGGCCTGTTCCCGCGCCTGCCGCGGCTGTCGTTCGAGGATGCCGCGCGCATCCTGTGACGACGCTGGCTATCTCCACATCCTCGCCCGCCCTGTCCATCGCGCTGGTGGACGGGCCAAAGGTGCTGGCCCGCCATCATGACGTGATCGGGCGCGGCCATGCCGAAGCGCTGGTGCCGCGCGTGGCGGCGCTGCTGGCCGGGCGGCGGCCCGATCGCATCCTGGTGGATGTCGGGCCGGGCAGTTACACCGGCATCCGCATCGGCATTGCGGCGGCGCGTGCGCTGGGGCTGGCCTGGGGCGTGCCGGTGCACGGCCTGTCGGCGCTGGCGCTGGTGGCGGCCCAGGCCTTTGCCAGCGATCCGGCGCTGGCATGCGTGTGGGCGCTGATCGATGCCGGGCGCGGCCAGGTGGCGGGCGCGCGGCTGGGCCCTGATCTGCTGGCCGGTGGCCATGGCCTGGTGGCGGGGCCGGCCGATGATGGCGTGGCGCTGGCCGGTGCCGGTGCGGCGCTGTGGGGCCGCGCCGCGCTGCATGGCGATCATCCCGATGCGGCCATGGCCGGGCGGGTGCCGGCCGCGGCGCTGCTGCCGCCGCAGGCGCTTTACGCCGGGGATTGAGCCGAATAATCATCCGCCGTGGACAAGTTGACTCCCCCCGCCTGTGCCCCCCCCATTTGTGCAATCGTGGCGGCCGATCTGCGCCACCTGGATGCGATGATGGCGGTGATGCACGTCGGTTTTGATCCCATGTATGGCGAAGGCTGGTCGACAGCGCAGCTGGCGGGCACGCTGGTGATGCCGGGCGTGTGGGCGCGGCTGGCGCTGGCCGGGGCGGTGGCGACCGGGTTCAGCCTGTGCCGATCGCTGGGGCCGGAGGTGGAGCTGCTGCTGATCGCGGTGGACCCTGCCCAGCGCCGGCGCGGCATTGCCGCCCGCCTGCTGGCCCATGCCCAAGACGAGGCATCGGCGCGCGGAGCAGAGGCGCTGTTTCTGGAAGTGCGCGAAGACAATGTGGCAGCCCTGCATCTGTATGGCAGTGCCGGCTTTGCCCAGGTTGGCCGTCGCCGTGATTATTATAATGGCAAAGATGGCAGCAAGCGGGCAGCAATTACCATGCGTGTTGCACTGCACAAGTAAATGGATCAAATTTTGATTGCATATTGTTGAAGCGAAGTTCAGGAATGACCGGCGCAGTGATGGTCGCTGCGTATGTGTTACCAAGGGTCGAGGATTAGTCATGACGGAAAATGCAGGAAATCACCCCGAATTGCTGGCGTTGACGGCCGATATTGTCGCGTCGCATTTCGCCAATAACACGGTGGCGCCGGAAGATGTGTCGGGTGTCATTGAAACCGTGTATGCCACGCTGGCGCGGCTGGGCACACCGGTTGTGCCTGAACTGCCCAAGCAGGAACCGGCGGTATCGATCCGGTCGTCGATCAAGCCCGATTTCATCGTGTGTTTGGAAGATGGCAAGAAGCTGAAGATGCTCAAGCGCCATCTGATGACGCATTATGGCATGACGCCCGATGATTATCGCGCCAAGTGGGGCCTGCCGGCCGATTATCCGATGGTGGCGCCCAACTATGCCGAACAGCGCCGCACGCTGGCCAAATCGATCGGCCTGGGCACCAAGAATACCTCAAAGCCGCGCGGTCGCCCGCGCAAGAACCCGGCCTGATCCGTCACGCGCTGGCCCGGCATCGGCCGGCCGGCGCGATGACGCTGCCCGCATTGCCGTCCCCGGTTTGGTCGCCTGGGGGCGGCATTGTCGTTTCGGGCGGTCGCGCCCAGCGCGGGCGCTTGCCCCGGCCGGGGATGCAGCCTATTTGAAGGGGGCGGGCAGGCGGCAACTGGCGAAGCGAAAGAGGCAAGGATGGGCGTTGCCATCGATATCGAGGCGCTGTGCCTGAAAAAGGGCCTGCGCATCACCGAACAGCGCCGGGTGATCGCCCGCGTGCTGGGCGAAGTGACCGATCATCCCGACGTGGAATCGCTGCACCGCCGCGTAGCGGAGGTGGACCCGCGCATTTCCATCGCCACCGTCTATCGCACCGTGAAGCTGTTCGAGGAATCGGGCATATTGGAACGGCACGAATTCCAGGGCGGCCGTTCGCGTTATGAAACGGTGAGCGACGAGCATCACGACCATCTGATCGATATCGACACCGGCGACGTGATCGAATTTCACGATCCCGAAATCGAGGAATTGCAACGCCGCATTGCCGAGCGGCTGGGTTATCGGCTGGTCGATCACCGCATGGAGCTTTATGCCCAGGCCATCAAGAAACCGGCCTGAGCGCTATGGCCTGATGCCACCGCGCCGGCCGATCCCGCAACGCCGGCTGGGCCCGCTGCGTTCGGCCGTGGGGGCGGTGGCCACCGTGGCGGCCACCGTGCCGCTGGAGATGCTGCTGCGCACCCTGACGCTGCGCAACCGGCCCTATATCCCCTGGCTGTTCCACCGCGGCCTGTCGCGATCGCTGGGGCTGGTGATCCACACCCATGGCCGACCGGCCGCGCCGGGCCCGGTGCTGTTTGTCGCCAACCATTTGAGCTGGGTGGATATTCCGGTGCTGGGCGCGCGCATCAAGGCCAGTTTTGTTGCCAAATCCGAAGTGCGCGGCTGGGGCCCGGTGGGCTGGCTGGCCAGCTTTGCCCACACCGTCTATGTGGCGCGCGAACGCCGGCAGAGCACGGCCGCGCAAAAGGACGAGCTGGCCGAGCGGCTGCGCGCCGGCGGCAGCATCATCCTGTTTCCCGAAGGCACCAACAGCGACGGGCAGAGCGTGTGGCCGTTCAAATCATCGCTGTTTGCCGTGGTGGCCGATGTGCCGGGCCTGCGCATCCAGCCGGTGACCCTGGCCTATACGCGCGTGAACGGCCTGCCGGTGACACGGCGGCAGCTGCCCGATCTGGCCTGGGTGGGTGATACCGAACTGGGGCCGCACGCGCTGGCCTTCATGAAACTGGGCAATGTGCGGGCCGATATCTGGTTCCACGATGTGCTGGATCCGGCCGATTTTGCCGATCGCAAGGCGCTGGCCCGGCATTGCCACACGGTGATCAGCCAGCGTTATCGCCGGCTGATGCGCGGTGAAGCCTGATGACCCGTGCCGCCAAACCGGCTATGGCAGCGCGGGTGAGCACCAACGACCCGACCCCTTCGCCCAGGCGCTTCCATGTGAAGAGCTTTGGCTGCCAGATGAACGTGTATGACAGCGAGCGCATGGGCGATCTGCTGAGCGCCGATGGCATGGTGGCGGTGGACAGCCCCGATCTGGCCGATGTGGTGGTGCTCAACACCTGCCATATCCGCGAAAAGGCTTCGGAGAAGCTGTATTCCGATATCGGCCGGCTGCGCAAGCCGCGTGCCGATGGCCAGCGCCGCATCATCGTGGCCGCCGGCTGCGTGGCCCAGGCCGAAGGCGCGGAAATCGCGGCGCGGGCGCCCGATGTGGATGTGATCGTTGGCCCGCTGGCCTATCACCGGCTGCCGCACTTGCTGGAACAGGCGCGCCAGCAGCGGGCGATCGATATCGACATGCCGCCGGTGCCGAAATTCGATGCGCTGCCGGCGCGGCGCATCACCCAGGCCAGCGCCTTCCTGACGGTGCAGGAAGGCTGTGACAAATTCTGCACCTTCTGCGTGGTGCCCTATACGCGCGGGCCGGAAACCAGCCGGCCGCTGGCCGATCTGCTGGCCGAAGCGCGGGCGCTGGTGGCGCGCGGCGTCAAGGAAATCACCCTGCTGGGCCAGAATGTGAACGCCTATCACGGCGGCACCACTCTGGCCGGTCTGATCCGCGAACTGGCCGCCATCGATGGCCTGGCCCGCATTCGCTATACCACCAGCCACCCGCGCGACATGGATGCGGCGCTGATCCGCGCCCATGCCGAGGTGGACAAGCTGATGCCCTATCTGCACCTGCCGGTGCAATCGGGATCAAGCCGCATCCTGAAGGCGATGAACCGGGCGCACACGCGCGAATCCTATCTGGCCACGCTGGCGCAGCTGCGCGCCGCCCGGCCCGATATCGCGCTGTCGGGCGATTTCATCGTGGGCTTTCCGGGCGAGACGCAAGCCGATTTCGAAGACACGCTGCGCATCGTGCGCGAGGTGGGCTATGCCGCCGCCTTCAGCTTCAAATACAGCGTTCGCCCCGGCACGCCGGCCGCCACCATGGCCGATCAGGTGCCAGAGGATGTGAAGGACGAGCGCCTGCAACGCCTGCAGGCCGCGATTGGCGAGGCGGCCCTGGCCTTCAACCGCGCCACCGTCGGCCGGCGCTGCACCGTGCTGCTGGAACGGCCGGGCCGCAAGCCGGGGCAGTTGATCGGCAAGACGCCCTGGCTGCAATCGGCCATTGTTTCGGTGCCCGGCGCCGCCATCGGCGATCTGGTGGAGGTGGACATTGTGGGCGCGATGCCCAACAGTGTGGAGACGGTTCCGGTTTCATCTGAGGAAAGCGCAGCAGCCTGATGTCGAAGAAGCACCAGCGGGGAATGGTCACGGCGACGGACCGGGTGAAGCTGGAGATATTGTTCGACAAGGTGCAGTTGCTGGGACCGTTGTTCGGCCAGTATGACCAGAATCTGATCGAGCTGGAACGGCAGCTGGGCGTGTATATCAGCGCCCGCGGCAACCGCGTGGTGGTGGAGGGCGAGGCCGATGCCGCCGCCCGCGCCCGTGATGTGCTGACCAGCCTGTATCAGCGCCTGCTGCATGGCGACCAGATCGAGACCGGCGACGTGCTGGGTGCCATCGCCCTGATCGCCGAACCGATGCTGGAGGGCCTGGTGCCGGCCAATGCCGCACCGCCCCACACCGCCGCCATCCGCACCCGCCGCAAGACGATCGTGGCGCGCAGCCCTACCCAGGTCCGCTATATCGAGGCGCTGGGCAGCAGCGACGTGATCTTTGCCCTTGGCCCGGCCGGCACCGGCAAGACCTATCTGGCCGTGGCCCAGGCCGTCAGCCAGCTCATCGCCGGCAGTGTCGATCGGCTGATCCTGTCCCGCCCCGCCGTGGAGGCGGGCGAGCGGCTGGGTTTCCTGCCCGGCGACATGAAGGAAAAGGTCGATCCCTATCTGCGGCCGCTTTATGATGCATTGTACGACATGCTGCCGGCCGAACAGGTGGAACGGCGGCTGGCATCGGGCGAGATCGAGATTGCACCGCTGGCCTTCATGCGCGGCCGCACCCTGGCCAATGCCTTCATCATCCTGGATGAAGCCCAGAACACCACCCCGTTGCAGATGAAGATGTTCCTCACCCGCTTTGGCGAGAAGAGCCGCATGGTGATCTGCGGCGATCCCAACCAGGTCGATCTGCCGGTGGCCGGATCGTCGGGCCTGGCCGATGCCGTCAAGCGGCTGGATGGGGTGGAAGGCATCGCCACCCTGCGCTTTTCGGCCCGCGAAGTGGTGCGTCACCCGATCGTCGGCCGCATCGTGGAGGCCTATGAGGGCCCCGCGCAGGATGGGTGATGCTGCTGGTTGAAGCCGATATCGCCGCCGGCCCGTGGCCGAATGCGGCGGGCTGGCCGGCACTGGCCCGCGCCGCCGTCGCCGCCGCGCTGGCGCAGACGCCGCATGCCGATCTGGCCGATGCGCCGATGGCCGTGGAAATCGCCGTGCGCTTCACCGACGATGCCGAGGTGCACAGCCTGAACCGCCAGTATCGCCACAAGGACAAGCCCACCAACATCCTAAGCTTTCCCATGCTGGCGCCCGACATGCTGGTGGCCCTTTCCAACGGCGATGATGGCGAGGTGCTGCTGGGCGATCTAGTGCTGGCGGCGCAGACCGTGGCGCGCGAGTCAGTGGAAAAGGCCTGGCCGCTCACCGCCTATTGCCAGCACCTCATTGTCCACGGCACCCTGCACCTGCTAGGCTATGACCATGAGGAGGGGGAGGCCGAGGCCGATCACATGGAGGCGCTGGAACGCGCCGCCTGCGCCGCGCTGGGCCTGCCCGATCCCTATGAAGGATGACGACTGACCATGCCCGAGGGCGACAGTAGCGGCGACAGCCGATTGCGCAGCAACCGCTGGTGGCGGCAGCTGAAATCGCTGGTGGGCCGCGATCATGAACCCACGCTGCGCGAAAGCCTGGAAGAGGCCATCGACGAGGCCGAAGACGCCCGCAGCCCCGGCAGCGGTGGCGACGATCTGGGCCCCGACGAACGCGACATGCTGCGCAACATGCTGCACCTGGGCGAACAGCGCGCCGGCGATGTGGCGGTGCCGCGGGCCGACATGGTGATGTTCGACATCGATGCCGGCTTCCCCGCCCTGGTCGCCCGCTTTCGCGATGCCGGCCACAGCCGCATGCCGGTGTGGCGCGGCGATCGCGATGAGATCATCGGCATGGTGCATGTGAAGGATGTCTATGCCCGCATCGCCGATACGTTCAGCGATGCCGTCTCCTCGGCCCCGCTGCACGATCTGCCGATCGAACCACTGCTCAGGAAGGTGCTGTTCGTGCCGGCCTCCATGCGGCTGGTCAACCTGCTCACCCAGATGCGCAGCGCCCGCACCCACATGGCGATCATCATCGATGAACATGGCGGCGTGGATGGCCTGGCCACCATCGAGGACCTGATGGAGGAAATCGTTGGCGACATCGAGGATGAGCATGACGAAGCCGAAGCCGCGCTGATCACCGCCACCGGCCCCCACAGCTGGGATGCCGATGCCCGGCTTGCCATCGCCGAACTGGAAACCACCCTGGGCGAACCGCTCGCCGATGCCGAAACGCTGGAAGAGGTGGACACGCTGGGCGGCCTGGTCTTCATGCTCGCCGGCCGCGTGCCGGCCCTGGGCGAAACCGTGGTCCACCCCGCCGGCTTCACCTTCACCGTGATCGACGGCGATCCGCGCATGGTGAAACGCCTGGCCATCGGGCGCGGGGCGGGGTTGGAAGCATAAGGGGGCCGCCGCCCCTGAGCTGATCCGGGGCGCAGGCCCTCTTACCTGTTGCCGAACAGCGCGCTGCCCACCCGCACCACGGTGGCGCCCAGCAGGGTCGCGGTTTCATAATCGCTGCTCATCCCCATCGACAGGCCGGGCAGCGCCAGGCGTTTGGCGTGTTCGGCCAGCAGGGCGAAATAGGGGGCGGGCTCCACCGCGGCTGGGGGAACGCACATCAGGCCGGCGATGGTCAGGCCGGCGCTGCGGGCCTGATCGAGCAGGGCGGGCAGATCGGCAATGGCGCAGCCGCCCTTCTGTTCTTCGTCGCCGATGTTGACCTGCAGGTAGCAGGCGGGGCGCTTGCCGGCGGCGGTCTGGGCTTTGGCCAGCGCGGTGACCAGCGACGGGCGGTCGACGCTGTGGATCACGTCAAACAGGGCGACGGCGTCGGCGGCCTTGTTGGATTGCAGCTGGCCGACGAGGTGCAGCGTGATGTCCGGCGTTTCGGCCAGCAGGGCCGGCCATTTGCCTTGCGCTTCAGCCACGCGGTTTTCGCCGAAGTGGCGTTGGCCGGCGGCGATCAGCGGGCGGATGGCATCGGCATCGAAGGTTTTGGAGATGGCGACGAGCTGGGGCGTGTCGCGGCGGCCGGCATCGCGTGCGGCGCGGGCCATGCCGGCCTGGATGGCGGCGAGACGTTCGGCGCTGTTCACGCGATCAGAAGGCGAGGCTGGTGCCGAGATAGACGGCCTGATCGTCGCGGTTGGGGAAGATCAGGCTGGGCGGTTCGGGTGCGATGCGGTAACGCACGCCGCCGGTGACGGAGAAGCGCGGCGCCAGGCGATATTGCCCGCCCAGTTCCAGCGAATAGCGGCGCGACAGCGGCGACAGCGCCAGGGTTTGCGCGTGTTCCGCCGTGCCTTCCAGCGTGGTGCGCCAGCGGGTGCCGCCATAGGACAGGCCCAGATTGACCTGATCCAGGGCGCGGCTGGTGAGCGGGGTGGCCAGCGCCGGCTGGCTGTGGCTGTAACCGCCGCTGACGGCGAAGCCCTGCCAGCCCAGCGAGAGGGCAACGCCATAGGTTTGCGGAATGACGAACTGATCCACCGGGGCGGCAGCGCGCGAGCGATCGACCGCCGCGGTGGTGACGCGGGTGGCGACGCCCAGCGACAGGGCGCGACGGCTTTCGGCCTGGCCCGACGGGGTGAATCGGAAGCCGCTGCTGAGCGATTGGGCCTGGGTGATGGTGCCCGGCGCGGTGCCGGGGGCGGTGAAGCTGAAACGGCTGGCATCGGCCGGCTGCGGGGCATAGGCCGACAGCGGCAGCGCCGGGGCCTGTTCCAGCGTGACGCGGGCTTTGGCGGTGCGGCTGGGCCGGGCGGCCTGGGCGGCGTGCGGCAGGCACAACAGGCCGGCCACCACGGCCAGCAGGGCCGGGCGGGCAATGGCGCGACGATGCGCGCGCGAATCAGCCCCGTTCATCATCAGCAGACTCGTAACAACAGCATGTGGCCAAGCCCATATGACTTTGGACGTATCTGGTGCATGAACGGCCTGGTTCCCTGTTTTTGCAGCCGGTGTGGCGGCAAGCCCACACATCTGGGCCGCGCCGGGCGGCTGGCCGGGCTTGGCGCGGCGGGTGCAACATGCCAAAAGGCAGGCCGTGGCCGGCCCCGATCAGGGGGGCGGCGGCAGGGAACATGCTGATGCGGCGTCTTGCAACTCTGGTCTTGCTGTCTGCGCTGGCGGTGATGGCGCCGGCCTGTGGCGGCAAGAAGGCCAAGCTTTCGGCCGAAGCCCCGGCGCGGATCACCACGCTGGGCATCAACGCCTATCTGTGGCGCGCCGCGCTGGACACCATCGGTTTCATGCCGCTGGCCCAGGTGGACAGCAATGGCGGCGTGATCCTGAGCGACTGGTATGTTTCCCCGCAGACACCCAACGAGCGGGTGAAGGTGACGGTGACGGTGCTGGACACCCAGCTGACCGCCGATGCCGTGAAGGTGAATGTGCAGCGCCAGACGCTGGCTGCCACCGGCTGGACCGAAGCCAGCGTGCGCGCCGGCACCGTGCAGCGGCTGGAGGAGACCATCCTTTCAAAGGCGCGTGATTTGCGCCGCGCTGCCGTGCTGCCCGATCGTTGAACCCGTTCCCTTTCCTGACTTGAGAGACCATGGCCCGTTTTGACCATAGTGCCGCCGATGCGCGGTGGCAGGCCGTTTGGGATGAACGGCAAAGCTTTGCCGCGCGCGATGACAGCCCGCGTCCGCGTGCCTATGTGCTTGAAATGTTTCCCTATCCATCGGGGCGCATCCATGTTGGCCATGTGCGCAATTACACGATGGGCGATGTGGTGGCGCGATCGAAGCGGATGCGCGGCTTTGAAGTGCTGCACCCGATGGGCTGGGATGCCTTTGGCATGCCGGCCGAAAACGCCGCCATGGAAAAGAAGGTGCACCCCGGCAGCTGGACGCGCGCCAATATTGCGGCGATGCGCGCCCAGCTCAAGCGGCTGGGCTTTGCGCTGGACTGGAGCCGCGAGCTGGCCACCTGCGAGCCGGACTATTATGGCCAGGAACAGGCGCTGTTCCTCGATCTGCTCGCCGCCGGCCTGGTCTATCGCAAGGAAAGCGCGGTCAACTGGGACCCGGTCGACATGACCGTGCTGGCCAACGAGCAGGTGATCGATGGCCGCGGCTGGCGTTCGGGCGCGCTGGTGGAGCGGCGCAAGCTGAACCAGTGGTTCCTGAGGATCACCGATTTCGCCGACGAGCTGGTGGAGGGCCTGTCCGGGCTGGACCAGTGGCCGGAAAAGGTGCGGCTGATGCAGGAAAACTGGATCGGCCGGTCGACGGGCCTCCGCTTCACCTTCCAGGTGGAAGCCTCCGCTTCGCTTGCCGGAGAGGCCAGCAAGGACCTGGGCGAATTTGACGTGTTCACCACCCGGCCCGACACGCTGTTCGGCGCCAGCTTTGCCGCCATTGCCGCCGATCACCCGTTGGCCGCCCAGTGCGCGCGCACCAATCCGGCGCTGGCCGATTTCATCGCCGAATGTCGTGCCGGCGGCACCGCGGCCGCCGATATCGAAACGCAGGAAAAAAAGGGGTTCGACACGGGCCTGAGCGTGATCCACCCGCTTGACCCCGCCATCCGGCTGCCGGTGTTTGTTGCCAATTTCGTGCTGATGGATTATGGCACCGGCGCGCTGTTTGGCTGCCCCGGCCATGATCAGCGCGATCTGGATTTCGCCCGCAAATATCAGCTGCCGGTGATCCGCGTGGTGGCGGCCGACGGTGACGCGGCCGCGCCGATCCATGCCGAGGCCTATACCGGGCCGGGCCGCATGGTGAATTCGCGCTGGCTGGACGGGATGACGGCCGAGGACGCGCGCGCCGCCGTGATTGCCCAGGCGGAGGCCAATGGCTGGGGCCAGGGCGTGACGCAATATCGCCTGCGCGATTGGGGCGTGAGCCGCCAGCGTTACTGGGGCACGCCGATTCCGATCATCCATTGCGATGGCTGCGGCGTGGTGCCGGTGCCGCGCGACCAGCTGCCGGTGGTCCTGCCCGAAGATGTCAGCTTCGATGTGCCCGGCAACCCGCTGGAACGCCACCCGACCTGGAGGCATGTCGCCTGCCCCGGCTGCGGCCAGCCGGCCCGGCGCGAGACCGACACGCTGGACACGTTCGTTGATTCCAGCTGGTATTTCATCCGCTTCGCCAGCGCGCCGCACGACCGCCCCTTCGATTCGGCGGTGGCGGCGAAATGGCTGCCGGTGGGGCAATATATCGGCGGGGTGGAGCACGCCATTCTGCACCTCCTCTATGCCCGCTTCTGGACACGCGCCCTGCACCGCATCGGCCAGCTGGATGTGGCCGAACCGTTCGCCGGCCTGTTCACGCAAGGCATGGTGACACACGAAACCTATAGCCGCACGCAGGGCGAAGGCCTGCCGCCGATCTGGTATGGGCCGGATGAAGTGGAGCGCGATGGCAACGGCGCCACGCTGAAGGCCGATGGCCAGGCCGTGGATGTGGGCCGGGTCATCAAGATGTCCAAGTCCAAGAAGAATGTCATCGATCCCGATGCGATATTGGGCCGTTATGGCGCCGATGCGGTGCGCTGGTTCGTGCTGTCGGACAGCCCGCCCGAACGCGATCTGGTCTGGTCCGAAGCCGGCATCGATGGGGCCTGGCGGTTCGTGCAGCGCGTGTGGCGGCTGGCGCAGGACAATGTGGGTGCCAGCGGCGAGGCGCAGGATCGCAAGGTCACGCGCCTGTTGCACCGCACCATCGCGGCAGTGACCGACGATATCGACCGGTTGCAGTTCAACAAGGCCGTCGCCCGCCTGTATGAGCTGGTGGGCGCACTGGAGCGCGCCCCGGCCGGGCTGGCGCGGGCGCAGGCGGTGATCGCCCTGGTGCAGCTGGTGGCGCCGATGGTGCCGCACCTGGCCGAAGAGGCGTGGGCACTGCTGGGCCAGCCGGGCCTGGTGTGCGATGCCGCCTGGCCGGTGGCCGATCCGGCCTGGCTGGTGGATGATGAAGTGACCATCGCGGTGCAGGTGAACGGCAAGCTGAAGGGCGATTTCACCGCCGCCAGGGGCGGTGACAAGGCGGCGCTGGAAGCCGCCGCGCTGGCCCTGCCCGGCGTGGTGCGCACGTTGGACGGCGCCAGCCCGAAGAAGATCATCGTCGTGCCCGACCGGCTGGTGAACATCGTTGCGTGAACGGGCCCGCCTCGCCTGCGCCGCCCTGGCGCTGCTGCTGGCAGGCTGCCAGTTGCAGCCGGTCTATGGCGGCGGGGCAAGATCGGCGCCCGCCACGCTGATGGCCGATATCGCCATCGCGCCGATTCCCGAACGCGCCGGCTTCATGCTGCGCCAGGCGCTGGTGGAACAGTTTGGCAAGACGGCGGATGCGCCGCGTTATCGGCTGGAGGTGGTGCTGGACGATCAGATCATCGCCTTTGGCGTGCGCGGCGATTCATCGGCGGCGCGCGAACGCCGCACGCTGCGCGCCCGCTTCCGGCTGGTCGATGCTGCCAGCGGCGTGGTGCTGGTGGACGACAGCGCCGCCGCGGATGCCGGCATCGACCGGGTCAGCTCCAACTTTGCCGTGGTGGCGGCCGAAACCACCGCGCTGGAACGGTTGAGCGTGGATATCGCCCGCCAGATCAGCGCGCGCCTGGCCCGCTATGCCCGGCGCTGAGCCCGGCCGGTGAAGATCGATGCGGCCCGCGCCGCCGGCTTTGCCCGCGCCTGGCCCGCCGAATGCCGCCTGCTGCTGCTGCATGGTGCCGATCAATCAGCATCGCGTGATCTGGCCGGCCAGATCAGCGCCGGCCAGATTGCCGCTGGCACCGGCGTGACCGAGCTGATCGGGGCCGGTCTGAAGGACGATCCGCAGGCCCTGCTGGCGGCTGCCACCAGCCTGTCGATGTTTGGCGATTCCGAACTGTTGCGCATCGACGGGCTGGATGATGATGGCCTGGCCGCGGTGGAGGCGCTGCTCGCCGGCCCGCCGGGCTACCCGGTGCTGGCGGTGGCGGCCGCGCTGAAGAAAGGCAGCAAATTGCTCGCCCTGGCCGAAAAACACCCGGCGATTGCCGCCTGCGTGCAGTATGAGGCCAGCCTGCGCGAGGCCGGTCGCCTGCTGGCCGACATGGCGACACCGCTGGGCCTGCGGCTGGATCGCGACGTTGCCGAGGCGCTGTTCACCCTGGCCGATGGTGACCGCATGATCATGCGGCGCGAGCTGGAGAAGTTCGCGCTCTACAAGGATGCCGCGCCAGACCGCCCGCAGCGGCTGACGCTGGACGATCTGGCGGCGCTGGGCATCGTCGCCGGCGATGCGGAACTGTTTGCGCCGATTGCCGCCATCACCACGGGCGATGCGGCCGCTGCCACCGATCTGTTGGCCCGCCTGCCCGATGGCACCGCCATCCCGCTTCTGCGGGCGCTGGAACGGCGGCTGGCACAGCTGGCCTTGCTGCGCCCCGAGGTGGATGCCGGCCGCAGCCCGGCCGATGTGATCGAGGCCCAGGGCAAGGCGGTGTTCTGGAAGGAAAAGCCGGTGCTGACCGCCGCGCTGGCCTTTTGGGATCAGCCGCGTCTGGTCGCTGCGCAGGCCGATGTGCTCGCCGCCGAACGGGCGGTGAAGGCCAGCGGCGGGCTGGCCGATCTGGGTGCCCATGCCCGCTTGCTGGCGATCACCCGGCGGGCGATGGCTGCCCGTCGGCGCTGATCAGGCGCTGGCCCCCAGCCGGGCGCACAGCAGGTCGAGCTGATCCAGATCGGCAAAGCGGATGGTCAGGCTGCCGCTGCTGGCGCCGGGGGCCACCTGCAGCGCCACCGGCATGCCCAGCGCTTCGGCCAATTGTTCTTCCAGTGCTTCGCTGTTGGGATCATTGGCGGCCGGCGCCGGCGGCATGCGCGGCCGCGCCGGTTTGTTGCCGGCCAGCAGCGCTTCCAGCGCCCGCACCGACAGGCCGTTCTTCACCACGCGCTGCGCCAGGCCTTCGGGATCGCTGCTGCCGGCCAGCGCCCGGGCGTGGCCCATGCTGATCTGGCCCTGCTCCACCAGCGCCTGCACCGCCGGCGGCAGATCGAGCAGGCGCAGCAGATTGGTGACATGGCTGCGTGATTTGCCGACGATGTCGGCCAGTGCCGCCTGGGTGTGGCCATAATCGGCAATCAGCCGGTGGTAACCGCGTGCCTCTTCGATGGCGTTCAGGTCGCTGCGCTGGATATTCTCGATGATGGCGATCTCGGCGACCTGGCGATCATCCAGCGCCCGGATGATCACCGGCATGTCGTGCAGCCCGGCGGCCTGCGCCGCGCGCCAGCGGCGCTCGCCGGCGATGATCTGGTGGCCGCCGCCATGGGCGCGCACCAGGATGGGCTGCAATATGCCATGCGCCTTCACCGATGCCACCAGTTCGGCCATGGCATCGGCATCAAACTGCCGGCGTGGCTGATCGGGATTGGGGGCGATGGCGCTCACCGCCAGCCGGGCAACCCCAGGCGCATCGGCGGCCGGCGGCGAGGCAATATCCTCCAGCAGCGCTGACAGGCCACGGCCCAAGCCTGATTTCCTTTTCATTTCAGCCATTTGGAGTTTCCTGCGATCAAACGGCCACAGCCAGCCGGGCATTGATGCGGCCCAGCACCTCGCGGGCCAGCGCGACATAGGCTTCGGAGCCGGCGCAGCGATTGTCATAGAGCAGCGCCGGCAGGCCGTGGCTGGGGGCTTCCGAAAGCCGCACATTGCGCGGCACCTGGGTGGCAAACACCTTGGCGCCCATCACCGCCTGCACATCATCACACACCTGATCCGAAAGCCGGTTGCGGCGATCGACCATGGTGAGCACGATGCCAAGCAGTTCCAGCCGCCGGTTCAGCCCGGATTTGACCCGATCGATGGTGCCCAGCAGCTGCGACAGGCCTTCCAGCGCGAAAAACTCGCTCTGGAGCGGCACCAGCACTGCATCGGCCGCCACCAGGGCGTTGACGGTGAGCAGCCCCAGCGACGGCGGGCAATCGATCAGGACGAAATCATGGGCGGGCATGTCGGCCAGTGCATCGGCAAGCCGGTGGGTGCGCCGATCGGTGTCGACCAACTCCACCTCTGCGCCCGACAGGCTGGCGCTGGCCGGGATGATGGCAAGGCCGGGAATGGGGCTGGGCCGGATGACGGCGGCGGCATCAGCATCGCCGATCAGCAACTGATACAGTGACGGATCGCGGCTCTTGCGGTCAAGGCCAAGCCCGGTGGAGGCGTTGCCCTGTGGGTCGGAATCGATCACCAGCACTGATTTGCCGGCGGCGGCCAGCGCCGTGGCAAGATTCACGGCGGTCGTCGTCTTGCCGACGCCGCCCTTCTGATTGGCTATGGCGATGATCATCGGCGTTTGACCTCGACAGACCTGAGATGTGTGACCAGCACGATGCGGGCATCAGAATCGGTGCGGCTGGGAATCAGCTGGTGATCAAAGTGGAATCGCTTGGCCGCCGTGGCAAGCTCTTCCTGCACATTGCGGCCCTTGGGCAGGATCCAGCGGGTGCCGGGCCGGCCAAGGCGCAGGCTCCAGTCGAACAGCACCTCCAGTGCGGCCGCAGCGCGGGCGGTGATGATGTCGAAGGGGATAGGACGCAGCGTCTCGACGCGCTGATTGGCGATGGTGACCCGGTCAATCGTGCCGGTTTCGCCGGCGACCTCGGCGAGGAAGCGGCATTTCTTGGCGATGGATTCGACCAGCGTGAAGCGGGCGGTGGGATCGAGAATGGCCAGCACCAGGCCCGGAAAGCCGCCGCCGGCGCCGATATCGAGCCAGCGTTGGCCTGGGCCGGCTATGGCCAGCAGCTGGGCCGAGTCGCGAAAATGGCGATCCCAGATGTGCGGCAGGGTGGACGGCGCCACGAGGTTCATGCGTTGCTGCCATTCGGCCAGCAGTTCGGCATAGCGGTCAAGCCGGGCCAATGTTTCACGTGAAACATCAAACTCGGCCGCAAAGGCGCTGCGCGCGTCTTCGCCCATGTCAGGCGGCCCGGCGGCGCTGGGTGTGTGGCAGCAGGGCAATCAGGGCGGCCGGTGTGATGCCAGCAACGCGACTGGCCGCACCCAAGGTGAGTGGCCGTGCCCGCGCGAGCCGCTCGATCATCTCCTTCGACAGGCCGGCGACGCTGGCGAAATCCAGGTCGGCCGGCAGTGCCAGCGCTTCGTCGCGGCGCAGGGCGGCGACCTCGGCCTCCTGCCGGGCGATATAGGCGGCATAATTGGCATCGACCGCCAGGCTGGCGAGCAGATCGTCGCTGATCCCGGCCAGTTCGGGCCAGACACGGCGGGCGGCGGCGCGCGTGACGGCCGGGAAGCGCAGCCAGTCGAACAGGCTGCGGGCCTGCCCGTCCTGCCGCACGTCGATGCCATGGCTGGCCAGTTGGTGGGGCGTGGCGATCAGCCTGTCGAGCATGGCGCGGGCGCGGGTGCGTTCGGCCTGATCTGCAGCAAAGGCAGCGGCCTGGGCGGGCGGCACCAGCCCCAGTGCTTCACCCAGTGGTGTCAGGCGCTGATCGGCATTGTCGGCGCGCAGGCGCAGGCGATATTCGGCCCGGCTGGTGAACATGCGATAGGGTTCGGCCACGCCATGCAGGGTGAGATCATCGATCATCACGCCGATATAGGCCTGGGTGCGATCGATGTTCAGTTCGGGCAGCCCCAGCGCCAGCGCTGCGGCATTGGCCCCGGCCACCAGCCCCTGTGCTGCCGCCTCTTCATAGCCGGTGGTGCCGTTGATCTGCCCGGCCAGGAACAGGCCGGGCACCGCGCGGGCGGCGAGGCCAGCGGTCAACGCGCGCGGGTCGACATGATCATATTCGATGGCATAGCCGGGCCGCAGGATGCTGGCCTGTTCCAGGCCCCTGATCGACCGGATGAACCTTTCCTGCACCGGCGCGGGCAGGGATGTGGACAGGCCATTGGGATAGACGGTGATATCATCATAGCCCTCCGGCTCCAGGAAGATCTGGTGGCCGTCGCGGTCACCAAAGCGCACCACCTTGTCTTCAATCGACGGACAATAGCGCGGGCCGACCGAATCGATATGGCCGCCATAAAGCGCCGATTCGCCGAGGTGGTCGCGGATGATGCGATGGGTTTCTGTGTTGGTGCGGGTGATGGCGCAAGGGATGGGCGGCCGCCCGTTGCCGCGGCCATGGCGGCTGAGGCGAGGATCATCGCCATCGCCATGCTGCCATTCCAGCACCGACCAATCGATGCTGCGCCCGTCAAGCCGGGCGGGCGTGCCGGTCTTCAGCCGGCTGACCGCCAGGCCCATGGCGCGCAGTGCGGCGCCCAGATCTGAGGCCTGTGCGCCCACCCGGCCACCGGCCTCACGCTGGCTGCCGATGTGCATCACCCCGCCAAGGAACGTGCCGGTGGTCAGCACGACCGCGGGGGCCGTCAGGCGTCCGGCGCTGGTTTGGACGCCGACGATCCGGCCCTGCTTCAGCACCAGGCCCTCGGCAGCGGCAGGGACGATGGACAGGCCTGGGAATTCGGCCAGCACATCGGCCATGGCGGCGCGATAAAGCGCGCGATCCACCTGCGCGCGCGGGCCGTGTACCGCCGGCCCCTTGGACCGGTTGAGCAGGCGCGATTGCAGGCGGGCGGCATCGGTGACGCGGCCCATGATGCCGCCCAGCGCATCAATCTCGGTGACAAGATGTCCCTTGCCGATGCCGCCGACGGCGGGGTTGCAGCTCAATGTGCCGGGATCATCGGCACGCAGAGTCACCAGTGCCACCCGCGCGCCGCGGCGGGCGGCGGCCGCCGCCGCCTCGCAACCGGCATGGCCGGCACCGACAGTTATGACATCAAACTCCTGCATGGGACGTCCCATAGCGATTCGCTGCCGATGTTTCACGTGAAACATTGCCGGCACCCGGCGCGGCTATTTCCCGATGCAGAATCGACTGAAAATCCGGTCCAGCACGTCGTCCACGCCCACCCGCCCGGCAATGCGGCCAAAGGCGTGGGCCGCCGTGCGCAGCGCTTCGGCGCGCAGCACTGCTTCAGTGGCGTCGGCCGCATCGCGCAGGGCGGCTTCGGCATCGGCGAAGGCGGCGCGGTGGCGGGCGTGGGCCAGGAGGGCGGGTTCGCCGGGGCGGGTGATGGCGCGCGCCCATGCCGCCAGCCAGTCGCGCAGTGCCGGAAGTCCACGGCCGGTCGTGGCCGACACTGGCAGAACGTCGGCCGGAATCTGCGGATAGCCCAGATCGCATTTGTTGAGCAGGTGCAGACCGGCATCGCCGGGCCAACCCAGTGTGTCCGGGCTGGCAACGCTGATCACCAGATCGGCGCCCGCGGCCCGCATCCGGGCGCGGGCAATTCCGATGGCTTCCACCGGATCGTCGGTGTCGCGCAGGCCGGCGGTGTCGATCAGCACGGCCGCAACCCCGCCCAGATCAATGGGCACTTCGATGGCATCACGCGTGGTGCCGGGAATGGCGGTGACGATCGCCACATCGCGCATGGCCAAGGCATTGACCAAGCTGGATTTTCCGACGTTCGGCGGACCGGTGACGGCGATGGTCAGCCCGTCACGGATGCGCATCGCGCGGGCCGAATCGGCGATCAGGCCGGCCAGTTCATCGGCCATCCTTGTCAATTGTTCGCGGGCGGCCTCGTCCAGCCGTTCGGCGACATCGGCTTCGTCTTCGGCAAAATCCAGCCCGGCTTCGGCCTCGGCCAGCACCATCAGGCAGCGTTCCCGCCAGCCATCGGCCAGCCGGCCAAGCGCGCCACCGGCCAGGGCCAGGGCCTGATCGCGCTGGCTGGCGGTTTCGGCCTGCACCAGATCGGCCAGGCCTTCGACCTGGGCCAGATCCATGCGGCCATTGGCAAAGGCCCGGCGGGTATATTCGCCGGGTTCGGCCAGGCGCACACCGGGGTGGGCGGTCACGGCGGCCAGCACGCCGCTGACCACCGCCGGGCCACCATGGAGATGCAGTTCGGCCAGATCCTCGCCGCTGGCGCTGGCCGGGCCGGGGAAGATCGCCACCAGCGCTTCGTCGAGCAGTTCGCCGTCGTGGCAGAGCCGGCACAGGCTGAGCCGGCGTGGCGGCGGCAGCCGGCCGGCCAGGCCGCGCACCACGGCAAAGGCGGCCGGGCCGGAGATGCGGATGATGGCCAGCGCGGCCGGCGGGCGGCCGCTGGCCAGCGCCGCGATGGTATCGATCATGATGGCCGGATCAGCCCTTGGCCTTGCCGGCACCGGTGGCGGCGTTCATGCCGGCCATGAACAGTTTCTGCCATTGTTCAAAACCGCCGGCGATGCCGGGTGCCCAGGTGCGCATCAGCTTTTCCCAATCGGCCGGGGTGATGCCTTCGGTCATCGCCAGCTTCATGCGATCCAGATAGACATCGTGCAGCGGTTGCAGATCGGGCAGGCCGAAAAAGGCGCGCGCTTCCTGGGGCGTGCAGTCGATGTCGAAGCTGATCTTCATGCGCGCATTGCCTCTTTTCTTGGCCTCACAAGTGCTTAGTGTAGCGGGCGAGCGGCCGGATCGGCAAGTGGCCGCACCAGGCCAGCAAAATCAAATAGTTGCTGCAAACATGGCAGGAGAAGCGGGATGAAGGCAATCCGTATCGAGGCGGCGGGCGGGCCGGAGGTGATGCAGTTTGCCGATGTGTCGCTGCCCGATCCCGGCCCCGGCGAGGTGCGCATCCGCCACACCGCCATCGGGCTGAACTTCATCGATACCTATCACCGCTCCGGCCTCTATCCGCTGCCGCTGCCATCGGGGCTGGGGCTGGAGGCGGCCGGCGTGGTGGAGGCGGTGGGCGCGGGCGTGAGCCTGCCTGTCGGCACGCGGGTCGGCACTTGCTGGGGGCCGATCGGTGCCTATGCCACCCACCGCAACATCGCGGCGGCGCAATTGGTGGTGCTCCCCGATGGCGTGTCGGACGAAATGGCCGCGGCCGGGCTGCTGAAGGGCTGCACGACGGAGTTTCTGGTCGATCGCTGCGCTGCGGTGCAGGCGGGTGACTGGGCGCTGGTGCCGGCGGCCGCGGGCGGCGTCGGCCTGCTGCTGGTGCAATGGCTCAAGGCGCGCGGCGTCAGCGTGATTGCGGTGGCCGGCACAGCGGAAAAGCTGGCACTGGCGGCGGCGATCGGGGCCGATCATGGCCTGCTGGATGGTACCGATGTGGCGGCGCAGGTGCGCGGCCTGACCGGCGGTCGCGGCGTGGATGTGGTGTTTGACGGGGTGGGCAAGGCGAGCTGGGAATCGAGCCTGGACAGTTTGAAGCGGCGCGGGCTGATGATCAGTTTCGGCAATGCGTCCGGCCCGGTGTCGGGCGTTGATCTGGGCATATTGGCGCGCAAAGGGTCGCTGTTTGCCACCCGGCCAACGCTGTTCGATTATTATGCCAAGCCGGAGGACCGGGCCGAATTTGGCGGGCGCGTGCTGGCGATGATGGCATCCGGCGCGCTGAAACTGGCGGTGAACCAGCGCTATGCGCTGGCCGATGTGGCCCGCGCCCACGCCGATCTGGCGGCGCGGCGCACGACAGGATCGACCGTGCTGATCCCCTGATTACAGGCCAACGGCGGGGGCGACCATTGGCATCACCTCGGTCCAGCCCTCCCAGATCATCTTGACGGCGACATAGACAATGACGGCCAGCCCGACATAGGCGATCCAGCGATAGCGTTCGATATATTGCGCGATGATGTTGGCCGCGATGCCCATCAGCGCGACCGACAGCACCAGCCCGATCACCAATATGTCGGGGTGTTCGCGCGCGGCGCCGGCCACGGCCAGCACATTGTCAAGGCTCATCGACACGTCGGCCAGTGCGACGGACCAAGCGGCGGCGGCAAAGCTTTTCGCCGGGGCGGGGCTGTTGCTGGCGATGAACTCGTCACCATCGCCGGGGGCATCGATATAGGCATTGCGCGGGTGAAGCTCGCGCCACATGCGCCACGCCACCCACATCAGCAGCAGGCCGCCGGCCAGAATCAGGCCGACAATCTGCAGCAATTGCGACACGGCGAGCGCAAAGCCGATGCGCAATACCAGGGCGGCCAGGATGCCGATCAGGATCACCTTCTTGCGCTGATCGGCCGGCAGCCCGGCGGCCAGCGCGCCGACAACAATGGCATTGTCACCGGCCAGCACGACATCGATCAGCACCACCTGGCCAAAGGCCGACAGCGCTTCGGGGGTGAGGAAGTGGGCGAAATCCATGGCCTGCATGTAGGGGCAGACGGCCGATTATGCCAGAAGCCTATTTGGGATTTGCCAGCACGAACACCAGATCCGACAGATAATCCCGGCCCTGCAACAGGCTGCGCACGCGGATGCGTTCGTTCAGGCCATGGATGCCGTTGCCATCGGGATCGATGAAGGTGCCGGGCGCGCCATAGATGGGGATGCCGATCGGCGCGACATAGATGGCATCGGTGGCGCCGGTGCTCATCATCGGCAGCATCGGCACGCCGGGGAAATGCCGGGCTGCCACCGCCTGCATCGGCCCGATGATGGCCGGGTTCATCGGCGTTGGCCGGGCCACCGGGCGGATCGGCGGCTTCAGGGCGATGGCCACCCTGGCATTGCCGATCACCCTGGCCAGATCGGCCTTCAACGCTTCGGGATCGGTGCCGGGGAACATGCGGCAATTCACATTGGCGCGGGCGCGCTGGGCCAGGGCGTTTTCGGCGTGGCCGGCCTCCAGCAGGGTGGCGACGCAGGTGGTGCGCAGCACGCTGTGGTTGGTGGGGTCAAGGCTGACGATGCGATTGGCCTCCACATCCTGCGGATCGGCAAGCAGGCGGGTGATGGCGGGGCCGACCGGATCGGGCAACACCTTGGAAAGTGTGGTGAAATAGGCGCGGGTGGTATCGTTGAACTGCACCGGGAATTCATGCGTGTTCACCGCCACCATGGCGCGGGCCAGATCGGTGATGGCGTTGTCCGGCCGCGGCACGGATGAATGGCCGCCGGGGTTGGTCGCCTCGATCCAGAAATTCTGCACCGTCTTTTCGCCCACCTGCACCGCCAGGCCCATCGGATTGCCCCTGGCATCATATTGGCCGCCACCGCCTTCGTTCAGGCCGAATTCGGCCATGATCAGATCGGGGCGGTTCTTCGCCAGCCAATCAGCCCCGTTGAAGGCATAGGTGGTCTCCTCGCCGCAGGTCAGCGCCAGCTTGATGGTGCGCTTGGGCGGCTTGCCGGCCTTCATGCGGATCAGCAGATCGGCCCAGATGCTGGCCTGCGCCTTGTCGTCAAACGTGCCGCGGCCATAGAAATAGCCGTCCTCCTCGATCAGCGTGAACGGGCTGCGCGTCCAGTCCTCCGGCTTGGCGGCGACCACGTCGAGGTGGCCGAGCAGCAGCATGGGTTTGGCTTTCGCGTCGCTGCCCTTCAGCTGGACAACGATGCCGCCCTCCCTGGGGAATTCCGGCACGCTGAACTGGGTGATATCGGCATCGGTGTAGCCCGCCGCCTTGAAGCGCACGGCCAATTTGTCGGCCGCCGCCGTGCAACTGCCGGTGGTCAGGCTGGTGTCAGTCTCCACCATCTCCTTGAACAAGGCGCGGAACTGCGCCTCGCCGGGCTGCCGGCTGACATATTGGGCTGAAGCTGCGGTGCTGGCGAACAGGGCGGTGGCGAGGAAAAGGGCGCGCATCATCATTCCTTATTTGCTGGCATAGGCGTTGATCAGGTCGAACAGATAATCGCGTTCCTTCATCACGCCGGCCACGGAGATGCGTTCGTTGAGGCCGTGGACGCCGTTGCCGTCGGGCATGCCGAAGCGGCCGGGCATGCCGTAGGTGGCGATGCCGGCGGCGTTGAGGTAGCGGCCGTCGGTGGCACCGGTGGACATGGTGGGGATGATCGGGATGCCGGGGAAATGCTTCGCCGCCAGCGTCACGGCGGTGCCATAGACCAGCGGGCTGAGCGGCGGTGGCGGCGCGGCGGTCGGTGGGTTTTCCGATGCGCGCGCCGTCACGCTGATGCTGGGATCGCCCAGCCGCTCCACGATTTGCCCACGCACCTTTTCGACGCTTTCGCCGGGGAACATGCGGCAGTTCACGTTCGCCTGCGCCCGCTGCGGCAGGGCGTTGCGGGCATGGCCGGCATCCAGCATGGTCGCCACGCAGGTGGTGCGCAGGGTGGAATGCCAGCCCGGATCGCGCGACACGATGCTTTCGGCGTGGGCATCGGCGGGGTTGGCCAGCAGGGCGGTGATGGCCTGGGCGGTGCCGGCATCGGCGATCTTGGCCATTTCGGCGAAATAGGCGCGCGTCGTGTCGGACAATATCACCGGGAAATCGTTGCGCGACAGGCGCACCAGGCCGGCGGCGAGTTCGTAAATTGCATTGTCCGGCCGCGGGCGGCTCGAATGGCCGCCGGGGTTGCGGGTTTCCAGGGTGAAATCCTGATAGACCTTCTCGCCGGCCTGGAAGGCGAGGCTGATCGGCTTGCCGGTCGCATCCGCCTTGCCGCTGCCGCCTTCGTTCAGCGCGAACTCCGCCTCGATCCAGTCGCGGTGATTGTCGACCAGCCATTTGGCGCTGTTGAACGGGCCGCCCTCCTCGCCGCAGGTCAATGCCAGCTTGATGGTGCGTTTGGGCGGCTTGCCGGCCTGTTTCAGGCGGATCATCGCATCGGTGAAGATCGCGCCGTGCGCCTTGTCGTCGCTCACGCCGCGGCCATAGAAGAAACCGCCTTCCTCGATGAACGTGAACGGGTCACGCTCCCAATCGGCCCGCTTGGCTTCCACCACATCCAGGTGCGACAGCAGCAATATCGCCCTGGCCTTCGGGTCACTGCCCTTCAGCACCGCCACCAGCCCGCCATCCTGCGGGCGTTCGATGGAACCGGGGAACAGCCGGATATCGGCATCTGTGTAACCGGCAGCCTTCAGCCGCGCCGCCATCCGTTCGGCGGCCAGATTGCAGCTGCCGGTGGAAACGCTGGTGTTGGTTTCCACCAGTTCCTTGTAGAGCGCGCGAAAGGCCTGTTGGTCTGGGCGCAACGCCTGCGCAGCGGCTGGAATGGCAAGGCTGGCGGCGAGCAGGCCGGCGATGAGATGGCGCATGATGATCCCCCTTGGCTGCGCCCATCAAAGCCGGCCATGGCGGCAAAGGCAAGCGTCAGGCCTTTTTCGCCGCCGGTTTCTTCTTGGCGGCCGGCTTTTTTGCGGCGGCCGTCTTGGCGGCCGGTTTCCTGGCGGCAGGCTTCTTGGCTGCGGCCTTCTTGCCCTTCTTGGCCGGGGCCGCCGCCGCGCGCGCGGCCAGCAGGGCCACGGCTTCGTCCAGTGTGACGGCCGTCGGCTCGGCCCCCTTGGGCAGGGTGGCGTTGGTGGCGCCATCGCTGACATAGGGGCCATAGCGGCCGGCCAGCACCCGCACCGCCGCGCCGCTTTCGGGGTGGGCGCCCAGTTCGGCCAGCGCGGTGGCGGTGCCGCGGGCGGGCCGGCCACCGCTGGCCTTGGCGGCGGCGGCTTCGGCCAGCTTGACCACGGCGGCGTTCATGCCGGTTTCGAACACCTCTGCGGTTGACGACAGCCTTGCATATTTGCCGCTGTGCGCCAGATACGGGCCATAACGGCCGATGCTGGCGGTGATCGGTTCACCGGTTTCCGGGTGGGGGCCGATGGCGCGCGGCAGGTTCAGCAGCTTCAGCGCCCAGCCCAGATCGTCGGGCCCGGCAATCTCCACATCCTTGGGGATGGAGGCCCGCGCCGGCTTCTCGCCCTCGCCGCGCTGCACGAAGCGGCCAAAGCGCCCCGAACGCAGCGTCACCATCTCGCCGGTGTCGGGATCATTGCCCAGTTCCAGCGGGCCGTCATTGGCCTGGGCACCGCCGTCGCTGGCAAAGGGCCTTGTGTATTTGCAATCGGGATAGTTGGAACAGGCGACAAAGGCCCCGAAGCGGCCGGTCTTCAAGCTCAGCCGCCCGGCCGAACAGCGCGGGCACAGGCGGGGATCGGCGCCGTCGCCCTTGTCGGGGAACAGGAAGGGCGAAAGATAGTCGTCCAGCGCGGCCGTCACGTCGGACGGGCGCTGTTCCATGATCTCGGCGGTCTTCGGCTTGAAATCGGCCCAGAAGGCGCGCAGCAATTCCAGATAGCTGGCATCGCCGGCCGACACATCGTCCAGCTGGGTTTCCAGCCCGGCGGTGAAATCATACTCGACATAACGCGCAAAGAAGCGTTCCAGGAAGGCGGTGACGAGCCGGCCCTTTTCTTCGGCGAAGAAGCGGTTCTTTTCCACCCGCACATAGGCGCGATCGCGCAGCGTCTGCAGGATGGAGGCATAGGTGGAGGGCCGGCCGATGCCCAGTTCCTCCAGTCGCTTGACCAGCGTGGCTTCGGAAAAGCGCGCGGGCGGTTCGGTGAAGCTCTGGATCGCCTGCGCCGCCTTTGCCGCACAGCGATCGCCACCGGCCAGACGCGGCAGCCGGGCCCCATCCTCGTCATCATCGGCCGGCTCGTCGCGGGCCTCGGTATAGAGCGCCAGAAAGCCGGGCGTGATCACCACCTGGCCGGTGGCCCGCAGGCCGTGGCGGCCATCATCATCGAACAGATCGATCGTGGTGCGTTCCAGCCGGGCGCTGGCCATCTGGCTGGCCACTGTGCGGTTCCAGATCAGCGCATAGAGGCGTTCGGCATCGGAATCGGCGCGGCCGGGGCGGCGCGTGAAATCGGTGGGGCGGATCGCCTCGTGGGCTTCCTGGGCGTTCTTGGCCCTGGTGGCATAGAAGCGCGGCTTTTCCGGCAGCACGTCGGGCTTGTCGCCAAAATCCCGCGCGATCAGATCGCGCACCGCGGCCATGGCTTCGCCGGCAATCTGCACGCCATCGGTGCGCATGTAGGTGATGTGGCCATCCTCATACAGGCTCTGCGCCACCCGCATCGTGTGGCTGGCGGTGAAGCCCAGACGGCGGGCGGCTTCCTGTTGCAAGGTGGATGTGGTGAAGGGCGGGGCGGGCGAGCGGCTGACCGGCTTCGTTTCCACCGTTCGCACCGTAAAGCCATTTTTTTCAATGGCTTCCCGCGCAGCATTGGCCGCAGCATCGTTAAGATCGAACTGCGCCAGCTTCGTGCCGTCCAGCACGGCCAGACGCGCCTTGAACGTCGCGCCGTTGGGAGCGATCATCTCGGCGTCCACACGCCAATATTCGCGCGGCACATGGGCCTCGATGGCGCGCTCGCGCTCCACCACCAGCCGCAGCGCCACCGATTGCACACGGCCGGCCGATTTCGCCCCCGGCAGCTTGCGCCACAGCACCGGCGACAGGGTGAAGCCCACCAGATAATCCAGCGCGCGCCGTGCCAGATAGGCATCGATCAGCGGCTGATCGAGATCGCGTGGGGCGGCCATGGCGCGAGTGACGGCGGCCTTGGTGATCTCGTTGAACGTCACCCGCCGCGCGCCGCCGGGGGGCAGCGCCTTCTTGGCCTTCAGCACTTCCAGCAGGTGCCAGCTGATGGCTTCGCCCTCGCGGTCAGGGTCGGTCGCCAATATCACCTGGGTGGCGCGCTTGGCGGCCTCGCGGATGGCGGTCAACTGGCGGCTGCGGTCGGCCGAAACCTCCCACTCCATGGCGAAATCGGCATCCGGGTTCACGCTGCCATCGCGCGGCGGCAGATCGCGCACATGCCCGAAACTGGCCAGCACTTCATAGTCGCTGCCGAGATATTTGTTGATGGTCTTCGCCTTGGCCGGCGATTCAACGATGACGAGTTGCATGGGTCCTCACATGTGCGCGCGAGGGTGGGGGGCCATCGCGCCGGGCGTCAAGGGGGCTGTGGTCGCAGGGGTTGGCGGCCAGCGCGGCCCGGTCAATCCTCCAGCCGTTCGCCGGGTTCGCGGCCCAGTTCGGGTTTGGCAAAGGCATAGACGGCCAGCGCCACCAGCGCCGCCGCCCCCAGCCAATAGGGCAGGGTGGGGCCAAGCTGATACAGGCCGATACCCACCGCCGGCGCAAAGACGAAGCAGCTGCCGTTGACCGAGGTGACCGCGCCGGCCACGCCGCCCTGTTCGGCGCGCGAGACGGCCAGGCTGGCACCGGCGGTGAAGCCGGGGCGGGCCAGGCCATAGCCCAGGCTCATCAGCGCAAAGGCGATCACCAGCGTGTGCAGATCATGCGCCAGCGCAATGCCGGCGGTGCCAAGCGCGGCGATCAGCGTGCCCCAGCGCATCAGCGCCGGCGGGGTGAGCCGCAGCTGCGGGATCAGCCCCCATTGCGCCAGCAGCGTGGCAAAGGCCCCGGCCATGAAGATGACCGCGATTTCCTGCTGCGAATCGAGCGCGCTGCCCCCCAGCGTGTCGATCACCAGAAAGCCCAGCGCCTGGCCGGTGGCGGCCTGGATCGATCCGGAGGCAAAGCCGAAGATCATGAACGGCAGGATGCGGCCATCCCGGAAGCTGAGCCGCTGTGGCCGGCCGGCGGCAGCGGCGCTGATGCTGGCGCCGGTGGTGCTGCCGGCCACGCTGGGTTCCGAAGAGGGCGCGCCGCTGCCACCATTGGCGCGATGGTGGGTGGGATCATCATCGGGCAGCACGCGGGCCACGGCAATGGTGACGATGGCGGCGATCAGGGCAAAGGCGAACATCGGCCCCGACAGGCCGAACGGGGCCAGGATGAACAGCGGCGCCACCGCCGGCCCGATGATGGTGCCCAGGCCAAAGGCAGAGGCCAGGCTGGACAGGGCGGCGGTGCGATCAGCCTCGCTGGTGCGCGCCGCGACATAGGCCTGCGCCGCCGGGTTGGATGCCGAACCGAAGATGCCGAACAGGCTGCGCAGCGTGGCAAACACCGCAAAGGTGGCAATCGGCACCAGCCAGCCGTTGAGGCCGGCATAGATGGCGACGCCGCAGCCGGTCATCGACACCATGAAGCCCAGCGTGCCCACCAGCATCAGCCGCCGCCGCCCCCTGATGTCGGACTGGCGGGCCCAATAGGGCGCACTGAACGTCCACAACAGGGCCGAGAAGGAGAAGATGACCGCCACCAGCATGTCGGGCAGGTGAATCACGCGGGCGATGGCCGGCAGCACCGTCTGCAACGCGGTGTTGCCGGCCGCCACCGTGAGCATGGCGGCGAACAGCACGGCAAACTGCCCCCGCGGCAGGGAGGCGGCCTTCAGGCCGGCAGAGGGATTGGGCGGTTGCACCTGGCCCTTTTGGGCTGCATCAGCGCGCTTGCCAAGCCGCCAGTAAGGTTTCAGCATTGCAACAACAGGGAGAAGGCCGCCATGACGTCACCACAGGGCAAGGTGCTGGTCACCGGCGCATCGGGCTATATCGCCGGTTTCGTCATCAAGGCGCTGGTGGCCGAAGGCTGGCCGGTGCGCGGCACCATCCGCACTCTGGCGCGGGCCGAACAGGTGCGGGCCACGCTGGGCCTGCCCGATCTGGAGCTGGTGGCCTGCGATCTGATGCGCGACGATGGCTGGGCCGAGGCAATGGCTGGCATCACCCATGTGCAGCACATCGCCTCGCCGATTCCGGCCGGCGAGCCGAAGGACCCTGATGAACTGATCGTGCCGGCCCGCGACGGCGCGCTGCGGGCGCTGCGCTTTGCCCGGGCCGCCGGCGTGCAGCGCGTGGTGATGACCAGCAGCATGGCCGCCATCGCCTATGGCCATGGCGCGCGCTCAACCCCGTTCACCGAGGCCGATTGGTCCAACGTCAACAGCCTGGATGCCTATGCCTATATCAAGTCCAAGACGCTGGCCGAACGCGCCGCGCGGGACTGGATGGCGGCCCATGGGGCGGGCATGGACTATGTCTCCGTCAATCCCGCCGCCGTGCTCGGCCCGGTGCTGGGCGCCGATTTTTCCACCAGTCTGGAAGTGGTGAAGAAGCTGCTGGACGGCGCCCTGCCCGGCCTGCCCAATCTGGGCTTTGGCGTGGTGGATGTGCGCGATGTGGCGGCCCTGCATGTGCTGGCGATGACCACGCCGGGGCTGGATGGCGAACGCTTCATCGCGCAAGGGCGGTTCCTGTGGATGCGCGAGGTGGCCGAGGTGCTGAAGGCCGGCCTGGGCCGGCAGGCGCGGCGCGTGCCCACGCGCGGCCTGCCGGACTGGCTGCTCAAGCTGCTCGCCAATTTCGATGCCACCGTGAAGATGGTGGTGCCCGAACTGGGCCGCCGGCGCGAGGCCAGCGCCGCCCACGCGGCCGAGCGGTTGGGCTGGCAGACGCGCGACGAGGCGACGACCATCCTCGATTGCGCCCGCAGCCTGATCGAACAGGGGCTGGTGAAAGGCTAGGTGTTATCGGCCCCCGCCCGCCACCCACCGATCAATCTTGGCTTCCAGCACCGCCATCGGCAGCGCGCCGGTCATCAGCACTTCGCGGTGGAAGGCCTTGATGTCGAATTTCGGCCCCAGCGCCGCTTGTGCCCGGGCGCGCAGCCGGCTGATGGTGAGCTGGCCGATCTTGTAGGCCAGCGCCTGGCCGGGGATGGCGATATAGCGTTCCACTTCGGCCACCGCATCGGTGCGGCTCATGCTGCTGTTGGCCAGCATGTAGGCGATGGACTGATCGCGGCCCCAGCCCTTGGCGTGGATGCCGGTATCCACCACCAGCCGCATGGCGCGCAGCATTTCATCCTCATACCGGCCCTGCAGCTGGTACGGATCCTTGAACATGCCCAGTTCCGGGCCCAGGCTTTCGGCATAGAGCGCCCAGCCTTCGGCAAAGGCGGTGTTGCCGCCAAAGCGCTGGAAGGCCGGCAGCCTGTCATTTTCCTGCGCCAGGCTGATCTGGAAATGATGGCCCGGCACGGCTTCGTGCAGATAGAGCGTCTCCACGCCATAATTGCTGCGGGAGGGCAGATCATAGGCGTTGTAATAGAAGATGCCCGGCCGGCTGCCATCGGGCGTTCCGCCCTGGTAACTGCCGGCGGCATCGGTCTTTTCCCGATTCGGCGGCACGGGGCGGATCTCCAGCGGCGACTTGGGGATGGTGTCGAACAGCGTGCCCACCAACTGATCCACCCGCTTGCCGGTGGCGCGGAAGGCATCGCCCATCGCCTGCGCCGTGGCAAATTTGAAGCGGGCATCGCTGCGCAGAAAGGCGAAGAAGGCGGCCCGATCGCCCTGGAAGCCGACGCGGGCCTTCACCGCGTCCATGCCGGTGAGGATGCGGGCGACTTCGGCCAGGCCGATGGCGTGGATCTCGTCCGGCGTCAGCGCCGTGGTGGTGTTGCTGGCCACCAGATAGCGATAGAGTTCGGGGCCGCCCGGCATGGCGGCCAGGCCAACGCTGTCGCGCGCCACCGGCAGATAGTCCGCCTTCAGGAAATCGCGCAGGCGGATCAGCGCCGGGTTGACCCGGCCGCCGACCATCGTTGCATAGGCCGCCTTCAGCCGGGCCTGATCGGCGGCGCCGATGCCGTCGGGGAAGCTCTGCACCGGCTTCATCATGATGGAGCCGTCGGTCCCGCCGGCGGTGAGCGTGTCGAGCTGATCGATGATGTTGTTCACCACCAGCCGGGGCTGCACCACGCCGGTCTGCATGCCCTGGCGAAAGCGCAGGATGGCCAGATCGAGCAGCAGGGCGAACTGCTCGTGCCGTTTCAGCGCATCCTCATAATCCTTCACCGTCCTGAACGGCGCGGCGCTGGTGCCCGATTGCAATTCGGCGACGAAATTGTGGAAGCCGAAGAAATGATCGATCGGGCGCGGCGCGGTGGCAGCGATCAGCGCGGGGGAAACGCCGGCCAGATCGGTTTCGCGCTGCCACTTGAACGTGTCGTAACTCACCTGTTCCGACGGGCTGAGCGCCGCCCGGTCAATTGCCGCCAGCGCCTTCAGCTCGGCCTCGGCCGCGCGCTTCTCGGTGGCATAGGCGGCATCGGTGATCACCTCCCCCAGCTGGTCCGCCGTCGACGTGTCCCCCCGGAACAGCCGCCCAAGCGGATTGCGCTTCAGATTGTCGGCATCGCTCTGGGCGAACAGCGCCGCCAGCCGGACCGACGGACTCTGCGCCGCTGCCACGGGGGCCGGGCTCTGGGCCAGCGCCGGCGTGATGGCGAACAGGCTGGCGGCAACCAGCAGGGGGGACATGCGCATGCGGAGACTCCAGGGGAATTCGGGGCGTGTTGCTGCCATAAGACGCTGGGCGGTTCAGTCAATGATGTTGATGTCGACAGGTCGGCCTGCGCCCCGCGTCCTGACCGGGCTGATGTGCCAGCGCCGGGGCGCCTATTCGCCCTGGTCTGTGTCCAACTGCTCCCCAAGCAATTCCAGCGCCGCCACCGCAAACGCCACCATGTTCGCCTGCCGGTCGCTTGATCCGGTCGCGATGGTGCGCGCCGCCTGCACCGGGCCGCTCACCGCCACCACATCGTGCCCGGCGGCGTGGCCATAGGGGTTGCCGTTCGGCCCGGCGGCGCCGGTTTCGCCAATGCCCCAGGTGACGCTGTGCTGCTTGCGGATGGTTTGCGCCATCAAGAGCGCGAACGGCTCGGTGGCGGACATGAAACCCCGCACATCTTCGCGCTTCAGGCCGAGCAGCCGGTGGCGGGCGCGCGGCGTGTAGACGACGGCACCGCCAAGATAGAAGGCCGAAGCCCCCGGCACACTGAGCAGCGCCGCCGAGATCAGGCCGCCGGCGGCGGATTCGGCCACGGCCACGGTTTCGCGGCGGGCCTTCAGTTGCGCGCCCACGCGGGCGGCGGTTTCAAACAGGGTTGCCATGGTCATTGGTGCAGCTTGCCGCCTTGGGGCCTGGCCATCAATGAAAATCCCGGCTGCGCGGGATCACGCGGACGTCGCGAGGGTGGCGGCCACGCGCGGGCGGCGGCGGCTTGCGCCCCTGTGGCCCGTGCACCAGATCCTCGCTGGCGCGGGCCAGGGCCGGGGTGGCATCGTGCGCGTCTGACAGGCGATCGAGCACGGCGCTCATATCGGTGATGCGCGTTGCCATCAGGTGCATCACGCCTTCGGGGCTTCTTTGCACCTCGCCCTCCACCTGCATCAGGCGGCTGGCCATGATGGCGCGCCGGAAGCGTTCGAACAGGCGCGCCCACACCACCACGTTCACGACGCCGGTTTCATCCTCCAGCGTGATGAAGATGGCGTTGCCGCCGCCCGGCCGCTGGCGCACCAGCACCACGCCGGCCACGCTGGCGCGCCGGCCGTTCTTCGCTGCATTGAACTGGGCGGCGTTGAGCACGCTGGGGAACCAGCGCCGCAGCAGCGCCAGCGGGTGGGCACGCAGGGACAGGCGCAGCACCTGATAATCGGCGGCAACCTCCTCGCCCGGCGCCATCAGCGGCAGATCATGGTCGTCCTCCGCGCCCAGATCGCTGGCTTCGGCGGCGGCGAACAGCGGCAGGCTTTCAGTGGGGGTGCGCAGCGCCTGCCAGCCGGCATCACGGCGATTGAGATCAAGGCTGGCGCAGGCATCGGCATCGGCGAGCAGTTTCAGTGCGCGGGCGGGCAGGCCGGCGCGGGCGAGATGTTCCAGGCTGCGGATCGGCCGGGCGGCGGCGACAAGCGTCGCCCACTCCTCGCGAAAGCCGCTGATCTGGCGCAGGCCGAGACGCAGGGCGAGGGCCGGCGCGTCGCCTTCCAACGTGCAATCCCACCCGCTGAAATTCACATCCACGCAGCGCACCGCCACCCCATGTTCCGCCGCATCGCGCACGATCTGGGCCGGGGCGTAAAATCCCATCGGCTGGGCATTGAGCAGGGCGGCGGCAAACACCGCCGGGTATCGGCATTTCAGATAGGCCGACACCCACACCAGCCGGGCAAAGGCGATGGCATGGCTTTCCGGGAAACCGTAACTGCCAAAGCCCTTGATCTGGTTGAAGCAGCGCCGGGCGAACTCGTCCTCATAACCGCGCGCCACCATGCCATCGACCAGCTTGGCTTCGAAAAACTCCATGCCGCCATTGTGGCGGAACGTTGCCATGGCGCGGCGCAGGCGGTTGGCTTCGGCCGGCGTGAAATTGGCCGCGGTGATCGCCAGCTTCATCGCCTGTTCCTGGAACAAGGGCACGCCCAGCGTCTTGCCCAGCACATTCTTCAATTCATCGGGATCATGCGGCGGCTTGGGGCTGGGGAAGCTCACCGCCTCGCGCCCCTGCCGGCGCCGCAGATAGGGGTGAACCATGTCGCCCTGGATCGGCCCCGGCCGCACGATGGCGACCTGGATGACCAGATCGTAGAATTCGGCCGGCTTCAGGCGCGGCAGCATGTTCATCTGCGCCCGGCTTTCCACCTGGAACACGCCGATGCTGTCGCCCTTTTGCAGCATGGCATACACGTCCGCCGCCACGCCCGGCATATTGTCCAGCGTGTAGCTGTGCCCCAACTGCGTCTCGATGAATTCAAACGCGCGGCGGATGCAGCTGAGCATGCCCAGCGCCAGCACATCCACCTTCATCAGGCCCAGCGCGTCGATATCGTCCTTGTCCCATTCGATGAAGGTGCGGTCCGCCATGGCGGCATTGTGGATCGGCACCAGCTCATCCAGCCGTGTCCGGGTGAGCACGAACCCCCCGACATGCTGCGACAGATGGCGCGGGCTGCCCAATATCTGTGACACCAACCCGCCCAGCCGGGCGATCTCCGGACTGTCGGGATCCAGCCCGCTTTCGGCAAAGCGTTCGCGCTCCATCTGGCTGGCATGGCTGCCCCACACGGTGCTCGACAGGCGCGTGGTCAAGTCCTCGCTCATCCCCAGCACCTTGCCCACCTCGCGCACGGCGCTGCGCGGGCGATAATGGATCACGGTGGCGGCGATGCCTGCGCGTTCCCGGCCATAGCGTTCGTAAATCCACTGCATCACCTCCTCGCGCCGTTCATGCTCGAAATCGACATCGATATCGGGCGGTTCCTTGCGCTCTTCGGAAATGAAACGGGAAAACAGCAGATTGTGCACCGAAGGATCAACCGCGGTGATGCCCAGCACGAAACACACCGCACTGTTGGCGGCGCTGCCGCGGCCCTGGCACAGGATGCCCCGGCTCTGCGCGAACGCCACGATATCGTGCACCGTCAGGAAATAGGGCGCGTAACCGGCCTGCGCGATGATGCGGAATTCATCGACCAGCAGCGCCATCAGTTTCGGCGGCACGCCATCGGGCCATTTTTCCCGCGCCTTTTGCAGGGTGAGCGTTTCCAGCCAGCCCTGCGCCGAATATCCTGGCGGCACCGGTTCGTCGGGATAGTCATAACGCAGCTGATCGAGGGTGAAATCGACGCGGGCGAGCAGCCGCGCCGGTTCGGCCAGCGCCTGCGGGAAATCGCGGAACAGCCGGGCCATGGCATCGGCCGATTTCAGGTGGCGTTCGGCATTGGCATTCAGCCGCGTGCCGGCCGCGGCCAGGGTGACGCCGTCGCGGATGCAGCTGATGACATCGTGCAGCGGGCGCTGCGCCGGGGTCGCATAAAGCGGGGCGTTCAGCGCCAGCAGCGGCACCTGCAAGCCCGCCGCCACCTCGGCCAGCGCTGCCAGCCGCCGCCGGTCGGTGCCGCTGCCCCACAGCATCGCCCCCTGCCACAGCCGATCCGGGCAGGCGCGCGCCAGTTCGGCCAGCCGGCTGCGCTGGCCGGTGCCGGGCGGCAGCATGATCAGCAACAGGCCATCGGCATGATCGATCAGATCGGACAGGTTCAGGATGCAATCGCCCTTGGCCGCCCGCCGGTTGCCGGTGGTGAGCAGGCGGGTGAGCCGTCCCCAGCCGGTGCGGGTGGCGGGATAGGCGATCACATCGGGCGTGCCATCGGCAAACACCAGCCGCGCCCCCACGGCCAGCTTGAACGGCGGCGGTTCGTGGCCGGCCTCCCTTGCGGCCTCGGCCAATTCGCGCACCGCCACATGGGCGCGCACCACGCCGGCCACCGTGTTCCTGTCGGCAATGCCGATGCCGCAATGGCCCAGCGCCACCGCGGCCGCCACCATGTCGGCCGGGCTGGAGGCGCCGTCCAGAAAGGAAAAATGTGTCGCCGCGCCCAGTTCGGCAAAGCCTTGCGGCGTCATGCAAACAGGCCGTGGATATACCAGCGCGGGCTGTCCGTCTCCTGTTCATACAGGCCGTGACGGAACAGCCAGTAACGCTGCCCCTGCGCATCCTCCACCCGCCAGTAATCGCGGGTCAGGCCGGCGCCATCCTTGCGTCGCCACCACTGCGCCGCGATGCGTTCGGGGCCTTCGTGGGCCGTCACATCATGCACGCAGCCGCGCCAGCGAAAGCGGCGCGGCGGGCCATCGGGCACTTCGGCCAGCACCTCGATCGGCTGTGGCGGATCAAACATCCGGATGGGCCGGCCGGGCGGTTCGCCAGGGTCCGGGGCGGGCCAGCTATCCTCGCCATGGCCCAGTGCCGCCAGGAAGCTCGCCTGTTCGGGGATATGGCTGTCGGCGCGGGCCAGGCGTTTCAGCCGGCCCTGGCCCAGCCGGGCGCTCAGCCGGTCAACCAGCGCGGTCAACTGGGTTTCGGCCAGCGCGCCGCCATCCAGGCCCAACTGCGTTTCGGCCAGCGGCGCGGTGATCGGCACCGCCAGCCGCAGCAGATCATAACCGAAACCGGGATCAAGCGGATCATTCAGCGCCGCGATGCGTTCATCGAACAGGCGCAGCAGCACCGCCGGATCGCGCTGCGGCGCGGCGGTTTCCACCGCCACTTCGGCAACATGGCCATCGGCGCGATAGAGCGCCAGCGCAAAGCGGCGGCCACCGGCGCCAAGCGCCGTCAGCTTCACCTGCACCGCCAGCAGCAGCTTTGCCAGCGCGGCGCGCACCGCATCATGGCTGGCCACCGGCTGGGCAAAGCGGCGCTGCGCCGCCATTGGCGCGGCCGGCAGCAGAGGATCCAGCGGTTCGGGTGCCGCCTCCCGCAGCTGGTCCAGTGCTGCCACCAGCGCCTCGCCAAAGCGCGCGGCAATGGCCGCGCGTGGCAGCCGGGCAACATCGCCCACGCATTTCAGCCCGGCGCGGCGCAGCGCCGTCTGCACGCTTTCCAGCTCCGACAGGGCGGCCAGCGGCAGATCATCAACCCGCTCGCCGCCAGACCGCGCCCCAAAGCGCGCCAAGGCCATGGCGGCGGCCGGGGTGGCGGCCAGTGCCGGCTGGGCACTGAAACCCAGCCGGCCCAGCCGGGTCACGGCATCGGCAACCAGGCTGGCCTCTCCGCCAAACAGATGGGCGCAGCCGCTGATATCGATCAACAGGCCGTGCGGCGGGCAGGCGCGCACCAGTGGCGACCAGCGCGTCGCCCCGCGCGCCAGCCAGTCCAGGCAGGCGGCATCGCCATCGGGATCAAAGGCGGCCACCGCCACATCGGGCACGGCAGCGCGGGCATCGGCCAGTGCCAGGCCGGGGGTGAGGCCCAGCGCCAGCGCGGCTTCATTGGCGGCGCGGACGATCTGGCGGCCGCGGTCGCTTGCCACCAGCAGCAGCGGGGTTTCGCCGTCAGGCTGCGGCTGCCGCTGTGTGGGCAGCAGCGGCAGCGCCAGCGCCAGGATGCGGCGGCGGGTGGCGACGACGGGCAAAGACGGCGCCGATGGGCACGGCGTGGATCGGGATTGGCTGGCCGGCGCTCTGGCCGGCCGCGACAAAGCGGCGTCGGTCACGGTTCCACTCCAGTTGCTGGTTGATATCGGCCGGCCCGCCGCGCTGGCGTGCGAGGGTGATCGCCAGACGCGGCGGGCCGGGGGCATCGGCCGCCAGCCGGCGCGTGGGCGCAGCCTGGGCCTGCCAGCGGGTGAGCGCAGCCGATGGCCGGGGAGCCCCGCCGCGCAGCATCAGGGTGAACACGCCGTGGGCGGCGGCGGCCAATTGCAACCGGCGCGTCACCGTCAGGTCGATGGCGCGGGCCTCGCCATGGCTTTCCAGCACCACGGCGGCCAGCGCCGTGCAGGCCTGGGCTTCGCTTGCGGCACGCAGCATCGGCAGCACGCCGCCGGCGGCCACCAGCCACAGCCGCGCCGGATCGCCGCCCAGTTCGGATATGCCGGTGCCATACAGCCGGCCATCCTCCTCCCGCCCGTCGCTGATCCACAGGATCGGGCCGGCGCGCGGGGCGGCCAGCACCAGCATCAGGGCAAAGGCCGTGGCCGCCGGGCCATAAATCTCGTGGCAGCCGGCCAGCACCAGGCCGCCGTTCAGCGCCGCATCCAGCCGCCCGGCATCAAGGCCGAGACGGGGCTGCGACACGCGCCCGCCCGGCTGCACGGTGGGGCGGGGCAGGCGATGGGCAAAGGCTGGCTGGCTGGGCAATCGGGCGACTCGCAGGCGACAAATGTTCTACATCTGTTCCCAATGCCGCCGGGCCGCTCCCAGAGTCAAGCCGCCTGCTCAGGCCAGTCGCGCCATCGCCTCGCGCACCAGGATGATCCGGTCCTGCCCGAAATACATGTCGGTGCCGCCCACATAGAATGTGGGCGTGCCAAAGCCACCGCGCGCGATCAACTCGTCGGTGTTGGCGCGCAGCCTTGCCTTCATCTCCGGTGAATCGGCCTGTGCCAGTGCGTCCGGCCCCAGCCCGCCGGCGGCGGCCGCTTCGGCCAGCACGTCGGGCTGCGAAATGTCGCGGTCCTCGCTCCAATAAAGCTGGAAGATGCGGCGGGCGACCGCCTCGCAGGCGTTGGCGTCGGCCGCTACCAGGCACAGGCGCATGGCGCGCGCGCTGTTCACCGGGAATATGCTGGGCGTCCATTTGATCGCCAGGCCGGATCGTCTGATCCAGTCGTGCATGTCCTTGGTGAAATAACGCGCCTTGGGCACCACGGGTCTGGAGCGCATTTCATACACGGATGGGTTCACCGTGTTGAACACGCCGCCCACCAGAAACGGGCGGAAACACACGCCAAACCCGTCTGCGCGCGCCGCGTCGCACAGCGCCTCGAAGCCCAGATAGGTCCAGGGCGACGAACAATCGAAGAAGAATTCCACCTGTGCCGTCATGACCCTCTCCCCAAAGCCCGGTTTGGCGTTACTGTGGCGGGATGATGCGCGCGCTCAAACCGGTTTTTTTGCTGGCCCCGCTGGCGGCCCTGCTGATGGCGGCGGCGCCGGTGGCCAGCCCGGCCGCGCCACAGCGGGACGAACAGCTGGCCCGCGCCGCCAGCCTGCTGGATGCCGGCAAGGCCGATGAGGCGCTGGCGCTGCTGGATGCGCTGCTGGCCGCGGCCGATCTGCCGGCCGACAAGGGCCAGGTGCAGGGCCTGCGCAGCTTTGCGCTGGCCCGCGCCGGAAAATTTGCCGAAGCGCGCACCGCGGTGGAATTTGCCGTGGATGCCGCGATGACGCCCACGGCGCTGCTGATGCGGCAATTGTTCGTGCTGCGCGCCATCACCAACGATATCCCCGCCGCCGGCCAGGCCCTGCAGCTGATCGCCGCCACCGAACCCAGATGGCTGGCCGATCTGCCCACCGAACTGGTCTCGGCCGTGCTGGCCGATACCGCTGCCGAAGATCGCAAGTTCGATCTGGCCTTCACCCTCGTCAACGCCGGCTATGCCCCCGCCGGTCAGACGGTGGGGGATGGCGATGCGCTGCGGCTGGCGGTGATTGCCGGGCTGGCCAGGCGCGGCCGGCTGGATGAAGCCCAGCCGGTGATCGCGGCGCTGGTCAACCCCGTCAGCCTGGTGCGGCTGGCGATTGATCGCCGCTATCAGTCGCTGTGGCCGGCGCTGGAGGCGCGGCTGGGCCCGGGCGCCGATCTGGCCGATGCCATGTTCATCGCGGCGGCCGAAGCGGTGCTGGCCAAGGCGCCGCAATCGATCATCGCCCGCGCCGGCGTGGCCGAAGCGTTGAACATCGCCAGCAAGGAACCCGAAGCCCTGGCCCGCATCGCCGATATCGGTGCCATCCCCGACGCGCTGGCGCGCATGGGCGAACGCGAATTGTGGGCAATCAGCCTGAAGGCCAATCTGCTGGCCGATGCCGGCCGCACCGATGCGGCGCTGGCGGCGCTGGATGCGGTGGCGGCGCTGCCGGCGGCCAGCCATCCCAACACCGCCGCCTTCCGCATCATCGCGGCCGACATGGCCGAGGAGGCCGGCCGCCATGATGATGCGCTGCGCCGGGTGGCCGCCATCGATGCCAAGGGGCTGAACCCTTATGGGGTGCAGGCGCTGGCCTCCATCCGCGTGTGCGCGCTGGCCCGCGCCGGCCGCAGCGCCGAGGCGGCGGCCGCCGCGGCCGGCCTGCCGCCGGGCTGGACGGCCGATGGCAACAACCGGGCGGTGCAGGCGGCGCAGGCCTGTGCCGGCAATCTGAACGCGGCTGCCGCCGTGCTGATCCGGCGGCTGGAAGTGGACGACAGCCGCGATGATGCGCTGTTCGAACTGCAACCCTTTCTGATCGCCGATCGCGCCGCCGCGCCCGATCGCGCCACCAAGGCCGCGCTGCGCAGCCTGAAGGCGCGGCCCGATGTGAAGGCCGCCTTTGCCCGCCTGGGCCGCGACCTGCCGGCGGCGGTGAGCCCGCCGCGCTGAGATGCGGCGATTGTCGAAACACGGAAATTCGTCATGCTGAACTTGTTTCAGCATCCATGGCCGGCGTGTCTTGAAATCACATGCGCGTGGCGGTTGCACACCCATGGATGCTGAAACAAGTTCAGCATGACTCGTGCGCTGGCTTGCGCCGATCCCTTACCGCTTGAACCGATCCCGCAGCTCGAACTTCAGCACCTTGCCGGCCGGATTGCGCGGCAGGGCGGGCATGATTTCCAGCCGCGTGGGCAGCTTGTAGCGCGCCAGCCGTTCGGTGGCCCAGGCGCGCAAGGCGTCCAGATCCAGGCTGGCATCGGGCTTCAGCGCCGCCACCGCCGTCACGCTCTCGCCCCATTTCTCACTCGGCTCGCCAAAGATTGCCACTTCGGCGATGGCGGGATGGTCATACAGCACGGCCTCCACCTCGGCCGGATAGATATTCTCGCCGCCGCTGATGATCATGTCCTTCAGCCGATCGCAGATATACAGAAAGCCATCATCATCCAGATAGCCGATGTCACCCGAATGGAACCAGCCTTCGGCATCGATGGCGGCTGCGGTCGCCTCGGGCTTGTTCCAGTATCCGCGCATGATGTTGGGGCCGCGCATCACCACCTCGCCGCGCTGGTTCGGGCCCAGCGGCGTGCGACCATCTTCGGCCACGATCTTCAGATCGACGAAGAACATCGGCTTGCCGGCCGAACCCAGCTTGGCCAGCGCGAATTCCGGGCCGAGATAGCTGCCCGACGGCGCGGTTTCGGTGAGGCCATAGCCCTGGTTCAGCGGAATGCCGCGCGCATTGTACAGGCGCAGCAGCGGTTCCGGCACCGGCGCGCCGCCGCACATGATGACGCGGATGGACGACAGGTCCGCCTCGGCAAAATCCGGCTGCTGGGCGATGAACAGCAGCATCGCCGGCACGGCAAATGTGGTGGTGACACGGTGCGCCTTCACATCCTTGATGAAGCGCGCCGGATCAAAGGCGCGGTGCAGCACGACATGGCCGCCCTTCTGCCAGCAGCTGAGCGGCGTCACGTTCAGCCCGCCGATGTGGAACAGCGGCGCCATCACCAGCGTGATGTCATTTTCTGACACATCGGCGCCCAGCGCGCCGTTGATGTTGGCCCACCAGAAATTGCCGTGGGTGAGCATGGCGCCCTTGGGCCGGCCGGTGGTGCCCGATGTGTACATGATCACCGCGACATCATCATCGTCGGTCGCCTCGCCCTTTGCCAGCGGGGCGGCATCGCCAACGAAATCAGCCAGCGTCTGCCAGCCATCGGCCGCCGCATCGGCGCTCAGGAACCGGCGGCAGCACAGGGTGGCGCGCACGCTGTCGATCACCGGGCGGTGCATTGCATCGGCCACCAGCGTGTGCACGCCGGCATCGTTGATGATATAATCCAGTTCCGGCCCGGTGAGGCGGAAGTTCAATGGCACGAAGATCGCGCCCAGCCGCGCGGCGGCAAACAAGAGATCGAAATAGACCGGGTTGTTCAGCCCCAGATAGCCAATCCGATCCCCCCGGCACACGCCGCCGGCTCGCAGCGCGGTCGCCAGCCGGCCGATGGCATCGCCCATTTCGGCATAGCTGCGCGTGGCGCCATCAAAGCTGAGCGCCGGGCGGCCGGGCGTTTGTGCCACCCGCCGCATGAACCAGTTTGCCAGCCCGATATCCGCCTTTGCCATCGTCTCACCCTCCCAAAGTGACGCTTCTGTGGCGAGATGGCGCTGCCGCGTCAACCAAGCGCGGCGATCGCGGCCAGATGCGGCGCCTGATCTGCGGCCGAAAGAAAGCTGCCTGTGAAGCTGTTGCGGGCCAGGATGAGAAGTTCATCGCGCGTGAGGTCGAGCGCATCGGCCACCGCGATGAAATTGGCGTTGATGTATCCGCCGAAATAGGCCGGATCATCGCTGTTCACCGTCGCCTTCAGCCCGGCCGCCAGCATGGCGCGCAACGGATGGGCGGTGATATCCCTGACCACGCACAATTTCAGGTTCGACAGCGGGCAGACGGTCAGCGTCAGGCCCGCGCCAACAATGCGCTGCACCAGGGCTGCATCCTCCAGCGCGCGGTTGCCATGATCGATGCGGTCCACGCCCAGCACGTCCAGCGCCTGCCACACATAATCGGGCGGCCCCTCCTCGCCGGCATGGGCAACGAGTCTCAGGCCCAGGGCGCGGGCGCGGGCAAAGACGCGGGCGAACTTGTCCGGCGGATGGCCCAGTTCGCTCGAATCCAGGCCAACGCCGTGGATCAGATGCAGATGCGGCAGCGCCTGGTCCAGCGTCGCTTGCGCGTCGTCTTCCGAAAGATGGCGCAGGAAGCACATGATCAGCCGGCTGCTGATGCCGCGCGCCCTGGCATCATCAAGCGCGCGGGCGATGCCGCCCACCACATCGGCAAAGGCCACCCCGCGCGCCGTATGGCCCTGCGGATCGAAGAAGATTTCGACATGGCGCACATTGTCGGCCGCGGCGCGGGCCAGATAGGCGGTGGTCAGGTCGTGAAAATCGGCCTCGGTCAGCAGCACCGCCATGCCCTGATAATAAATGTCGAGGAAATCCTGCAGGTTGGAGAATTCATAGGCGGCGCGGATGGCCGCCACGCTGTCGAACGCCAGCCGCACCCCGTTGCGCTGCGCCAGCGCGGCCATCATTTCGGGTTCCAGGCTGCCTTCGATGTGCAGATGCAGTTCAGCCTTGGGCAGGGCGGCGATGAAGGCGGCGCGGTCGGCCGCATTGGCAAATCCGGTCATGCGGTCAAACCCTTGATGGGGGCCAGGATCAGCTCCGCGGCCGGCTTGTGGGCGCGGATCTCGTCCGGGCTCAGCCCGTCGATCTCGTGCGGGAACACCAGCCAGTCGTCGCTTTGGTGGATGAAATAATCGGGTGTCAGCGCGGTCTGGTTGCGCGCTGGCTTGTACCAGACGGTGGCGATGCGGATGTCGGCCGGCAGATTGGCGCGGCACCTTGCCTTCAGTTCGGCCAGCACGGCAGCGATGCTGCGGCCCGAATCGAACACATCATCGATGATCAGCAGCCGGTCATCGGCGTTGAGCGTGTCGACCAGCCAGCCCAGCGCATAGACTTTCACGGCCTTGGCTTGGCTGTCGATCCCGGTGTAACTGGCGGTGCGGATGGCGATATGATCGCAGGCCACGCCGTGCACGTCGAAAAATTCCTGCACGGCGATGCCGATGGGCGCGCCGCCACGCCAGATGCCCACCAGATGGGTGGGCCGGAAGCCCGATTCCAGCACGGCCCGCGCCAGCCGGAAACTGTCGGCCAGCAGGCCATCGGCGGTCAGCCAGATCTTGGGAACATCAGCCATGCCCGGCACGGTGCCACCATCGGCACCGGCCGGGCAAGTGCCGGATTATTTGCCGGCGGCCAGATCGGCGGCAACGCCTTCCAGCATGGCATCGGTGAGCTGGCCGCCGGCCATCGTCTGCAGCTGCTTCAGGCTCATCGATTTGAACTGGTCCAGCATCGGGTGGGCCGACAGGCCGGGGATGCGGGCATCCACGATCGCCTTGGTCTTCTCGTTGGCCAGCAGCGCCTCGATCGGCGTGTCCAGCGTCACGGCGGCAGGGGCGGCGGGCGCAGCCGGGGCCGCCGGCGGCGGCGGCGTCTGGGCCAGGGCGGCGGCCGGCAGGGCGGCCAGGGCGATCGCAAGCAGCATCTTCATGGGGGACAATCCTTCGGTTGGGGGAACAGGTTCAGCCGAACACGCGGGCAAAGATCGTGTCGACGTGGCGCAGGTGGTAGCCAAGATCGAACAGGGTTTCCAGTTGCGCCGCCGGCAGATGCGCCGTCACCTCGGCATCGGCCTTGAGCAGATCGAGCAGATTGAGCGCGCCATCGGCCTGCCACACCTGCATGGCGTTCCTTTGCACCAGCCGATAGGCGCCATCGCGGCTGACCCCGGCCTGGGTGAGGGCAAGCAGCACGCGCTGGGAATGGATCAGGCCGCCCATCCTGCCCAGATTCTTCTCCATCCGGTCGGGATAGATCAGCAATTTGTCCACCACCTGGGTCAACCGCACCAGGGCGAAATCCAGCGTGACCGTGGCATCGGGGCCGATCATGCGTTCCACGCTGCTGTGGCTGATATCGCGTTCATGCCACAGCGCGACATTTTCCAGCGCCGGCGTGACAAAGCCGCGCACCAGCCGGGCCAGGCCGGTCAGATTCTCGGTCAGCACCGGGTTGCGCTTGTGCGGCATCGCGCTCGAACCCTTCTGGCCGGGGCTGAAATATTCCTCGGCCTCCAGCACTTCGGTACGCTGCAAATGGCGGATTTCGGTGGCCAGCCGCTCGATGCTGCTGGCGATCACGCCCAGCGTGGCAAAGAACATGGCATGGCGGTCGCGCGGGATGACCTGGGTGGACACCGGCTCGACGCTGAGGCCCAGCTGCTGCGCGACATGCTCCTCCACGCGCGGATCGACATTGGCAAAGGTGCCGACCGCGCCGGAAATGGCGCAGGTGGCGATATCGGCGCGCGCCGCCACCAGCCGCGCGCGGTTGCGCGCAAATTCGGCATAAGCCTGGGCCAGCTTCACGCCAAAGCTGGTCGGTTCGGCATGGATGCCGTGGCTGCGGCCCATGGTGGGCGTGTATTTGTGCTCATGGGCGCGGCGCCTGATGGCGGCCAGCAGCGCATCCAGATCGGCCAGCAGCAGATCGGCAGCGCGCGCCAGCTGCACGGCCAGACAGGTGTCCAGCACGTCCGAACTGGTCATGCCCTGATGCATGAAGCGGGCTTCGGGCCCCACCTGGGCGGCCACCCAGTCCAGAAAGGCGATCACGTCATGCTTTGTCACCGCCTCGATCGCGTCGATGGCGGCCACGTCGATGGCCGGGTTGGTCGCCCACCAGTCCCACAGCGCCTTGGCGGCGGCCTGCGGCACCACCCCCAGATCGGCCAGTTTCTGCGTGGCGTGCGCCTCGATCTCGAACCAGATGCGGAAGCGGGTTTCCGGTTCCCAGATGGCAACCATGTCGGGGCGGGAATAACGCGGGATCATGGCCGCGCCGCCTAGCACGCGCGTGGTGACTTGCCTATCTGTGGCGTGGTGATCCCCACATCTTCCTCGCGCGTGCGCATCATTCCCTTCCAGCATGGGCTGGGGGCGCTGGATTATGCCGTGCCGGCCGGCCTGGGGCTGGCCCCGGGCGATGCGGTGGAAGTGCCGCTGGGCCCGCGCCGCATCATCGGCGTGGTGTGGGATGCCGACCATCTGGACGCGCCGGCGGTGCCGGATGCGAAATTGCGGCCGGTCATCGCCCGGCTCGATCTGCCGCCGCTGGCGGCGCCCTTGCGCCGGCTGATCGACTGGACGGCGGATTATTATGTCGCGCCCATCCAGGCGGTGGTGCGCATGGCCTGGCCATCGGTGGCGTTTCTTTCCCCGCGCGAATTCACCGAATATCGCCTGGGCGGCCCGCTGCCCAGCCGCCTCACCCCGGAACGGGCGCAGGCGCTGGAACGGCTGGACGGCCGGCAGGGCACGGCGCGCGATCTGGCGCGCCTGGCCGGCGTGAGCGAGGCGGTGATTCGCGGGCTGGTGGCGGCCGGCACCCTGATCGGCGAAACCGTGTCGGCCGATGCCAGCCCGCCGCTGCCCGATCCCGATCACGCCCCGCCGCAGCTGTCCGCCCAACAGCGCGGTGTCGCCGATGAACTGGTCGCCGCCGTTGCGGCCGGCCAGTTCGCGCCGATGCTGCTGGAAGGCGTGACCGGTTCGGGCAAGACCGAGGTGTATTTCGAAGCGGTGGCGCAGGCCATTCGCGGCGGCGGCCAGGCGCTGGTGATGGTGCCGGAAATCGCCCTCACCGCGCCGTGGCTGGCGCGCTTTGCCCAGCGCTTCGGCTGCCAGCCGCTGGCCTGGCATTCAGACCTGAAAACCAGCGCCCGCCGCGCCGCCTGGGCGGCCATTGCCGATGGCCGCGCAAGGGTGGTGGTGGGGGCACGCTCGGCCCTGTTCCTGCCCTATGCGAACCTCAAAGCCATCATCGTCGATGAAGCCCATGAAGCCAGCTTCAAGCAGGAAGAGGGCGTGCATTATCACGCCCGCGACGTGGCGGTGATGCGCGGGCGGATGGAAGACCTGCCCGTGGTGCTGGCCACCGCCACCCCGGCCATCGAAACCCAGGTGCTCAGCCAGCGCGGCACCTATCGCCATCTTGTGCTGCCGGCCCGTTTTGGCGGGGCCGAACTGCCCGATGTGCAGCTGGTGGACATGACACGGCATCCGCCAACGCGCGGGGCCTTCCTGTCGCCGCCGGTTGTCGCCGCGCTCGAGCAGACTCTGGCGGCCGGCGAACAGTCGCTGCTCTTCCTCAACCGGCGCGGTTTTGCCCCGCTCACCCTGTGCCGCAGCTGTGGCCATCGCATCCAGTGCCCGCACTGCACCGCCTGGATGGTGGAACATCGCCTGTCGCGCCGGCTGGCCTGCCACCATTGCGGCCACCAGACCCCGGTGCCCGCTGCCTGCCCCGAATGTGGCGCGGCCGACAGCCTGGCCGCCTGCGGCCCCGGCGTGGAACGCATCGGCGAAGAGGTGGGCCGCATCTTCCCCGCCGCCCGCACTGCCATCGTCACCAGCGACACGATCACCAGCCCGGCCCGCGCCGCCGCGCTGGTGCAGGCGGTGGAACAGGGGCGGGTGGACATCATCATCGGCACCCAGATGGTCACCAAGGGCTATCATTTCCCCGATCTCACCCTGGTGGGCATTGTCGATGCCGATCTGGGCCTGTCGGGCGGGGACCTGCGCGCTGGCGAGCGCTGCTGGCAGCAGATCGTGCAGGCATCGGGCCGGGCCGGGCGCGGGGCAAAACCGGGCCGCGTGCTGATCCAGACCCACCAGCCGGCAGCGCCGCTGATGCAGGCGCTGAAAGCCGGCAATGCCGATGGCTTCTTCGCCGCCGAAATCGCCGCCCGCCGCGATCTGGGCCTGCCGCCGTTCGGACGTCTGGCGGCCCTGATCATCAGTTCCCAAGATGCTGCGGCCGCCAGGGCCGCCGCCGACACGCTGGGCCGCGCCGCGCCGCAGGCCGATGGGCTGTTGGTGCTGGGGCCGGCGCCGGCGGCACTGGCCATGCTGCGCGGGCGGCACCGCCACCGGCTGCTGGTGCAGGCCCGGCGCGATCTGCCGCTGCCCGCCATCCTGCGCGGCTGGCTGGCTGCCGTGCCGCTGCCGCCATCGGTGCGGGTGGTGGTGGATGTCGATCCCTACAGCTTTGTCTGAAGCCAGCCGGCGGCGCGCACGGTGGGCAGATGGGTCTCGCTCACCACCTGTTCGCTGCCATCGGCCAGTTGCAGCGTCCAGCGCCGGCCGGTGCGGATCGCCCCCACCACATGCCGCCGCGCCACCCAGGCGCTGCGATGCACTTGGGCACCATCCAGCCCGGCCAGTTCCGGCAGGGCATCGCTCAGGCGGAACAGCACCAGCGGCTGGCGGCCATCGGCCAGCACCAGGCGCAGATAATGATCCTCGGCCACCACGTGGCGCACGGCGGCCAGATCGGGCAGGCCGGCGCGCTGGGCCAGCAGCGACGGCGCCAGGCCTTGCGCCTCGCCCGGTGCGGTGCCCGGTGCGGTGCCCGGTGCGGCGGCCGGTGTGATCGTCGCCGGGCGCGGTGCCACCACGCTGATCAGCACCGCGATGGCCGCACCGATCAGCACCGCCATCAGATACAGCCCCGGCCACGACAGTTCCAGCGGCCGGCCAATGGCGCGGAACATCAGATCAATCTCCAGCGGCAGGGTGGCGTTGAGCAGCAGTGTGCCGCCCAGGACCAGCAGCAGCGCGCCATGGCGGCCGCTGGCGCGCGGGGCGGTCCACGCCGTCCACAGCCACCATTTGGCCGCCTGCCAGCCGATCAGCACCAGCCAGAACACCAGCCGGCTGGGCCAGGGCAGGCTGCCGGTGGCAAAGGGGCCGGCCACCACACAGATCAGAATCGCGAACAGGCTGCCCGCCAGCAGCGGGCGGTGCGGTGATGGTGCAGCGGCAGAAACGGTCGATTCCACGATGCGTGAATCCGGCAGCGGCAGGGTTGACGAAACAATGGGCATGATAGGCGAAAGCGGCGTTGCGGCAAGCGGCGGCGGCTGGCCACAGCGGGGCGGCCAACCCGCAAAGGACGTGCCCGATGCTTGCCAATCTCTCGCCGCTGCTGCTCGCCCATCTGGCCGCGGCCTGCCTTGCCCTGCCGCTGGGCCTGCATCAGCTGCTTGCCCGCCAGGGCACGCCCGGCCATGCGCTGGCCGGGCGGCTCTATGTGCCGGCCATGCTGCTGTGCAACCTGGGCGCGCTGGCCAGTTACCGGCCGGGCACGCCCTTCCTGCCCTTCCACATCCTGGCGTTCGTCAGCCTGTGGTCGCTGGGCAGCGGCATGTGGGCGCTGCGCAAGTGGCTGCGCCACCGCAACCCCGATGCCTTGAAGACGCACAAGATCCAGATGGCCTACAGCTGGCTGGGCCTGGCCATGGCCGGCATCAGCCAGGTGCTGACCAACCACCGCTTTGGCATCGTCGATGGCTTTGAACCGGTGCGGTTCTGGGCGATGGTGGTGCTGATCAACGCCGCGCTCTATGCCATGGGCAGCTGGTGGCTGTTCCGCGTGCTGCTGCGCCGTCAGCCGGGCTGATCGCCAAGGCCGGGGGCGATGGGAATGGCGGCGGCCTCGGCCTCGATCTTCTTCAGGCCGCGGGCAAACAGCAGGCGATCGGCACCCTTGAAACCAAAGCGCCAGATGATGAAGCCGAACGTGCCCAATATCGCCACCAGCCCGATCGAAAGCTGGATGGGTTCGGGCGTGCGCAGCACCAGCAGGCCAATGCCAAAGGCCGGCACGCCCGCCACGATCAGGCTGAAGCGCCAGCCCGACACCTGGTGGCCCAGCCGGGCCGCCAGCAGCCGCGATTTGGCCACCGATTGCAGCAGCGCCGCCAGCGCCAGCGCCAGCGCTGCGCCCACCGCGCCGCCCAGCGGCCCGGCCAGCGGCACCAGCCACAGGCTGAGCCCCAGCTGCACGCCCAGCCCGATCAGCGACCAGACCAGATTGGGCCCGCGCGCGACATAGACCAGCGCGCCTTCGGCCACGGCGGCCTGCGCGGCAAACAATTCCACCGTCAACAGCATCACCAGCACCAGCACGCCGCTGGCAAAGGCCGGGCCGAACAGGCCCAGGCCGGCCTGGCCGGTCATCCCCAGCGCCAGCACCACGGCCAGCTGCACCGATGCCACCCAGAAACTGATCTGCCGCACATGGGCGGCGGCCTTGGCCAGATTGCCGGCGGCCAGATTGCGCGCCAGCACCGGGCCCAGGATCGGATCGAAACTGGATTTCAGCCGCTGCGGCAGCGACGCGATCTGCTGGGCAACATAATAGACGCCCACCACTTCGGCCGGGGCAAAGCGGCCCAGGATGAAGATGTCCAGCCGGCGCGCGCCCCATTCGGCGACATCGGCCCCGGCCAGCGGGCCATTGGCGCGGGCCAGCGCCCACAGCCGCGCCGGCGCCGGCCGCCAGCCGCGCGGCCAGCCAAAGCGGCGCAGCGCCGGCACCAGGGCGGCCGCACAGGCCGCCAGCATCGACAAAAGATAGGCGATCAGCATGCCATCGGCCCGCCACGCCGTGAAGGCCAGCGCCAGCGCCGCGATCGACAGCACCCAGGGTTCGATGATCGCCCGCGCCCGCACCTGCGCGCCCACATCATGATGATAGGCCAGGCCCGCCAGCGCCACATCGGCCAGCGCGATGAAGGGGATGATCAGGGCAAACCAATGATCCAGCGCCTGGCCGCCGCCGGCGGGAAACAGCAGCTGCGGCACTGCCAGCAACAGCCCGGCCCCGGCCAGCGACGCCAGCAGCGCCAGCAGCAGCGCATCGCCCAGCGCGCCGGCCTCATCATCGGGGCGGCGGGCCAGTTCTTCGGCCAGGCCGCGTTTCAGGCCCAGCGTGGCCAGCATCGCCGCCAGTTCCACCACCATGGTGGCATAGGCGAAATGGCCCAGCGCCTCGGCCCCATACAGGCGGCCGGCGATGAACAGGAAGGGAAAGCGCGCCGCCAGCCGCAATACATAACCCAGGAAACTGGTGCGCCCGCCCTTGGCCAAAGCGGCGGTTTCCGCCGCGTCGCCGCGGCTGGGCGCAGCGGTTTCCGCCGCGTCACTGCGGCTGGAGGCGGCTGGATCAGCCAACATGCACCCGGCGATAACGGCCGTGCAGATACAGCAGCGGTTCCCGGCCCTGATCCAGCGCCAGCCGCGTCACCCGGCCGACGATGATGCGATGATCGCCGCCATCATGGTCGGCGTGCAGTTCGCAGGCAAAGGCCGCCTTGGCCGCGGCCAGCACCGGCACGCCATCCCAATCCTGCCAGTCATGCTCGGCAAAACGGTCGATATCCTTGCGGGTGAAGCGATCGGCCACGGCCTGGCCGCCCAGATCGAGGATGTTGATGGCAAAGCGCCCGGTTTCCCTGAGCGCCGGCAGCGCCGATGCGCCATTGGCCGGGCAGAACAGCAGCAGCGGCGGATCCAGGCTGACCGAAGTGAAGCTGTTGGCCGTCAGCCCGACGCGCTGGCCGCTGGCAGTCTGCCCCGTCACCACCGTCACGCCGGTGGCAAAACAGCCGAAGGCATCGCGCAGCAGCCGTGCGTCGAACGGGGCTGTGGCCAGGCGGGGCGGGGCAGGAACGGCGGGGGCGGCGGTCATGCCGCGTCACCTATCGCGATTCGCAGCCTCGTCAATGTTGCGCTTTCCCGGTGCGCTGTTATCTCCGCTTGCGTGCGGCTTGCCGGCAACAGCCGGGGCCGCCCAGCACGGGATGCCAAAGATGATTGCTGCCGCACTTGCGCTGGGCCTTGCGGCCCAGGCCGCTGCCCTTCCGGCCAGCCTGCCGCTGGATGCCGCCAGCCTGGCGCGGCTGCCGGCGGCCAGCGCCACGCTCACCGCCCATGGCCAGACCCAGCAGTGCAGCGGCGTGTGGCTGGCCGATCTGGCCGCCGCCGCCGGCCTGCCATCGGGCCCGGCCGTCAGCGGGGCGGCCCTGCTGATCCTGATCCGCGCCGAAGCCGCCGATGGCTATCGCGTGGCCTTCACCCTGGCCGAGCTGGATCGCAAGCTGGGCAACCGCCCGGTGCTGATCGCCAGCCAGTGCGACGGAAAGCCGCTGGCCGCCGCCGATGGCCCGTTGCGGCTGGTGGTACCCGGCGAAGCCCGCGCCGCCCGGTCGGTGCGCCAGCTGCGGGCGCTGATGGTGCAGCAACTGCCCTGATCCGTGCCCGCCGGGCCGTTCATGAGACAAGATATCGGCACGCCGCGTGCCGCCTGTTGTGCTTGCGCATGGCCTTTGCCTGCGTAAATTGTGATTCGTTGCAGTGCAACAGCAGCGGCAGGGCGGCATGAAGATTGGGATTTTCCATCATCAGGCGCAAGAATCCGGCCGGCTTTCGGTGGCCTTTGCCCGGCTGGGCCACAAGCCGATGGCGATGGTCACCGGCGCTGCCGTGATCGAGGCCGTGCAGAATGAACGATTCGATGCGCTGCTGATGCGCTGGGATGGCCCCGATCTGTGCGGCGTGGCGGTGATGCACCGGCTGCGCGCCGCGCATGACCGGCTGCCGATGATCATCATGCTGATGTCGCCCGATGCGCCCGGCGGCATTGCCGAGCTGGCCGATCTGGAGCTGCCCGATCCGCTGGATGATGATGGCGTTGCCGCCGTGGTGGCCGCCATCGCCGAAACGCGGCCGCGCCGGTTGAATGGCAGCGACAGGATCGACGGCATGCAGTTCATCCGCGGCAGCCACCAGGTGGTGGTGCGCGGCCATCCCGTGCAGCTCACCGCCAAGGAATATGCGCTGGCCCGCCTGCTGATCGACAATGCCGGCCAGGCGCTGTCGCGCGATGCGATCATGAACGCGGTGTGGGGGCGGGGTGATCTGCCCGGCAGCCGCACGCTCGATGCCCATATCGCCCAGGTGCGCAAGCGCCTGTCGCTGCGCCCCGAAGACGGCTGGCGATTGAGCTCGGTCTATGGCTTTGGCTATCGCCTCGACCGGGTCGAGGGCTGAGCCTCAGATCGATTGATCGCGCAGCCAGTCGCGCACCGCCGGGCCGATATCGGGCCGTTCCAGCGCCAGCGCGACATTGGCCATGATGTGCCCGGCCTTGTCGCCGCAATCAAAGCGGGTGCCGGTGAAGGTGACGGCGTGGAACGGCTGCACGCCGATCATTTCAGCCATGGCATCGGTCAACTGGATCTCGCCGCCGGCGCCGCGCTTGCCCCTGGCCAGCACCTCCATCACTTGCGGTTGCAGGATGTAACGGCCAATGGCGGCCAGCCGCGACGGGGCGCTGCCCTGCGGCGGCTTTTCCACCAGGCCCTCGACCTGCGTGATCAGGCCATCGCGGCTGCCCGGCGACACGATGCCATAACGGTGCGTGTGCTCGGCCGGCACCTCCAGCACCGAAATCACGTTGCCGCCCAGCGTCTGATAGGCGGCGTGCATTTCCTTCAGCGCCGGGTTGGCCGGGTTCCACAGCAGTTCGTCGGGCAACAGCACGGCAAAGGCATCATCGCCCACGATGTGGCGGGCGCACCACACGGCATGGCCCAGGCCGGCCGGTTCCTGCTGGCGCACATAGGCGATGCGGCCCGGTTCCAGCTGGCTGCCGGCCAGCGTGGCCAGTTCGGCGGTCTTGCCCTTGGCCTTGAGGCTCTGCGTCAATTCCCAGGCGATGTCGAAATATTCCTCCAGCGCGCCCTTGCCGCGCGCCGTCACGAACACCAGCCGCTCGATCCCGGCCGACAGCGCCTCGTCCACCGCATATTGCAGCAGCGGCTTGTCCACCACCGGCAGCATTTCCTTGGGCACCGCCTTGGTGGCGGGCAAAAAGCGCGTGCCCTGGCCGCCCACGGGAAACACCGCGGTTTTCACTGGCTTGATCGACATTGAGACCCCTTGAACCGATGTGTCGCCATCCATTGCGATTGCAAACGGCTGGTCAAGTCAAACTTTGATGAAGCGGCGGGTTCAGCCCACCGGAAAGCGCAGCAGCCGCCCGCCGTCCAGCACCAGCGCCTGCGCCGGGCCGGCCAGTGCCGCCCGCAGCGCCGGATCGGCCACGTCCAGGCCGCCGGTGAAGGCCCCGAAGGCCGGCAGGATCAGCTTGGTGGTGCTGATGGCAAAGCAGCGCCGGGCGATGTGGCGGCCACGGTGACGGATCACCAGCTTGGGGTGGAAATGGCCCGACAGTTCGGGCCTGGCATCGGCCACATCGGCTTCGTGCCGCAGCACCAGCGGGCCCAGCTGCGCCGCGCGCATCACCCGCCCGCCCAGGATCGCGGCGGCATCTTCATCATGGTTGCCGGTGATCCACCACCAGTCCAGGTTGCGGGTCATCAATTGCAGGGTGGCGCGGGTTTCGGGCCGCAGCCGCTCCGGCCCGCCCTGATCATGGAAACTGTCGCCCAGGCAGATCAGCCGGCGCGTGCCGGTGGCCTCCACCGCATCGATCAGGCCGGCCAGCGTCTCGGCCGTGGCGTGCGGCGGCAGCAGCCAGCCCTTGCGGGCAAGGAAGCTGGATTTTTCCAGGTGAAGATCGGCCACCAGCAGGGTGTTTTCATCCGGCCACCACAGCGCACCATCGCTGCGGGCGACCAGTTCGACACCGGCAAAGCAGAATCCGGCCACCGGATCAGGCCACCAGCCGGTTGACCAGCGGCCGCAACGCCAGCGCCGCCAGCGCCCCGCCGGCGGCCACGGCGGCCAGCAGCCACCAGAAGCCGGCAGTTCCCAGCGGTTCCTGGAAGCGGCCCAGCCAGCCCGACAGGATGTTGGCGGCGCCAAAGGCGGCCAGGTTCAGGCTCATCAGCGTGCTGGCCAGCCGCGCCGGGGCGTGGGCCGAAACAAAGCTGTTGGCTGGCGGCTCCAGCCAGCCAAAGGCCAGATCGAGGATGATGAAGAACCCCAGCACCAGCAGCACCGGCACCATCGCCCCGCCGGCCGCCGCCGTGCCCAGCGCCAGCACCGCCCAGGCCGCCGCCACCAGCAGGCCGGCGATGGCCAGCTTGGCCATGGCATCGGGCTCATGCCGGCCCAGCCGCTGCCACAGCCGCAGCGCCAGCAGCGCGCCCACCACCGTCATCAGCCCATCGAAGGTGAGCAGCCAGCTGACCGGCACGGTGAAGCCGGCAACATCGCGGTTCATGGCATCCTGCGCCCACACCAGCAGCAGATTATAGGCCTGCATGGCCGCGGCATAGGCGATGACATAGGGCAGCAGCATGAACAGGATGGCGATGACCGGCCGCGCCGCCGGCACCGGCCGCGCCGCCGGCACCAGATGCCCAGCGGCAGGGTGGTGCTGCCGCTCCGGTTCGGGCGGCAGGTGGCGCAGGCCGGCCAGATAGATGATCATGCCGGCCAGCATGCCGATGCCGGCCGCGGCAAAGCCCCAATGCCAGCCCACGCGTTCGCCCAGCGTGCCGCACACCAGCGGCGCCAGAAACGCGCCGATGTTCATCGCGATCAGATAGATGGCATAGGCGCGGGTGCGCCGATCATCGCCGCTGCCATACAACCGGCCGACCTGGGCATAAAGATTGCCCTTCAGGCAGCCGCCGCCCAGCACCAGCAGCAGCAGCGCCGGCACGAACAGGGCCTCGCTGGCCATGGTCAAGTGTCCGGCCGACATCAGCGCCAGCCCGGCCAGCACCAGCCGGCGCTGCCCGAACGGGCCATCGGCCAGCCAGCCCAGTGCCAGCGGCGCGATGTTGAACAGGCCGATGTAGAGGCCGAACAATTGCGCGGCAAAGGCGGTGGTGGACAGCGGGCCCACCAGCGCCTCCACCCCGGCGCGCAGCAGCCCCAGCCCGATCACGCCCGGCGCCACATCGGGTTGCAGCAGGTGATCGACCAGATACAGCGGCAGCAGCGCCTGCATGCCATAGAAGGAAAACCGCTCCCACACCTGGGTGGCGGCCAGAAAGCCCAGCCCGGCCGGATGGCCGAAGAAAACCGTGTCGGGGGAACGCATGGCCCTGCCTAGTCGAGCCGCAGCGCCTCGGCAATCAGGGCCTGCGCCTCGTGCAGCAGCGCCGAGTCCGCCTCTGTCCCCACCCGTTCGCGGCCGATCGTCAGCATCGATGGCACGGCCAGCGGCGTCACATGCGCGGCGCGCACATGGGTGAGGCGGCTGTGCGCCTGTTCAAGCAGATCGGCCAGCCGGGCCACATCGGTCAGCTTGCCGCGCGCATCGGTCCAGGCGGCGGTGAGCAGCAGGTGATCGGGCTGGTGCCGTCTGAGCACATCATAGATGAGATCGGAGGAAACGCTCATCGCCTTGCCCGATTTCTGCACGCCGGGCTGCACCCGCTCGATCAGGCCGGCGATGATCGCCACCTCGCGAAAGGCGCGGCGCAAAAAGGGCGAGGCGGCCAGCCACTGCGCCAGTTCATCCTCCAGCACGGCGGGATCGAACAGGGGTCGGGGATCATCCACCGGCTCCAGGCTCCAGCACACCATGGCATAATCGGATGCGACAAAGCCCAGCGGCAGCAGCCCGGCCCGTTCCATGCGCTGGGTGATCAGCATGCCCAGCGTCTGGTGTGCCGGGTGGCCGGCAAAGCCATAGACCGCCATGTACCAGCGGCCATCGCGCGCGAAGCTTTCCACCAGCACGTCATCGGTGCCGGGCAGGCGGGAGACGCGGGCCTGGATCGCCAGCCATTCGCGCACATCGGCCGGCATGTCCGGCCAGCGGCTGCGATCGTTCATCAGGCCGCGCACACGCGCCGCCAGCCGGGTGGTCATCGGCATGCGGCCGCCGGCATAGACCGGCACCTTGGGGCTGCCGCGGCCCAGCCGCACATGGATATCGGCCCCGTCAAAACCGGTCACCTCCAGCGTCTGGCCGGCGAACATGAAACTGTCCCCCACCCTGAGCTGTCCGGCGAAATATTCCTCCACCTGGCCAAGGCGGCGGCCGTGGCGGCCGGGCTTGCCGGTCCCAAACACCACGTTCATGGCGACGGCCTCGACGATGGTGCCGCTGTTCATCCGCCAAGCCCGCGCCAGCGCGGCACTGCGCAGCCGCAGCAGGCCATCGCGGCCGGCCACGATGCGCCGATAGCGTTCATAGGCCTTGAGCGCATACCCCCCGGTGGCGGCATAATCGAGCAGATGGTCAAAGGCGGCGCGGGTCAGGCCGGCATAGGGCGCCGCGCTGCGCACTTCGGCATAAAGATCATCGGGATGGATCGGCGCGGCCGCCACCAGCCCCACGACATGCTGGGCCAGCACATCCAGCCCGCCGGGGCGAAAGCCATCGGGGTCCAGCTCGCCGGCAGCCACCGCATCGCGGGCGGCCAGCGCCTCCAGATATTCAAAGCGGTTGCCCGGCACGATCAGGCAGCGGCTGGCTTCGTCCATGCGGTGATTGGCCCGGCCGGTGCGCTGCAGCAGCCGCGATGCCCCCTTGGGCGCGCCCATCTGGATCACCAGATCGACATCGCCCCAATCCAGCCCCAGATCCAGGCTCGCGGTGGCGACGATGGCGCGCAGCCGGCCGGCAGCCATGGCGGCCTCCACCTTGCGCCGGGCTTCGGGGGCCAGGCTGCCGTGGTGGATGCCGATGGGCAGGGCCTCCTCATTTTCGGCCCACAGATCGCGGAACACCAGTTCGGCGACAGCGCGGGTGTTGACGAACACGATGGCCAGCCGGCTCTGCGCTATCTGCTGCATCACGGCGCGCGCGGCATAGCGGCCATTGTGGCCGCCCCAGGGGATGCGGTCATCAATGGCCAGGATCGCGATCTGCGGCTCGGCCCCGGCGGCGGCGCGCACGATCGTCACCGCCGCCGCATCGGCATCGGGGGCCAGCCAGCCGGCCCAGCTTTCGGGATCGGCGATGGTGGCCGACAGGCCCACCCGCTGCAGCGCCGGGGCCAGTTTCTGCAACCGGGCCAGGCACAGGCTCAACTGATCGCCGCGCTTTGTGGTGCCAAAGGCGTGGATTTCATCCACGATCACCCGCCGCACCCCGGCCATCATGCGCACGCTTTCGGGGGCAGAAAGCAAGATGGCCAGGCTTTCCGGCGTGGTGATCAGGATGTGCGGCGGCCGCGCCTTCTGCCGGGCCTTGCGGTCTGATGGCGTGTCGCCGGTGCGGGTTTCCACCGTGATGTCCAGCCCCATGTCGGCAATGGGGGTCAACAGATTGCGCTGCACATCCACCGCCAGCGCCTTCAACGGCGAGATATAGAGCGTGTGCAGCCCCTCGTGGCGGCCGGTCGCCAGTTCGGCCAGCGTGGGCAGAAACCCGGCCAGCGTCTTGCCCGCCCCGGTGGGCGCCACCAGCAACGCATGGCCCCCGCGCGCCGCCACCTCCAGCATGGCCAACTGATGGGCGCGCACGGCCCAGCCGCGCTGCGCGAACCACTGGACGATGGCGGGCGGCAGGCTCATCGGCCCAGCCTATAGCCCAGCGGCGCGTGGCAGCCAGCCTTGCTGCAGCGGCGCTATCATGATATCACAACCAAATGGCACAAATATTGGTCCGCAATCTGGATGATCATGTGAAGGCCGGCCTCGCCCGCCGTGCCGCCCGCCACGGCCGCAGCCTGGAAGCGGAAGCCCGCGCCATCCTCGCTGAAGCGGTGGAGCCGCCGCAACCCGGACTGGGCAGCTATATGCAGAGCCTGTTTGCCGATTGCAGCCTTGATGAACCGATTGCCGAACTCAAGGGGCAGGCAGCGCGGCCGGTCAGCTTTGACTGATCTTCGCGCGCGCGCGGCCGCCGGTTGGCTGCTCGATACCAACATCCTGTCCGAAATGATGCGGGTGCCCTGCGATGCCAATGTGCTGCATTGGATCGATACGCGGCCGGGTCAGAGCCTGTTCACCACTGCCATCACCGTCATGGAAATCCGCCATGGCCTGGCCCGCCTGCCTGATGGCCAGCGCCGGGCTGGCCTGGAATGGCGCTTTGGCCGGCTGCTGTCCGAACGCTTCACGGCACGGGTGCTGGCGTTTGACCAGGCAGCGGGCGAGCAGGCGGGATTGCTGCTGGCCGCGCGTGAGGCCATCGGCAAGCCTGCCGGCGTTCATGACACCATGATCGCCGGCATCGCGCTGGCCAACCGCATGGGCATCGTCACCCGCAACATCGGCGATTTCCACGGGCTGGATGTGCCGCTGGTCAACCCGTTTGATGTCCAATCCTGACTGGATCATTCCCCACGGCCACGGCCTCCATCTGCCCGGCATCGACACATGGATCGATCCCGGCCGCGCCGTGGATCGTGCCATCATCACCCATGGCCATGCCGATCATGCCCGTGCCGGCCATGGAGCCGTGCTGGCCACCGGCGAAACGCTGGCGATCATGCACCAGCGCTTCGGGCCGCAGGCTGGCGGGCAGGCCCTGGCCTATGGGCAGCGCCTCGCGCTGGGCGATGGCATCACCGCCATGCTGCTGCCGGCCGGCCATGTGCTGGGTTCGGCGCAGATCGTGCTGGAAAAGGCCGGCACCCGCATCATCGTGTCGGGCGATTACAAGCGCCGCGCCGATCCCACCTGTGCCCCGTTCGAGGTGCTGCCGTGCGACATCTTCATCACCGAAGCCACCTTCGGCCTGCCGGTGTTCCGCCACCCCGATACGGGGCAGGAAATCGCCCGGCTGCTGGCCAGGCTGGCCGCCAACCCCGATCGCTGCATCGCGGTGGGGGCCTATGCCCTGGGCAAGGCGCAGCGGGTGATCGCCGAACTCAGGCGCGCCGGCCATGATGCGCCCATCTATCTGCACGGCGCGATGGTGGCGCTGTGCGCCCTGTATGAAGCGCACGGCGTCGCGCTGGGCGATCTCAAGCCCGTGGGCACCTTGAAGGGCGATGCCTTGAAAGGCGCCATCATCATCGCGCCGCCATCGGCCCTGCGCGACGCGTGGAGCCGCCGCCTGCCCGATCCCGTCACCGCCATGGCCAGCGGCTGGATGCGCGTGCGCCAGCGCGCGGTGCAAAGCGGCATCGAACTGCCGCTGATCATTTCCGATCACGCCGATTGGGACGAACTGACCGCCACCATCGCCGATCTGAACCCCGGCGAGGTGTGGGTGACGCACGGGCGGGAGGAGGCGCTGGTGCACTGGTGCGGCTTGCACCAGCGTCGCGCCCGCGCGCTGGCGCTGGTCGGCCGCACGGACGAGGGGGATTGAACCGGCCGCCGCTGCCTGCCATGGCCGCAGGTGATGTTTGCCCTCGTCAAACCCTGGCTGTTCGCACTCGATCCCGAAGTGGCGCACAATCTCACCCTGGCCGCGCTGAAGACCGGGCTGGTGCCGCGCGCCCCGGCCGATGATCCCATCCTCGCCACCAGCCTGGCCGGCCTGGCCCTGCCCAACCCGATCGGGCTGGCCGCCGGCTTCGACAAGGATGCCGAAGTGCCCGATGCCATGCTGCGTCTGGGCTTCGGCTTTGTCGAATGCGGCAGTGTGTGTCCCCGCCCGCAGCCGGGCAATCCGCAGCCCCGCCTGTTCCGGCTGGTGGAGGATCGTGCCGTCATCAACCGCTTTGGCTTCAATTCGCGCGGGCTGGAATTTGCCCATGCCCGCCTCGCTGCCCGCGCCGGCCGGCCCGGCGTGGTGGGCATCAACCTGGGCGCCAACAAGGACAGTGAAGACCGCACCGATGATTATGTCGTCGCCCTGCGCGCGCTCGCCCCGCATGCGTCCTATGTCACGGTCAACATCTCGTCGCCCAACACGCCGGGGCTGCGCAGCTTGCAGGATGGCGCGGCCCTGGCCGATCTGATCGCGCGGGTGATGGCGGCGCGCGGCCGGCTCGACGTGCCAGTGTTTGTAAAGGTCGCGCCTGATCAGGGAGAGGATGACTGGGCCACCATCGCGCGCGCCTGCATCGATGGCGGGGTGGATGGCCTGATCGTCTCCAACACCACCATTTCCCGCCCGGCGCTGGCCAGCCGCCACGCTGGCGAGGCCGGCGGCCTGTCGGGCGCGCCCTTGAAGCCGCTGGCGCTGGCGGCGCTCAAACGCTTCCGCAGCGAAACCGGCGGCCAGTTGCCGTTGATCGCGGTGGGCGGCATTGCGTCGGGCCAGGATGCCTATGATCGCATCCGCGCCGGGGCGTGCGCGGTGCAGCTCTATTCGGCGCTGGTCTATGCAGGGCCGGGCCTTGTCACCCGCATGAAGGCCGATCTGGCCGCGCTGCTGCGCCGCGACGGCTTTGCCGGCGTGGCCGCCGCCGCTGCCGCGGTTTAGGCCCTTTTCTTGGGCGGGAATCGGCCTAAGGTGCAGCCCCCATGAAGCCAGCAATTTTCCTCAGCCTGTCCCTGCTTGCCACCGCGGCGGTGGCGCAACCCATCCCGCGCGATGCGGATTCAGGCCCGGTGCAGGCATCGGCCAGCGCCGGGGCCGGGCCGTTCCGCGGCGTTGTCTCCGCCGCCAATCCGCTGGCCAGCGAAGCCGGCCTGGCGATCCTTCGCCAGGGCGGCACGGCGGCCGATGCGGCCATTGCCACCATGCTGGCGCTCACCGTGGTGGAACCGCAAAGCAGCGGCATCGGCGGCGGCGGCTTCATCGTCTATCAGCCTGCCAACGGCAAACTGGGCAGCATCGATGGCCGCGAAACCGCGCCGGCTGTTGCCAGCCCCGGCCAGTTTCTGGGCGCCGATGGCAAGCCGATGCCGTTCATGAAGGCCGCCACCGGCGGGCGCAGCGTGGGCGTGCCCGGCAACATCGCGCTGGCGGCGCAGGCGCACCGGAAATGGGGCAAGCTGCCCTGGGCGAAGCTGTTCGAACCGGCGATCCGGCTCGCCGAAGGCTTCCCGATCTCGCCCACGCTCGCCCGCTTCATCGCCTTCGGGCAGGACAGTCTGAAACAGGCCGGGCCGGAAGGCCGCACCCTCTATTTCGATGCCGGCGGCGCGCCGCTGCCCGCCGGCACCCTGTTTCGCAACGAGAAGCTGGCCGCCACCCTGCGCAGCATCGCGGCGGGCGGGGCGGACGCCTTCTACAAGGGCGAGATCGCCGCCGGCATCGTCAAGACCGTCAGCACCGCCGAGGCCAACCCCACGGCGATGACGCTGGCCGATCTGGCCGCCTATCGCGCCGAATCGCGCGAACCGGTGTGCGGCAGCTATCGCACCTACCGGATCTGCGGCATGGGCCCGCCCTCTTCAGGCGGGGTGGGCGTGCTGGCCATGCTGAAACAGCTGGAACGCTTCGACATGAAGGGGCTGGGCAAGGACAATATGGTCGCCTGGCACCTGTTCGGCGAAAGCCAGCGCCTCGCCTATGCCGATCGCGAAAAATGGATCGCCGATCCCGCCTTCGTCGCCGTGCCCACCAAGGGGCTGGCCGATCCGGCCTATATCGCCCAGCGGTCCGCCCTGATTGCGGCCGATGCGCGGCTGGCCCGGGCCGAAGCCGGCATGCCGGCCGGCGCCCCCACCGCGCGGGTGACCGCGGCCGACAATGAAGTGGCCGGCACCACCAATTTTGCCGTGGCAGATGCCGCCGGCAACATCACCAGCTGGACCAGCACGGTGGAAAAGACCTTCGGCTCCGGCCTGGTGTCGAACGGCTTCGTGCTCAACAACGAACTGACCGATTTCAACCTCGCGCCCGAAGATCAGGGCAAGTTGACCGCCAATCATGTCCAGCCCGGCAAGCGGCCGCGCTCCGCCATGTCGCCCACCATCGTCTATGATGCCCGCGGACAGGCGATCCTGGCCATCGGCGCGGCCGGCGGCCCCACCATCATCGCCCAGGTGGCCAAGGCGATCATCGGCGTGGTCGATTGGGGCTTGCCCGTGGAGGAGGCCATCGCCCTGCCGCAGCTGATCGCGATCGGTGATCGTTTTGCGGTGGAAAAGGGCACCTTCCTGGAACAGATGATCCCGGCCTTCACCGCCATGGGCCACAAGCCGGTGGCAACGGCGCTGCCGCTGAAGCTGAATGGCGTGCAGCGGGTGGCGGGCGGCTGGCGCGGCGGGGCGGATGCGCGCGGCGAAGGCCGGCCGGCCGGTTATTGACTTGCACATGCACGGGGTGATCAACACCCCGCAACAGACCGTCTTTGGGAGAGGATGATGCTGCCGAAACTGCCGCCGCTGCGGCCTGCCCAGTTGGCCGCCCATGTGGACCGGTCGCCCAATCTGGTCAGCCTGTTTCTGGATCGGGCCGATGAACAGCCCGGCGCGCCCATGCTCACCGCCAAGCTGGCCGGGCAGTGGCGCACGATCAGCTGGGGCGAGGCGCGCGACATCGTGGCGGCGCTGTCGGCCGCGCTGATCGGCATCGGCATCGGTCGCGGCGACCGCGTGGTGCTGGTATCGGAAAACCGGCCGGAATGGTGCCTGGCCGATCTGGCGATCATGGCGGCCGGCGCCATCACCGTGCCGGCCTATACCACCAACACCCAGGCCGATCACACCCATATCCTGGCCAACAGCGGCGCGCGCGCCGTGATCGTTTCGGGGCCCAAACTGGGCAAGGCGGTGCTGCCGGCGGCGCTGGCCACCGATCAGTGCCGCATCATCATCGGCATGGAACCGATGGCCGATGTGCAGGGCCTGGTGATCCATGACTGGGCCCGACTGGTCGGCAGCCGCGCGCCGCTGCTGGATGAAGACCGCGCCGCCGTGCGGGCCCGCGCCACCATGCGCCGCGAGGACCTGGCCTGCCTGATCTACACCAGCGGCACCGGCGGAAGCCCACGCGGCGTGCGCCAGCATCATGGCGCGATCCTGCGCAACATTGCCGGCGCCATCACCGTGATCGAACAGGATTTTCCCGATCCGCCGCCAGAGGCGAAGGGCGAGATCTTCCTGTCCTTCCTGCCCCTGTCGCACGCCTATGAACACACCGCCGGCCAATATATGCCGATCGGCATGGGCGGGCAGATCTGGTATGCCGAAGGGCTGGAAAAACTGGCCGCCAACATCGAGGAATCCAGCCCCACGCTGATGGTGGTGGTGCCGCGCCTGTTCGAAGTGTTGCGGATGCGCATCGCCAAGCAGATCGAGAAGCAGGGCGGGCTGGCCATCACCCTGCTCAATCAGGCGTTGTCCATCGCCCGCAAGGAGGCCAAGGGCGAAACGCTCAATCTGGCCGAAAAGCTGATCGACCAGGCGTTGGAACGCACGATCCGCAAATCCATCCGCGCCAAGTTCGGCGGCCGCCTGCGCGCCATGGTGGCCGGCGGCGCGCCGTTGAATCCGGAAGTGGGCATCTTCTTCACCGCCATCGGCATCCCGATCCTGCAAGGCTATGGCCAGACCGAAGCCGGCCCGGTGATCAGCTGCAACCGGCCACGCGCCCGCCTGAAAATGCACACGGTTGGCCCGCCGCTGGACGGCGTGGAGGTGAAGATCGCCGCCGATGGCGAGATATTGGTGCGCGGCGAGCTGGTGATGGACGGTTACTGGATGAACGACGCCGAAAGCCACAAGGCCCTGAAGGACGGCTGGCTCTACACCGGCGACATCGGCCATCTCGACAAGGATGGCCATCTGGTCATCACCGATCGCAAGAAGGACATATTGGTCAACGACAAGGGCGACAATGTCGCGCCGCAGCGCGTCGAAGGCATGCTCACCCTGCAGGACGAGATTGCCCAGGCCATGGTCTATGGCGATCGCCGGCCCTATCTGGTGGGCGTGGTCGTGCCGGAAGCCGAATGGGCGCTCAGCTTCGCGCGCGACAAGGGCCTGCCGGCCGACATGGACAGGCTGCGGCAGGAGCCGGAATTCGTCCGCGCCATGCAGGCCGCGGTGGACCGGGTGAACCAGAAACTCAGCGTGATCGAGAAGGTGCGCCGGGTGATCATCGCCGATGCGCCGTTCAGCACCGACAACCAGCAGCTCACCCCCAGCCTGAAGATCCGCCGCCATGTGCTGAAACAGGTTTATGGCGAGCGGCTGGACAGGCTCTACAAGGATTGATTCTGGGATTGAGCGCCGGCCCGATGCGCTATTGGCAATATCGGCACCGGCCGGCCATTCCCGGCCATGATGTGCGCCTGCTCATCGATGCCCAACTCAGCGTCTGGGAAAGCCGGCTGCTGATCGACGGCGTGCAGCAGGCCAGCCAGCGCGCCGGCCTGAATTCGCCGGATCATCTCGCCAATCACCAGCTGGCGGCCACCTTGCCCGATGGTCGCACGCTGGCGGTGGAATGCGGCTTCAACGGCTGGGTCACCACCGGCGCTGCGGCGCGGGTGGATGGCCAATTGCTGTGGGAAAGCCACCCCGGCCGCCCGATTGCCCTGCCCAGGGCCGCACGGGCGCTGGCCAGCCCGGAACGGCTTGCCCGGAATCAGGCCCAGATGGCCCGGATCAGGCGCAACTGGCCGGCGATGGCCTGCGACATCGCCATCGGCCTGATCTTCTATATCGTCGCCAGGCTGAGCGATCTGCCCACCGCCGCCATCACGGCGGCGCTGGCCGGCATCGCGCTGGCGGTGGTGCAGCGGTTCGTCAAGGTTGATCTGCTGGGCGGGCTGGCGCGGTTCGGCATCATCATGGGCCTGGTTTCGGCCGGGCTGGCCATCGCCTTTCGGGATGATCGGGCGGTGATGCTGCGCTCGACCATTCTGGGCACCCTGTCGGCCTTGTGCTTTCTGGGCGATGCCGCGCTGGGCGGGCGCTGGCTGGGCAAGGGCCTGGCCAATTACCTGCCACTGCCGATGCAGCCGCGCCGGCTCGCCCTTGGCCTCGGCCTGCTTGGCCTCGCCTCCGCAGCGGCCGAGCAGGCGGTGATCGTCTGGGGCGGCAAGGATGCGTGGCTGACCTGGACGACCTTCATCGAATTCCCGATCAGCCTGGCGCTGATCATGCTGATCATGCGCTGGGCCCGGGCCTAGGGTCGGGACCCTAACGCGGTTCCGGCGGTTCCGGCGGTTCGGTCACGCTGTCATCGGGAATGTCGATCACCGCCGGCGGATTGTTGGGCTCGCCGTTCAGATCGATGGTCATGCCCTCCATGTCGATGGCCAGCGCCTCCATGTCCACCTCCACCGGGGCAATGTCCGGCACGGCCTCCATCTTGCCTTCCATCTGCAGCGCGGCGGCCATGAAGCCCTTCCACAGCCGCGCCGGCAGGCCGCCGCCCACGATGCTGGCGGCCATCGGCGAATTGTCGTCATTGCCCACCCACACGCCCACCACCAGATCGCCGGCAAAGCCGATGAACAGCGCATCGCGATGGTTTTGCGTGGTGCCGGTCTTGCCCCAGGCCGGGATCGGCAGCCGCGCGGCGTTGCCGGTGCCGTTGCGCACCACGCTTTGCAGCAGCTGCATCATGTCGGCCCGCACCGGCCAGCTTTTCGCGGTGGCTTCCGGCGGCGTCACCGCATCGGGCCAGGGATCATCGCGCCACAGGCCGCTGGCCTTTACCGGGTAGCGGCCAGAGGCCACGGCGGCAAAGGCGCGTGTCATGTCGATCAGCGGGATCGGCGTGGTGCCCAGCGCCATCGCCGGATAGATGCTCACCCCGCCGCTGATGCCCAGCTTCTTCACCTGGGCGGCCACGGCCGATATGCCCACTTCCTGCGCCAGCTTCACGGCGGCAATGTTGGAACTGGCGGCAAAGGCGGTGGCCAGGCTGATGGTCCCGCGGAAGCGCAGATCATCATTCTTGGGGGCATAGCATTCGCCCGGTTTCTGGCCCGGCTCGCACAGTTCGATGGGTTCATCCACGATGGTGTCAGCCGGCGTCTTGCCGGCTTCCAGCGCCGCCAGATAGACAAACAGCTTGAACGATGAACCCGGCTGGCGCTGCGCCTGGGTGGCGCGGTTGAAGCTGCTGGCCTTGTAATCGGTGCCGCCCACCATGGCGACCACCCGGCCATCCAGCCGCATCGCCACCAGCGCCGCCTGATTGACATTCAGCCCGCGCGCGCGCGCCAGGCCATCGGTGATCATCTGTTCGGCCAGCGTCTGCAGGCGCGGGTCCAGCGTGGTCTTCACGACAATCTCGCCATAATCCGCCTCGGTCGCCTCGCGCGCCTGCGGCAGCACCCAATCCGCAAAATAACTGCCGCTGGGCAGGGTCTTGCGGCCGGGGCGATAATCGGCCGGGCGGGCGGCGGCGGCCTGTGCGGCCGTGATCGCGCCGGTGTCCACCATGGCGGCCAGCACCTGCGCGGCGCGGGCGCGCGCCTGTTCCAGATGCCGCGATGGCGCCAGCCGCGATGGCGCCTGCACCAGCCCGGCCAGCATGGCGGCTTCGCCCAGATCCAGCTGTTCGGGGGCCTTGTCGAAATAGGTGCGCGCCGCGGCACGTATGCCATAGGCACCATCGCCAAAATAGACCGACGAGAGGTAATTCTGCAAAATCTCGTCCTTGCTCAACCGCGCTTCCAGATAGAGTGCGATGATCATCTCCTGCAGCTTGCGCTTGATCGATCGTTCGGAAGACAGGAAACTGGTCTTGGCCAGTTGCTGGGTCAGCGTCGAACCGCCCTGGCGCACGCCGCCGGCCTGGGCGTTGGTGACAGCGGCGCGCAGGATGCCGATAGGGTCAACACCCATGTGATCGCGAAAGCGCCGATCCTCGATGGCGATGAAGGCGGCCGGCACATGGGCGGGCAGCGCCGCGATCGCCACCGGTTCTTCCTTGTAATCGCCGCGCCGGGCGATGGCCTTGCCGTTCATGTCGGTGATGATCAGGCTGGGTTGCTTGGCCGGTTGCAGGGCGCGATCCAGCGGGGCGGTGGCCACCAGCCAGCCCAGCAACACGAACAACAGCCCCGCCACCGCCACCAGCGACCACCAGCGATACGGCCGCACCAGCGCCCACAGCCGGCCAATCAAGGCGGCCACGCCGGCCATCAGGCGCGTTCCCGCGTGGCAGAGAATTTGATGTCCGGAAAGCGGCCGGTGATGAAGTTCAGTTCCCAGTTGTCGCGCGCCATGAACACCGGGGCGGCGTCGCGGTCTTCGGCCATGGCGCTGCGATGCTCGTCCATGAAGCCCTTCATGGCCGCAGGCGTGCCGGAAATCCAGCGGGCGGTTTCGTAAGGCGACGGCTCGAAACTGGCCGCCACGCGATATTCCGCCTCCAGCCGGCTGATCAGCACCTCCAGCTGCAACTGGCCCACCACGCCCACGATCCACTGGCTGCCCAGCGCCGGCTTGAACAATTGCGTCACGCCCTCTTCGGCCATGTCGGTCAGCGCGGTCTTCAGCTGTTTCGATTTGGTCGGATCGTCCAGCTTCACGCGGCGCAATATTTCGGGCGCGAAATTGGGAATGCCGGTGAAGCTGAGATCATCCTTCTCCACCAGCGTGTCGCCCACGCGCAGCACGCCATGGTTGGGAATGCCGATGATGTCGCCGGGAAACGCCTCGTCGGCGATCTCGCGGTCCTGCGCGAAAAAGAAGATCGGCGAATTGATGGCGATCTGCTTGCCGGTGGACATCTGCTTCAGCTTCATGCCGCGCCGGAACCGCCCGCTGGCCAGGCGCAGGAAGGCGATGCGGTCGCGGTGCTGCGGGTTCATGTTGGCCTGCACCTTGAACACGAAGCCCGAAACCTGCGCCGCCATCGGGTCCACCGCCGCCGGCAGCGCCGGTTGCGGGCGCGGGGACGGCGCATAGGCCGCCAGCGCATCGATCAGATCAACGACGCCGAAATCCTTCAGCGCCGAACCGAAGATCACCGGCGTCAACGCGCCGGCGCGATATTTTTCAATGTCCAGCGCGGCATAGCCGCCTTCGGCCAGTTCGGCCTGTTCGCGCAGGCGGCCCGCCATCGCCCCGGCCAGCGCATCGATGCGCGCATCATCCAGCCCGTCCACCACCACCACATCGCCGGCCAGCCGGCTGTCGCTGCCATCGGGCTGGTGGAACCGCCGGCGTTTCAGATCATACAGGCCGGTGAATTCGCCGCCCAGGCCGGCCGGCCAATTGAGCGGCGCCACATCCAGCGCCAGCATGTCGGCCACTTCATCCAGCAGATCGAACGGGTCGCGGCCTTCGCGGTCCACCTTGTTGATGAAGGTGATGATCGGCACATCGCGCAGGCGGCACACCTCGAACAGCTTGCGCGTCTGCGCCTCGATGCCCTTGGCGACATCGATTACCATCACCGCGCTGTCGACAGCGGTGAGCGTGCGATACGTGTCTTCGGAAAAATCCTCGTGGCCCGGCGTGTCGAGCAGGTTGAAGGTGATGCCGTCGCGTTCGAAGGTCATCACGCTTGATGTCACCGAAATGCCGCGCGCCTGTTCGATCTTCATCCAGTCCGACCGGGCGCGCCGGTTCTGGCCCCGTGCCCGCACCTCGCCGGCGGCATGGATGGCGCCGCCGAACAGCAGCAGTTTCTCGGTCAGGGTCGTCTTGCCGGCATCGGGGTGGGAAATGATGGCGAAGGTGCGCCGGTTTTCCACCGGATTGGCCGAACGGGCGGGGGTGACGGTCATCGATCTCGGCTGTCAGCAAAGGGTGGGCGGCGCTTGGCAGGTTCCGCGCAAAAGGGCAATGGCCGCACGCGCGCAACAGCCCGTCGCAGCAGCGCCTGCGGCAGGCGGCTGCACCGTCATTCGCCCCTTTGCAGCGACGTGTCCGTCGGGTTACAGTGCAGCCAGACGCTGGGATGAGGGGAAAAGCGTTTGCTGATGAAGGCTCTGGCGCGGTTTCTTGTGGTGGCGATGGCATTGTTCGCGCCATCGGCCTTTGCCGCCAGCCTTTATTCCGCCCCGCGCTATGCCGCCATCCTGATCGATCATGATACCGGCGAGGTGCTCTATGCCCGCCGCGCCGACGAAACCCGCTATCCCGCCTCCATCACCAAGGTGATGACGCTCTATGTCGCGTTCGAGGAACTGGCCGCCGGCCGCCTGTCGCTTGACGATGAATTGCGCATTTCCCGCCATGCCGTGGCACAGGCGCCATCCAAACTGGGCCTGCGCGTGGGCGCCACGATCAGCGTGCGCGATGCCTTCGGCGTGATCGCCACCCGCAGCGCCAACGATATCTCGGTGGCGCTGGCCGAACATGTCAGCGGCAGCGAAGCCGCCTTTGCCGAACGCATGACGGCCACCGCCCGCCGGCTGGGCATGATGAACACGGTGTTCCACAATTCCTCCGGCCTGCCGCACCCCGATCACACCAGCACCGCGCGCGACATCGCCATCCTGTCCCGCGCCATGCTGCGGGATTTTCCGGCGCATTATCCGGTGTTTTCGCAAACCCATTATCGCTATCGCGGCCTGTCGGTGGCCAATCACAACCATCTGCTCAGCACCATGCCCGGCGTCGATGGCATCAAGACCGGCTTCACCAATGCCGCCGGCTTCACGCTCGCGGCCTCGGCCATGCGCGACAATCGCCGCCTGGTCGCCGTGGTGCTGGGCGGGCCCAGCCGCATGGGCCGCGACGGCAATGTGCAGGATCTGCTCAACATCGGCTTTGATGTGCTGGCCGGCCGGCAACGCGGCGAATTTCTCACCGTCGCCGCCCGCTTTGCCGAGCCGGACGATCTGCCCGATGCCGTGATGGAAAGCCTGGGTGGCGAGGATGTGGCGCTGGACGGCAATGCCGATCGCCCCGCCCGCGCCGTGCAGACGGTGGATGTGAACAGCGCCATCAGCGCGCTGGGCGATCACGGCGTGTCCGGCCCCACGCTGGCCGGTGTTGGCGGCGGCGGCCGTTCGCTGCCACGCCACTGATGTGACCATCACGCGAATCGCCAGCGGCGCGCCGTGGGAGGCGCTGGTCGGTTATTGCCGCGCCGTTGTCGCGCCGCCATTCGTGTTCGTCTCCGGCACGGTTGGCCGCAACCCGGACACGGGCGCGCTGCCGGCCGATGTGGAAGGCCAGTGCGCCAACGCGCTGGCCATCATCGGCCGGGCGCTGGCTGCGGCGGGCACGGATTTCGCCCATGTCGTGCGCGTCACCTATTATCTGGCCGAACGCGCCGATTTCGAACCCTGCTGGCCGCAATTGCGCGCCGCCTTCGGCGAACACCCGCCGGCCAGCACGGTGATCTTCGCCGCCCTGCTCGATCCGGCGATGAAGATCGAGATCGAGGTCACGGCGATGCTGCCCGCCTAGAACGGCAGCGCCGCCAGATCCGGCGCCACCCAGTCCCGCCGCGCCGCCACGCTGAACAGCGTCTCGCGCCGCCAATGCGCCAACAGCCAGTCAGACCGGCCCTGGGCAGAGGCCATCAGCGCCGCCAGCACGCCATGCAACGGCGCATCCCCGCCATGGCGGCCAAGATGCCACGCCGCCGCCCGCAACGACGCAACGGTGATGCTGTGGTGATAGCCGCCATCATCCGTGTTGGCCGTGCCCGTGGATTCATTATAGCGCATGATCAGCTCGCGCATCGCATCGGGCGCCGCCAGATCAGGCCGATGCCGGAGCAGCCACAGGGCCGCCGCAAAATGGCCCGCATGCGTCCATTCCGCCTTGGGCAGGGTGCAGCCAACCATGGCCAGCGCCAGGCGCTCGATGTCAGGATCAGTGGTCAATGACATGGCATGTCTCCTGTATCAGACCGCCCGACCAGCACAAAAAACCCCGCCAGCCGGGCGGGGTTTCCTTGCACGTTGATGACTGAAGTCGGCCTATCCGACCCTCGAACCCACCCCGCGCGCCAACACCGCCGCAAACATGCGGCCTTGTTGGCTCGACAAGATGGCCACCAGCTTCATGTCCGCGGCCATAACAGCGGGGCACAAGCGGTTCAACCACCGACCAAGGGGGCGCAGCAGGTGACGGCTCCATTGCTGCTCTGTCCTACACGGGCAATGCCTGTCATCATGCTGCGGTCCGCAGACTGCGCGTGGCGAAAAAAAACAAGGGTTTTCAACGCTGAATCCCGCCGGATTCGTCAATTGTGTCAAAACTGCCGCCGACGAAATTTGCCACTGGATGCCGCGAATTTGGGCCATCCGCGAAAAAATCCGCTCTTTCTCAGATCAGCAAAAGCCGCACTGCGAGGGCCGCCCGAGAACTTACGGGTGCAGGGGCCTCGCCCCTGCCCACGTCACCCCGGACTTGATCCGGGGCGGCGGCCCTTTTCCCTTCAATCCCTCACGGCTTCACGAACCGATAGTAGAACCGGTTGGTCTTCCCCCGCAGCGACGGGTCGAACACCAGTTTGGTCGGATCGTCGCCGGCCGTTTCCAGGATCGGCACGCTGCCGGCGAAGCGAAAACCCGCGCGGGCCATGTCGGCCTTCACCACGGCGGCGTCGATGCGGTGGGTCTTGTCGGCCTGGGCGCGGGCATCCATGCCAGGCACGCCGTGGTGATCGATGATGATCACCACGCCGCCGGGTTTCAGCGCGGCAAACAGGCGGGCGTTGTAGGCTTCGACATCGGTGCGCGGATATTTGAACTTTTCGGATTGCCAGTACAGATCATGATAGGTCAGGTGATAGAAGGCGGCGTCGAGCCTGTCCGGCATGGGCGTGTCGCCGGGTGCGCCAACGACCAGTTCGACATTCTTCTGCCGCTTCTTCAGCGCGTCCCAGGCCGCCGCCGTCCTGGGATCGTCCATGTAGCTGACGGGTTCGATGGCAAACACCTTGCCCTTGGCGCCGACATGGCGGGCCAGCAATTCCGTATAATAGCCTTGCCCGGCCATCACATCCATGACGCGGGCGCCGGGGCGGATCAGGCTTTGCGCCAGCACCGCGGCGGGCTGGCGGCCGGCATCGAGCGCCACCATCGCGTCTGGCCGGCCCGGTGCGCTCACCACGTCAGGCGCTGCCGCCGCCAGCATCACGGCCAGTCCGGCCAGCATCACCGCACGTTTCATCATGATCGAACCTCCCCGATTCTGTCGCATGGTGCCACAGGGCTGCCGCCTTGACCATCACGCCCGCCACCGCCACTGTGCGCCGTGATGACGCCCGACAGCCTGTTCAGCATCGTCAGCGCCGCCGTGTTGCCCGGCTGGTTGGCGCTGGCCTGCGCGCCGCTGGCTCGCGCCCGGCTGGTGCTGGCGGCGCGGGTGATCGCGGTGCTGCTGGCCGGCCTGTATGTCAGCCTGCTGGTGACGGGCCTGGCCGGTGAAGGCCCGCCGGCCGGGGCGGGTTTCAGCACGCTGGACGGCGTGCGGCTGCTGCTCTCCTCCCCCCAGGCGCTGCTGGCCGGCTGGGTGCATTATCTGGTGTTCGATCTGTGGGTGGGCAGCTGGGAAGCGGAAGACAACAGCCTGCCGCACTGGCAGCTGCTGCCGTGCCTGGCGCTCACCTTCCTGGCCGGGCCGACCGGCCTGCTGCTCTATCACCTGCTCAAGGCCGGCCGGAAGGCGCGATCATGAGCGAGGCCCGCACCGTGGCCAGTCCGTGCATCAATGTCTGCCGCATCGACCGGCGCAGCGGCTGGTGCGAAGGCTGCAAGCGCACGCTGGACGAGATCGGCCGCTGGCCGCACGCCGATGATGATGAACGCCGCGCCATCCTGGCCGGGCTGCACCAGCGGGTGGTGAGGAAGGCGTTCTGGCGATGATCCTGTCCGTCCTTGATCAGACGCCGATTCCCGAAGGCACCACCCCGGCGCAGGCGCTGGCAAACAGCATCGATCTGGCCCGCCATGCCGAACGCCTGGGCTATCACCGCTATTGGCTGGCCGAACATCATGCCAGCGCGGCGCTGGCCGGCAGTGCGCCAGAGATATTGATCGGGGCGGTGGCGGCCGCCACGTCCCGCATCCGGGTCGGTTCCGGCGGGGTGATGCTGCCGCACTATTCGCCGTTGAAGGTGGCCGAACAGTTCAGCCTGCTCGCCGGCCTGCATCCGGGCCGCATCGATCTGGGCCTGGGCCGCGCGCCGGGCAGTGATCAGCGCACCGCGGTGGCCCTGCAGCAGGATCGCCGCCACTATGCCCCCAACCAGTTCCCGCAACAGCTGGCCGAGCTGATCGGCTATCTGGAGCATTCGCTGCCCGACGATCATCCATTTGCCGCCTATGCCGCCACCCTGCCGGGCCGGCCACATGTGCCGGAACCCTGGGTGCTGGGCTCCTCGCCCGACAGTGTCGGCTTTGCCGCCGATCTGGGCCTGCCCTATTGCCTGGCCGATTTCATCGCGCCGCGGCTGGGCGAATTGGCGGCGGCCTATCGCGAGCGTTTCCAGACCCGCCACCCCGGTAACAAGCCCCGTCTGATGGTGGCGGTGTGGACCGTGTGTGCGCAAACCGATGAAGAGGCGCAGCGGCTCGCCGCCCCGGCCCGCATGATGTTCGCGCATCTGCTGATGGGCAAATCAATTGCGGTGCCGCCGCCTGATGTGGCGCTGGCCTGGCTGGCAGACCGGCCGGATGTGGCGAAGGCGTTTGCCAGCCGCCGCGCGGTTGCCGGCAGCCCGGCCACGGTGCGCGCCGGGCTGGAACAGGTGATCGCCGAATATGCGCCGGATGAACTGATGCTGGTCAACATCCTGCACGGCCATGATGATCGCAAGCGCAGTTACACGCTGGCGATGGAGGCAATGGCAACAGTGGATGCTTGACCGCTTTATTTTCTGCGTTCCACCCCCTAAGGCCATGGCAGGCAACAGGGAATCACCATGGGCAAGCGCGTGCTGGCCATCGCTTCGGGCGGCGGCCATTTCATCCAGCTGATGCGGCTGCAACCGGCCTGGGCCGGCCATCAGGTGAGCGTGGCGACGGTTGATCCCAGCACGCGCAGCCTGGCCGGCGATGTGCCGTTCCACACGTTCCGCGATGTCTCCCGCGCCGATTGGTGGCGCATTCCGGCCGCCGCACTGGATATCGCCCGCATCCTGATCGCGGTGCGCCCGCAGGTGATCATCACCACCGGCGCGCTGCCCGGGCTGATCGCCGTGGCGCTGGCCCGGCCCTTTGGCGTGAAGAGCCTGTGGGTGGACAGCATCGCCAACAGCGAAGTGCTGTCGGGATCGGGCGGGCAGGCCGGGCGCGTGTGCAGCCAGGTGGTGACGCAATGGCCGCATCTGGCCGATGGCCGGGTTGAGCATTGGGGCAGCGTGCTGTGAACGGCGTGTTCGTCTCCGTCGGCTCCATGATGCCGTTCGACCGGTTGACCCGGGCCATGGATGAATGGGCCGCCGCCAATCCCGATGTTGCGGTGGAAATCCAGATCGGCAAGGGCGCCCATGAACCGCGCCATGCCCGCTGGGTGCGCAAGCTGCCGCTGGCCGATTATCAGGCCCGGGTTCAGGGTTGCGCCCTGTTTGTCGCCCATTGCGGCATGGGTTCGATCATCAGCGCCATCGAAGCCGGCAAGCCGATCCTGATGCTGCCGCGTCTGGCCGATCAGGGCGAGCACAACAATGATCACCAGCTCGCCACCGCCCGCAACATCGGGGTGCGCCCCGGCCTGCATGTCGCGGTTGATGCCGATGATCTCAAGCGCCGGGCCAGTGCGCTGCTGGCCGATGCCGGTGGCGCGCCGGCGCCGATCTCGCGCTTTGCCGATCCCGCCTTCACCGCCCGCATCCGCGCCTTCATCGAAAGCTGAGCCTGCGTGCACCCCTTCATCCCCGTCGAACCCACCGATCGCCCCGGCCATTTCCGGATGACAGTGCCCAAGCAGCTGTGCGTCGGCCCGCCCGATCGATTGTTCATGTTCGGCGGTGTCGGCCTTGCCAGCGCGCTGGCGGCGGTGGAGGCGCACACCGGCCGGCCAACCGTGTGGGCGGCGGCGCAATATCTGTCCTATGCCCGGCCCGGAACCGTGCTTGATCTGGAAGTGATCGTGCCGGTGGCGGGCAAGTACAACAGCCAGGCCCGTGTCATCACCCGGGCCGGGGCACAGGAAATCATCACCGTCAACGCCGCGCTGGGCAGCCGGCCCGACAGCCCGCACCACCAATGGGCCGAGATGCCCGATGTGCCGCCGCCCGACGCCTGCCCCGAGATGACCATCCGCTGGAGCCGCGATCCCGACGACATGAACAGCCAGTGGGAACGCCGGGTGGCCAGCGGCAGCTTCGGCCGTGATCGGGGCAAGGCGCCGCCGTCGGCCGATGGGATCGGCCGGCTGTGGGTGCGGCCGAACAATCCCGATCTGCCGATCGACCGGCTGGTGCTGGCGGTGATGGCGGATTTCCTGCCCTCGGGCGTCGGCAATGCCATGGGCGCCAATGCCGGCGGCAACAGCCTGGACAACACGATCCGCTACATGAATTTCGTGCCCACCGATTGGGTGCTGGCCGATATCCGCATCCACGCCGTTCACGCCGGCTTTGCCCATGGCCGTGTGCATCTGTTCGCCCGCGACGGCACCTTGCTGGCCACGGCGAGCCAAAGCCTGATCGTGCGCATTCATGGTTGAGGCCGGGCGGGTAGGGGCGTAGCCTCTGGCTCATGATCGCGCCTCTCACCGCCCTGTTCCTCGCATCGGCGGCGGCCGCCGCGCCGCCGCCCGCCGCCAGCCCGGCCACCGTGGCGGACAATGCCGCGCTGGCCGCCACGCTGAACTGGGCCGACACACAGGATTTCGATTTTGCCGCCCGCGGCTTTCTGGGCAGCATTCCCGATGGCAAGATCAGGGATGCCAAGGGGGCGGTGCTGCGCGATCTGAACGACGAAGCGCAGTTCAACGGCCCGGCGCCGGCCACGGTGAACCCCAGCCTGTGGCGCAACGCCAGCCTGCTGGCCAGACATGGCCTGTTCCAGGTGGCGGGCGGCATCTGGCAGGTGCGCGGCTTCGATCTGGCCAACATGACGATCATTCGCGGGGCCACCGGCTGGATCATCATCGATCCATTGACCGGGGCGGAGGCGGCGACGGCGGCCCTGCAGCTGGTGAACGACAAGCTGGGCCAGCGTCCGGTGGTGGCGGTCATCTACACCCACAGCCATGTCGATCATTTTGGCGGCGTGCTGGGCGTGGTGAAGCCGGCCGATGTTGCAGCCGGCACGGTGAAGATCATCGCGCCCGAAGGCTTCCTGGAACAAGCCGTGTCGGAAAATGTCATCGCCGGGCCCGCCATGCTGCGCCGGGCCAGTTACATGTTCGGTGCGCTGCTGCCGCGCGGGGCCACCGGCCATGTCTCCTCCGGCCTGGGGCCGATGGGCACGCCCGGCACCTATGGCCTGATCCCGCCCACCGACAGTATCAAGGCCAGCGGTGAGACTCGCACCATAGACGGGGTGGAGATCGTCTTCCAGCTGACGCCCAATACCGAGGCCCCGGCTGAAATGAACCTCTATCTGCCGGCTTGGAACGCGCTGTGCCTGGCCGAAAATGCCAATGGCGCCATGCACAATCTGCTCACCCCGCGCGGCGCGCTGGTGCGCGATGCCAAGGGCTGGGCCGATTATCTGATCGAGGCACGGCGGCGCTGGGGCGGCAGCGCGGACGTGCTGTTCACCAGCCATTTCTGGCCGCGCTGGGGCAAGGATCACATCGGCGATTATCTGCTGCGCCACGCCCAGGCCTATGCCTTTGTCCACAATGAAAGCGTGCGGCTGATGAATCAGGGCCTGAACGCGGTCGAAATTGGCGAGGCCATCAAGCTGCCCGAACCGCTGGCCAAGGCCTGGTTCAACCGGCCCAATTACGGGAGTCTCAAATTCAACGCCCGCGCCGTCTATCAACGCTATCTGGGTGCGTTCGATGGCGATCCGGCCAATCTTGATCCGCTGCCCCGCGCCGATCTGGCGGCCCGGCTGGTGGCGCAGATGGGTGGCGCGAAAAAGGTGCTGGCCGCCGGCAGGGCCGCGGCGGCCAAGGGCGATGACCGCTGGGCCGCGACCCTGCTCTCCACCCTGGTGCGCGCCGCGCCGGACACGCCGGGGGCCAAGGCGGCATTGGCCGGCGTCTACCGCCAACTGGCCTGGCGGGCCGAAGCCTCGCCTTGGCGGGATTTCTACCTGACCGGCGCGCAGGAACTGGAACAGGGCATCAAGCCCAGCACCCAGGCGGCGGCCGCCGGCATCGCCGCCAATCTGTCGGTGGCCAATCTACTCGATTCAATGGCGGTGCGGCTGGTGCCCGATCGGGCGCTGGCTCCGATGACCATCGCCTTCGAGATTCCGGACGCGCAGGAACGCCACCTCGTCACCATCGGCAACGGCGTGATGCTGCACGAACAGGGCGTGGCCGATGCAGCGCAGGCCACCCTGGTGGTGCCGCGCCGGGCGCTGATCGGTCTGATCGGCGGGGCGGTGAAGGCACCGCAATTGATGGCGGCGGGCCAGTTGCAGGTGAAGGGCGATCTGGCCGTGCTGCAACGCTTCATGGGCCTGTTCCAGCCGCCGAAGCCGGATTTCCCGCTGGTGGCGCCGTAAGGGCCACACGCTCTGCCTCCGGCCCGTCATGCTGAACTTGTTTCAGCATCCATGGCAGCAAGTCTCCACCTTCGCGCTTGTCGGGGCTCACACCCATTGATGCTGAAACAGGTTCAGCATGAAGTTTGCCTTTTGGGAGCAGGGCTCCTCTATTTCCGCAGTGGCGACCAGCCCGCCATGTCCACCCGGTCGGTGACGCGATAGGGCTGGCCATTTTCGCCGATGAAGAAATGCTCCGTCTCCTTGCGGTTGAAAGGGCGGGAGCCCAGCCGGCCGAGGATGGCGATCTGGCCGCCGGTTTCGTCTACCGCTCGATCCCGGTCCAGCCCCTTGGCAACCGACAGCGCCGGCTTGGGCGTGCGGGCAAAGGCGATCAGTTTCGGCATGGGTTTGGGCGAGAAGCCATAGAAATTGGGCTGGCTGTCCGGGCTGGTCAGTTGCAGCACCTTCACGCCGTTCTTCCCGTCCGCGACATAGGCGAACAGCGTGGCATTGGTGCTGGCCACCACCACATCCTCGGCATCGGTCAGGGTGCCGCCGGCCGTGAAGCGCTGATACAGAACGGGTTTCAGCGGCTTCTTGATGTCCACGATCACCAGCCCCTCGCCCTTGGCGGCGACATAGGCATAGGTGCGCGCCAGATAGAGCTTGCGCGCATCGGCCATGGCCAGCGTTGCTTCGGGGCGATGCACCGGCCGTTTCAGATCGGCAATGTCGAACAGCTCAAGGCCCCTGGCCGTCGTCACCCACAGATAACGGAATTGCACTGCGCTGGCCCGCGCATCATTCAGCGGCAGGCTGGCGGCCAGCCTGGGGGCCGTGGGCGTGTCCAGATCCACCACCACCAGTCCGCGCGGCGTGGTGACATAGGCGATGTGGCCGGCCAGGGTGATATGGCGCGCACCGTTCAGCACGCCATCGGGGTTCCACGCCGATTTGCCGCCTGCCAGCACCGCACGTTTCAGGAAATTGTTGCGCGGTTCGCCATCGGTCAGCGTGTCCACATTCACCAGCACCAGGCCCTCGACGGCGTCGGTCACCACCGCATAGCGGTAGATCTCGTGCATCTTCTGCTCCTGGTTGTAGCCGGCCAGTGGGTCGGCCAGCGGCTTTCCGGCGGCGCGCGCCGCCTGCTCGCCCACGATCCTGTCGTTGCGCGGCACGCTGATCGGCTGGTTGGTGGCAATCGCCATGCAGGTGGCGTTGGCGGTCTTCACTTGGGCATCATGGCCCAGGCCTGAGAAAGGCGATTTGACGATGCGTTCCGAAACCCCCTTGTTCGACAGATTGGCAATGTCATAGGCGACGAAGCCGCCCTTGCCTTCGGCGACATAAAGATACTCGCCGCGGTTCTGGATGCAGCGCACTTCGCCGCTCGTGCCTTGGGTGATGTTGCGGAACTCCTCGGTCGGGTTGGTTTCGCCAGACAGTTTCTTGTCGAAGATGCGCCCGCGCACCCACGCGATCAGCTCGCGGCCGTTCTTCTCCACATGCAGCTTCCAGAAATCGGGATAGGCATAGCGGTGGAGATAGGAACCCAGCACCGCCTGCGGCTCGCCAAACTCGGTCACCCGCACCGCCTCGACGGCGCGATCCAGGCCGAAGAAGGCGTGCATGCCGATGAAGTTGACGAAGTTGGTGCCTTGCAGGGTCAGCTGCGCCAGAATGGCATTGTTGTCGTCATCCTCGCTGACATGGCAATCGGTGCAGGTCTTGGTTTCCTGGGTGCGCACCGTGTGCGGGAAATGCGGGGCAAAGGCCTGGCTGGAATAGCCCGACGCCGCGATCGGCGGCTGCTGCACATAAATGCGCTCGCGGTTGATGTTGGTGCTGGTCAGGATCAGCGCCGAACTTGAACGGATCGGCGCGATGATGCCGCCCTTGCTGGTCTGGTGCCGGCCCAGCTGGAACATCTCGTCGCGAGCCACCTGCGGGTTGTAGGTGGCGTAATTGCGGGTCTCCTGCTCCTCATATTTGTGGGTCTTGCTCTTCCAGTTGGCCTCGATCGGCAGGTGGCAGCCGCCGCAGCTGGTGGTCCAGCTGGTGTGGCAGGCAAAACAGGCCATGTTGTCGTCCTTGTGGGCACGTGTCCCCACGCCGGGGCCGAAATTCATCTTGCCGCCCGTGGCCGCCAGCGTGCCCATCAGTTTCGCCCGCGCCGCCTTGGCGTTGAAATCGGGATGCTCGCGATTGACGCTGTCCTTCACCAGCTTGACGCGCCAGACCAGGGCGGGATCGCTGGCCGAACGCTGCCACAGCACCCGCCGGCCATCCTGCACGCCCCATTCAAAGCGCAGCCGGCCATCGGGGTTGCGGATGTTCGACAGATCGGTGCCCGGCGGCGGCGCGGCCAGGTTCGATGTGCGCAACGTGGGATAGGCATCGGCGGTGCCGTGGCAATCCTTGCAGCCGATCTCCACGCTGTTGGCCACTTCGCCATGGATGAAGCCATTGCCATGGGCATCCTGGGCGAAATGGCAATCGGCGCACTGCATGCCCACTTCGGTGTGGATGTCCATCAGGTGCACCGCCTTGCCGGGCTGGCCGGGGCCGGGCACGGCGGCGGGCTTGGTGAACTGCGGGTTGCCGGCCTTGCGGAATTTTTCCGGATCATCATTGGCCACGATGTGCGCCGTATCGGTGCCGTATGTCGCCATGCTGCCGCCGGCATCCAGCAGATTGCCCTCGCGGTCGCGCTTGTAGACGGCGCGGAAATTCCAGCCATGGCCGTGATAATCGGCGAACTGGGTGTCCTTCATCGCGTCGTTGCGATCGTTCACGCTGCGCAGGAAATCCAGATCGCTCCACGCGCCACGGGCGGCGGCACCTTCGGGGTTGCGCTCGTTGGTTTCGCGGACCTGCGCGGCGGTGGGATAACGCTGGCGCTTGAACAGCCGGTCATGCTCGGCATCGCTCATGCCCGGCGGCTTGGGATAGGGATTGTCCTTGCCCGGCCACATGCGCGGGGCATCGCTTTCATAATCCCACATCGTGTAGCCGTAATAGGTGTTCACGAACATGTTGGGCTGGTGCATGTGGCAGTTCATGCACAGGCTCGACGGCATGGCGCGGGTGAAGCTGTGCCTGATGGGATGGCCGGGCTCGTCCTTGCGGATGGTGGGATCGGCCGTCTGGCTCTGCCCGTCGCGGCCCGCCGCGGCATAGACGGATGAATGCCGCACCTCGCGATCATTGGCATAGACGATGTGGCAGGAACCACAGCCCGAGGTGCGATAATCGCCGGGCTGATCGTTGGTGCCCATGAACCAGGTGAAGGGATCGTTCAGCCGCGTCTTGTGGATGTTGATCACCGGCACGGCGATGCGCAGGCCGGTGCCGGGGCCGCGGTTGGATTGGCGGATATCCGGCCGGCCCGGCTCCTCCAGCCGCTGGATCGCGCCCAGGCTGTTGGGCAGGCCGATTTCGGGGAAGGTGGGGTTGATGTTGCGCCCGCCGCGTTCGAACACGCGGAAGATGTCGGCCGGCGGGATCACCTGCCAGGCCGGCAGCGGTGCCAGGAACGGCAGCGACCCCCGCGCCTTTTCCGCGTCGGACAGCGCGCCGACCCCCTTGGCACCGGGGCTGAACATCAGGGCGGGCAGGCTGTTGTCGTGATGGCCGCCGCCGCTGGCGTGATGGGCTGCATTGCCGTGCGTCAGGCCCACATCGCCGTGGCCCGACGCGTCACCATTCCAGGCACCCAGCATGCCGGCAGCCTGGCCGGGCCGGGCATAGGATTCCCCCAGCACATAATTCTTGTAGGGCAGAATCCCGTTGTTGTAGGCTGCGCCGCCGAACAGCATGGCGCCGGTGGCCATCAGGCTGCGTTCGGCCCGTTCGATGATCTCCATGTGGCAGGCGCCGCAGGCATCGCGGGCGGCGCGATAGTCCGACGGGTTGACGAAGCGCACGAACTCCGGCGTCTCGCGGTTGAGCAGCGTGTAGCTGCGTTTCGGGTTGGCGGACGACGGGAAATGCCAGGCTTCGGGGAAGCTGGGCAGCACATGGGCGTCATCGCGCAGCTTGGCATAGTTGGGATCGGCCATGGCCAGCGCGGCCGGCGCGATGATCTTCGCATCGCCGCCATGGCAATCGGTGCAACCAAGGACGACCGATTTGGGCGCGTGCATCGTCGCCTCGTCGCTGGCGCTGTGGCAGCTGATGCAGCCGGCCGATTTGGCGTCCGCTTGTGCCTGCGTCTGCCATTTTGGCGCGGCGGGGGCGCGCACATGGGCATAATCGCGCGCCACCGGCTTTTCGCCTTCCGACGCGATGGCCACCCCCATCAGGGGCAGGATGAGCAAAAAGGCGAGCCGCTTCCACATCATCAATAAGCCAGCACAGCGTTGAACAGCACCGAATAATAACGGCCGGTGCGGGGGGCGTTGGTGAACAGATCGCGGAAGCCGGCGCCGGGCTTCAGCACCGCGCCCGACAGGCGGAACACCAGATTCTGGTTGAAATGCGGGCGGTAAGTGGCCGCCGTCGAAAGATCCCAGCCGATATCCCTGGGGATCGTGCCTTCCATGCGCAGCGCCTGCAACGTGGCGGTGGTGGCAAACCACAGATGGTTGACGCTGCCGCTCACCCGCAATTCCGGCAGGATGTCGAAATCGGCGCCCACGCCCAGCAACATGGTGCCGGGGTTGGTGAAATTGGCCTGGCCCTGTTCCTTGGATGATCGCAGATCGTTCAAGATGCCGTTGCGGCTGTTCACCGAAATGGCACGGCCGCCGCCGGCGAACGGAATGGTCTGGCGCACCCAGTAGCTGGTGTCGGCCCCGGCGAACTGGGGATTTTCGAAGATCGCGGCATAGCCGCTGTCCACATCGTCGTGCGGGTTGGAATCGCCCGAGGCATAAAGCGCCGACGCCCGGAAGCGCGCCCAGCCGCGATCATAGCTGGGTTCCAGCGCCACGAACCAGCTGTTGATCTTCGCCCGCCGGTCGGTGAAGATATTGTTGCGGTTGCTCCCCGTCGCGTGCGTGGCCGACAGCGACAGGTTGAGCCGACCGATATGGCCATCGGCGTTGTAGCTCAAGTAGACCACGTCATAATTGCGGCCGCGCAACGTGCCGATCAGCGCCGGGCGCACCGGAAAGCCGTTGGTATCCACCTGCACATCACCGCGCTCGCGGTTCAGGTTCCAGATCGCGCTCACCTGGCTGGTCATCCCCGGCAGCGGCAGATCCTGGCGATAGAGATTGGCGACGAACAGCGCATCGCGCCGCGGGCTGCGCAGCACCGCGTTCAGGCCGCTGTTGCTGTCCTTCTCCAGCCGCCAGAAGGCTGCCAGATTATATTGCAGGCGGTTGTTGTCGCGGTTGCCGAACAGGCGCACACCCAGTTGATTGTCCTGGAACAGGAAGCCGCGAAAATCGCTGGAAAAGGGCTGGATGCCCACGCGCAGCGAATCGAAATCATAGCGGTCAGACGTGTTGCGCAGGTGATAATCCAGGAACAATTCCTGCACGCCCACGAACGCATCGGTGCGCAACGATCGGCGGGACGGCAACACCGAAAGCACCCGCCGTTCCGGCACGTCGACATGGTTGATGTTGAAGGCGATCGCTGCGCGGATTTCATATTCCGGCGGCTTGAAGGCAGTGCTGCCCTTGGTCAGCGCGGCGCCCAGAATGAAGGTCTGCGCGAACACCTCGCTATATTGCCGGCCGAACACATCATTGTTGCCCGGCCGCTGGGTTGTCTGCACGCCCACCGGGATCGGGAAACTGCGCGGTTCGGCCAGCGTGTCGGAAATCGCGGTCAATTGCAGGAACAGATCATGCGTGCCGCAGATCGGCCGATCCCCCTTCAGCGTGTTCTGGTTATAGGGGTCCTTCCAGTTGGACTTGACCAGCCCCAGCGTTTCGATCAGCCGCCATCTGTCGGGCACCGGCAGATGATCGGTGGGAAAATCGCCCTGTTTCGGCCAGGCCACCGCGCCCTGGTTGGCCTGCACCACCGGGTCCCAGGTCTGCGGCCCGCCCATGCCGGGCACGCGGCGGCCGGGCAGATTGGCGGCATCGGGATCGGCCGGTGGCGCGGTCTCCTCGGCCGGCAGCCTGTCCTTGGGCGGCTCCACCTTGGCATAGCAATCAAACCACTTGCCGAACGGTTTCCCCACAGCCGGGGCGGCGCTGCCCAGCAGCGCCAGCGCCACAAGGCCCCTCAGCTCAGCGCGCCTGACAGACATTATTCTCACTCGTGTCGAGGAAGGGGGCGAACGGGCAGCCAACAAAGCGCAGCCGCACGCGTGTGCCGCTGGCCAGCGGCACCTCCACCTGATCGGAACGGATGCTGGCCGGCGGCAGGCCAATGCCGCCCACCCGCAGCCCGGCGTTGCTCACGCCCAGAAAGCTGATCATGTCGTCCTGATCGATGCCGTCGCCCGAAACGCCGATGGCCCCCACCAGCGCATTGCCGCGATACACCGGCACCGCGCCGGGAAAGATCTGGATGCCGTTGGCCAGGCGATTCTGGCCGCCGGCGGTATTGGGCAGGAAGGTGCACTGGCGCGGATCGCCCCCGGCCAGCACCTGCACCAGATTCTGCACGATCAGCGCCGATTGCAGCCCGGTGGAAAAGGGCGACCAGCCCCTTATGTCGCGGCTGAGCGCGCCCGGCGGCCGCCCGGCCTCGCCATCGGGGAAATAGGGGCGGGCGATGTTGCCGATGGCGCGGCCAGTCACCGCCACCTGCCCGGTGAGGAAGCCGGCAGTGCCGAAGAAGCCGTTGGTGCGGGCCACGAAATCCCGGACATTGGCATCGGCCGCGCCGGCCGCCGTCACCACAGCGCCCAGATCGGCCGCGGCGCGGGCGTTCGAGAAAAACGCCGCCGTGCGCGCCTTCTGCAGCGAGACATCGATGCCGAACATCGGCGCATCGGGCGACCGCACCAGCCCCAGCACCACCCCGCGCGTATCGACCAGGCTGATCGACACCTGGGCGCGGCTGTCCAATGGCTGGCGGATCTGGGCGCGGGCGCGCGCCATGATCGCGAACGCCTCCTCCAGGATGGCGCGGGCTTCGGCGGCGCTCAGTGGCTGCGCCACGTCGCCGGCATCGGTGGCGGCGCGCACCGGGTAACGCCCCGTGCCCGCCCCGTCCGACAGCACGAAGGCATCGGGATGGTTGAATTCCGCCGTGGTGGCCGCGCGCACGCCGCTTGCCTCCGTGCCATAAGGCGTGCCGGCCACGATGCCGCCGGCATTGAAACCGGCCACGGCCACCAGGCTGCCGGTCAGGCTGGCAAAGCCGGGGGCGGTGGCGGGGGTGGAACGCAGGCCGGACGGCAGCGCATCGGAATAGCGCAGCAACGTGCCATCCACCGAAATCCGTTCGGCGCGGATGCCGGCCGGCGCGTCAAGACCGCTGGTGGCGGCCAGCGCGATATGCTCCTCGTCATCGACATCGACATCGTTGACTTCGGCATCAAAGCCATAATCGCCATCGGCCATGATGCCGACACCGCCCACGGCAACACCATTCTTGTAGAGCGGGAAGCCGCCCGGATCAGCGGCCAGGCCCAGCGGCGAGCGTTTGGGGCCGATGAACGGGCTGCCCACGCCAAAGCGTGCCACCAGATCGGAACAGGGCAGCTGGCTGAACTGCACGCCATAAAGCGGGCCGGATTCCAGCCCGACGGTGCGCGATGACGGCGGAAAATGCGGCTGCACGATCATCGATGCGGTGCGGGTGGAAAAGGCATTGCCGCCCGACGACAGATAGGCGCCGGTGATCGCCTTGGCGATGGCAGCCAGCTCGGCCGGCACGGTGACGCCTTGCGCATCGATGTTGGCGCCGTTGGCGTTGGGCCGGGTGGTGGCAAGGCTGCGCGCGCCGGCCATGCGATAGACGGCCAGCACATTGCCCACCCGGTCAACCACGGCGATCACGGCGGGCAGGTTGCGGGCGGCGGCTTCGGCGGCGGCGCGGGCGATGATCGCCTGCACATCGGCGATGGTCAGCGCTTCGGCCGCCGGGCGGTTGAACACGCTGGCCGGGGCGGCCGGCGGCGTTGGCGTGGGGCTCACCGCCACGGGCGTTGGCGGCGCGCTGCTGCTGCCGCAACCGGCCAGCAGCAGGGCCGTGGCCGCCACGCCCGCGGTGATGCGCCACCGGCTGGTCATTTCAGGGCCCTGGCCCTGGCTGCAATCTGGCCCAGCGCCGCGCGGAAGGCCGGCGCATCCCAGCGGTTGGCATCGCGGGCCAGGGCATAGGCCCGATCCAGATCGGGCCGCAGCGCCAGCGCCGCCGCCCGATCCACCTGGCCGGCGGCCACCAGCGCGTTCAGCAGCGTGTCGGCCGCCATCACCGCCTGCGCGCCGCCCTGATAATCGGTGTAGGCGGGCGCATTGGCCACCAGCACCGCATCGAACAGCGCAAATGTCTGCGCCCGATCAAAGCTGGCGCTGCCAAAACGCTTGGCCAGGCTGCCGGCCGTGGCCTTCAACGCCGCCGCTGCCTTCATCGCACCGGCACGATCCCCGCCCAGCGCGGCGTGAAAGGCCCGGCTCTGGCTGTCCAGGCTGCGGGCCAGATCGGGCGCGGCCACGCGGGCAGCGGCCATCAGCATGATCAGCTGTTCATCGTTCCACACCGGCTGGCCCGGCGGAATTGGCCGCCAGCCGTTGCGGCGAGCCACCAGCGGGGCAGCGGGATCATCGCTGAACGTGCGGTGGCAGGATCGGCAATCATAGAAATAATAATCCGGCCCGGTCAGCCCAGCCGATGCGGCAGGCAACAGGCCCAGCGCCCGCTCCACCGCCAGGGCCTGGCCCACCGCCCAGGTCTTGACGCCGCCGGCCACCCCTTTGCGGGCGCGGTAATCGGCGTCTTCATCATGGTGGGATTGCAGGCTGGTGAACAGGTCAAGCTCGAACGCCACGCGCGGGTGGCCGGCGGCCATGAGGCGGTGGAACACGAACTGGCCCGGCTTGTCCGATCCGAAATGGCAATCCAGGCACACGCCGGCGCGCACCGCCGGATCGTGCATCGCCCACATGCCGCGCGCCATGTTGTCGGCCGTGCTGGCCTTCACGCTGGCGTGGCTGGCCAGCCAGTTCACCGATCCGCCGTGGCAGGCCTCACAGCCAACGCCATCGGATTGCTGCCACTTGGCGCCGCGCAATGGGGCCGGATCGCCGTGGCAATTGATGCATTCCGGGCTGGTGGCGACGTTGGCCAGCCCCAACCGCCGCCCAATGGCCTGGGCGCGCGGTTCGGCCAGCAGCTTCCAGGCCCGGCTGTGCACGCCGGTCAGGCTGGCCGGGTCGCTCCACGTCATCACTTCGTTCTGGCGCACGCGCGGGCCGGTGGCTTCCTGCCGGCCGTGGCAGGTGGAGCCGGCGCAGGTGGCGACGCCCTGATGCAGGGTGCTCGACTGGCCGGCGGCCCGGGCGCCCGATTCGGCCGCCAGCCAGGCCAGCACCAGCGCCGCCAACAGCGCCAGCCACCCTGTTGCCATCGCCCGTTGCGCCCTGTCACGGCGCAGCTCGTGCCTTGGAAACGTCACGTTCTTTTCCCCCCGGTGCGGCATAGCGTAGCAAAGGCAAGGCCGGATGCAAGACGCTGAACGGCCAATATGCGCATCTGCCGTGGCCATGGCGAAACACCATTGCCGCCGGCCGCTGCCTGTGATTACTTCCCGAGCGAAATCGACAGGGAATCCCGAAAGGGAAGTGGGCAAACACACGGCCCGTCAGAGGCCATGCCCATCCTGCACCGCGCTGGGGAGTGACGTCATGGATCTGCGTGCCAGTCTTGCTGCCGTGTCCGTTCGAAGCATGGCCGATGTGCGCCGTGCCGCCGAGGCCTTGCGCGATATCGCGCTGGGCTGTGGCGGCCTGCATGTCATCGCTTCGGACAATATCGCCTCCAAGCATCCGATGGAGGATGCCGACGGCAATATCCTGGCCGCCGATGTCTATGGCTGGACCGGCGAGAACGAGCATTGGTGGAAGGACAGCAAGCTGGCCCTGTCCTCGCCGCTGCCGCGCGCCTGCCGTTATGAAAGCGAGGTGTTCTGGGCCAATGCCAGCGGCTTCTACACCCGCCAGCCCAACCCCTATCTCGACGAGATGAACCTGGAGAATTTCGAGAAGCGGGCGCTGACACGCGCCGCCATCGTGGTGCCGGTGCATCTGCCGTTCGGCCAGATCGGCGCGGTCTGCTTTGTCAGCCGCGATCCGGCGCGCTGCGATCTGTCGGCCGAATATGAGGAATGGGGGGATCCGTTGGCGCTGATGTCGCACCGGTTCCTGGCCGGCTATGTCAAGGCGCACCGCACCCGCCGCTGGCTGCCGGGCGATTGCCAGCTCACCAAGCGCGAGGTGGAGTGCCTGCGCTGGGCCAGCATCGGCAAGACCGACAAGGAAATCAGCCTGATCCTGTCGCGCAGCCATGCCACCGTGCGTTTCCACATCCAGAATGCCGGCGAAAAGCTGAACGCGGTCAACCGCAGCCAGACCATCTTCAAGGCAGCACAACTGGGGTATCTGGGCGCGGCCGCCTGATCTGTTCATGGCGCGTGAAGCGCCGCGCGTGTAAGGCGCGGCCATGCGCATGATTGTTTCTCTTGCCCTGCTGCTGGCCGCCCCGGCCGGTGCCACCACGCTGGCTGATGTCGCCGCTTCGCTGAAGGGCACCACCAGCCTTGCGGCGGATTTCGTGCAGCAGGGGGCCGATGGCCGCATCCTGCCCGGCAAATTGTGGCTGGCCCGGCCCGGCAAGGTGCGGTTTCAATATGATACGGCGCCGATGCTGCTGGTGGCCGATGGCCGCACCCTGGCCTTTGTCGATTATGAGGTGAAGCAGGTCAGCCGCTGGCCGGTGCGCAAGACGCCACTGCAGATCCTGCTGGCGGCCGAACCCGATCTGGCCCCGATTGCCCGCATCACCCGCGACGCGGCCGATGGGGTGGAGGTGCAGGCGCGCGACCCCAAGCGGCCGGAATTCGGCACGCTCGCCATCCGTTTCACCCGTTCGGCCGCCGCGCCCGGCGGCCTGGCCCTGGCTGGCTGGACCGCGCTGGACGCGCAAGGCGGCCGCAGCGAGGTGCGGCTGGCCAATGTCCGTTATGGCGCCAGCATGGCCGGGGTGAACTGGGGCTTTGCCGATCCGCGCCGCGCTGCCAGTTGAAGCCTGAACGCCGGCAAACGCCCCGTTCATGGCCGGGCAAGGTCGAATCGGGCATAACATGCGTGTAGCCGCTGTTCGGCGATCCGGTTTTTGCCCCTGTTGGCCGGATCGCACGCGTAACCACCAGTGGCTGCATGCGTGACGAGCGCAGACACAGACCCCCGGCACCCGCCCCCGGTGCCGGGGGTCAAATTTGTCAGGCGTGCAATCCCCGGCCGCAGCGGCTAGGGAGGCAGCATGAGCACCGACACCCTGTTCCGCCCCTTCACCCTCAACGGGCTGCAGCTGCCCAACCGCATCGCCATGGCGCCGATGACGCGCAGTTTCTCGCCCGGCGGCCAGCCGGGCGACAATGTCGCCGAATATTATCGCAAGCGCGCCGCCGGCGGTGTGGGCCTGATCATCACCGAAGGCACCGCGGTGGAGCGCACCGGCGCGGCCAATGATGCCGATGTGCCGCATTTCTTTGGTTCGGCGCTGGATGGCTGGGCCGGTGTGGTGCAGGCCGTGCACGGCGAAGGCGGCCGCATCGCGCCGCAATTGTGGCATGTCGGCGCGCTGCCCAACCGCCGCAATCCCAAGGGCGAGACGGCGGAAAGCCCGTCGGGCCTGTACATGCCGGAAAAGACCAACGGCAACGCCATGTCGGATGCCGATGTCGCCGATGCCATCGCCGCCTTTGCCCGCGCCGCCGGCGATGCCCGGCGCCTGGGCTTTGATGCGGTGGAACTGCACGGCGCCCATGGTTATCTGATCGATCAGTTTTTCTGGGGGGAAACCAACCGCCGCGATGATCGCTGGGGCGGGGCAAGCCTGCCCGAACGCGCCCGCTTTGCCGCGGAACTGCTCAAGGCCGTGCGCGCCGCGGTGGGCCCGGATTTCCCGGTGATCATCCGGCTGTCGCAATGGAAGCAGCAGGATTTCGGTTTCCGCCTCGCGCCCAGCCCCGATGAACTGCTGGCCTGGCTGGCGCCGCTGGCCGCTGCGGGGGCCGATGCCTTCCATTGTTCGCAGCGCCGTTTCTGGGAACCGGAATTCCCCGAAATCGATGGCGCGGATGGCCTGAACTTTGCCGGCTGGGCGAAGAAGCTCACCGGCACGCCCACCATCACCGTGGGCAGCATCGGGCTTTCGGGCGAATTTGTCGCCGGCATGCGCGGCGAAGCCTCAAAACCGGCCAGCATCGACAATCTGCTCGCCCGGCTGGAACGCGACGAATTTGATCTGGTCGCGGTTGGCCGCGCCCTGATCGTCGATCCCGATTGGCCGCACAAGGTGCAGGCCGGCCGCCTTGACGAACTGACGGATTATACCGCGCAGGCGCTGATGTCGCTGGTGTGACGGCCCCGCCTGCGCCAGGGGAAGCCCATGCGCGTCGATGAAGACAATGTGCCGATCCTGCCCGGCCGGTCGCTGCGGCCCAGGGATGCCGCCACCCTGTTGCTGATCCGCCGCGATGGCGGCCACCCACGCGTGCTGATGGGCCGGCGGGCGCGCGGCCATGTCTTCATGGCGCAGAAATGGGTGTTTCCCGGTGGCCGGCTGCACCCCAGCGATTTTCGCATCGCGGCGGCCAGCGAACTGGCCGACAGCACGGCGGCGCCATTGGGCCGCACCGCGCCGCCGGCCCGCGCCCGTGCCCTGGCAGCCGCCGCCGTGCGCGAATTGTTCGAGGAGACCGGCCTGGTGCTCGGCCTGCCCGGCCAGGGCCGCACGCGATCGCCGGAATGGCGCGATTTTCTGGCCACCGGCCATCTGCCGCATCTGGCGCCGTTGCAGTTCGTGGGCCGCGCCATCACCCCGCCGGTGCGGCCGCGCCGCTTTGATGCGCGCTTCTTCATGGCCGATGCGGCCGAACTGATCAGCCTGGATCCCACCGCCGGCTGCGGCGAGCTGGATGAAATCGCCTGGTTCCGCTGGGACGAGGCCGAACGGCTTGATCTGCCCAGCATCACCCGCGCCATCCTGGCCGATGTGGCGGCGCGGCTGGATGATCCGGGCCGGCCCATCCCCTATCACCGGTTCGATGCCGGCCGGCATCGCCTGCTTGCGCTGTGACGGCGATCACCCGCCTCGCGCTCACCGATTTTCGCAACCACGCCGCTGCCAGTCTGGCCGCCGGGCCGGGCCTGGTGGTGATCACCGGCGACAATGGTGCGGGCAAGACCAACATATTGGAGGCGATTTCGCTGCTGGTGCCCGGCCGTGGCCTGCGCGGCACGCCGCTTTCGGCCGCGGCCCGCCATGGTGGCCCCGGCGGCTGGAGCGTGGCGGCCAGTGTGGCCTTGCCCGATGGCCCGGTGCAGCTGGGCACCGGCACCAGCGCCGATGCCCCCGATCGCCGGCTGGTGCGGGTGAACGGTGCCGTGGCCAGCACCGCCAGCCTGGGCGAATGGCTGGCGCTGGTCTGGCTCACCCCGGCGATGGACCGGTTGTTCAGCGACAGCGCGTCGGCCCGCCGCCGCTTCCTGGATCGGCTGGTGCTGGCGCTGCACCCCGGCCATGGCCAGCGCGTGGGCCGCTATGACGCCGCCATGCGCGAGCGCAGCCGGCTGCTGGCCGCCGATGCGCCGGCCGATCCGGTGTGGCTGGCGGGGCTGGAGGCCGACATGGCCAGCCATGGCGCCGCCATTGCCACAGCGCGCGCCGATGTGCTGGCGGCGCTGGCGGAGCGGCTGGCAGCCGCACCCGACGGCCCCTTCGCCCGGCCGCTGATCGATCTGGCCGGCAACGCGGCCGATGATCTGGCCGGCCGGCTGGCGCGCGGCCGCGCCCGCGATGCCGCCGCCGGGCGCGCGATCGACGGGCCGCACCGCGCCGATCTGATCGTGGCCCATCAGGCCAAGGCAATGCCGGCCGCCGCCTGTTCCACCGGTGAGCAGAAGGCGTTGCTGATCGCCATCGTGCTGGCCCATGCCGCCCTGGTGGCCCAGCGCCAGGGCCGGCCGCCGATCCTGCTTCTGGATGAAATTGCCGCCCATCTGGATGCGGCCCGGCGCGACGCACTGTTCCGGCAACTGGCGGCCATGGGCGTGCAGGCCTGGATGACCGGCACCGATCCGGCGCTGTTTCAGCCCGTTGCCGGCACCTGGCTGCGGCTGGACAATGGGTCCGTCAGGGCGCAGGTTGCCGGCACCTGATCGCCTTGGTGGCCGTGCCGACCCCTGTTCGCACCGTCTTGGTGCCAAATTAACATCTAACCGGTTAGACCATCTGATAAAGCATGGCGGCGAGTCGCCGTTGCCCTTCGACATGAGGCTGGGGGAGTATACCCGATGTCGGACGTGAGTTGGCTGCTGGACGAACAACTGTCACAGCGCAGCCCGCTGGCCGGCCGACCGCTTGATGCGCGCACCCTGGCGGCAGCCGAACCCATATTGGAAGTGGCCGGCATCGGCGCCTGGCAATACACGCCGGGCGGCGCGCTGTGGTGGAGCAGCCAGACAAGGCGGATTCACGGCGTGTCGCCCGGCTTTGTGCCAACGCTGGAGCTGGCGGTCAGCTTCTATGTCCCCGAACATCAGGCGATCGTGGCCGAAGCGGTGGAACAGGCCAGCCGCGACGGCAATCCCTGGGATCTGGAACTGGCCATCCGCCGCGGCGATGGCGACCGCCGCCAGGTGCGGGCACGCGGCCGCGCGGTGCGGCGGCGGCGCAGCGATGCCATCTATCTGATCGGCACCTTTGAAGACATCACCGATCGCCATCTGGCCGCCACCCGCGCCGCGCGCGAACTGGAACTGCGCACCCGCACCGAAACGCTGCTGCGCGATGTGATCACCGGCATTCCGGCGGCGCTGTCGGTCTATGATGCCGATGAACGGCTGATCCTGGTCAACGAAAGCTATCGCGACATCCTGCCGGGCAACCGCCAGTTCATGGTGACGGGGGAAACCCTGGCCAACATCATCACCCGCAAGGTGATGGCCAATCATTATGTGCCCGAAGTGCGTGCCGATGATCCGCCCGCGGTGCGCGCCGCCTGGGTGGCGGATTATCTGCGCCGCCACCGCACCGCCGGATACAAGCGGGTGTTCCACCTGCGCGATGACAAGTTCATGCAGGCCAGCACGGCCGTATCGGAAAGCGGCAACATCGTTTCGATCCGCACGGATGTGAGCGAATTGATGCGCGCCGAACGCGAATTGCGCCGCCGGGCAGAGGAAGACAATCTGACCGGGCTGGCCAATCGCGAGGTGCTGCTTGGCCGGCTGGAGGCGGTGGCGCGCGGTGATCAGCCGGGCTTTCTGATCCTGCTGGATGTGGATTTCTTCAAGGCGGTCAACGACAGCCTGGGCCATGCTGCCGGCGATCTCCTGTTGCGCATGGTCGGCCGGCGGCTGCGCCTGATCATCGGCAAGATGGGCATGCCGGGCAGCATCGCCGCCCGCCTGGCCGGGGATGAATTCGCGCTGATCATCAATGGCCATGCCAGCCCCGAACAGCTGGGCGAACTGGCCACCGGCCTGATGGCGCGCATGCGCCGGCCGATGCAGCTGGGCGCCAGCCGTTATGCCCCGTCGGTTTCGGTGGGGATTGCGCCGTTTCCGGGCGAACCCTGCGATCCCATGCTGTTGCTGGCCAATGCCGATGCCGCCCTGCTGGATGCCAAGCGCCAGGGCCGCGGTCGCCATGTCGTGTTCAGCGACGCGCTGGCCGAACGGGTGATGCGCCGCACCCGGCTGGCCGAAGCGCTGCGCAAGGCGCTGGCGGCCAACGAACTGCAGGCCGCGCTGCAACCGCAACAACGCCTGCACGATGGCAGCGTGCTGGGGTTCGAGGCGCTGGCGCGCTGGCGCCACGCCGGGCAATGGGTGCCGCCCGCCGAATTCATCAGCCTGGCCGAAGATGTTGGCCTGGCGCAAACCCTGGGCCAGGCGGTGATGGATGTGGCGATGGCCGGCTTTGCTGCCATGCTGGCGGCCGGGCTGGAACCGGGGCATCTGGCGATCAATGTGTCCACCGCGCAGCTGCTGGCCGATGATTTCGTCGATTCTGTCGCCGGGGCACTGGCCCGCCACGGCGTGCCGGCGCAGCGGCTGGAGATCGAGGTGACGGAAACCGTGCTGCTCGATCGTTCCATCGCCCGCATCGGCCAGACGCTGGCGGCGCTGCAGGCGATGGGCTGCACCCTGGCCATGGATGATTTCGGCACCGGCTATGCCTCGCTGTCCCACCTCACCGCCTTTCCGGTGGACCGCATCAAGATCGACCGCAGCTTCACCAACGCCATCGATTGCCAGGATGGATCAGGGCTGATTGCCCGCTCCCTGATCCAGCTGGGCCGGGCGCTGGGGCTGGAGGTGATTGCCGAAGGGGTGGAAACCCAGCGCCAGCGCGATTTTCTCGCCTCGCACGGCTGCGCGGCCATCCAGGGATTTTGGTTTGCCCGCCCGATGCTGCCCGATGCCGCGCGGGACTGGCTGGCGGCGCGCGGCTGAAACCGGCGAAAATCAACCCTCGCGCGCGCACGCGGGAGTCTCTATAGCCGATCGCATCCCCTCTTGCCGCAGGCACACGCTTTGACCGACACCAATCCCAATCCCGCCCAGATCAACGACTATAGCGCCGACAGCATCAAGGTGCTGCGCGGCCTGGATGCCGTGCGCAAGCGCCCCGGCATGTATATCGGCGACACCGACGACGGGTCGGGCCTGCACCACATGGTGTTCGAAGTGAGCGACAACGCCATCGACGAGGCGCTGGCCGGATACTGCGACCGCATCGACATCACGCTGAACGCCGATGGTTCGGTGAGCGTGACCGACAATGGCCGCGGCATTCCCACCGGCATCCACGCCGAAGAGGGCGTGTCGGCCGCCGAAGTGATCATGACCCAGCTGCACGCCGGCGGCAAATTCAACAACAGCGACGACAATGCCTACAAGGTGTCGGGCGGCCTGCACGGCGTGGGCGTTTCGGTCGTCAACGCCCTGTCGGAATGGCTGGAGCTGACGATCTGGCGCGATGGGGAAGAGCATTGGATGCGCTTCCACCATGGCGAGAGCCAAGCCCCGCTGCGGTCACGCGGGCCCGCCAATGGCAAGCGCGGCACCCGTGTCACCTTCTTCCCGTCGCTGGGCACCTTCAAGTTCATCGATTTCGATTATGCCCGGCTGGAACATCGCTTCCGCGAACTGGCCTTCCTGAACAGCGGCGTGCGGCTGGTGCTCACCGATGCCCGCCATGCCGAAGGCAAATCGGTCGATCTCTTCTATGAAGGCGGCATCGCGGCCTTCGTCAAATTCCTCGACAAGTCCAAGCAGGCGCTGATCCCCAATCCCATCGCCATCACCGGCCAGGCCGGCGATATCGGCATCGATGTCGCGCTGGAATGGAACGACAGCTATTACGAACAGGTGCTGTGCTTTACCAACAACATCCCGCAGCGCGATGGCGGCACGCACCTGGCGGCCTTCCGCGCCGCGCTCACCCGCACGCTGAACAGCTATGCCGAACAATCGGGCCTGCTGAAGAAGGAAAAGGTCAGCCTGACCGGCGACGACATGCGCGAGGGCCTGACCGCGATCGTCTCGGTGAAACTGCCCGATCCGAAGTTTTCGAGCCAGACCAAGGACAAGCTGGTCAGTTCCGAAGTGCGCCAGCCGCTGGAAGCCCTGATGGCCGACCGGCTGGACGTGTGGTTGCAGGAAAACCCCGCCCACGCCAGGACCATCGTCGCCAAGATCATCGACGCCGCCGCCGCGCGCGAGGCCGCCCGCAAGGCGCGCGATCTCACCCGCCGCAAGGGCGCGCTCGACATCGCGTCCCTGCCCGGCAAGCTGGCCGATTGCCAGGAGCGCGATCCGGCCCGATCCGAACTGTTCCTGGTCGAAGGAGACAGCGCCGGCGGCAGTGCCAAGCAGGGCCGCAACCGGCAATATCAGGCCATCCTGCCCCTGCGTGGCAAGATCTTGAATGTGGAACGCGCCCGGCTCGATCGCATGCTGGGCTCACGCGAAATCGGCACGCTGATCCAGGCGCTGGGCACCAGCATTGCCCAGGATTTCGATCTGGCCAAGCTGCGTTACCACAAGATCGTCATCATGACCGATGCCGATGTGGATGGTGCGCATATCCGCACCCTGCTGCTCACCTTCTTCTTCCGCCACATGCCGCAATTGATCGAAGCCGGGCATCTGATGATCGCCCAGCCGCCGCTCTACAAGGTCAGTCGCGGCCGCTCGGAAGTCTATCTAAAGGACAATGCCGCGCTTGAGGATTATCTGGTCGAGGCCGGCACCGGCAGCCTGGTGCTGCACACCGCCGCCGGCCCGCGTTCGGGGGCCGATCTGGCCGCGCTGGTCGATCACGCCCGCCGCGCCCATGCCCTGATGGATTATGTGCCGCGCCGCTATCCGGCCGCCATCGTCGAGGCGCTGGCCCTGAACGGCGCGCTGGCCGGGGCCTCGGCCGACGCTGCGAACCGCACCGCTGCCTGGCTGAATGCCGCCGAAACCGATGGTGGGCTGTGGACCGCGCGCCTGTCCGCCGATGGCGGCTATCAGGTGGAGCGGGCCTGGCGCGGCGTCACCGATTATCATGTCGTCGATGGCGGCTTCCTGGTCGCGCCCGAAGCGCCGCGCCTGCACGCGCTGATGGCGCCGGAAGCCGCGACCTATGCCGCCCCGGCCCTGCTGGGCGCCATGCGTGTCACCCGCCCGTCCGACCTTTTGTCGGGCGTGCTCGAAGCCGGCCGCAAGGGCCTGTCGATCCAGCGTTACAAGGGCCTGGGCGAAATGAACGCCGAGCAATTGTGGGAAACCACGCTTGATCCGGCCGCCCGCACTCTGCTGCGTGTCGACATTGGCGAAGCGGCGGATGCCGACGACATCTTTGCCAAGCTGATGGGCGACGTGGTGGAGGAACGCCGCAGCTTCATCCAGGAAAACGCCCTCAACGTCGCCAATCTGGACGTGTGATCACACACAGCTGCCGCGGTTGCACAATTCGGATTCGCTGCCATCGTCATAGGTGAGCTTGACGCAGCGCACATTGCGCCAGCCGGATGGGCACGACAGGTCAAGCCGGTCGGTGTAATAGACTTCTTTCTTGACGATCTTCGGCCCGCCGGCAGCGGCCAGATCGCCGCTGCGCAGCGCGGCCAGCAGCCTGTCATGATCGGCGTCGCCGGCGATCAGCGTGGCAAGCGCGGCTGGAAATTCCGTGGTCATGGCAATCCCCCCGTTTCGGTGGCCGCGGTATCGCGGCCACAGAGTATCGCGCGCACGTCGCCGCCGGGCAAGCCGGCTCAGCGGTTCAGCCGCCCCTCGATCAGCGCGTCCACCACCGATGGATCGGCGAGCGTGCTGGTGTCGCCCAGCGCGCCAAACTCGTTCTCGGCGATCTTCCTGAGGATGCGGCGCATGATCTTGCCGCTGCGGGTCTTGGGCAGGGCCGGGGTCAGGTGGATATGGTCGGGCACGGCGATGCCGCCGATTTCGGCGCGCACCGTCGCTTTCAGCGCCGCCACCAGCGCATCGCTGGCCGTCACGCCGGCGTTGAGCGTGACATAGGCATAGATGCCCTGGCCCTTGATGTCGTGCGGGAAGCCGACCACGGCGGCCTCGGCCACCTGCGGGTGGGCCACCAGCGCCGACTCCACTTCGGCCGTGCCCATGCGGTGGCCCGACACATTGATCACATCGTCCACGCGGCCGGTGATCCACCAATAGCCATCGGCATCGCGGCGCGCACCATCGCCGGTGAAATAGCGGCCGCGATAGGCGGTGAAATAGGTCTGGGTGAAGCGTTCATGATCGCCGAACACCGTGCGCGCCTGGCCCGGCCAGCTGCCCAGCAGCACCAGATTGCCGCTGATCTCCAGCCCCGGCGTCCACGGGATGATCGCGCCATCGGCATCCACCAGCGCCGGTTCGATGCCAAAGAAGGGCCATGATGCACTGCCCGGCTTCAGCGGCGTCGCACCGGGCAGCGGCGTGATCAGCGCGCCGCCGGTTTCGGTCTGCCACCAGGTGTCGACGATCGGCAACCGGCCCTTGCCGACCACGCGGTGATACCACATCCACGCCTCCGGATTGATCGGCTCGCCCACCGTGCCCAGCAGGCGCAAGGACGACAGATCATGGCGCTGCACCGGATCGTCGCCATCGCGCATTATGGCCCGCAGCGCGGTGGGCGCAGTATAGAAGATGTTGACCTTGTGCCGTTCGATCACCTGCCAGAAACGGTCATTGGCCGGAAAACTGGGGATGCCTTCGAACATCAGCACGCTGGCCCCGGCGCTGAGCGGCCCATAGACGATATAGCTGTGCCCGGTCACCCAGCCGACATCGGCGGTGCACCAGAAAATCTCGCCGGGGCGGTAATCGAACACGGTCTCGAACGTCAGATTGGCCCACAGCAGATAGCCGGCGGTCGAATGCAGCACGCCCTTGGGCTTGCCGGTCGAACCGCTGGTGTAGAGGATGAACAGCGGATCCTCGGCGTTCATCGGTTCGGGCGTGCAGGCTTCCGGCACCTCGGCGCGCACCTCGTGCCACCAATGGTCGCGCCCCTCCACCATGGCGATGCGGCCGCCCGTGTGGCGCACCACCAGCACGGCTTCCACATTCACGCCGGCGACCTCGGCCTTGTCGCAGGCATCATCGGCAATGGCCTTCAATGGGATCGGCTTGCCGCCGCGCCGGCCTTCATCGGCGGTGATGATGAAACGGCTCTGGGCATCCTCGATCCGCCCGGCCAGGCTTTCGGCCGAAAAGCCGCCGAACACCACCGAATGCACAGCGCCAATGCGGGCGCAGGCCAGCATCGCCATCGCCGCTTCCGGGATCATCGGCATGTAGATGGTGACACGATCACCCTTGTCGACGCCCAGCGCCACCAGCGCGTTGGCCATGCGTGCCACCTCGGCGCGCAATTCGCCATAGCTGATGCGGCGGGTGTCGGCGGCCGGATCATCGGCCTCCCACAGAATCGCGGTGCGGCCGGGATCGCTGTCGGCCCAGCGGTCAAGGCAGTTCCAGCTGGCGTTGATCACGCCATCTTCGAACCATTTGATGTCCACCGGGTCCCACGACCAGTTGCCCATGATGGTGGGCGCACGATACCAGTCCAGCCGGCCGATCTGATCGCGCCAGAAACCATCCGGGTCGGCCAGGCTGCGGGCATGGGCGGCCTGATATTGCGCGGCGGTGGTGCGGGTGATGGCCAGCGCGGCCGGGGTGACGGGGTGGATGCTCTCGCTCATGGTGCACAGACTATGCCGCAGCGGCGCTTGCCGCTAGGGTCTTGCCATGGTCTTCCCCCCCTCCAAAGCGATGGCCCTGGCGCTGGACGCAGCCCGCGCCGCCGCCGCGCGCGGCGAGGTGCCGGTGGGCGCGGTGATCAGCGATGCAGCCGGGCAGATCATCGCGGCGGCCGGCAACCGCACGCGCGAATTGCACGATCCCACCGCCCATGCCGAGCTGCTGGCCATCCGCGCCGCCGGCGCCGCGCTTGGCAGCGAACGGCTGATCGGCTGCACGCTCACCGTCACGCTGGAACCCTGCGCCATGTGCGCCGCCGCCATTGCCGCGGCGCGCCTCGACCGGCTGGTCTATGGCGCCGCCGATCCCAAATCGGGCGGCGTGGAGGCTGGCGCCCGCATCTTCAGCCACGCCCAGACCCATCACCGGCCAGAGCTGATATCCGGCGTGGCCGAAGCCGAATGTGCTGCACTGCTGAAAGACTTCTTCGCGGCCCGCCGTGATTGACTCACGGCCGCTGACGCCAGCCGAGATTGCGCTGGCCGCCAGCGTCTTTGGCCCGGCGCTCGATCCCGCCCGGGTGCGCGTCAACCGCGCCAAATACTGGGCGCTGCATCCGTGGTGGGTGACGATGGCCCCCAACGGCCAGATCTGGTGCCACCCCAATGGCCCGAACTGGTCGCCCGATTATGCCGCCGAAACCCCCGGTTTCCAGGCGCATTTCATCCATGAGCTGGTGCATGTCTGGCAATATCAGGCCGGCGGCCATCTGGCGTTGCGCCGGCCGCCGTTCGCGCGCTACCGCTATGATCTGGTGCCGGGCAAGCCGTTTGCCCGCTATGGCATCGAACAGCAGGCGATGATCGTTGAACACGCCTTTCGCGCCCGGCGGCGCGGCCGGCCCGATCCGGCGCTGGAGGCGCTGCTGCCCTTCGTCGGTTGCCAAGCCCCCGGTGATTTGCCACGCTGACCGGCAATCAGGGGGCAGACATGTTGAAGTTTCTGGGCCTGGCCATGCTGGCGGCCACACCGGCGCTGGCGGCCGACACGGTGATCATCAACGCCCGCATCCACAGCATGGATGGACGCGGCGCGGCTGCAGCCGGTGGCCGGGTGGCGCAGGGCCTGTGCATCGAAAATGGCCGCATCACCGCCATCGGCAGCACCGCCATGGCGCGGGCCTGCATCCGGCCCGGCACGCGGGTGATCGATGCGCAGCGGCGGCTGGTGCTGCCCGGCCTGATCGACAGCCACATGCACGCCCTGTCAGGCAGTCTGGCCGATACCGGCATTGATTTTGCCGCTGCCGACACGCCGGAAAAACTGGCCGCCGCGCTGCAGGCGCTCAAGGCCGCCAGCCCCGGCAGCGGCCCGATCCAGGCGCGCGGCTGGCAGAATCACCTGTTCGGCCCCACCGGCCCCACGGCGGCCGCCCTCGATGCGGTGTTCGGCGATCGCATCGTGCTGATCGAATCGGTGGATGGCCACAGCAGCTGGTACAGCACGGCCGCGCTCAAGGCGGGCGGCATCACGGCGGCCACGCCCGATCCCGTGCCGGGCAGCAGCTTCTGGGAACGCGATGCCGCCGGCCATCCCACCGGCACCGCGCGCGAAGGCGCCGATGCCGCCATGGCCCGCCGGCTGTTCGCCCCCACCACCGCGGCCTATGCCGCCGCCTTCCGGCGCTGGCTGCCGCGCGCGCTCGAATCCGGCCTCACCGGCCTGTTCGATGCCGGCATGGCCGCCCCGGACGAGGCATCGGCCTATCGGCTGCTGGCCGGGCTGGAGGCCGCCGGCACCCTGCCGCTGCGCTATTTCAGCTCCACCGCCAATCGCGGGGAGGCCGATGATCCCGTGGCCCGGCTGCTGCAACTCAAGGCGCAATACGGCGGCCGGCTGCTGCGCCCCACCGCCGTGAAGCTGTTTGCCGATGGCGTGCCCGAAGGCCACACCGCGTTCCTGCTCGCCGATTACAGGGACAAGGCCGATTTCAGGGGCGTGCCGATGATGACCGACGCGCATCTGGATGCCCGCATCACCGCGGCCGAGCGCGCCGGGGTGCCGGTGCATGTCCACGCCATTGGCGGCGCGGCGGTGCGCCAGGTGCTGGACGCCGTGGCCCGCGCCCGCTTTGCCGGGCTGAACGGCCAGCGCCACGCCATTGCCCATATGGATCTGGTCGATGCCGCCGACGTGCCGCGCTTCGCGAAGCTGAACGTGGTGGCGCAAACCAGCATCCAGTGGGCCACCCGCGATCCCAGTTACGACAATATCGGGCGGTTTGTCGGCACCGATGTGATGGAGGCGGCCTATCCGGTGAAGCGCCTGATCGCCAGCGGCGCGGTGCAGAGCTTTGGCACCGATTGGCCGGCCGCCGCCTATCTCTCGACCTGGAAGCCGCTCACCCAGATCGAGGTGGCCGTCACCCGCCGCCTGCCCGGCCGGCGTGATCTGCCGGCCCGCAACGCCGCCGAGGCGCTGAGCGTGGCGCAGGCGGTGCGGGCGCTCACCTTCGGCAGCGCGTATCAACTGGGCGTGGAGCGCGAACTGGGTAGCCTGGAGCCGGGCAAGCGCGCCGATCTGGTGATGCTGGATCGCGACATCTTCCGCGTTGATCCGTTCACCATCGCCCAGGCCCGCAGCCTGTTGACGATGGTGGACGGCCGGGTGGTGTGGCAGGCGCGCTAGGGTGCCGACACCTCGATCAGCAGCTTGCCGAAGTTGCCACCGCTATACAGCTCCTTCACCGTCTCCACGGCGTTTTCCAGGCCGGGCCGGATGTCCTGCCGGGTCTTGAGCTGGCCGCCCAGCATCCAGCCGGCCAGCGCCGCGCCACTCTCGCCAAAGCGCGGCGCGAAATCGGTGACGATGAAACCGCGCACCGTCAGCCGGCGCATCAGCATCATCGTCCAGAAACCCGGCGGCTCGTTGGGGGTGACATCGTTGTAGCTGGAGATCAGCCCGCACAGCGGCACGCGGCCGAAGGTGCGCATGCGCTTCATCACCTCCACCATGATCGGCCCGCCAACCTGCTCGAAATTGATGTCCACCCCGCCCGGCGCCAGCCGATCAAGCGCGGCGCCCACATCCTGGGCCTTGTAGTCAATCGCGGCATCGAACCCCAGTTCGTTCACCACATAATCGCACTTGGCCTGGCCACCGGCGATGCCGATCACGTGGCAGCCCTTGATCTTGCCGATCTGGCCAACGATCTGCCCCACCCCGCCGGCCGCGGCCGATACCACCAGCGTTTCGCCGGCCTTGGGCTGGCCAATGTCCATCAGGCCGAAATAGGCGGTGGGGCCCACCAGCGCCAGCGTGCCATAGGTGGCGGCCAGCGGCACGCCCGGCAATTGCGGCAGCGGGTTCATGAAGCTGCCGTCAGACACGATGTGATCGGCCCATTCGCCCAGCCCGGCCATGATCTGGCCTTCGGACACCCCGGCCTTGCGGCTGGCGATCACCCGCCCGCACACCCCGGCGCGCATCGGCGCCCCCAGCGCGACCGGGGGCATATATTGCTCCATGTCGCTCATCCAGATGCGGTTGGTGGGATCCAGGCTGAGATAGATGACCTGCAACAGGAACTGGCCATCGGCCAGATCGGGCAGCGCCTCGCTCACCAGTTCCAGATCGCCGGGCGCGATGTCGCCCACCGGCCGCCGCACCAGTTTCCAGTATCTGCGCTGCATCAGTCCTCTCCCTTTGCGATATCGCCCAGAAATGCCGCCAGCGCGGCGGCGGCCGCCGGTTCGGCCAGGGTGGGGGCATGGCCCACGCCCGGCACCGTCACCGCCTGCATCCCCGGCAGCCGCCGTGCCATTTCGGCCTGGGTGCCGGCCGACAGCACATCCGACAGGCCGGCGCGCAGGCTGAGCACCGGCAGGCCGCGCAACAGTTCCAAGGCCGCCCAGTCATCCGCCCCGGCATCGCCATGCGGCAGCCGGAAGGGTTCGGCAATGCGCGGATCATAATCGAAGATGATGCGCCCCTGCGGGCTGATCCGGCACAGCCGCTTGGCAAAGCCCAGCCAGTCGTGCAGCCCCCATTCGGGATAGATGCCGGCGTTGCGGCTGGCCAGGTCGCGCGCGGCGTGCACCCAGGTCAGCCAGTTGCCGCCGCGCCCGACATTGGCGCGCAGCCGGTTCAGCCCGGCCGCTTCCAGTTCGGGGCCGATATCGTTCAGCACCACGCCGGCCATGCCGGCCAGATGCGCGGTGGTCAGCCGCAGCGCCAGCAACCCGCCCAGCGATGATCCCAGCACGACAAAGCGCGCCACCCCCGCCGTTTCCAGCACCAGCGACAGATCGCGCAGATAGGTGAGCGGCACATAGGACAGGGAATCGCGCGCATAGCCCGATTCGCCGCGCCCGCGCAGATCGGGCGCGATGATCCGCCATGCTGCGCCCAGGCTGTCACCCAGATGGGCAAAATCGCTGCCATTGCGGGTCAACCCGGCCAGGCACAGCAGGGCCGGGCGGCGTTCATCCAGCCCCGGCGCCTGATGTTCGCGCCAGCACAGCCGCACATTGTCGGGCGAAAACACATAGCCGCGCTGCCAGCCGGGGGCCGGCGCAAGGCGGGTGGTGGCGGCGGCAAGCGGCATGTTTTGACTCTGACTCAGGATGCTTGCTATAGGAATCGCTTTCCGGGGGGATAGGGAAGAACCAGCACAGTGGCAACGCGCGCCTTCGACACACGATCCGTTTCCACCACGCCCGGCCGTGGCAGCCGCGCACCGCGCGCCGTGCCCGATGTGCGCGCGCGCCGCTATGATCCGGCCGAAACCAAGGCGCGGGTGCTGGCCGCCGCCCACATGCTGTTCTCGCGCCAGGGCTTTGCCGCCACCGGCACCGCCGACATCGCCCGCGAGGCCGATGTGTCGGAAGGCTCCATCTTCTATCACTTCGGGTCGAAAAAGGCGCTGCTGGCCGAACTGGGCCGCCGCCATGGCGAAGCGATGATCGCCGCCATGGAACAGGGTTATGCGCTGGAGGATCTGGAACCCGGCATCACCGTGCCGCGCGTGCTGCGCTTCGTGCGCGACAACATGATCTGGGAAGGCGCCGAACCCGATTGCAGCGAATGCACGCCCAAATCCAAGATGGCGCAGACGCCCGATGCCGAACCCTTCTACCACGCCGCCAAGGAAGTGACGACCGACTGGATCAAGCGCCACATGCAGGCCGCCTTTGCCAAGCGCGGCGTCACCGGCGTGGAGATCGACATCGCCGCCAGCTTCACCCACCATGTCGTTGGTGATGCCATCGATCGCTGGCTGTGCGCTGCCACCCCGGACGAGGCCGACCGCATCGAGCGGGAAACCGTGCGCTTCGTGCGCGCCGCATCGGGATATGTGGTGGAATAAAGTGCCCGGCCCGGCCATGATGCCGGCATGATCTTCACGCCCGAAACCGCCATCCTTGCCCTTGGCCCGGATTCCTTCGATCCTGTCGCCGCTGCCGATTTTCCCCAGACGTTGCTGCGCTTTCGCAACGATCGCGCCGCGGCGCAGATCGGGCTGGATGGGCTGGACGATGATCAATGGTGCCGGCATTTCGGCCGCTTCGCGCCCCTGTCCGGCAGCCTGCCGCAGCCGCTGGCGCTGCGCTATCACGGCCATCAGTTCCGCACCTACAATCCCGATCTGGGCGATGGCCGCGGCTTCCTGTTCGCACAATGCCGGGATGAGAGCGGCCGGCTGATGGATCTGGGCACCAAGGGCAGCGGCACCACGCCCTTCAGCCGCCTTGGCGATGGCCGGCTCACGCTCAAGGGCGCGGTGCGCGAAATCCTGGCCACCGAAATGCTCGAAGCGCTCGGCGTCGCCACCTCCCGCACCTTTAGCGTCATCGAAACGGGCGAAAAACTCGCCCGCAGCGATGAACCGTCACCCACACGATCGGCCGTGCTGGTGCGGCTCAATCACAGCCACATTCGCTATGGCAGCTTCCAGGCCCGCGCCTTCCACCAGAACCGCGACGGGCTCACCCGGCTGGTCGATTATTGCCTCACCCAGCTTGCGCCAGAGGCCAGCGGGCCCACGCCGGTGGCGGCGCTGGTCGATCACGCGGTCAAGGGCGCCGCGCGCATGGCAGCGCAGTTCATGGCCGCCGGCTTCGTCCACGGCGTGCTCAACACCGACAATATCAACATCACCGGCGAAAGCTTCGATTATGGCCCCTGGCGCTTTGCCCCGGCCTGGGATGCCGGCTTCACCGCCGCCTATTTCGATCATCATGGCCTTTATGCCTTTGGCCGCCAGGCCGAAGCCCTGCAGTGGAACCTCTATCAGCTGGGCAACGCGCTGCGCCTGATTGCCGAGGTGGACGAACTGAAAGGCCCGCTGGAAACCTATCCCCAGCGCTACCGCGCCGCCCTGAGCGACGCCATTCTGGGCCGGCTGGGGGTGCAGCGGCTGGGCAGCGCCGAAGACGAGGCGCTGGTCGCCGCCATCCAGAAGGCGCTGGTCGCCACGCAGATGGACCCGGATCGCTTCTTCTTCGATTGGCGCGGCGGCGTGCGGCGCGCAGCGTCCCCGGCCGAACACCACTACAGCCACGATGGCTTCACCGATTTCCTGGCGCTGATCCCCGATTTCGCCACCGGCGCCCCCAGCCACCCCTATTGGTCAGACGAAGCCCCCTGCACCATGTTGATCGACGCGGTGGAGGCGCTGTGGACCCCGATTGCCGAACGCGATGACTGGGCGCCGCTCCACGCCAAGGTCGCCGCCATCCGGCGGATGGGCGACGCGCACCGGGCGGGGTGAGTAAACCCCCACCAAGAAACACGTCATGCTGAACTTGTTTCAGCACCCATGGATGAGGTCTCCTCATTGGTTGCCCTTGGAGGGGTTGGGCCATGGATGCTGAAACAAGTTCAGCATGACGCTGGCTTGATGATCCACAGCCCGTCAGGCCGCCCCTCACCGCGCCAGCATCGGCCCCAGCGCCCGCCCGCCAAAGATGTGCACATGCAGGTGCGGCACCTCCTGATGGGCGTTCACCCCGGCATTGGCCAGCAGCCGGTATCCCGGTTCCTCCAGCCCCAGCAGCCGCGCCGTCTCGCCCACCGCCCGCACGAAGCCGGCAATTTCCGCCTCGCTGGCGCGGGCTGAAAAATCCGCCCAGCTGCGCCATGGCCCCTTGGGGATCACCAGCACATGGATGGGCGCCTGCGGGTTGATGTCGTGAAACGCCAGCGCATGATCGGTTTCATGCACACGCCGGCAGGGAATCTCGCCGCGCAGGATGCGGGCAAAGATGTTGTTGCTGTCATAATCGCCCAGCGCTGCAACCGGCATGATCAGTCCTTCGTATGAACCATGAACATCAGGGCCGCAATCATGCCGCCAAATTGCAACGGTTCAAGCCACTTGCGATCGCCGGCCAATATGGTCAGGCTGGCGGCCATGAAGATCATGCTGATGCCGCTGGTGATTCTGCTTCTGCTGGCGATGCCGGCGCAGGCTGGCACGGTGCAGCAGGATTTCGATGCGGCCCAGACCCATCTTGATGGCGTGCGCCTGGCCGAAGCGCGCGCCGGCTTTGCCGCGCTGCTGGAACGGCTGGGCGCATCGAAAGGCCGCTCGGCGATGATCGTGCGGTCGCGGCTGGGCGAAACCATGATCGCCATGGGCGATGTGGAGGAGGCGCAGCCGCTGCTCGAAGCCGCGCTGGCCGGCCTGCCCGCCGGCGTGGCGGCGGTGGCCGACGAGCGCGCCGGCGTGCTCACCCATCTCGCCCGCGCCGCCGAGGAACAGGGCAAGCTGCGCGATGCGCTGGGCCATTGGCAGATGATCCTGACGGAAGCGCTGCTGCCGCCCACCAGCCTGGGCGGCCTGCAGGCGCGGCTGGGCGCGGCGCGCACCGGGCTTTGGACCCAGCCCCAGGCCGCCGCCGCGCTGATCGATGGCCTGCTGGCCGAACCGGCCAGCGTGTGGGGGGCACAGCCGCAGGCCGGCATCAGCGGCCGGCTGCTGGTGCTGCGCCTGAAGGGCCAGCTGGCCATGCACCTGGGCCGGCTGGATGAAGCAAGGCGCACGCTGGATGAAGCCGGCAAGCTGGCCGGCGGCACCGCCACGCTGCAGGTCAATCTGGACGACGTGCAGCTGCGCGGCGATCTGGCCGTGCTGGCCTGGCTGAAGAAGGACATGGCCAGCGTCGTGCGGCTCACCGCCATGTCGGGCAACAGCATGCTGGACGACAATGGCCGGCGGCTGGCCGGGGTGGGCGATCTGCCGCCCTGCGCGCCCAGCGGCAGCCTGGCGCCCGATGCCATGGCGGTGATCGAATTTTCGGTGCGCGATGATGGCCGCGTGCTCAATGTGCGCCCCATCTTTGCCAGCCCTGGATCCGGCCCGGCCGGCAGCCACCCGGAAGAGGAATTCACCGCCGCCGTGCATGGCTGGAGCTGGCCAGCCGATCAGGCCAGCGCCACCAGCCCGCTGTGGCGTGCCGCCATCAGGGTGGAAGTGCGCTGCATGACCCAGCAACCCGATCTGATCACCGCCACGCTGGCGCGCGAGCAGGAGGCGTGGTTCAAGGCCCGCGGCCTGGCCACGCCGCCCCCAGCCGCCACCGCCGCGCAAACCCGGCAGCAGCTGATCGCCGCGCTGGCCGCCGTGGATGCCGCCGGCAATCCCGATGCCGCCGCCGCCCTGCCGTTGCTGGCCGCGCTGGTGCAGAACCCCGCCCACGGCGCCAGCGAAACCCTGGCCGATGCCGCCCGGCTGGATGCGCTGGCCGAACGCCATGATGCCCCGGCCTATCTGCGCTTTGTCGCGCAATGGCGCACGAAACGCCGTGGCGACATGGCCGGCCAGTTCCGCCGGCTGGTGCAACTGGCCGATCAGCGCGGGGAGGTGCGCACCGCCGATTATCTGCGGCTGCTGCGGCTGGAATACAGCATGGGCGGCGGTGACGAGAGCGAGCTTGACGCCATTGCCGCCCGCCATGGCGAGGCCGATCCGCTGCGCACCAAGGCGCTGATCATGCTGTCGGATCGCGCCTTTGCCCGCGGCGAGGAGGCAAAGGCGTCCGCGGCGCTGGCCGCCACCGGCCTGTCGCCCCAGCAATGCGCGCTGGTTGATGTGCGGCCACAGGGCCGCAATGCCTTTCTGAGCACCGATGATTTCCCGCGCGAAGCCCAGGCCTGGGGCCTGTCGGCGATGATGCGGGTGGCCCATGATGTCACCCCGGCCGGCGACATGGCCAATGTGCGGGTGATCAGCGCGCGGCCGCCGTTCGCCTTTTCCGATCAGACGGTCAAGCGCATGCAGAGCTGGAAGTTCAAGCCGGTGCTGCGCGGCACCCAAAGCGTGGGTTGCCTGGGCCGGGTGCAGCCCATCCGCTTCCGCCTGAACTGACCGCGCGGGCCTTGACGGCCCAACCGGCGCACATTAGGCACCGACCTGACATTGGCGCCCGTCCTGGTGCGCCCCGGCTCAACTGGGCCCCACAGTCTCCCTGCCATTCCCCGCGCTCTGCGCCAGAGGACCCCCATGCATCTGCAACAACTGAAAAAGACCCCGCCCGCCGAACTGGTGACGATGGCCGAGGAAATGGGCGTCGAAAACGCCTCCACCCTGCGCAAGCAGGATATCATCTTCGGCATATTGAAGGCCGCCGCCGAGGAAGGCACCGAAGTGATGGGCATGGGCACCATCGAGGTGATGCCCGATGGCTTCGGCTTCATGCGCTCGGCCGACAGCAGCTATCTGGCCGGCCCGGATGATATCTATGTCAACCCGCAGATCGTGCGGCGTTACGGCCTGCGCACCGGCGACACGGTGGAAGGCGAAATCCGCGGGCCCAAGGATGGCGAACGCTATTTCGGCCTGAACAAGGTGACGGCGATCAACTTCGATGATCCCGAAGCCGTTCGCCACCGGGTGAATTTCGACAATCTCACCCCGCTCTATCCCGATGAGAAACTGAACCTGGAAAGCGGCGATCCGACGTCCAAGGACAAGACCGGCCGGGTGATCGACATCGTCTCGCCGCTGGGCAAGGGCCAGCGCTGCCTGATCGTCGCCCCGCCGCGCGTCGGCAAGACGATCATGATGCAGAATATCGCCAAGGCGATCAGCGCCAACCACCCGGAATGTTTCCTGATGGTGCTGCTGATCGACGAGCGCCCGGAAGAAGTGACCGACATGCAGCGCACGGTGAAGGGCGAGGTCATCTCCTCCACCTTCGACGAGCCGGCCACCCGCCACGTGCAGGTCGCCGAAATGGTGATCGAAAAGGCCAAGCGCCTGGTGGAGCACAAGCGCGATGTCATCATCCTGCTCGACAACATCACCCGTCTGGGCCGCGCCTACAACACGGTCGTCCCCAGCTCCGGCAAGGTGCTGACCGGCGGTGTCGACGCCAACGCCCTGCAGCGCCCCAAGCGCTTTTTCGGTGCGGCGCGCAACATCGAGGAAGGCGGCAGCCTGACCATCATCTCCACCGCGCTGATCGACACCGGCAGCCGCATGGATGAAGTGATCTTCGAAGAGTTCAAGGGCACCGGCAACGCCGAAATCGTGCTGGATCGCAAGATCGCCGACAAGCGCGTCTTCCCGGCCATCGACATCGGCAAGAGCGGCACCCGCAAGGAAGAGCTGCTGGTGGACAAGGAAACGCTGTCCAAGATGTGGGTGCTGCGCCGCATCCTGATGCAGATGGGCTCGACCGATGCGATCGAGTTCCTGATGGACAAGATGAAGGATTCGGTGACGAACGAGGACTTCTTCAAGACGATGAACAAGTAACGGGACGCGCTTTGGTTGTTCCTCCCCCTCTGGGGGAGGTGCCGACCAACGGGAGGCGGAGGGGGCCGGCACCGGCCAGGCCCGCCCAAACACGCGCCCCTCGTCGCCCCCTCCGTCACGCTGTGCGTGCCACCTCCCCCAGAGGGGGAGGATAGCTGGGGCTCACCCCACAATCGCCTTGCGCACCTTGGCCGATCCCCAATCCAGCGTGCCCGCCACGCGCCAGATCTCCTTGCCATTCTCGTCATAGAGGATCGTGATCGGCAGGCCCTTGGCCTTCACCGCTTCGGCATAGCTGCCCGGCTGGTCCAGCCCGCTCTCGATATTCTGGAACTTGCCCTTGCTCCAGAACTTGTCGACCACCTGCCAGCCTTCCATATCCTCGGAAATCGGCAGCACCATCACCGGCACGTCGCCGGCCAGCTTGTCCAAGGCCGGCATTTCCGCGATGCACGGCGCGCACCAGGTCGCCCACAGGTTGACCAGCATCTTCATGCCCTTGTGATCGGCCAGTTTCTGCTTGGTGCCGCCCTTCATTTCCCAGGTCACGGCGGCCGGGCCGGGTTCGCCGGCGTGGCTGCGATCGATGGTGTTGATCGGGGCTGCCGCCGTCTTGGCCGGGGCGGCTTGCGCTGGGGCGTCGGGCGGGCTCTGGTTGCAGGCGGCCAGGGCCAGGGCGGCGGCGATCAGGGGCAGGTGGCGCATCGGCGGCGATCCTTGTGACATGCCCCCGCCCGATAAACAGCGCAGTGGTCGCCGGCAAGCGGCTGTGGCACTGCTGCACATGTGAACGAAAGGGCAGGGCATGACGATATCGCGGCGCGATGCGCTGAAACTGGCGGCCGTGGGCGGCGCGGTTGGTTGCGGGCTGGGCGGCAATCCACTATCGGCGCAGACCATGAGCAGCGACACAGCAAAGCCGGTTGGCACCGCCGCCGCCAACAGCCTGTGGGGCGGCCGCTTCGGCGCCGGCCCGTCGGCGATCATGCAGCAGATCAACGCCTCCATCGGCGTTGACAAACGGCTGTGGCGGCAGGACATCGCCGGCAGCCGCGCGCATGTGGCCATGCTGGCCAGGCAGGGCATCGTCTCGGCCGCCGATGCCGACGCCATCGACAAGGGGCTGCAACAGATTGCCGCCGAATATGAAGCCGGCAAGCTGGTCGAAAATCTGGCGCTGGAGGATATCCACCTCCACGTCGAAACCCGGCTGAAGGACATCATCGGCCCCGCCGCCGGCCGCCTGCACACCGCGCGCAGCCGCAACGATCAGGTGGCGGTGGATTTCCGCCTGTGGGTGAAGGCCGCCTGCGCCGAAGCCGATGGCGCGCTCAAGGCGCTGATCGCCGCGCTGCTCAAGCGCGCCGAGGAGCATGCCGATACGATCATGCCCGGCTTCACCCATCTGCAGGTGGCGCAACCCGTCACGCTGGGCCATCACCTGATGGCCTATGTCGAGATGCTCGGCCGCGATCGCAGCCGCTTTGCCGATGCGGCGGCCCGCATGGACGAATGCCCGCTGGGCGCCGCCGCCCTGGCCGGCACCAGCTTCCCCATCGACCGGCAGATGACCGCAAAGGCGCTGGGCTTTGCCGGCCCCACGCGCAACAGCCTCGACAGCGTGTCAGACCGGGATTTCGCACTGGAATATCTCAGCGCCACCCACATGACCGGGCTCCATTTGTCGCGCCTGGCCGAGGAAATCATCATCTGGGCCAGCCAGCCCTATGGCTTCATCACCCTGCCCGATGCCTGGTCCACCGGCAGCAGCATCATGCCGCAAAAGCGCAACCCCGATGCCGCCGAACTGGTGCGCGCCAAATCCGGTGAATTCCTCGCCGCCTTCACCCGGCTGTCGGTGGTGATGAAGGGCCTGCCTTTGGCCTATTCCAAGGACATGCAGGACGACAAATCCACCGTGTTCGCCGCCTTCGACGATCTGGGCCTGTGCCTGGCGAGCATGACCGGCATGGTGGAAACCATCACGTTCAACAAGGCGAAGATGCGAGCCGCGGCCAATTCGGGCTTTTCCACCGCCACCGATCTGGCCGACTGGCTGGTGCGGGTGGCCGGCGTGCCGTTCCGCGAAGCCCATGAAATCACCGGCAAGTGCGTCAAGGCCGCCGAGGCCAGGGGCAGCGATCTCAACGGCCTGACCGATGCCGAGCTCAAGGCCATCGACAGCCGCATCACCAAGGCCGTCCGCGACGTGCTGAGCGTCGAAGCCAGCGTGGCCAGCCGAACCAGCTTTGGCGGCACCGCGCCCGCCAATGTGCGCGCTGCCATCGCGGCCGCACGGGCGCGCCTGTGAAGCGGGCGCTGGCCCTGATCGCGCTGCTGCTGCTGGCCGGCTGCGGCAAGCAGGGCGCGCTGGCCCCCACCGCCGGCCGCCCCGCCCCGCAGCGCGGCGAAACCCAGGTGCGCGCTGCCACCCCGCAGGAAATGCTGCGGCTTGATCCCCAGGCGGTGCCGCAGCGGGTGGACGACAATCAGGGCCCGTTGCCCGAACGCGGCAATGATCCCTTCAACCTGCCCCCGCCCCGCTGAGGCCTGCCCAATGGACCATTTCCAGTTTCGCGACGGCGTCATGCATGCCGAGGATGTCAGCCTCGCCGCCCTGGCCAAACAGGTGGGCACGCCCTTTTACTGTTACAGCAGCGCCACCATGGAGCGGCATTTCACCGTGTTCCGCGATGCCGTTGCCGGACTGGGCGATGGAAACCCGCTGGTCGCCTTTGCGGTGAAGGCCAATCCCAATCTGGCCGTGCTGGCCACGCTGGCCCGGCTGGGCGCCGGTGCCGATGTCGTGTCGGGCGGTGAACTGGCCCGCGCGCTCGCCGCCGGCGTGCCGGCAAACCGCATCGTGTTTTCCGGCGTGGGCAAGACCCGCGCCGAACTGGCGGCCGGGGTGGATGCCGGCATCTTGCAATTCAACGTCGAATCCGAAGCGGAGATCGACATGCTGGCCGCTGTCGCCGCCGCCAGGGGCGCGGTGGTGGAAATCGCCATCCGCATCAACCCGGCGGTCGATCCCAAGACGCATGGCAAGATCAGCACCGGCGGCGCCGACGCCAAGTTCGGCATCCCGTGGGAACGGCTGCCCGCCGCTTTTGCCCAGGCCGCCGCCCATCCCCATCTGCGCCCCGTGGGCCTGGCGGCGCACATCGGCAGCCAGCTCACCGATCTGGAGCCGGTGGAGGATGCCATCCGCAAGCTGGGCGATCTGGCCCGTGAACTGGAAGCCGCCGGCCACCAGATCCGCCGCATCGATGTGGGCGGCGGCCTTGGCGTGCCCTACAGGCGTGATCAGCCCGCCCCGCCGCCGCCCGCCGCCTATGCCGAAATGGTCGCCCGCGCCACCGCCGGCTGGCCGTGGCGGCTGATGTTCGAACCCGGCCGCATGATCGTCGGCAATGCCGGCGTGCTGGTGTCCGAAGTCATCCTCACCAAGGAGGGCGCGTCAAAACATTTCATCGTCGTCGATGCCGCGATGAACGATCTGCTGCGGCCCTCGCTCTACAACGCCTGGCACGATATCCTCGCCGTCCACCCCAGGGCGACGCGCACCACCGCCACCGTGGTGGGGCCGATCTGCGAAACCGGCGATACCTTCGCGGCCGACCGCGAGATGGAGGATGTGGCGGCCGGCGATCTGGTCGCCTTCATGACCGCCGGGGCCTATGGCGCCACCATGGCCAGCACTTATAATTCGCGGCCACTGGTGCCGGAAGTGATGGTGAAGGGCGCGTCTTGGGCGATCGTTTCGCAACGCAACCAGCCGGCCGCCATGCTGGCGCTGGATGCCAACCCGCCGTGGCTGTGAGGGGCAGGTCTCCCCTCCCTGCAAGGGAGGGGCCGGGGGCGGGTGCGAGCGCCGCGAGCCTGTGCGGCCAGCATTTGTGCAGATGGGCCATTCCCTTCCGACCAATCCCGATGTCATGCTGAACTTGTTTCAGCATCCATGGCTCCCGCGTTGTCACCGGCCACCCGTTTGGAAAATCCGCCCCATGGATGCTGAAACAGGTTCAGCATGACGAGGTTCTTGTGGTGAATCAGACAATTGCTGCTCCAACCCCCGCCAGCCGCATCCTCGCCGCCAGCCTGGTCGGAACGGCGGTGGAATTCTATGATTTCTACATCTATGCCACCGCTGCCGCGCTGGTGTTCGGGCCGTTGTTCTTCCCGTCCGACAATCCCGATCTGCAACTGCTGCTCAGCTTCGCCAGCTTTGCCGTCGCCTTCGTCGCCCGGCCGATCGGCGCGCTGGTGTTCGGCCATTATGGCGACCGGCTGGGCCGCAAATCCACGCTGGTGGCGTCCTTGCTGCTGATGGGCGGTTCCACCTTTGCCATCACCTTCCTGCCGCCCTATGCCGCCATCGGGGTGGCCGCGCCGGCGATCCTGTGCCTGCTGCGCTTTGGCCAGGGCTTTGGTCTGGGCGGCGAATGGGGCGGGGCGGCGCTGCTGGCGGTGGAAAATGCCCCGCCGGGCTGGCGCGCGCGCTATGGCATGTTCCCGCAACTGGGCGCACCGGTGGGCTTCATCGCCGCCAATGGCCTGTTCCTGGCGCTGGGCCTGTGGCTGGATGATGGCCAGTTCCTGGAATGGGGCTGGCGGCTGCCCTTTGCCGGATCGATCCTGCTGGTCGGCATCGGCCTGTGGGTGCGGCTGACCATCCTGGAAACCCCGGCCTTTGCCGCCATGCTGGCCCATGAAAAGCCGCCGGCGGTGCCGCTGGCCGAACTGGTGCGCCACCATGGCCGCGCAACCCTGTGCGGTGTGGCGGCGGCCGTCACCTGCTTTGCCATCTTCTACATCGCCACCGCCTTCGCGCTGGGCTTTGGCACCACGCAGCTTGGCTATGCGCGCAGCGAATTCCTGCAACTGCAACTGGGCGCGATCCTGTTCCTGGCGGCCGGCATCATTGCGGCGGGCTGGCTGGCCGATCGCAGCAGCCCGGCGCGCGTGCTGATGCTGGGCAGTCTGGCCACTGTGGTCGTCGGCGCTGCCATGGGGCCGCTGATGGCCGGCGGCACGGCCGGCGTGTTCGCCTTTCTGGCGTTCAGCCTGTTCGTCATGGGCTTTGTCTATGGGCCATTGGGGGCCTTCCTGCCCGGCCTGTTTCCGGCGCGGGTGCGCTATACCGGGGCATCGGTGGCCTTCAACATGGGTGGCATCATCGGCGGCGGCCTCACGCCCGTCATCGGCGCATCGCTGGCCAGCCAATATGGCATTGGCGCTGTCGGCTGGTATCTTGCCGGCGCGGCGCTGGTGTCTGTGATAGGCTTGGCGCTCTTGCCCAAGGGGGGTTCGGGCTCTAGCCTTGGGGGATGATCAACCGCGCCCTGCTCCTCGCCTCCCTCCTCGCCGCGCCCGCACTGGCCTCCCCCGAAACGGATCGCTGGGCCGCGCGCAGCGCTGCCGTCACCATCGCCCGCGATGATTGGGGCGTGCCCCACATCAAGGGCAAGACCGATGCCGATGCCGTGTTCGGCATGATCCACGCCCAGGCCGAGGATGATTGGGGCCGCGTCGAAACCAACTTCATCAACGCGGTGGGCCGCCTGGCCGAAACCGAGGGCGAAGCCGCCATCTGGCGCGATCTGCGGATGAAATTGTTCATCGATCCGGCCGAATTGCAGGCACAATACAAGGCCGCGCCCGGCTGGCTGAAAAGCCTGTGCACCGCCTGGGCCGATGCGCTGAACCATTATCTGGCGACCCACCCCCAGGTGAAACCGCGCGTCATCACCCGCTTCGAACCGTGGATGGCGCTGTCCTTCTCGGAAGGCAGCATCGGCGGCGACATCGAAAGCATCAACCTGGCCCGGCTGGAAGCCTTCTACACCGGCCAGCCGGCGAAGCTGTCGGCGCTGGATCTGGGCAGCGAGCTGGCCGAACCGGCCGGCTCCAACGGCATGGCGCTGGCACCCGGCCGCAGCACCAGCGGCGATGCGCTGCTGCTGATCAATCCGCACACCAGCTTCTATTTCCGCAGCGAGGCCAAGGTGGAAAGCGGCGAGGGGCTGGATGCCTATGGCGCCAGCACCTGGGGGCAGTTCTTCGTCTATCAGGGCTTCAACCGCAACGTGGGCTGGATGCACACCAGTTCCGGCGTGGACAATATCGACGAATTTGCTCTCACCGTCGAACGCAAGGGCGGCCGTTGGCATTATCTGCACGGCGCCAGCTGGAAACCGCTGGTGGAAAAGACCATCAGCGTGCCCTACAAGGCGGCTGACGGCAGCATGAAGACGCGGGTGTTCACCACGTGGCGATCGCACCACGGCCCGGTGATCCGCGCCGAAGCTGGCAAATGGATCGCCATCGCCCTGATGCACCGGCCGGTCGCCGCGCTGGAACAAAGCTTCCTGCGCACCAAGACCAGCGACCTGGCCTCCTATCTCAAGGTTGCGTCGCGCCGGGCCAATTCGTCCAACGCCACGCTGTTTGCCAGTTCCAGGGGCGAGATCGCCTATCTCCACCCGCAATTCGTGCCGATCCGCGACAATCGCTTTGACTGGAAGAAGCCGGTGGACGGCAGCGATCCCGCCACCGACTGGCAGGGCGAACACAGCCTTGACCAGCTGCCATCGGTGGCCAACCCGAACAGCGGCTTCGTGTTCAACGTCAACAACTGGCCGTGGACGGCGGCCGGGCCGGACAGCCCGAAACAGGCGGCCTTCCCGCGCTACATGGATTCGGCCGGCGAAAACCCGCGCGGCCCCAATGCGCTGCGGCTGTTGTCGGGTGATCGCAAATTTGATCTCGATAGCCTGATCGCCACCGCCTATGATCCCTATCTGCAGGGCTTTGCCGATACCATCCCCGGCCTGGTCAAGGCCTGGGATGCGCTGCCGGCCGGCGCGCAGAAGGATCGGCTGGCCGCGCCTGTCGCCACGCTCAAGGCCTGGGATTATCGCACCGGTGCCGCCTCCACCGCCACCAGCCTGGCCGTGTTCTGGGGCGACGAGATGATCCGCCGCTTTGGCGCGGCCGCGCGGGCCGATTCGGCCGCCCTCACCACCTATCTGGCCGGCGACAGGATCGCCGATGCCGATCGGCTGGCGGCGCTGGATGTGGCCTTGGGCCGGCTTGCCGGCGATTTTGGCGGCTGGGACGTGCCGTGGGGCCACATCAACCGCTTCCAGCGCCTGACCGCCAACATCGCGCAAGCCTATGACGACCGGCTGCCATCGGTGGCCGTGCCCTTTGCCAGCGGCAACTGGGGCAGCCTGGCCAGCTTTGGCTCACGCCCGCGTGACGGCACGAAGCGCTGGTATGGCGATTATGGCAACAGCTTTGTCGCCGTGGTGCGATTCGGCAAGGATGGGCCGGAGGCCCGCGCCATCCATGCCGGCGGCCAGCGCGGCGATGCGGCCAGCCCGCATTTCCGCGATCAGGCCGATCGCTATGCCGCCCACGCCCTGCGCCCGGTCTATTTCACCGATGCGCAGCTGGCCGGCCATGTCGAGCGCCGCTATCGCCCGGGCGAATGATCGGGCTGTCCTACACGGGCCCGGCCTGTCATGATCTCACCGCTGCCATTGTGTCTGGCGGCGAAAAAATGAAAGGATTTCAGTCTCGATTCCGGACAGAATCGGCAAAGCTGTCAAAACTGGGCGGCGATCAATCCATCTTCAGCCCATGCCGGGTCAGCAGCGGAGTCTGGGCGAGGGTGAAGACGAAGATGGCGATGGTGACACCCCAGACCTTGAAGCTGAGCCAGTCATCATAGGACAGGAAACGCCGCGCACCTTCGTTGGCGGCGAGCAGGGCGAGGAAGAAGAGCGCCCAGTTGCGGGTGAGCAGGCGCCAGCCGCGGGTCGTGAGGCCGGGCAGCGCCTCGCCCATCACCAGTTGCAGGGTGGGCCGGCCGGTGGCCAGCCCGCCCAGCAGCAGCGCGGCGAACACGCCATAGATGATGCTGGGCTTGAGCTGGATGAACGCCTTGTCCTGCAGCCAGATGGTGAGGCCGCCGAACAGCACGACGATCACCGTGGTGAAAATCATGGCGGGCGGCAGATGGCGGGTTTTCGCCCAGTGCCAGGTCGCTGCGAGCAGGCTGGCGATGATGAACACGCCGGTGCCGATCATGGCGCTGGCCAGATCGGCATCGCGCAAGCCCGGCAGTTCACCGCGCTCGAACATCGCCTTGCCGGCCTTGCTGGCGGCAAAGAACAACAGCAACGGGCCAAAGTTGACGGCCAGATTGGAGGCGGTGGACAGTGGCGGGCGGTCTTTGGCGGGCATGGCCGCGACATAGCCGGATTTGCCGGGCTTCGCCAGTTGCGGCAGCGAAGGCCGGCGGTTAAGCCTGGGACGGTGAGCGAAGCGCTTGACATCACGGATCTGGCCTGCCGGCGCGGCGGGCGGCTGCTGTTTGAAGGCGTGTCGGCCCATGTGGCGCCGGGCGGGGCGCTGCTGCTGGTCGGGCCCAATGGCACCGGCAAATCGTCGCTGCTGCGGCTGCTCGCCGGGCTGCTGCCGGCAGCAGCGGGCAGCATCGGCTTTGCCGGCCGCCGCGCCTTTGCCGGGCACGAGGTCGCGCTGAAACCGCGTGAGACGCTGGGGGCAGAATTGTCACACTGGGCGCGGCTGGATGGCGGGCTGATGCGGTTGCCGGCGGCGCTGGCGGCGATGAACCTGGCCGGGCTGGTGGACGTGCCGTGCCGGATGCTGTCGTCGGGCCAGAAGCGGCGGGCCGCATTGGCGCGGGTGCTGGCGGCCGGGGCGGATCTGTGGCTGCTGGACGAGCCGACGGCGGGGCTGGACACGGCATCGGCCGGGCTGCTGGCCGCCGCGATGGCAGCGCATCGGGCGGCGGGCGGCATCGTGGTGGCGGCGGTGCACGGCGAGATCGGCCTGGATGATGCCGCGGTCTTGAGGCTGGGCTGATGCTGTGGGCGCTGTTCCGCCGCGATGTCGCGCTGATCGCCCGGTCGCCGGCGCTGTGGCTGCCGGTGATGTTCTTTGTGCTGGTGGCGGCGCTGTTTCCCTTTGCCGTTGGCCCCGATGCCCGGCTGCTGGGGCGGATCGCGCCGGGCATCATCTGGGTGGCGGCGCTGCTCGCCAGCCTGCTGCCGGTGGAAACGCTGCTGGCCCCCGATGTGGAGGATGGCACGATCGATCAGCTGATTGCCCGCGGCATCGCGCTCGAACTGGTGTGCGCCGCCCGCATCGCGGCGCACTGGCTGGGCTTTGCGCTGCCGCTGCTGGCGGCACTGCCGGTGGCCGGGGTGCTGCTGGGGCTGGATGCCGCGACGGGCCTGCGGCTGGGGCTGGCGCTGCTGCTGGGCACGCCGGCGCTGGCCAGCCTGGCCGTGGTGGCCGCCGCGCTCACCGCCGGGTTGAAGGGCGGCGGCGCGCTGGCCGGGCTGATCGTGCTGCCACTGGCGCTGCCGGTGCTGATTTTCGGGGTGGGCAGCGATGTGGCCGGCGCCTTCCGGCTGCTGGCCGCCGCCAGTCTGGTGGCGCTGGCCGTGGGGCCGTTTGCGGCGGCCGCGGCATTGAAGCCGGAGTGAAGCCGGTTCATTGCCGATCAACATGACATTGTGTTAATGCCCCCGCGGCCGTGCCCGCGAAGGAGCCTCCATTATGCGTTTCCTGCCTGTTGTCAGCCTGATCGGGGCAGCCCTGTTCACCAGCGCCTGCGGTGGCAACAGTGCCGTGCCGGCCGAAGCGCCGACGATCAAGGAACCGGCCACCCCCAATGCCACCTTTACCGATGTTGCCCCGGTGCCACCGCCTGCCGATGCGCAGCCGCTGCCGCCGCCTTCGGCCACGGCAACCATGGCCCCTGCATCCGGCGTTTCCTATGCCGGGCTTGCTGGTGATGCGGTGAAGGGCGAACGCATCTTTGGCCAGTGCCGGGCCTGCCATGTCGCCGAACCGGGCGTGAACCGGATCGGCCCGTCGCTGCACGGTGTCGTCGGGCGCAAATCCGGCAGTGTCGCCGGGTTCAACTACAGCCGCGCCAACCGCAACAGCGGCGTGGTGTGGGGCGAGGAGGTGCTGTTCACCTATCTCGAAGCGCCGCAGAGCTTCATGCCCGGCACCCGCATGGCCTTTGCCGGCCTGAAGAACGCGCAGGACCGGGCGGACGTGATTGCCTATCTGAAAACCCGGGCCTGACCGCCGGCTTCAGAACGGCCCGTTCAGCTCCACGATCGCCCGGTTCAGCATGGCGGCAAAGCTGACCCAGGCCCAGTAGGGCAACAGCAGCAGGGCGGCCGGCCGTGAAAAGCGCCAGAGCACGAAGCACAGGATGCCGATGCTGCTCCACAGCACACCAACCTCCAGCGCGGCATAATCCGGCCGGTGCAACCGAAAGAACAGGAAACTCCACAACAGGTTGAGGAAGCCGTTCAGGGCAAACAGGCCGATGACCGATTCGGCCTGGGACCGGGTGCGCGCCGCCAGCCAGGCCGTGGCGCCCGACATGGTGCACAGGCCGAAAATCAGGGTCCAGGCCGGGCCGAACAGCCAGGTTGGCGGTGCCCAGGCCGGCTGTTTCAGTGCCTGATACCATGGGCCAATATCGGTGATCGTCGCGCCCACAGCCGCGGTGAAACTGGCCGCCACCGCTGCGATCGCGGCCGGCAACACCCATGCTTGCTCGGACAATCGTGCCATCACGCCTCCCGCTTCTGCCCCGGCGGTGCCGCTGGCGATCAGGCCTGGGCGCGCTTGCCGGCGGTGTTGCCTTCGCGGACACCACCACCCTTCAGGATGCCGGTGACCAGCTGCACGGAGTCCTTGAGGAAGATGCGGACATGGGCAAGCGGTTTCCGGCGCACCAGTTCCTTGTTCATATAGGCTTCCCAGGTCAACTCCTGGATATCCTTGTCCATGCACAGCTTCACGAACTTCTCGCGCATCGTGTCAGACCGGTACCACCACCACTGCATGATGCCGAGCACGGTGAACACCGTGCCATGCCCCTTGAGGAAGCGCTTGCGGGCCAGGGCCAATCGGGCCGGGTCGCCGGTGCGCACTGCTTCGGCGGCCGCCTTGGCCGCCTCGCGCCCCGCTGTCATCGCATAGAAAATGCCTTCGCCGCTGGCCGGGGCGACCGTGCCGGCGGCGTCGCCCGCCACCACGACATCTTTGCCATTGTCCCACTTCTTGCGCGGTCGCAGCGGGATGGGCGCGCCTTCCACCCGCACCGTCTTGCAGGTGGCTTCATCCATGCCCAGCTCGTCGCGCAGCTTGCTGACGGCCTTTCGCAATTCAAACCCTTGCACGGCGCTGCCGGTGCCGATGCTGGTCTTGCTGCCGTGCGGGAACACCCAGGCATAGAAGTCCGGGCTGTGCTTGCCCTGATAGAAGACATCGCAGCGATTGCCTTCAAACCCCTTGAAGCCTTCGGGCGGGCTTTCCACCACCTCGTGATAGGCGGCAACAAACGGCAATTTCTCTTCGGGCAGGGCGGCGCGGGCAACGGCGGAATTGCAGCCATCGCAGCCGATCAGCATCTTTGTCCGCACCTTCACGGGTTCGCTGCCGCGCGCGGCGCCCTTGGGCCGGTAACAGACAATGGCGACCCCGTCGGCATCGCGTTCCAGCGCTTCGAACGTGCCATCGCGGCGGTCGGCCCCGTTCTTTGCGGCGCGGGCGCGCAGCCATTCATCGAACACGTCGCGATCGACCATGCCGACCCAGCCGCCTTCGCCCACCGGCATATCAACCTTGTTGTCGGTGGGGCTGATCATGCGGGCGCTGTTGGCCGTGGTGCACAGCAAATCCAGCGGCACATCAAAGTCCTTCAGCAGGCGCGGCGGCACGGCGCCGCCACACGGCTTGATGCGGCCCATGCGGTCAAGCAGCATCACCTTGAAGCCCTGGAGTGCGAGATCATTGGCCGCCGTCGCCCCCGACGGGCCGCCGCCCACCACCACCATGTCGAACATCTCGGTCATGCCACTGCCTCCTTCGCTGTCGGCCTGCCTGCCACCTGTCCCATATCCGCGTTCAGTTTCAAAGCGATGAGCGCGGCAACAAGAAACAAGCCGCCTTCGGCCCAGAACACCAGTTCAAACGCCCGACCGGTGCTGGCCACCACCGCCCGCAAGCGGTCAACCGCCAGCGCGCCTGCAAAGCCACCAATGCCGAATGCAGCGGCCTGGGACGCGCCCCACAGCCCCATGCGGATGCCTTCATGCCCCGGCCCGCCGCGCCCGGCCAGTTCCAGCATCGATCCGATGGCGGCGACAGCGAACATGCCGTTGGCAAAGCCCAGCACGGCCACGTTGGCAGAAAGCGGCCAGCCCGGCCCGGCCCGTGCCGCCAGCGCCAGACTGGCCAGCGCCAGACCGGACGCAAGGCAACCGGTGACGATCCAGCGCTTCAGCTTCAGGCCCGCCTTGCCACCAAAGGCATGGCCGCCCACACCCACCATGATCATGCCGGCCAACACGCCCTGGTGCTGCACCCCCGACAGGCTGGTTGATTGGCCTGGTGTCATGTTGAAGACCAGCCCGGCAAAGGGTTCGAGGATCAGATCCTGCATCGAATAGGCCAGCATCGAGAAGAAGACGAAGATGCTGAACAGGCGGGTGAGCGGGTCACCCCAGATGGCCGCAATGGCGTCGCCGAACGGGGCTGATTCACGCTTGGCTTCGGATGCGGGCGTGCCTTCAACTCCCCAGACGGCGACGATGGTGAGCATGAAGGCCGCCGCCACGACGCCGGCCGCCACCGCAATCAGCCGTTCAGGCGAAAAGGGGTCAAGCAGCGTGCCGGCCACGCCAGCGGAAATAACGATACCGATGATCATCATGATCCAGGTCAGGCTGGCGGCTGCCGGCCGCCGCGTTTCGGCCGTGCGGCTGGCGAGCAGCGCCAGCAGCGAGGTGCCGGCGGCCCCGACGCCAATGCCGATCATGGCATAGGCAAGTATCAGCGCGGCAAGCGCCGGCCAGAACGAGCCGCTCAACTGGGTGGTGGTGACGGTGGCGAGCAGGCCGCCGCCACCCAGCACCGCCATGCCGCCGATGATCCACGGCGTGCGCCGCCAACCCGCATCGCTGCCATGGCCCCATTTCGGGCGGGAAAACTGCACGCCATAGTGAAAGGCGACCAGCCCGGCCGGCAGGGCTGCCGCCTGCGCATATTCCACCACCATTATGCGGTTGAGCAAGGAGGAGGCCAGCATTACGATGGCTCCCAGTGCGCTTTGCACCAGGCCCAGACGGGCAATGCCAAGCCAGCCAAGCGGTTGCATCAGACAATCACCGACAGTCCAAAGGCGCTGGTGAGCATGCCCAGCACATAGAGCGTGGTGCCAGTGGCGTTGTAGAAGGGCGCATTGGCAGCCGGCGCCGCCAGCACGCGCTGCATCAGCACGACCTGCATCGCCAGGCTGAAGGCAACCATCGCCGACGGCCAGTGCAGGCCCCAGCGCGCCAGCAGGATGATCACCACCACCTGGGGCAGCGCCATCGTCCAGCAGGCCACTTCAGCGGCGTTGCGTTCCCCAATCTGCACCGGCAGCGAATTGATGCCCGACTGCGCATCGCCCTTCACCGCCTTGAAATCATTCAGCACCATGATGCCATGTGCCCCGAGCGAATAGAGCACAAGCACCCAGATGATGCGGCTGTCGGGCACGCCGCCAGTCATCACGGCAGCCCCGGTAAACCAGCTCACGCCTTCATAAGCCAAGGCACACACCAGTGGACCCAGCCCGCCATCCGCCTTGAACCGGAAGGGCGGTGCCGAATAGGCCCAGGCCATTGCCACGCCGATGATGGTGGCAACCCCCACCACCGGCCCAATCAGAAAGCCGACACAAAGGCTGATGACGCTGCCAATCAAGGCGATGTACAGACCCCAGCGGCCGGGAATGCGGCCCGACGGGATCGGTCGCTGCGGCTCGTTGATGGCATCGACATGGCGGTCGAACCAATCATTGATTGCCTGGCTGTTGCCGCACACCAGAGGCCCCGCCAGCAGCATGCCGGCAATCAGCAGGCCAAGGCGATCGGCAAGCGGCACGCCGGAGGAGACCACGCCGCACATGAAGGCCCACATCGGCGGAAACCAGGTTACAGGCTTCAGCAGTTCCAGCACGGCTCGCGGCTGCGGCGCGCCGGTTGCCGCGTGGCGGGGGCCAGCCGGCAGCAGTTCGCCGGGGCGCGGTGGCGGGACATGTTCCATGCTGTAAATTAGTCTTGACGCCGGCCGGGCGTCAACGCTGCGAGACACTTGGCATTGGTCGCGCCGCGATTTGCCGCGCCGGATCAGCCGCTGCTGGCGTCCTTGCTGTTGTCATTGCTGCTGTCATTGTCGCCCAGATTGCCAAGCCCGTGGCGATGCAGCTTTGAATAAAGGCTCTGCCGCGACAGGCCAAGGATTTCGGCGGCCGAGGCGCGATTGTCGTCGGTGTAGTTCAGCGCTGCTTCGATGCACAGGCGTTCGATCAGATCCGTCGATTCGCGCACGATGTCCTTCAGCGAAACGCGGCCAACCAGATCGGTCAACTGGCTCATCGGCAGCGACGCGCCGGCGGCCTGGGCCGCATCGCGTGTTGCCGGACGGATCGAAAAGCCATGCCGCAGCTCATCGGCTTCACCTGACGAGACGGCCGACACCTCGACTGGCTCGCCATCGCTGCTCGCTGGATCGCCAGTGCCCAGCCGGGCAATCGTGGCAAAGCCGCGGACTGTGCCATGATCGCGCAGCGCCGTGGTGAGTACGCCCAGATCGATGCCGGGGCGGCCGAGATAACGGCTGATCGGCTGGCCCACCAGTTCGGTCGGCCGCGCCAGGCCAACCAGATCGAGGAAGGCGCCATTGCCGGCGATGATGTCGAAATTGTCATCGGTCAGCACGAACGCATCGGGCATGCGTTCCATCGCCTGGGCCAGCGGCTCGCTTTCGGGTGGAGCGGCCAGATCCAGTGGTGCCAGACGAATCAGCAGGCGGTTGTCGCGATCCTGGCGAAACAGGCTGGCGCTCATGGCGAAGGGCTGGCCGTCGGTCAGCCGCAGGCGAGCGGGGTGGCGTTGCGCGCTGACGGTCAATGCGCCCAGCATGGCGATGGTGCCATCATGGTCGTCTGGATGTACCAGCGCGGCAAAATTCACGCCGTCCAGCGCAGTCGCCGCAAGGCCCGTGGCGCGGCGGGCGGCGGCATTGGCCTCCAGCACGCGGCGGCTGGCGGAATCGATGATGAAGATCGGCTCGGACGCAGTGTCGAACAGCAGGCGGTGGCGGGTTTCCAGCTGGCGCAGGCGCATTGAATCGCGCTCCATCGCCTGCTGTGCCCGCACCAGCCGCTGCTGCAGGTTGGCTGCCACCCGCTGATCGCGCGCAATCGCCAGTCGCCGGCCACCGGGCAATGGCAGGGTCAGCCACTTCAGCGGCAGTTCGCCGGCGGCGCTGACGTGATTGGCCTCGCGCCAGCGCGGCGCAATCGCCTCGCTCATCAGCGCCTCGATCTTGCCCACACTCTCTGGCTGGGCGGTGGCGCGCCAGTCATCACCTTCCCAATCCGCCACTTCGGCGGGTTCGATATCGCCACTGCCGACATGCAGTTGGTCGATGCGGCCACTGGCGCTGACCACCAGCACAAGATCGGCGGCGGCCAGCAGGGCGGCCAACGCACTGTCGGGCCGGCCAGCAACCAGTGCAGCCAGGTCAATGGCGCCGTCGCTGGGCAGTGCGCTGATGTTGTTTATGTTTCTAGCATCCATGCCGTTTGTCTCCGGCCCCCCGTTGTCTTGTCACTCTGCCGATTCCGGCAAGTCTCATGCAGGCTCACCCGCTTCCCACAGCAGCCCTGGCCGGCGTTCTCCCGGCCAGATGCCGTTCGGCCAGCGCAACGGCATGGGCAGCATCGCGAGCGGCGGCATCGGCCCCCGCCCACCGCGCGACCGCGCCGTTGTCGCCAATGGCTGGCCCACCCAACAGCACCACAATCGCTCGGCCAGCCGCCCGTCTGACTGCGGCAATGGTCCGCGGCACACCGGCCAGCACGCGCTGGCTGCCGACTGACAAGCCGACCACGTCGAAGGCCGTCGCGGCAACCAGCGCAATCAACTGGTCTTGGTCCAGGGCCGGGCCGCCGTGTGTGCCCCAGCCGGCACACCGAAACGCATCCTCCACAATCATTGCGCCCAGCACATGTTGCTCGCCGGGCGCAGGCAGGATCAGGGCATGGCGCTGCATGGCGGCCGGCACCGCAATGCCCGGTGTACGCGCCGAAAGCGCCTGCACCAGCATCTGGCAGCGCCACACGCCCATGGTGACATCAACAAAATCAATGTCATCAGCCAACCACCAATCGCCCAACAAGCGGGCAGCCGGGGCAATCAATTGCTCCATCAACACCCGGGCCGGATGCCCCCGCTCATGCAGTGCCTCAATCTCGGCAATCAGGCCCGCAGCGTCCTCGTCCAGCAGCACGCGCGCCAAACGCGGCACCAGGCCAGCCGGCAGCACCGGGCCGCCAGCGCCATCAGGGCACTCACCCCCATCGACGCGCTGGCCGGCAAGCAGACGGGGAATGATGTCTGCCTCGATCAGGCGGGCCAGCTCTGAGCGATCAGGCGGCGCAACAATGGGGCCGGCGCTGCCAAACGCAGCTTGCCGGGCCCGCTTCCAGCCCTTGGTGGCAGCGCTGGTTGCGTCTGCCACGATGTCCAGCATGGACGTCATCACCTGTACCCGTCACCCTGCAGGCGACGGCTCCCATGCCTGCCGGTTGGTTATGTTCCACCTGTCGCGACAGACTGACACAGGCTATGCCAGTGATCACCGGCTGGCAACCGGCTGTTGTGGCATTTCACGCTGATTTCGCAGTCTCGTTGCTGCGGCGCAACGCGAAGCCGCTCCGCGAGCCTGTCCGGCCCGGCAGCAGGGTCAGGATTGACAAGCGGGGATGACAGACGGGCAGCAATCACGGTTGACACCAAGGGGGGCGGTGTTAGGGAAAACACGTGACTTGTGAGGGGTAAGGGGTTTGTCTGCAGCAGGGTCAATGGTGTTGGCGACCGGTGAACGGCCGCTGTACACGCCCGAAGAGCGTGCCCGCCGCGACAGCACGAAATGGACGTTGGTGCAGGGCATTCTCGCCCCGGTTCAGTTCCTGATTTTCGGCGTCAGCCTTTATCTGGTGATCGACTATCTCAACACCGGCAACAATTACGAATGGGCGATCTGGTCGGTGGTGATCAAGACCATGGCGCTCTACACAATCATGATCACGGGGGCGATCTGGGAAAAGGTCGTCTTTGGTCAGTATCTCTTTCACGAAAGCTTTTTCTGGGAAGATGTGTTCTCGATGCTGGTGATCATCCTGCACACGCTTTATCTGGTTGGTTTATTCACAGGTATTGCTGACGATGGCGTATTGTTCGGTACCGCGCTTGCCGCCTATGTTGCCTATGTCATCAACGCCGCCCAGTTCATATGGAAGCTGCGGCAGGCACGATTGTCTTCAAGTGCAGCGGCTTCCAAGGCCGAATCAGAGCCGGCAGCGGCTGCATCCGAACCGCAATCGCCACTGGCCGATGCGCTGTTTGCCACCGGCGCGATTGCCGAAGCGGCCGTGCAGATAGCATGAGCAGCAGCGACCGGCCTTCGCAACCATTACCTGGGTGCGAGGCGCCGCCGCTTGGGTTGGATGGTATCCTGCGCGAACGCGGCCAGCGCGAGGTTTTCTGCGGCCTGACCGGCATCATCTGGTTGCACCGGAAGATTCAGGACGCGTTTTTCCTGGTGGTCGGCAGCCGCACCTGCGCCCATCTGCTGCAATCGGCAGCCGGGGTGATGGTGTTCGCCGAGCCGCGCTTCGGAACCGCAATCATCGAGGAAAAGGATCTTGCCGGCCTGGCTGATGCCAATGAGGAGCTGGATCGGGTAGTGACGCGTCTGTTGGCGCGTCGCCCTGATATCCGCATGCTGTTCCTCGTCGGCTCTTGCCCGTCTGAAGTGATAAAGCTTGATCTGTCGCGTGCGGCGCAGCGACTGAATCAACGGTTCGCGCCCAATTGCCATGTGCTGAATTACAGTGGCAGCGGCATCGAGACGACGTTCACGCAAGGCGAGGATGCCTGCCTCGCCGCTCTGGTGCCGGAACTGCCGTTCAGTGACACGAAACAGTTGATGCTGGTGGGCAGCCTGCCCGATGTGGTGGAAGACCAGTTCCTGCGGCTGTTTGCCGATCTGGGCATCGAAGCGGTGGTGAGCTTGCCCGCCCGCCGCGCTGGCCAGATGCCGGGCGTGGGGCCGAACACCCGGTATCTGCTGGCCCAGCCGTTCCTCGCTGAAACTGGTGCCGCGCTCGACAAGCGCGGTGCGGTGCATTTGCCGTCGCTGTTTCCGTTCGGCGCTGAAGGCACGACCGCCTGGCTTCATGCCGCCGCCCAGGCCTTTGGCGTTGGCGAGGAACGGTTCGCGATTGTTACCGCGCCGCCACGCGAACGTGCGCGCAAGGCGCTGGCTGCACATCGTACCAAACTGGCCGGCAGACGCATCTTCTTTCTGCCCGACAGCCAGCTTGAGGTGCCACTGGCGCGATTTCTTGCTGGCGAACTGGGCATGGAACTCGTGGAGGTGGGAACGCCTTATCTTCACAAGGGTCATCTGATCGACGAACTGGCCGCCTTGCCGCCTGGCACGCTGATTTCCGAAGGCCAGGATGTCGAACGGCAGCTTGATCGCGTGCAGATCAGCCGGCCTGATCTGACCGTGTGCGGCCTGGGCCTGGCCAACCCGCTGGAACGAACCGGGTTGTCGACCAAATGGGCGATCGAGCTCGTGTTCTCGCCGATCCATGGATATGAGCAGGCGGGTGATCTGGCCGAGCTGTTTGCGAGGCCGCTCAACCGTCGTGATTTGCTGAGGGTCTAGCCCATGCAGCTCACTGTCTGGACCTACGAAGGCCCGCCCCATGTTGGGGCGATGCGGGTTGCAACCGGCATGACCGGTCTCCATTATGTGCTGCATGCCCCGCAGGGCGATACCTATGCCGATCTTTTGTTCACCATGATCGAACGGCGGGATCATCGTCCGCCTGTCACCTACACCACGTTTCAGGCCCGTGATCTGGGCAAGGACACCGCCGAACTGTTCCAGAAGGCCGCGCGCGAAGCCTATGAACGGTTCAAGCCGCAGGCGATGATCGTGGGGGCCAGCTGCACCGCCGAACTGATCCAGGATGATCCGGCGGGTCTGGCCGAAACCATGGGCCTGGGCTGCCCGGTGATACCGCTGGAGCTGCCCAGCTACAGCCGCAAGGAAAACTGGGGCGCATCGGAAACCTTCTATCAGCTGGTGCGCGGACTGGCGGACAAGGAGCGGCGGCCGCCGCCTGCGGTGACCGAGGCCGGGCCGCGTCGACCGCGTGCCAATCTGCTAGGCCCGACTGCGTTAGGCTTTCGCCACCGCGACGACGTGGTGGAAATCACCCGTCTGCTCGATCAACTGGGCATCGATGTGCATGTCGCGGCCCCGATGGGCGCGGCACCGGCTGATCTGGTGCGGCTGGGCGAGGCGGATTTCAACATCTGCCTTTACCCCGAAATCGCCGCCCAGGCGTGCAGCTGGATGGAACGGACCTTCCGTCAGAAGACGGTGAAGACCGTGCCGATCGGCGTGAATGCCACTCGCGAATTCGTGTCCGAAGTGTGCCAGGTGGCCGGCGTGATGATGCCGGGCGCGGTGGATCAGGGCCGTATGGGCTGGTGGTCGCGATCGGTGGATTCGACCTATCTGACCGGCAAACGCGTGTTCATCTTCGGCGATGCCACCCATGCCGTCGCTGCTGCCCGTGTTGCAGCGGAGGAACTGGGCTTCAAGGTGGTCGGCCTGGGCTGTTACAATCGCGAATTCGCCCGTGAAATCCGGGCTGCGGCGCAGATTTACGGGGTCGAGCCGCTGATTACTGATGATTATCTGGTGGTGGAGGAAGCAATCGAGGCGGCTGCACCGGAACTGGTGCTGGGCACCCAGATGGAACGCCATATCGCCAAGCGCCTGCGCTTGCCCTGTGCGGTGATCTCCGCGCCGGTGCATGTGCAGGATTTTCCAGCCCGGTACAGCCCGCAAATGGGCTTCGAAGGGGCCAATGTGCTGTTCGATACCTGGGTGCATCCGCTGGTGATGGGCCTGGAAGAGCATCTGCTGACCATGTTTCGGGATGATTTTGAATTTTCCGATGCTGCTGGGCCGAGCCACCTTGGTCATGCCTCTGCATCCGCTTCGCCAGCGCCGGCGGAACCGGTTCTGGCGGCGGCCCAGGCGCCGGTTGCGACATCGCCGCCGCCTGCGACAAATGAGCCCGGCGGCTGGACGCCCGAAGCCCTTGCCGAACTGGGAAAAATCCCGTTCTTTGTCCGGGGCAAGGCCCGACGCAACACCGAACGCTATGCGGCGGAGCATGGCGTTGCTACCATCACCCGCGAGACGTTGTACGAGGCCAAAGCCCATTATGCGCGCTGACACCCCGCCTTCCAAGCAGGACCGGCCCGACCATTGCCATGTCGTGATCGTCACGCTCGACAATCATCTGTCGGGCGCGATCGATCGGGCGCGGGTGCGCTTTCAGAAGATGGGCATGCCGGTGTCGATCGGTTTTCACGCCGCCGCGGATTGGGACAAGCCGGGCAAGCTGGAGGCGACCCGCGCCGATATCGCCCGGGCCGACATCGTGATTGTCACCATGCTGTTCCTTGATGAACAGATTCGAATGATCAAGGATGCGTTGACCGCGCGCCGTGAGGATTGCGACGCGATGGTCTGCCTGATGAGCCAGTCCGATGTCGTCAAGATGACGCGGATGGGTGATTATCGCATGGATGTGCCGCCCAAGGGTCCGCTGGGCTGGCTGAAGAAATTGCGCGGCAGTTCCAAGGATGGCGCGGCCAACAGTGGTGCTGCCCAGTTGGCGGTGCTGCGCCGCCTGCCCAAGCTGCTGAAATTCGTGCCCGGCACCGCGCAGGATGTGCGCGCCTATTTCTTGACGCTGCAATATTGGCTGTCGGGCAGCGACGACAACGCCTTCCAGATGGTGCAGGCGCTGGTGGGTCGTTATGCCGATGGCCCGCGCAAGGCCCTGCGTGGCAAGACCAAAGTGGAGCCACCGCAGGAATATCCCGATGTTGGCGTCTATCACCCGGATTTGCCGCAACGCATGTCGGAAAAACTGGCCGACCTGCCTTCGAAGAAGGACGCCGTAGGCACCGTCGGCGTGCTCATGTTGCGCTCTTATGTGTTGGGCAAGGATGCCAATCATTATGATGGCGTCATCCGCGCGCTAGAGGCGCGGGGCCTGAACGTGATTCCGGCCTTTGCCGGCGGGCTGGACCAGCGCCCGGCGATCGAGGCGCTGATGATGAAGGACGGGCGGGCCACCGTCGATGCCGTCATCAACCTGACCGGCTTCAGCCTTGTCGGCGGCCCGGCCTACAGCGATGCCAAGGCGGCCGAGGAAATCCTCACCAAATTGGATCGACCCTATATCGCGGCGCATCCGGTGGAGTTCCAGACGCTGCAGCAATGGGGTGCGAACCGCCAGGGCCTGCTGCCGCTGGAAGCGACGATCATGATCGCCATTCCGGAGCTTGATGGTGGCACCCAGCCGATGGTGTTCGGCGGCCGCAGCGACGCCAATGGCGAAGCCTGCACCGGCTGCGAGCGCAAGTGCAGCTGGGCACCGTCGGATGGTGTGCGCGCCATGCAGTCCTGCCCGGAACGGGCCGAGGCGATGGCCGACAAGATGCTGAAGCTGGTGCAACTGCGCCGCGCCGCCAACAAGGATCGCAAGCTCGCGGTGGTGCTGTTCAACTTCCCGCCCAACGGCGGCGCGGCGGGCACGGCGCAGTTCCTTGCGGTGTTCGATTCGCTGCACCGCACGCTGAAGCGGTTGCAGGCCGAAGGCTATGACGTCGAGGTGCCGGCCGATGCCGATGCGGTGCGCGATCGCGTGCTGAACGGCAATGCCATGCAATATGGCCAGGAAGCCAATGTGCACGCCTTTGTGCCGGCGGACCGCATTGTCGCCACAGAGCCCTATCTGAAGGAAATCGAGGCGGAATGGGGCCCGGCACCCGGAAAGTTCCAGTCTGACGGCAAGAATGTGCTGATCACCGGCGCGCAGTTCGGCAATGTGTTTGTGGGCATCCAGCCAGCCAACGGTTATGAGAGCGACCCGATGCGGCTGCTGTTTGATGGCCGCTTTGCGCCAACCCATGCCTTCATGGCGTTTTACCGCTGGATCCGGAATGATTTTGGCGCCCATGCGGTGATCCACTGGGGAACCCATGGCAGCCTGGAGTTCATGCCCGGCAAGCAGACCGGCATGACCATGAGCTGCTGGCCAGAGCGGATCATCCAGGACCTGCCCAACATTTATCTGTATGCCGCCAACAACCCGTCGGAAGGCGTTTTGGCCAAGCGGCGGTCGGGTGCGACCCTGGTGTCCTATCTGACCCCGGCGCTCACCAATTCTGGCCTCTACAAGGGCCTGTCGGACATCAAGGCCAGCGTTGATCGCTGGCGTTCGACCGAACCCGGCAGCCCGGAACTGCCAGGGCTGGAGGAGATCATCCGCGAGCAGGCCGAAGCAATGGATCTCGACGGCAGCGACGTTTCGAAGCTGGCCGCCAGGCTGTATGAGATCGAGCAGGAACTGATCCCGCAGGGCCTGCATGTGTTTGGCGAGGCCGAGAGCGAGGAGGCCCGCATCGACATGCTGCTTGCCTGCGCCAGCGCGCGCGGGGAAAGCCTTGATCGCGACACGATCGAAAAGCTGATCAAGGGGCGCATCGTGCCCAACACGCCGGTGTTACGCGAACTGGCCAACATCAACGCAGCGTTGATGACCAACCACGAGATGGATGGCCTGATCCGGGCACTCGATGGCCGCTATATCCAGCCAGTGGCGGGCGGGGACATCCTTCGCGATCCGGAAATCCTGCCGACTGGCCGCAACATCCACGGCTTCGATCCGTTCCGCTTGCCGTCTGCCTATGCCTGCAAGGATGGCGCGGCGCAGGCCCAGCGCATCCTTGACCGCGCCATGGAGGATGCCGGCAAGCTGCCGGAGACGGTCGCCATGGTGCTGTGGGGCACCGACAATCTGAAGAGCGAGGGTGCCCAGGTTGCGCAGGCCATGGCGCTTATGGGTGCCAAGCCGCGTTTCGACAGTTACAATCGCCTGTCGGGTGCCGAGCTGATCCCGATCGAGCAACTGGGTCGGCCGCGCATCGATGTGCTGGTGACCATGTCCGGCGTGTTCCGCGACCTGCTGCCGCTGCAGACCAAGATGCTGGCCGAAGCCGCGCTGCTGGCTTCAGAAGCGGAAGAGCCGGTGGACATGAACTTCATCAGGAAGCACAGCCTTGCTTATCTTGAGGAGCATGGCTGCGACATGGCGACCGCGTCCTTGCGGGTCTATTCCAATGCCGAAGGTGCCTATGGCGCCAACGTCAACCTGTTGATCGACAGCGCCAACTGGACTGACCCCAACGAGCTGGCCGACTGCTATGAAAAGCAGAAGGGTTATGCCTATGGCGTGGATGGCAAGCCCAAGCGCCAGCCCGGCTTGCTGGCCAGCGCGCTGAAGACGGTCGATTGCGCCTATCAGAACCTGGAATCGGTTGAACTGGGCATCACCACCATCGATCAATATGTCGACACGCTGGGTGGCATCAGCCGCGCCGTGACTCGCGCCAAGGGCGAGGCGGCACCCGTCTATATCGTTGACCAGACGCAAGGCAGCGGCAAGGTGCGCAGCTTGCAGGAACAGGTGGCGCTGGAAACACGCACGCGCACGCTCAATCCGGTGTGGATCGAGGCGCAGCTGAAATATGGTTATGAGGGCGTGCGCCAGGTTGAAGCGGCGGTCACCACCACCACCGGATGGTCCGCCACGACTGGCCAGGTTGACCCCTGGGTCTATCAGCGCATCACCGAAACCTATGTGCTGGATGACGCCATGCGCCAGCGCATCGCCGAAATGAACCCGCGCGCCGCTGCCAAGATCGCCAACCGGTTGATCGAGGCGGCCGATCGCAATTTCTGGCAGCCTGATGCGGAAACGCTGGCTGCGCTCTATGCCGCAACTGATGCGATCGAGGATCAGTTGGAAGGTGTTGCCCCGGCCGGGTCCTTGGCCGCCTGAAGGAGTCTGCCCACATGACCCTCATCATTGACAAGACCCGCAAGCAAGGCCCTGGCGATGGGGAGGGGAGCGTGCAGGTCCGGCTTGACCCGAGCCAGAAGATCGAGGGCGCCAAGGTGTACGCCGTCTATGGCAAGGGCGGCATCGGCAAGTCGACCACCTCGTCCAATCTGTCGGCGGCCTTCTCGCTGTTGGGCAAGCGGGTGCTGCAGATCGGCTGCGATCCCAAGCATGACAGCACCTTCACGCTGACCAAGAAGCTGATGCCGACCGTGATCGACGTGCTGGAACAGCACGAGTTCCACCACGAGGAACTGCGGCCCGAGGACTATATGTTTGAAGGCTATAACGGGGTGATGTGCGTTGAGGCGGGCGGTCCGCCGGCCGGTACCGGCTGTGGCGGCTATGTCGTGGGCCAGACGGTAAAGCTGTTGAAGCAGCATCACCTGCTGGAAGACACCGACGTGGTGATTTTCGATGTGCTGGGTGACGTGGTGTGCGGCGGGTTCGCCGCGCCCCTGCAGCATGCCGAGCGTGCGATCGTGGTGACGGCGAACGATTTCGACTCGATCTTCGCGATGAACCGGATCATGGCTGCAATCCAGGCCAAGGCCAAGAATTACGAAGTGCGCCTGGCGGGCTGCATCGCCAACCGCTCGACCAACACCGACGAGATCGACCGCTTCTGTGGCGCCACCGGAATCGAACGGCTGGCGCATCTTCCGGATCTGGATGCAATTCGCCGCAGCCGGCTGAAGAAATGCACCATCTTTGAAATGGGCGACGAACCTGAGATCATCGCAGCGCAGAATGAGTACAAGCGGCTGGCTGCCCTGTTGTGGGCCGGCGTTGATCCATGCAACGCGCATGCCATGAAGGATCGCGACATCTTCGATTTCCTGGGTTTCGAATGAACGCACACACGCCCAAGCATGCCCCCGGTTGGGAAACCAAGCGGGCGAAGCTGGAACATTATTTTGACCGCACGGCGCTGGATGCCTGGGCGGCGCTGACGAGTGACGCGCCGGTGTCGAAGATCCGCGCCACGGTGCGCGCCGGTCGCGATGAGATGCGAAACACCCTGCTCGCTTGGCTGCCGCAAGACTTGACCGGACGTCGCATCCTGGATGCAGGTTGTGGCACCGGCATGCTGAGCATCGAAGCGGCGCGCCGCGGAGCGGAGGTGGTGGGCATCGATGTGTCACCCCAACTGATCGAGATCGGCAAGCAGCGCCTTCCTGATGATGTGCGGGACCGCATCCGCCTCTTCGCTGGTGACATGCTGGATCCGGGCTTCGGCCAGTTCGACCACATCGTGTCAATGGATGTGCTGATCCATTATGAAAGCGACCAGATCGCCGCTGCCACCGCCCGGCTGGCCGAGCGGGCCCGGCATTCCATGCTGTTCACATTCGCGCCTGGCACCCCGCTCCTTCGCACCGCGCGCGCCATCGGGCAGTTCTTCCCGAAGAGTGACCGATCGCCCAGCATCATTCCTGTGGCGCACGATCTGCTAAAATCCCGTCTGTCGCGCAGCGTGCCGCATGCCAAGCTGGGCCGCGATCGGCGGGTAAGCCGGGGCTTCTACACCAGCCACGCTCAGGAGGTGGTGCTGGGATGAGCGGGCTTTGCGCCTGCGGCATCTGGCCACAGGGTGTGGCCATTGGCCGGGTACAGGCGCAGGGCAACAAGGTGAATTTGCAGACGAAGGCCGAAAACATTGCTTTTTCGTCATGGTCTGCACTAACAGGTCTGGCAAGGCGCATGTTATGGGCTTTGACAGGAATCGCAGGGCCATCCCGCAGGCGCGGCGGGTGCTGGCCATGATGATCGCGCCGGTTCGTTGCGGCCACGCGCCGGTTGTGGCGGGCTTTGGTTCTTGAGGGGAGACACCTCGCATGTCGAATGTGCATCTGGTTGGCGGCCTTGATATCGCCGAACTGACCTTCTTCGCTTTCTTCCTGTTTTTCCTGGGCCTGGTCTGGTACCTGCGCGGCGAAGACCGGCGTGAAGGCTATCCGGTTGAGGACGACCTCAGTGGCGCTGCCCATGGCGGCGTCGAGACTGATGCGCTGTTCTTCAAGCCGGCCAAGACCTTCAAGCTTCCGCATGGCCTGGGCGACGTGACGACCCCCACCGCCAATGCCAGCGATCCGCTGCCGGACAATGTGCTGCCGCGCGCCTGGGCTGGGGAACCGCTGGACGTGGTTGGGGACAAGATGACCTCCGGTCTCGGCCCGGCTTCGATTGCCCAGCGCGCCGATCGCCCGGACGTGGACATGCACGGCCAGCCGCGCATCGTGCCCACCCGCGTCATCAGCCATCCGGTTGGCGTCCACGCCAACGATGTCGATCCGCGCGGCCTGCCGGTGTTTGGCCTCGATGGCGGCAAGGCCGGAACGGTGAAGGATCTGTGGATGGATCGTGCCGAATCCTGCCTGCGCTATCTGGAAGTCGATCTGGACGGCGGGGCCGGCACCGTCCTGATGCCGATCACCATGGCCGAGGTCTCGCGCGCTGGCATCGTCACGGATGCAATCACCGGTGCGCAGATCGCCGCTGCACCGCGCACCAAGAGCGCCGATCAGGTCACCCTGCTCGAAGAAGAGAAGATTACCGCCTATTTTGGCGCCGGCTATCTGTGGGCAACCCCCGAACGGGCCGAGCCGCTGATCTGATCCGGCATCCGGCCCCGGAAATGGGTCATGGGGCCGGTGCAGGAACGGAAACGGACGGAGCAGCAAGTGTCGATGGAGTATGAAGACGAGCCAATCCCCGGTCTGCCGGGACGGCTGCCGCCGGGAGAGGCGATCCTCTGGCAGGGTGCCCCCGATTGGCAGGGTGTCGCCCGCGGCGTGTTCCACACGCGGCTGGTGGCGATGTGGTTCGTGGCCGTTGCCAGCCTGGCGTTTCTTGCCGGCGGCACCGGTGTTACCGGTGCTGCAATCACGCTGGCGGTCGCCGTGCTCGGCCTCGCAATCCTTGGCATCCTGGCGCGTGCGCAGGCCAAGTCGACCATCTACACGCTGACCAACAAGCGTGTCGTCCTGCGCTTCGGCGTGGCGCTGCCGAAGTGCGTGAATGTCCCGCTGTCGCTGGTGGGCCGCGCGGACGTCAAGCCGGCCGGCAAAGGCATGGTTGATATCTCGCTCACCCCGACAGTCAGGTTCCCGTTGGCCTATCTGCAGATGTGGCCCCACGTGCGCCCCTGGAAATTCGGTTCGCCGCAGCCGATGTTGCGTGCTGTTCCCGAATCCTTTGTGCCCTTGCTCGCCGATGCCTTGGCCAAGGCCGATCCGGCCCGCAATGCTGCGGCAAGCCCTGATGCAGTGCGTGCGCCGGCCATGCTAGGGGCAGCGGCATGAGCGGTGAGTTCACCAACGAGCGTTTCCCCAAGTCGGCCCTTTATGCTGCCGGTGCCCTGATTGCGGTTTCGGTCCTGACTGTGGGCAGCATTCGCGTGGGTCTGCTGCCGGCCCCGGAAACCGCCCCACAGTCCCGCGAACGCCGGCAGGTGGCGGCCGTGACCAGCCGCGACTTCCGGTTCGAGGATCGCGCCGATGGTGCCCTTCTGGTGTTCGACATCAAGGCGGACAAGCTGGCCTTCATCTTTCCGCCAGGCAGCAACACCGGATTCATCCGCGGCGTCATGCGGGGGCTGATGCGTGAACGCCGTCTGCACGAGGTGGCGCGCACGGGCCCGGTGACGGTGGCGCAGTGGGGCGATGGTGCGTTGACCCTGACGGATCAATCAACCGGCCGCATCCTGGAGTTGGGCAGCTTTGGCCACACCAATCGCGCCGCCTTTGCCCAGCTGCTGGTGCCCTATGCCCCCGGCGGCGGCGGCGTGCCGGCGCAGCCCATCATCGGCAAGGCACCGGAAGCGGCCAGCATGCCCTTCTTTGCAGGGGAAGGCTGATGGGCCTGTTCAGCCGCGACCGGTTTGACACGCAGTGCACGATCGAGATCGAACACACGTTCGACAATCTGCACGCGCATGTCGAACTGGATGGCGACGTGGAATTGGGCCCGGGCGATCAGGTCAAGGTGCATGGCGCGGCCGTGAAGCTGCCGTTTGGTGAGCGCCTGACCCTGCGCCGGGACGTGACCGTTTGGAAGGCCACTCCCTTTGAGCGGCTGTGGACCAAGCTCAAGGCCCAGCTGGAATTGACCGAATTGTACGAAATCACCTTCAGCTCGGAGAGGCCGTGATGAATGCCGTGACCCCGATCAATGCCGGCGGTGCCGTGGAAATCACCAAGGATGACGCGCTGGCGATAGCGCGCCAGGAAACGGTGCTGTCGCCGCGGTTCTATACCACCGATTATGACGCGATGGACCGCATCGACGTCAATCGCGTCCGTTCTGAGTGGGACAGCCTGATTGCCGAAATGACGGCCGATCCCAACAAGAAGCATTTCAAGCGCACACCCGAATTTGATGGCGTGATCGCTGCCATGGATCCGGAATTGAAGCCGGAGTTCATCGATTTCCTCGTTTCGTCGATGACGTCGGAATTTTCGGGCTGCATTCTTTATGCCGAAATCACCAAGCGCATGAAGAATCCCGATGCGAAGGCGCTGTTCAAGCTCATGGCCCGTGATGAAAGCCGCCACGCCGGCTTCATCAATGACAGCCTGAAGGATGCCGGTATCGGCATTGATCTGGGCTTTCTGACCAAGACCAAGAAATACACCTATTTCCGGCCGAAGTTCATCTTTTATGCCACCTATCTGTCAGAAAAGATTGGCTACGCGCGATATATCACCATTCACCGCCATCTGGAGGCACATCCCGAACGCCGTTTCCATCCGATCTTCAAGTGGTTCCAGGAATGGTGCAACGACGAATTCCGCCATGGCGAGGCGTTCGCGCTGCTGATGCGGTCTGATCCGAAGCTCACATCCGGCTTCAACGTGCTGTGGATCCGCTTCTTCCTGAACGCGGTCTATGCCACAATGTATGTGCGCGATCACAAGCGCCCGGCGCTCTACAAGCATTTCGGCATCAACCCGACCGATTTTGGCTTCAAGGTGTTCCGCATCACCACCGACATCACGCGCCAGGTCTTCCCGATCGGCCTGCAAACCGATGCACCCAGCTATCGTGCGCTGCTGGAGACGATGCGCGTGACCAGTGATGCCATCGATGCTGCCACGGCGCAGGGCGGCCTGGCCGGCAGCGTCAAGCGCATCGGCCTTTCGCTGAAGGCAGCGGTCACCTTCGCCCGCCTTTATCTGCATCCTGTGGACAAGATGGAGGTTACTCCCAACGTGCGCATGGCGCCGGTCTGGTAAGCATCCGGGCGTCATCGTGAGCGAATTTGCCTTGCCTCTGCTGTTTGCCACAGTGCTGTGGTTTGTGGCCACTGGCTTTGTGCTGTGGCTGGACAAGCTGCCCAGCCACACCTGGCCGATGAGCATCACCATGGCCACGGTGGCCTCTGGCCTGGCCATGGGCGGAATCATCGCCACCGCCGAGGAAACCAGCCCTTGGGCCGCCTATGTAGCCTTTGCCTGTGCGCTGGTGCTGTGGGGATGGCATGAACTGTCGTTCCTGATGGGCTTTGTCACCGGCCCCAATCGCCAACCCTGCCCGCCCGAAGCGCGGGGCTGGCGGCGATTCCGGTTGGCGGCAGCAACGCTGATCTATCACGAAGTGGCGATGTTCCTTTGCCTCATTGCCCTGGCGGCTGCCACTTGGGGCAAGGCCAACCAGACTGCAACGCTCACATTTCTGCTGCTGTTCGTCATGCGTCTCTCGGCCAAGTTCAACATCTTTGCCGGTGTCCCGCATCTGTCGACCGAGATGATGCCCGATCACATGCGTTATCTTGCCAGCTATTTCCGCATCGCCCCTCCGCGCTGGTTCTTCGTCGCATCGGTCTCTGGCATTGCGGTTCTGGCGGGGTGGCTCGCCGATCTGGCCCTGTCGAGCCAGGGCGGTATTGCGACTGGTTATGCCTTGGCCTTTGCGCTCGTGGCCCTGGCCTTTCTGGAACATGGATTCCTGGTGGTGCCCTGGCAGGATACGGCCATGTTTCGTTGGGCCATGCCAGAAAATCTCCGTCAATCTGCGCCATCAGCCACTGGCCATGCGGCGGCTGACTCCAGCCTTACGCCTGCTGCCAATACAACCCATGTGTCAGGCCAGGGTGACACGAATCCACTTGCGGTGCGACAAAACGCCGTGCAATGAACGGCGCCGGGAGATGATGAATGGACTTTGAAGCACATTTCCAGGCGGCGTTGGACGGCTTGAAAGAACGCGGCAATTACCGCGTGTTTGCCGAGTTGCAGCGGCGGCGGGGTGACTATCCTCATGCCACCTGCTACCTGCCTGATGGCAGCACCCAGGATGTGACCGTGTGGTGCTCCAATGATTATCTCGGCATGGGCCAGCACCCCGATGTGCTGGCAGCCATGCATGAAGAGCTGGACAAGTCCGGTGCCGGATCTGGCGGAACCCGCAACATCTCCGGCACCATGCACGTGCATCGCCAGCTTGAACTGGAGCTGGCGGATCTGCACGACAAGGAAGATGCGCTGCTCTTCACGTCGGGCTACGTCTCCAACTGGGCCGCACTGTCGACGCTCGCCAGCAAGATTCCTGGCTGCGTGGTCTTCTCCGATGCCCTCAACCATGCATCGATGATCGAAGGCATTCGCCACAGCCGCGCCAAGTGCCACGTGTTCAAGCACAATGACGCAGACGATCTTGATCGGCTGCTCGGCCAATATGGCCCTGAAGTGCCGAAGCTGGTTGCGTTCGAGAGCGTCTATTCGATGGATGGCGACATCGCCCCCATCAAGGAGATCTGCGACGTTGCCGACAAGCACGGCGCGATGACCTATATCGATGAAGTCCATGCCGTTGGCATGTATGGCCCACGCGGCGGCGGGGTTGCCGAACGGGAAGGCCTGATGAACCGGCTGACCGTGATCGAAGGCACACTCGCCAAGGCCTATGGCGTTGTTGGTGGTTATATCGCCGGTTCCAAGGCGCTGTGCGATTTCGTGCGCAGCTTTGCTTCGGGCTTCATCTTTTCCACCGCGCTGCCGCCGGCCGTTGCTGCCGGTGCCCTGGCCTCGGTCAAGCACCTCAAGGCCAGCCCGTTCGAGCGCAAGCGCCAGCAGGAGCGAGTCGCCAGGGTGCGCGCCGCGCTGCGCGCCACCGGCATTCCGCAGCTGGACAATCCCAGCCACATCATTCCCGTCATGGTGGGCGATGCCAAGAAGGCCAAGATGATCAGCGACTGGCTGATGGAACATCACGGCATCTATGTGCAGCCGATCAACTATCCCACCGTTCCGGTCGGCACTGAACGCCTGCGCATCACTCCCGGCCCGGTGCACAGCGATGACGACATCGACCGGTTAATCAAGGCCTTGTCCGACATCTGGAGCCAGTGTGCGCTCCATCGCGTTGAGGCTGCCGCCTGATCCAGCCATCGTTCGCAAATCAGCCCGGCGGCACTCCGCCGGGCTTTTTTGTGGGACAAGCCGCCCCTTGCTGGCCGGACCCGAAATGATTACGGCGCGTTCATGTTGATCCAGCGGGAGTGCCGCCTTGGCCCTTGATGCCCTGTTGCAGCCTGTGGTGCTGTTCTTCCTGCTCGGCGCCCTGGCTGCCTTTGCCCGCTCGGATCTCGCCATCCCAGAGGCCGTGGCCAAGGGCATTTCGCTCTACCTCATGATGTCGATCGGCCTGCGCGGCGGCGGGGAGGTGGCCGAAACCGGATTCACCCACGACATGCTGGTGGCAGGCGGCGCCGGCCTCGTCTTGAGCTTCCTGCTCCCACTGCCAGCCTTCTGGCTGCTGCGCACCGCTGGCCGGCTGGATCGGACCAATGCCGCGGCCGTGGCGGCGCACTATGGCTCCGTCAGTGTCGTCACCTTCGCCACTGGTTCGGAAATCCTGCGCCATGCCGGCATGGCCCCGGCCGGGTTCATGGTGGCGGTGCTGGCGCTGATGGAAACCCCGGCGATCATCACCGGCTTGTTGCTTGCTCGCGCCCAGAACCAGGACAGTCTGGCTCCCCGCGGTGGCCTGCTCCACGAGACCTTCCTCAACGGTTCGGTCATTCTTCTCCTCGGCAGTTTCCTGATCGGGCTGGTGGCCGGCAAAGCTGGCATGGCCCCCATCGCGCCGGTGTTCGAGGTGCCGTTCCGCGGCATGCTGTGCATCTTCCTGCTCGACATGGGCCTGATCGCGGCGCGCAGGCTGCTCGACAGGCGCGCGCTCACCATCCGCACCGCCGCTGTTGCCCTGCTATTGCCACTGTTGAACGGCACGCTGGGTGTAGTGCTGGGCGTGGAACTTGGTCTTGATGCCGGATCGGCGGCGGCCCTGGGCATATTGGCCGGTTCTGCCAGCTATATCGCGGTGCCGGCGGTGATGCGCCTGGCGCTGCCGGCGGCCGATCCCGGCCTGTATCTCGGCATGAGCCTCGCCGTGACATTTCCGTTCAACCTCACCGTCGGGATCGGTTACTATGGCTGGCTGGCGGCGCATGTCTGGCCGCTGATCCGGGGATAGGGGCACAGGCCATGACCAACACAACCCACCGCCGCCGCATCGAGGTGCTGGCCGACGAGCCGCTGATTTCGGCCATCGTGCGCATCGCGGCCGATGCCGGCATAACCCACCACACCTTGTTGCCTACCCTGGGCGGGGTTGGTGCCCACGGACGCTGGCGCGATGATCAATTGTCCGGCGCCACGGCCAAGGTGATGTTCCTCGCCATCACCGGTCCCGATCATGCCGCCGCCTTCATCGACCGGCTGGCACCGCTGCTGGAAAGCCATCACATGTTGTTGATGTCGAGCGATGTGGAGGTCGTGCGCAACGCCAAGTTCGATTGAGCGCCTGTTGCTGCGCTGCAACGTCTTGAAATTGCAAACTTGTTGAAACATTGCCGCAATCGATCCGGCATCAGTCTGCAACATCGGCCTGTGAAGGGGCGTCCGTGCCCAACAGGAGATGTGTCATGCAAACGTCCGTTCTTCGTCTTGCCCTGCTCGCCAGTACCCTCTTGGCCGCGCCGGCCTTTGCCCGTGCCGACGCTGCCGCCCCGGCCGATGCCGCTGTTGACGCTGCTGCAGCCGACGCCGCCACTGAAGAAGCCGAAATCGTCGTCTATGGCAAAGGCGAAGTCCGCCAGGTCACCGAGATCAAGGCTGACGACATCAAGCTGACCGTGCCGGGTGCCAGCCCGTTCATTGCGATCCAGAAGCTGCCGGGCGTCAACTTCCAGTCGGCCGATCCGTTCGGCGTCTATGAATGGTCCACCCGCATCACGCTGCGCGGCTTCAACCAGAACCAGCTCGGCTTCACGCTGGATGGCGTGCCGCTGGGTGACATGAGCTATGGCAACACCAACGGCCTGCACATCAGCCGCGCAGTGATTGCCGACAACATTGGCCGCACCCGCGTCAGCCAGGGCGCTGGCGCGCTGGGCACCGCTTCCAGCTCCAACCTGGGCGGCACCATCGAATTCTTCAGCCGCGCGCCCGAAGAGGAATTGGGCGTTGCCGGCAACGTCACTTATGGCGACAACAACACGCTGCGGCTGTTCGGCACGCTCGACACCGGCGATCTGGGCGGCTTCAAGGCCTATATCAGCGCCGCTCACCTGACGGCCGACAAGTGGAAGGGCGTGGGCACCCAGCGCGCCACGCAGGTCAACGCCAAGGCGGTGGCCGATCTTGCCGAGGATGTGACCTTCACTGCCTTTGTCAACTTCACCGACCGCAAGGAAAGCGACTATCAGGATTTCAGCCAGGAAATGCTGAACCGCCTGGGCTATTTTGCCGACAATATTTCCGACAACTGGCCGCTGGCCGTGCGGCTGGCCTTCATCGGCGCCAACCGCAGCAACACCGGCGTCGCGGTGGGCGCGAACACGTTCGGCACCAGCTTCCCGGCACCCTACACCAGCGTGGACGATGCCTATTTCGATGCCGCCGGCCTGCGTCGCGACTGGCTGGCCGGTGGCCGTCTGGAAGGCAAGTTGTCGGATCAGGTCACCGCCGGCCTCCAGACCTATTATCACAGCAACAAGGGCCAGGGTTCGTGGATCACGCCCTATCGCGCCAGCCCCGGCGGTCTGCCGATCAGCTTCCGCACCACCGAATATGAAATCAGCCGTTTGGGCCTGTTGGGCGATCTCACCGCCACGCTGGGTTCCAACACGCTGCGTCTGAACGTCTGGTACGAGAACAATGATTTCGAACAGGCCCGTCGTTTCTACGACATGGGCACCAGCCAGACCGTGCCGTTGAACAACGCGCTGGCCTATCAGTCCAATCCCTTCTTCACCCAGTGGAACAACGATTACAACACCCGCACCTTCCAATATGCCGTGCAGGATCAGTGGGATATCAACGACGATTTTTCGGTGAGCGTCGGGTTCAAGGGCCAGAGCGTGAAGCTGCGTGCGGCGGCCATCAACCCGGTGCCGGGCCCGCTGGCCCTGGGCCGCATCAAGTCGGAAGACCTGTTCATGCCGCAGGTCGGCCTGCTCTACAAACTGGGTGCCGGCAACGAACTGTTCGCCAACTTCACCGAGAATCAGCGCGCCTTCACCGCCGCTGCCACCACGGGCCCGTTCGCCACGTCTGCTGCCGGCTTTGCAGTGATCGCCAGCCAGTTGCGCCCGGAAAAGACCAACACCTTCGAAGCCGGCTTCCGCTTTGGTGAAGGCAAGCTGAGCGGTGTGGTCGCGGCCTATCTGGTCAACTTCTCCAACCGGCTGCTGTCCATCCCGCAAGGGCCGGGCATCGTCGGCAACGCCTCCCTGCTGTCAAACGTTGGCGATGTTCGCTCGCTGGGCGCAGAAATCGGTGTGCAGTGGCAGCCGGTGAAAGCCTTCACCGTCACCGCCTCCTATGCCTACAATGAAAACACCTATCGCGATGACGTGCGCAACGCTGCCGGCACGGTGGTGCAGGCCATCCGCGGCCGTACCGTGGTTGACAGCCCGCGCAGCATCGCCAACCTGGAACTGGCCTATGATGATGGCGCCTTCTACGGCCGCGCCAACGCCAACGCCATGACTGGCCGCTTCTTCACCTTCTCGAACGATCGCGAAGTCGGCGGCCGCGTGGTGGTGGATGGCAAGATCGGCTATCGCGTCACCAGTGATAACCGCTGGCTGAACGGTCTGGCCATCGAAGCGACAGCCAGCAACCTGTTCGATCGCCGCTATGTCGCCACCATCGGTTCCAATGGCTTTGGCTTCAGCGGTGACAACCAGACGCTGCTGCCGGCCGCGCCGCGCCAGTTCTTCCTGACGCTGCGCAAGGACTATTGATCCTCCACACCCGGCAAACGCCGCAGGCCCCCCGGCCTGCGGCGTTTTGCGTCCCGGCTTGAAGGCCAGCGGCTTGCCCCCTAAGGCAACGTCCATGGCAAGCGCTCGCATTCCCTTTCCATTCACCGCCATCGTTGGCCAGGCCGAAATGAAGCAGGCGTTGCTGCTGGCCGCGGTCGAACCACGGCTGGGCGGCGTGATGGTGTTTGGTGATCGTGGCACCGGCAAGTCCACCGCCGTGCGGGCACTGGCCGGCCTGCTGCCGCCGATGAAGGTGGTGCCGGGCTGCCGCTATTTCTGCGCCCCCGATGATCGCAATCCATGCATCGAAGGCTGCCGCGACAGGGCCGGAAAGCGCAGCGAAGAGGCCAGCGTTCCGTTTGTGGATCTGCCGCTGGGGGCGACCGAAGACCGGGTTGTCGGCAGCCTCGATCTGGAACGTGCGCTCGCCACCGGCGAAAAGCGCTTTGAACCCGGTCTGCTGGCCAAGGCCAATCGCGGCTTTCTCTATATCGACGAGATCAACCTGCTCGAAGATCATCTTGTCGATCTGCTGCTTGATGTGGCGGTGTCGGGGACCAATGTCGTGGAGCGCGAGGGCCTGTCCATCCGCCATCCGGCGCGCTTCATCCTGGTGGGCAGCGGCAACCCGGAAGAGGGCGAGCTGCGCCCGCAGCTGCTCGACCGCTTTGGCCTGTCCGTCGATGTCCGCACGCCGACCGACATGGGCGACCGCATCGAGATCGTGAAGCGCTGTGACCGGTTTGATCGCGACCCGGCGGCGTTCGTGGCCGAATTCCAGGGCAGTGAACAGGCGACGCTGGAAGCCATCGCCAAGGCACGCAAACTGCTGCCAAAGGTGCAGGTGGTCGACGAGATGCTGCTGCTGGGCGCACAGCTCTGTTCCGCCGTTGGGGCCGATGGCCTGCGCGGTGAGCTGACCCTGCTGCGCGCCGCCCGCGCCCAGGCGGCGTTGGCCGGCAAGAAGGATGTGAAGCCGCACCATGTCGCCGAGGTGGCCACGATGGCGCTGCGCCACCGCCTGCGCCGCAACGTGCTGGACGACACCGGTTCGACCAGCCGCATCGCCCGCGCCATTGCGGAGCTGATCCCGGCATGACCCCTGACGGGGCGGCAGACGAAGCGTCGGGCGAACGCTGGGCGCTGGCGCTTTCGGCCATCGACATCCTGGTGGCAGCCGGCAACGCGATTGGCGGCATCCTGCTGCGTGCCCGGCCCGGCCCGGTGCGGGATGCCTGGGCCGATGCGCTGGCCATGGTGGTGCCCACCCGCCGGTTGCCGGCCAATGCCGATTCCGAGGCGCTGGATGGCGGGCTGGACCTGACGGCGACGCTGGCCAGCGGCAAGCCGGTGCACCGTGCCGGCATCCTGGCCGATGCCGCCGGCAAGATATTGGTGGTGCCGATGGCCGAGCGGCTGAACGTTGCGCTCGCCGCCCGGCTGGCCACCGCCATTGATGAAGGCTGCCCACCGTTGCTGTTGTTTGACGAAGGCGATCCCGATAATCCGGACCGGGAACGTGTGCCGCAGGGCCTGGCCGATCGGCTGGCCATTCACATCGATCTGAACAGCGTGCGGCTGGACATGGCAGCGCTGGTGGCGGGGGAGGCCCCGCCGCCGCCACTCGCGATGCTGGCCGAACCCGGTGCCATCGCCAGCGATCCCGAAACCGCGCTTGCCGTCGGTGCCGCTGCCCTGGGCATCGCGTCCATCCGCGCCCCCATCATGGCCGTGCGCGTGGCGCGCGCCCATGCCAGGGCCGACGAACGACCGGACGATATCGAGCAGCTGCGTGAGGCCGACATGGCCGCCGCCGGCGCACTGGTGCTGGGCCCGCGCGCCACACGCCTGCCGCCGCCACCACCGGATGAGGAAGCGCCGCCCCCACCCGAGGAGCAGCCACCCGAAGAGCCCCCAGCCGAGGAGCCGCCACCGCCCCCGCCATCGGATGACACGACGGGCGATGACCAGGAGCAGCCGGAGCCACCGCCCATCGACCCGACCGACATGATTCTGGATGCCGCGCAAACTGCCTTGCCGCCCGGCCTGTTGGATGCGTTGGCCGCCAGCACCATCAGCAAGGCCCCCAAGGCCAGCGGATCATCCGGTGCCAAGCAGAAGAGCATCACCAGCGGTCGGCCGGCCGGCGTGCGGCCGGGGATGCCGGGCCGCGGCGCGCGTCTGGCCTTGATCGAAACCATCAAGACGGCGGCACCGTGGCAAAGGATCCGCCCGGTACGCGACGATGGCCGGCTGGCCATCCGCGTGGAGGATCTGCGCATCCGCCGCTTCATCGCGCAGACACAATCCACCACCATCTTTGCCGTCGATGCCAGCGGATCGGCGGCCTTCGCCCGGCTGGCCGAAGCCAAGGGCGCGGTGGAGCTTTTGCTCGCCGAAGCCTATGTCAAGCGGGCCGAAGTGGCGCTGGTGGCCTTCCGCGGGCTGGAGGCGGTGCTGGCGCTGCCGCCCACGCGCAGCCTGCCGCGGGCCAAACGGGAACTGGCCGGCCTGGCTGGCGGGGGTGGTACGCCGATTGCCTCTGGCCTTGATCTGGCGCGCCGGGTGGCAGAGGGCGAGAAGGGCCGCGGCCGCAGTCCGCTGGTGGTGGTCTTGACCGATGGTCGGGCCAATGTCGGCGGCGGCGATGGCATCAGCCCGCAGGAGGCGGCGCTGGCCAGCGCACGGGCCTATCGGGCATCGGGCATTGCTGCCGTGTTCATCGATTGCTCACCCCGGCCACGGCCGCAGGGGGCCGAACTGGCCGCTGCCATGGGCGCCCGGCTGGTGACATTGCCGCGGGTGGATGCCCAGGCCGTGGTGGCGGCGGTGAAGGCTGCATCGCAGGGGGCGATCTGATGCGTTGGGATGTCGATTCGGCCCATGTGCCGCACCGGGAATGGAGTCGCTTCGTCACGGCGGGCGGCCTGAAATTTCATGTCCAGGAAACCGGCCCGGCCGATGCACCGGTGCTGTTGCTGATCCACGGCACCGGGGCGACCACCCACAGCTTTGCCGGGCTGGCACCGCTGCTGGCCCAGCATTTCCGGGTGATCATCCCCGATCTGCCCGGCCATGGCTTTACCGAAAAGCTCAGCGCCCCCGATCCCGACACTGTTGCCAAGGCCATGGCGGCGCTGGTGACGACATTGGGCGTCAAGCCCGCGATCATCCTGGGCCACAGCGTGGGGGCAGCCATTGCCTTCATGCTGGTGGCGCGCGGGTTGGTGGCCCCACAGGCCGTGGTGGCGCTGGGCGGCGCGTTGCTGCCCTTTGATGGCGTTGGCAAGGTCTATCCGGGCCTGGCCAAGGCGCTGTTCGTCAATCCATTCATGCCGGCCTTCTTCAGCTTCACCACCCGTTTCCAGTCCATGCCCGATCTGTTGGCGCGCTGGACCGGGTCGCGATCCAGCCGCGAACAGGTGGCGCATTATGAACGGCTGTTCCGCAGCCCCGCCCACACCGGGGGCGCGCTGGCCTTGATGGCGCATTGGGATCTCGACACGATCGAACGCAGCATTGCGCAGGTGAAATGCCCGGTGTTGCTGCTGCACGGTGAACGCGACAAGACGGTGCCGCCGGCCACCAGCCACACGGTGGCGCGCAAGCTGGCCAGCCATGGGGTGGTGGTCCAGCAGCGCGGCCTGCCGGGCCTGGGCCATCTGGCGCACGAGGAGGCACCCGGTGTCCACGCCCAGGCCATCATCGAATTTGCGCAGGCGCAGGGCGTGTTGCCGCCGGCATGACGATCAGGGCATCGGCACCTTGGTGCTGATCAGCACCAGCCGGCCTTCCACGCTGGGAATCCAGTGCGGCACGCCGGCGGGCACCACCACCATGTCTCCCACCGCCAGCCGCCGGCTGCTGCCACCGCTGATGCCGCTGGCGGTTTCCGTGGCGCTGGGGGCGTTTGCGGTGCGCGGGCCGTCCAGCGTGCCACCGGTGACCAGCTGGCCGGCACCGGCCACCACCTGGAATATCTCGGCCTGGGTATAGTGCACCGCCGCTGGCGCTCCGGCCTGGCGATATTCCATCACGGCGCGATACGGCCCAAAGCCCAGCAATGGCTGCGCCAGCAACGCCTGGCCGGGCTTGATGCTGGCGGCCAGTTTTTCGGCCAGCGCGGCAATGTCTGCGGCGGTGGCGGCGGGCAGGGCCGCCGGGGGCGCCTGCGCGGCAAGCGGCGTTGTCGGCAGGGCGATCAGCAGTGCGATCAGGTGGCGGCGCATGGCAATCTTCCTTTCAGCGGCCCTTGAACAGCGGTTGGCGCTTGTCCACAAACGCCTTTGCGGCCTCCCGGTGATCTTCGGTCAAGCCGCAATGGACATGATGGGTCGCCTCCAGATCAAGGCAATCATCCATGTCCCCACCTGAAAAGGCGCGATTGAGATTCTCCTTCATATAGGCCAGCGCCACGCGTGGCCCGCTGGCCAGCCGTGTTGCCATCGCCTGGGCTTCGGCCAGCAATGCCTCGGCCGGCACCACCCTGTTGGCCAGCCCCAGGCGCAGCGCCTCGACCGCATCCACCCGGTCAGACAGGAAATATAGTTCCCGCGCTTTGGCGGCGCCAACAAGCCGGGTGAGGAAATAGGTGCCACCATAATCGCCAGAGAAGCCGACACGGGCAAAGGCGGTGGTGAAAAAGGCGGTTTGCGCCATCACCCGCAAATCGCAGGCCAGCGCGATGGAAAGGCCGGCCCCGGCCGCCGCGCCGGGAATGGCGGCGATGGTGGGTTTCGGCATGGCGTGCAGCCGCCCGGAAATGGCGCGCTGGTTGCGGCGCTGGCGGGCGATGGCCTGATCAATGGGTTCCGGCTCCCCGCCTTCATTGCGGGCGGCCATGCCCTTCACATCGCCACCGGCGCAAAAGGCCCCGCCGGCCCCGGTGATGACAATGGCCCCGATGGCCGGATCGGCCTCCGCCTGTTCCAGCAGCCGGGCCAGACCATCGAGCATGGCGCGCGACAAGGCGTTGCGGGCGGCCGGACGATTGAGGGTGAGGGTGAGCACGCCGTCGGCCACGGCAGCGATCAGATCATCGGTTTCGGGGGCATAAAGGCTCATCAGCCATCCTCTGGCAGCAGGGCGATGCCGCAAACATGCGCCGGGGCGGCCAGTCCGGCAACCATGATTGCTGTCAGGCCCTCGCCGCGCATGTCCGCCACCGGGGCGATATCGATATGGCCATGATCCAGCCCGATGCGCCACACATCGCCCCGCCGTTGCCACGGCCGCGCCAGCAACGCGCTCCACCGCGCCGCAAGCCCGGCCGGGTCCGCCGCTGCCAGCACGGCGCCTGTGATCGCCAGATCGCGGCGGCAGGTGCGCTGCCAATCCGGCCCTGCCCAGGCATAGCTGCCCAGCAGCGCCGGATTGGGGCCATGGCGATCGATGGACAGCAGGCAGCCGCCGGTATCACGCGGGTGCAGATGCAGGGCGGTGGCCTGCTGGCCGTGCGTGTCCACCGTCAGATCCTCCACGATCCTTGTGCCGGTCATCGCCAGCCGCAGTCGAACCGCCGCGATATCGTCGGTATCGAGGATCAGCATATAGCCGGTGGCCCCGCCCCGCCGTTCCAGATAACGGCCGGCCGTTGTGCCAGGCTGGATCGGAGCGAGCGCTTCCAGAAACGTGCCGCCCAGTGCCCACAGCGCGTTTTCCAGCCCATATTTGCCCACACCCGGATCGTGGAAACAGGGCGCCACACCCAGCAACTGGCTGATGACTGCTTCCTGCGGGGCCAGATCGGGGGCCACCACAGCAATCTGGCGCAGACGCAACATGACCCTCTCCAATCGACCCGGACGTGCTCGCGCCGCCTCCTGACCAAGGCCGCGCGACTGCCATTGAATGTGCCAGTATGGACCAGCCTGAATCCGTTGTCAGCCGGCACCATGTGCGCCTTCCGGTGCGGGCACGCAATCGAAGGCCCCTGCGCCCCGGCCCGATTGTTGACGACCGCTGGCCAGCCTGCCACGCTTTGCGCCTCAAATGCCTGGGGAATGATCGCATGAACTCCATCCATCTGGCCGGTGCCGGCCTGCTGGCCCTTGCCGCTGCGGGCGCAGCCACGGCCGCCAGCCCGCAGAGGCTGCTGCAATCGCCGGTGATGAGCGCCACGCACCTTGCCTTCGTGTCGGGCGGCGATCTCTGGGTCGCGCCACGCGACGGCGGCAAGGCGGTTCGGATCACCGCCGGCATCGGCATCGAACAGGCCCCCAGCTTTTCTCCCGATGGCGAGAACATAGCGTTTACCGGCGAATATGACGGCAACACCGATGTGTTCACCGTGCCGCTGGCCGGCGGGGTGCCCAGGCGCATCACCTTCCACCCGGCGGCGGATCAGGCCGTGGGCTGGACCCCGGATGGCACCCAGCTGATCTTTCGCTCCAACCGCGATTCGGCCAGCCGTTATACCCGGCTGTGGCGGGTGAATGCCGGCGGCGGCGCGGCCAGTGCGCTGCCGTTGCCGATGGCGGCGGCCGGCGCCTTCTCCCCCGATGGCAAGTCCATCGCCTACAACCCGCTCGAACCCGGCTTTTCCTTCAATCACACCCGCTACACGGCCTGGGGCAATTATCGTGGCGGGCTCACCGGCGCGGTGTGGATCACCAGCCTTGATGGGCTGAAAACCCGCAAGGTGCCGCAGGCTGGCGGCGCGGATTTCTCGCCGGTCTGGCTGGGCGGCCAGGTCTATTTCCTGTCTGGCCGCAAGGGGCCGGTAAGCGTGTATCGCTTTGATCCCGCCTCCGGCCAGACGGCGTTGGTCTGGCAGAACCGCGGGCCCGACATCCGCAGCCTGGCCACCGATGGCAAGGCCCTGGTGTTCGACCGGCTGGGCACGATCCACACGCTGGTGCCGGGCGAGGAGCCCAAGGCGATCAGCATCGATCTGGATGGCGACATGCCCGATATCCGCCCCCGCGTCGCCAGCGTGGGCAGCGAGGTGCGCGCCGCCGCCCTTTCGCCCACCGGCTTGCGCGTCGCGGTGGAGGCCCATGGCGAGATCATGACCCTGCCCGTCAAGGAGGGCATCACCCGCAGCATCACCGCCACCCCCGGCACCATGGAACGCACCCCGGTCTGGAGCCCCGATGGCCAGTCGGTGGCCTATTTCAGCGATGCGGGCGGGCTGTATGCCCTGCATGTCGCCAGCCAGATGGGGGCCGGCAAGCCGGTAAAAACCTATAAGCTGGCCCCGGAGCCGGCCTATTATTTCAACCCCAAATGGTCGCCCGATGGCAAGCGCATCGCCTTTCAGGACAATCGGCTGAACACGTGGATCCTGGATCTGGCAACGGGCAGGCTGGTCGCCGCCGGCCCGCCGGATGAATTTGGCGGCTTTGCCCAGCCGTCCAGTGGCATGGCCTGGTCGCCGGATTCGGCCTGGTTCGTCTATGCCCGCGTCAGCGGCAATCATTTCCCGGTGCTGATGCTGCACGAAGTGGCTACGGCCAAGACCACCCAGATCAGCGATGCCATGGCCATGGCCAGCGATCCGGCCTTTGATCGCGATGGCAGATATCTGTATTTCCTGGCCAGCAACAATGCTGGCGGCACCATCTACCCGCTTGATATGTCAAGCGATGTCTATCAACCGACACGCAGCGTCTATGCCATCGCGCTGGCCGCCGGCACGCCATCGCCGCTGGCCCCGGAACTGGGCGATGAAAAGGCCCCGACCCAGATCGCTTCGGCGCCGGCTGCGCCCGAAAAGGCCGACGCCAGGAAACCGGCCAGGCCCGCCGCCGCCCCGGCCACGCCTGCCATCAAGATCGATCTGGCCAGCCTCAGCCCCGATCAGATCGCCCGCCGCATGGTGGCGCTGCCGCTGCCCGCCGCCGATTATCGCAACCTTGAAGCCGGCAAGGGCGGCGTGCTGTGGCTGCTGCGCGCCAACGAACCGCTGGATGTCGATGCCGACGAACCGCCCGGCGCGTCGCTGCTGCGCTGGACGCTGGAGAGCAAGAAGAGCGAGACGCTGTTCGACAAGGCGCAGGGCTTCACCCTGTCGGCCGATGGCAGCAAGCTGCTGGTGCGCACGTCGGGGGCCAATGCCGGCTGGCTGGTCGCCGATGCCACCAAGCCAATCAAGCCATCCGATCCCGATGTGCGGCTGAAAACCGATGGCCTGATGGCCCGCATCGATCCGGCCGCCGAATGGGCGCAGATGTATCGCGAGATCTGGCGGGTGCAGCGCGCCTATTTCTATGATCCCGATTTTCACGGTTATGATGTTGCCGCGGCCGAAAAGGCCCTGGCCGCCTTCCTGCCCGGCATCCAGTCGCGCGGCGATCTCAACTATCTGTTTCACGAAGCGCTCACCGGCTTTTCCATCGGCCATCTGCGCGGCGGCGGCGGCGCCATCCCGGCGGCAAAACGTGTGCCCGGCGGCCTGCTGGGCGCCGATTACACCATCCGCGATGGCCGCTGGTGCCTGGCTCGCATCCACGATGGCGGCAGCTGGACACCCGACATCAAGGCCCCGCTCGCCCGCCCCGGCCTGGATGTGAAGGCTGGCGATTGCATCACCGCCATCAACGGCACGGCGGTGAGCGGTGACGAGGATATCCAGCGCCATCTGGAAGGCGCCGCCGATACCGCCGTCACCCTGTCCATCGCCCGGGCCGACCAGCCGGCGCGGGAAGTGACGGTGGTGCCCATCGCCAACGAAGCGCGCCTGCGCAACCTCAGCTGGATCGAGGACAACCGCCGCCGGGTGGACCAGTTGTCGGGCGGCAAGCTCGGCTATGTCTATCTGCCCAACACCGGCGGCGGCGGCTTCACCAGCTTCAACCGCTATTATTTCGCGCAGAGCGACCGGCAGGGCATGGTGATCGATGATCGCTTCAACGGCGGCGGCCAGGCGGCGGATTACATGATCGAGGTGATGAACCGCCGCCTGATCAGCTGGTGGCAGCCGCGTTATGGCCGGATCGACCGCACGCCCGCCGCCGCCGTGCTGGGGCCCAAGGTGATGCTGATCAACGAAGGATCGGCCAGCGGCGGCGACATGCTGCCCTGGATGTTCCGGGATTTCAAACTGGGGCCGCTGGTGGGCAAGCGCACCTGGGGCGGGCTGGTTGGCATCGGCGGCATCCCGCCGCTGATGGACGGCGGCCAGCTCACCAGCCCGTCGGTGGGCTTCTTCTCGCCCGCCGGTGAATGGGCGGTGGAAAATATCGGCGTGCCGCCCGACGTGGAGGTGGACCAGGATCCGGACAAGGTGATGGCCGGCGGCGATCCGCAGCTGGAAACGGCGGTGGCGCTGGCCATGGACGCCCTGGCCAAGGCCCCGCCGCCCACGCCGAAACGCCCGCCCTTCCCGCTCTATGGCCCCGACGGCCCGATTCGTCGTTGATTGGCCGGCGCTGACGCGATGGAGATCCCGGTTGAATATTACGGCCTGATCGAAGCCGGGGTCAGCCTGTTCGCCGTCCTCGCCTTTGCCGGCTGGCAATTATGGTCCTTGCGCGAAAAACCGGGAGACAAAGATGACGACGCGCCCAAGGGCAGTTGAGTTTTGACACTTTTCACGAATCCGCCGGGATTCGGCATTGTTTTTGCAGGCTTTTTTGCGGCGGCCGGCGGTGGCTTTCCCCGTGTCCCGCCTGTCATGATGCGCCACGGGTGACGCATCGCGCGCCTGTGGCGCAGCGCGGCTGTGGGTGGGGTTGACGGTGGAAAGAACGGGATCAGCATAACCGCATTTGCCCTGTGTAGGACAGGGCGGCGTGCCGAGGGCGCTAGCAGCAGAAGAAGCCTCCGCCCCGGATCAGGTCAGGGGTGACGTGGCAAGGGGCGAGGCCGCTCGACCCGCTCGTTTCAGCGCAGCCCTGCCGGTGCGTGCCGCCGCTCATCCCACAGCGTCATGCTGAACTTGGTTCAGCATCCATGGGAGTGCGCCCCCCAACGCACGCCCTTCGCGGCACTTGGGCCGTGGATGCTGAACCAAGTTCAGCATGACCAGCGCTTGCAGGCCAGGGCGAGTCCCCCCACCCCCACGTCACCCCGGACTTGATCCGGGGTTCGGCCTCCTTCCCCTCTTCCCGCCCTCGCGGCACAGAGAAACAGCCAAACCCCGGATCAAGTCCGGGGTGACGGGCAGGGGGCGTGGGTGGTATCCGTTCGGCAGAGCCGCCCATGCAGATTCGCCCCATCCGCTCCGACGCCGATCACGAGGCCGCCCTGCGCGAAATCGAAACCCTGTGGGGTGCCGACGAAGGCACCGAAGCCGGCGACCGGCTGGACGTGCTGGTGACGTTGGTGGACGCCTATGAAGCCCGCCGCTGGCCCATCGCCCCGCTTGATCCGGTGCAATCAGGCCAAGTTTTGATTTAGCTTCCCAGCAAGTGCGATAAAATTAAGGGTTCCACCCTCTGATTTTTTGCCCACCGCGTAAGTAGGTTGGGTCGGGGTAATCCCGACGATCGGCAGGAAGTCTGATAATTGGTCGTAACCCTGATTTGAACTCAGAAAGAGATTGTGCGATCTTTCGATTTCGCAAATGCTCAGACTTCTTTTCGCTAACTTCGATTCTATAATCTGGCGCAACAGAAATTAAAATATCATCAAGAGCCTTATGATGATTTTTACACAGCGCTAAGCCGTTCCTAGTTTCGTCGGTGCTGCCTGGAGCGTTTACAGGAACGATGTGTGCTGCATCTAACAGGTCTAAATCAAGATCGCATACCGCGCACTTATTGCCATATGCAGTTAAAACGCGCTTTCGAAAGTCGAAGGCTCTGTATCGCTTTACAATTTTCTGTACAATGAGCCTGCGTTCTACGTTTTTAATAGAAGTAATATCTTCATCTGTTAATGTAGATATCTTGTCCAACTTTCGGACAGCGATTGTATTGGCAGCATCGTGGATTGCAGGCACGCTGTCAGCATACTCGAAAATGAGTTCTGATCGAAATGCAAGGGCCCACTCTTCGTTCTGGCGCTTGATGCTAGCAAAGCCATTTAGGTGCGCGTTGCGGAGGGCCTCTTCCTTAATCTGGGCAGACGGCGATCTCCCGGTGGAGCCGTCGTGCAGGCGAATGTCCCAAGCTGCCCACACTTCATAACCGGAATGCCAGCCAAGAACGAGCGTCCTACGGCTTGCATGCTGTGTTGGCATTGGGCCTGTGAACTGCACACGATATTCGTCAGATGCCCGTGCGGCACCGCCTCCATGAGTGCAGTTCCAAACATAAATCGCCAACCGCAGAGTTCGTCCATCTTCAGATGTGACGTCTAGCTTGTAGGGCTTACTGGCGTCCTCCAAAACGACTTGGCTGCCTGCGCCTCTAAAGGAATCAAGCAACCTTTCGCGTAACTGGTTCGCTGACAAATTCGTCATCGGAAAACCTCAGTGCGCCGCCTTGAACATATTCTTCTACCAATTCGCAGCTTATCCAGCGCCTTGCAAGGTCTTCAGCTGCACGCCCAGTGGTATTCGATCCGCCAAATGGATCCAATACCAAGCCGCCGTCCTCAGTCAGAAAATTAATAAAAAATTCTGCAAATTTCTGCGGAAATCTCGCCGGGTGGGGTTTTATTGCTAATTGACGGCACAGCTTTAGATATTTACTGTTGCTCTCTGTATTAGCGATTTCTAGCATGTTTGACGGAATGGCTCCACCATTGTCTTTAGAAAACTTTTCAGAAATGTCGTGCCCGCTCGGCCTCATTTTAGCTTTATAACCATTCTTCAGTAAAGTACGCATACTGTTGCTGTATGGCTGAAGTACGCGCCTATTGTCGGCATTTGGGTTCCCACTACGTGAAAGCCACCAAACTACATTGACCGAGTCCTTCACTCGAATTCGACGAACATTCACCCATTCAGCGGGTGCCGGAAGTCGGGCCGGATTATAGTGGTAAAACTCCTGACAAAGTTTGAAGCCGTGATCGCGAACCAAAGAAACCAGCAATTCAAACTGATAGATGCTTCTGACTGGATAGCCAGGAAGATAGGCGCCACCTAGATCAATGATAAGAGAGCCGTTTGGTTTCAAAATTCGTTTGAATTGATCAGCAAACTCAGAGAACCATTTTACATAGTTGGCCTCGTCCTCGTTGCCGTACTCCTTTTTACGCTTTAACGCGAATGGTGGGGAAGTTAGAATTAGGTCCACCGCCTCCGCATCTATGGAGGACATCAGGTCCAAGCTGTCTCCTAGGTATGCAGCGCCGAGGTTCGTCGTATAGTAGCTGCGGGGAGCCTCAACGGTCACAAACTGTCTCCCAAGCCGAACCGGTATCGCATCGGAAGGCCATGATTTTCTTAACTGTAGCACATTGCGGGAAAGGGCAAGGCCCCCCTCACACCTTCCGCGGCATCCGCCACGGCAGCATCCACTGCACCGCCCCCGTCGCGAAGCGCTTCATGTTGAGCGATTCGTGCACGGCGACCACGTCTTCGCCCCACAGGCGGGTGGCCAGGGCGGTGCGGCTGTAGAAGGGGGTGTCTTCCCAGGTGGCGCGGATGCGGGCGGTGTAGCCGGCGTCCGCCCGCGTCAGGCGGTCGAGGCGCCAGGCGGTTCTGGGCAGCACCACGGGGGCGGGCATTTCCATCACTTCGGCCTGGCCATCGGG
>JAGWWF010000030.1 GCA_018970445.1 Alphaproteobacteria bacterium | reverse complement strand
CGGCGCGTTGCCCACCGGCACGGCCCCGAAATGGTATTATCGCGGCCTGGGCGCGGCGATGAACAACGTCGCCAGCCCCGTGCCGCCATCGGCCGGCACCATCCCGCTGATCGGCGCGCTCACCAACCCGACGCTGGCACCCACAGTGCCGCAGTTCTGATGGAGGCCGCATGATCCATTATCTTAAAATCGGTGGCGCGCTCGCCGGCCTGGTCGCTGCCGTCTGGCTGGTGGGCCAGCTGCGCGAGAAGGAGCGGCTGGAGGGCGTGGAGGCACAGTTCCAGGCTTGTGAACGCAGCGTGACAGACGGCGGTGAGCCGGCGATCAGCTGCCCGCAGGCGCTGTCTGACGCGGTGACGCGCGCGCGCCGTTCCCTGCTCTGCGATGCCGGGCTGAAGGCGGGTGACGCCTATCGCGTGCGCGCCGGCTGTTCGGAGGCCGTGAAGCGCCGCGACGCCCAGGCCACCGCCAGCGCCGCCGAAGCCGCCTCCCTGCGCGCCGCCCTGGATGAACTGAAGGCCGGCCAAGCCGCCGCCATCGCCCGCGCCGCCGCGCGCGCCGCCACCGCTGCCCGAAAGGATGAACATGCTGCCCAAGCTCTCGCGCGCGCTCCGGTTGATGCTGCTGGTCGCACCCGCTGTGATGATGACTGCCTGCGCGCACTCACCGGCCAGTAAGCCGCTGCCGCGCGATCCTGATCCGGTGGTGGAAACCCGCACGCTGATCGAGCGCGCCTGCCCGGCCGAACTGTCCGCTGAAATCGGACAGTTGCCGAAGCGGCCGGCCGGCGGCGTGCTGGAAGGTGACACGGCCACGCTGGCCTGGGTGGGCGCGATCGCCCGCGCCGCCGCCGATCTGTGGCGGCAGCTGTTCGATGCCCGCGCGGCCTGCCCCGTGCCCGCCCCGGCCCAGGCGAAGTGAGCATGGACGTCGCGGACCTCGCCAGCGGCCTGATCGAGCGCACGCGCGCCGATGGCATCGCCCGCGTGACGGACGCGCTGGCGGCCGAGGGCGCCGATCTGTGCATCGGCTGCGGCGACGCGATCGAGCCCACCCGCCGCGCCGCGCTGCCATCGGCCCGCCGCTGCATCGAGTGCCAGACCCGCGTCGAACGGCGCGACGCCGGACGCGCTTGCGCGCCCGGCCAACCATCGGCGCGCCGGCGTTCAAGTCCGCCGGCGGATCAACGGAAGAGGGACCTGTGAGCAGCACCGTGCCGATCTATGTGAACCCGGCGCTGCTGGCGCTGGCGCTGTCGGGCCTCGCGCTGCTGGTGGCCTGGCTGACCTTCCGGCGCGCCGGCGACTGGCGCGAGAGCGATGCCGGCAAGGACACCAACGCCAAGCTGAACCGCCACGGCGAGCGGCTGACCATCCTGGAAACCCGGATGGAGAATCTCGCCACCAAGGCCGACATCGCCGAGCTGAAGGGCAAGATCGGCGCGTTGAAGGCCGAACTGGACGGCGTGCGCGGCGACGCCAGCGCGGCCGCCGCCGGTGTCGCCCGGATCGAACAATTCCTGATGGATGCGAGCCAGACATGAGCTTTCAAACCCACTTTGCATCGCACCTTCGCCTGGCGATCCTGCGCCTGCTGGCCGAAGCGCCCGGCTATTCGCTGAACGCCGCGATCGCCACGGACGCGCTGGCATCGCTGGGCCTGAGCGCGAGCCGTGACCAGGTGCGCAGCGAGATCGCCTGGCTGGCCGAGCAGGGGCTGGTGACGGGCGACGAGCTGCCTGGCGGCCTGATCGTCGCCACCCTGACCGAGCGCGGCCTGGACGTGGCCAGCGGCCGCGCCACCGTGCCCGGCGTCCAGCGCCCCGCGCCGAAGGTCGTCTGATGCGCCGCCTGACCCGACACCGGCCATCGTCGATCGACCAGCTCGGTCCCGAGATCAAGCGGCTGATTTCCGATCTGAGGATCGAGAAGGGCTGGACCATCGATCAGATCCGCGACGAACTGATGAAGCTGGGCCAACCGGTCAGCCGGTCGGCATTGGCGCGTCACACCAAGACGCTGGAGGAAATCGGCGCCGAGCTGCGCCACAGCCGCGAGATGGCCAAGGCGCTGGTGGAGGCCGCCCCGGTTGGCGACGACGCCAAGCTGGAGCAGCTGAACCTGGAACTGATGCACTCGATGGTGCTGCGGCTGCTGACCGCCACAGACGCCGGCGAAATGGTGACGCTGGACCCGGAGAACACGATGTTCATGGCGCGCGCCCTTGGCCAGCTGGCCAGCGCCCGCAAAACCGACGCCGATCGCCGCCGGAAAGACCGCGAAGAGGCCAAGAAGGAGTTCATGAACAAGGTCGAAGAGACCGCCAAGAAGCAAGAGAATGGCCTCACTGCCACCGCTGTGCTGGCCATCCGCCACGCCGTTCTGGGCTCTGAAGCGTGACGGGGCGGCCTCTGCGCGGCCCCTTCGCGGTCGATTATTTGCTGCCAGACGGGCGGCATTTTTCGTTCACCCTGGAAGGCCCGGCCAACCTGGCCGAAGCCGAGGCCCATCTGCGCGCCATCCAGCGCGGCGCCTGGATCGAGGGCGGCGAGGCGCAAACCATCCGGTCGAACATCGTCACCCTGTGGATCGACGGGCTGGCGGCCTGGCTGAAACTCAAGTGGCTGGAGGCGCGGCGATGAGCGGCGCGTGGAACGTCGAACAACAGGCCAGGAGCGGCCTGGGCCAGCTGGTGTGGCTGAAGGCGGCCGGGCCGTTCAACACCCGCGCCGAGGCGGAGATGATCGCCGATCGCGTGGCGCAGCGCCACGGCCTGCCGACGCGCGTCACTCTCTTGCCGCCCCCGCCGGCTAACACGCTGGACCGGCTGTTCGAAAACCGCCCGTGCCGGATCGTGGCACGGCCCCGGCAGCCATCACCGGGCCGCGGGCGGATCAGCATCGTGGACGTGGAATTTGCCGACGGCAGCCGCCAGACGGTGTCGCAATTCAGCCTGAGGCGGCGGTGATGGCCGCGCCGGCGATCGATCCCGAAATCCGCGCCGCCGAGCGCGAGGACGCTGAACGGGCCTTCGCGCAGCTGCCGAAGGGCGACCTGCTGCTGACATATCAGACGCGCACGGTGGACAATCTGTTCGCCGGCACCGCGCTGCTGGTGGTGGAGAAATCCCGCCGCATCGGCCTGACCTGGGGCCTGGCCGCGTTCGCCGTGCTGCGCGCCGCCGCGCAGGGATCGGCTGGCGGCATGAACGCCTGGTATATGGGTTATGATCAGGAGATGGCGCGCGAGTTCATCGACGCCTGCGCCATGTGGGCGCGGGCGTTCGGCATCGGCGCGGCCGCCATCGATCAGGAAATGTTCGAAGACGGCGACGAGAAGAACGCCGTCGGCGCCTTCCGCATCCGCTTCGCCTCTGGCTTCAAGATCGTGGCGCTGCCATCGGTGCCGCGCGCGCTGCGCGGAAAGCAGGGCCTCGTCATCATCGATGAAGCCGCCTTCCACAAGAACCTGGGCGAAGTGCTGAAGGCCGCGCTGGCGCTGCTGATGTGGGGCGGCCAGGTGGTGGTGGTTTCCACCCACGACGGCGTGGACAATCCGTTCAACACCCTGTGCGACGAGGTGCGCGCCGGCCGGCGCAAGGGCGAGGTGCAGACGATCACCTTCGCCGATGCCATCGCCGACGGCTTGTATGACCGGATCGCGATGATGGCCCGGCTTAAGGGCCGCGAAATCCCGCCGCTGGCCGAGTGGGAGGCCGATATCCGCGCCACCTATGGCGACGATGCGGCGGAAGAACTGGATTGCATCCCCGCCGCCGGCAGCGGCAGCCTGATCAAGCCGCAGGACCTGGCCGCGTGCGAGCACCAGGACGCCGGCCGATCGGAGCTTTATGGCGGCGGCCTGATGATCATCGGCCGCGACGTGGCTCGCCGCCGCGACGGCCAGATCACCTGGGGCTTCGAGCTGGTGGGCGACGTGATGTGGTTGCGCGATCGGCGCGAGGAGGTGGGCCGCACCTTCGCCGAGGAAGACGCCTATTTCGACGATCTGTTCGCCACCCGCCGCGTGCTGCAGGCCGGCATCGATCAGACCGGGATGGGCGAGAAGGTGGTGGAAGACGCCCAGGCCCGGCACGGCGACCGTGTGGTGGGCTTCCTGCTGACCGGGCCGACGCGCCTCGATCTTGGCCTGAGCCTCGCGATGCGATTCGAGCGCGGCCTGATCCGCGTGCCGCCGTGCCCGATCATCCGCGCCGATCTGCGCGCCATCAAGAAGGTGGCCAGCGCCGGCGGCGGCGTGCGCCTGGTGAATGAAGACAGCGTGCACGCCGATCGCTTCTGGGCCGCCGGCATCGCCTCGCGCCTGGGGGATTTTCCGCCCACCGAATATGCCTATCACCCCGCCCGGCCGCCGGCCGCGCCGCGTGAAGGCAGCCGCCGTGGAATGACGATGCGGCCCGATCACAGCGGCGACTGGCAGCCGGGCGGCGGTGGAGGCGGGCTGTGGTGAAGCTGGCCGATCTGTCGCCGGGCGGCCGCCTGATCGTGGCGAAGCTGGCCGCGAAGGAAGCGGCGCAGCTCGTTCCCGCCGCGCTGTGGCTGTCGCGCCTCGGCCCGCTGCGCTCCTCGGTGGAAGGGCTGGTGAAGCACCGCCTGGTCGAGCGCTTCGCCCCCGGTGACGCCATCGCCAAGACTGCAATCCGCCTGACGCCGGCCGGCCGGGCGCTGATCGAAAAGGACGCCTGATGGCCACTGAACTTGTCGCCGCCGATGGCCGCACGCCGCTGCGAGCCCTGATGACCCGCGAGATCGCTGCGCCGGCGATGGCATCGCAGCGCTCGATTATTTCCGGCAATCCGGCCGCCGGGCTTGATCCCGCGCGCCTGGCGCAGATCCTGCGCGGTGCCGACGATGGCAACATGATCGACTATCTCGAACTGGCCGAACAGATCGAGGAGCGGGATCTGCACTATGCCGCCGTGCTGGGCACGCGCAAGCGGCAGGTGAGCCAGCTGGACGTGACGGTGGAAGCCGCCAGCGACGCCGCCGTGGACCAGGCCAAGGCCGAGCTGATCCGCGATTGGCTGACCCGTGACGCGCTGGAATCGGAATTTTTCGACATTCTGGACGCTGTCGGGAAGGGCTTCAGCTTCACCGAAATCGTCTGGACCACGCCGGCGAACGGCCCGTGGCTGCCGGCCAAGCTGATCTGGCGCGACCCGCGCTGGTTTGAATTTGACCGGATCGACGGCACCACGCCGCTGCTGCGCCAGGCGGGGCAGCCCACCCCGCTGCCGCCGTTCAAGTTCATCGCCCACGTTCACGGCAACAAATCCGGCCTGCCCGTGCGCGGCGGCCTGGCGCGTGCGGCGGTGTGGGCGTTCCTGTTCAAATCCTTCTCCCTGAAGGACTGGCTGGAATTCGCCGAGGTCTATGGCTTCCCGATCCGCGTGGGCAAATATCAGCCGGGCGCCAGCGACGAGGATCGGCGCACGCTGCTGCGCGCCGTGTCGCAGATCGGGCGTGACGGCGCGGCCGCCATCCCCAGTTCCATGGCGATGGATTTCATCTCCGCCGGCGGCACCCAGGGGCCCGACGTCTACGAGCGGCTGTGCCGTTACATGGACGAGCAGCTTTCGAAGCTGGTGCTGGGCCAGACCGCGACGACCGACAGCCAGGGCGGCGGCCTGGGCGGCAGCGGCAAGGAGCACAACGACGTGCGCGGCGACATCGAGCGCGCCGATGCCAAGATGCTGGCCGCCACGATCAACCGCGACCTGGTGCGGCCGATCATCGATCTGAACTTCCCGGCCACCCCCGGCGCGCTGTATCCGCGCGTGAAGATCGGCCGGCCTGAGGCGGAAGACCTGGGCGCGTTCATGACCAGCGTGGAGCGGTTCGTGAAGATGGGCGGCCGCGTGGCAGCGTCTGTGGTGCAGGACAAGCTGCAGCTGCCCGATCCGGCGGCCGGCGAGGCGCTGCTGGCGTCAAACCCGGAAACGGCGACAACGGCCCTGCCAGCGCCGCCGCCGGCCCCGGCCGGGCCGTTCCCCGCGCAAACGGCATCGGCAGGCCTCTTACCCCCTCTTAAATCCTCTCACGGGGCGGTTCCGCCCGCCACCGCCGCCGGCAATGGCGGCGCAGCGCCGGAAACCGACGAAATCGACGCCGCGACGCAGGCGATGCTGGATGAAGGCTGGGAGCCGGTGCTGGCCCCGATTGTCGCGCCGCTGCTGGCCGCGCTGGGCACGGCCGCCAGTTATGACGAGGCGGTGGCCGCCCTGGCGCCGGCCCTGGCGGCGATGAACCCGGACGAGCTGGCCCGCCGCCTGCTGGCCGGGGCGTTCGCGCTGCGGGCCGAGGCCGCCGCCGATCCGGGGCCGGCGGCCGATGCTTGACCCGGCCGACATCCGCCAACTGGTGAACCTGCCGCCGGAAGACGCGATTCGCTTTCTGGATGCCAAGGGCTATCGCACCTCGGTCCGCTGGACGGACACCTGGGCGGATGAACACGCCGCCGCCTTCACGGTGGCCAAGGTGGCGCAGATCGATCTGCTGCGCGAGATACACGTCTCCCTGATCGATGCGATGGCCACCGGCCAGACGTTTGAACGCTGGCAGGCCGAACTGCGGCCGAAGCTGGCGGCTGCCGGCTGGTGGGGGCGCTTTGCCGATCCCGATCTGACCGGAACCGAAGAAACGATCACCGTCGGCCCGCGCCGGCTGCGAACGATTTACGACACCAATCTGCGGATGGCGCGCGCCACCGCGCTGTGGGGCCGGATCGTGGCCGCGCGCGAGACGCTGCCCTTCCTGCGATATTCGGCGGTGATGGACCGGCGCACCCGGCCTCAACACAGATTGTGGCACGATATCGTGCTGCCGGTGGAGCATCCCTTCTGGCAGACGCACTTCCCGCCGAACGGCTGGAACTGCCGCTGCACCGTCGTCCAGCTCAGCGCCCGCGCGCTGGAACGGCGCGGGCTGGCCATCACCACCGAGGCCGAGCTGGACGCGCGCGGATTCGGCGCCACGCCAGTGCCGTTCTGGCGCAAGGGCAGCGACGGCCAGCCCGGCCGGATGGAACAGGTGCCGCCAGGCATCGATCCCGGCTTTGCCTATAACCCCGGCACCGCCCGCGCCCGCCTGGTGCTGGAAAAGGCCGCCGACAGCCTGGCCCGCGCCAGCGCCGTGCCCGGCCTGATCGAACCGGCGTTGGCCGATATCCTGGAAACCCTGCCCGGCGGCCGCCCCGATCAGGCGCGGGTGAACGCAATGATCGCCCTGGCGAGAGCCGGCCAGGTGATGGAACTGGCGGCGATGCTGGCCGAGCTGCTGGGCGTGGTGACGGCGGCGGCCGGGCTGGATGATATCGAGACGGCGGCGAGAGGCGGGAAGCGCGGCGGCAACAAGCCGGGTGTATCGGCCAAGCTGAGCGAGATCGCCGCGCGGCGGAAGCGCGACGGCGGCGGGCGGTTCATGAAGGAACTGGATGCGACGCCTGACGGTATTGCGAAATTCGCCGGCCGCCATTCGTCTGGCCCGACGCCGGACGCTGAGCGTTTGTTCCTTCAGCGGGTCGGCCCTGTCGAGGGCGCGGTTCTGGCAGATCGCATCGGCTTCAGCGTTACAGGTTGGCGGCGCACTCTGGCGAATTTTGAAGCCCGCAAAATCTTGAACAAACACGGGCGCCCACTGGCGCGCTATCCTCGCCAGGTTCCGCTGGCACCGGAAGATTTCAGGCACATCCCGTTCGTGCAGACGAACGGCGTGATCACGGCATTCAAAAAGCGGGCTTCGGGCAACAAGCCCAGCTCGATCGCCACCACGGCCGACATTGATGGCCATCGCTTCACGCTGGTCGAGTTCGTGATGCCCAACACCCGCGAGCTGCGGACCTGGTCGTTCTGGAAGGAACTGATGTGAGGTTGGGGCCGCAAGGACTGATGACCGCAAGGTCCAAGCCTAGGCACGTCCGAAACGCGAGCGGCCCCGACGCCGATATGCCCCAGGCCGGGCAGATTTTCAAGGGAGAGTGAAGATGGGCATGAATGAAGCCCGCGCCGCCCTGATGGCGAAGATCAAGAAGTGCCTGGCGCTGTCGCAGAGCGGCAACGAGCACGAGGCGGCGCTGGCGCTGGAGAAAGCGCGGGCGCTGATGGAGGAGCATGGTGTCTCGGCCGACGAGCTGAAGCTGTCGGACGTGGCAGAGGCCGATGCGACGGGCAGCGGCGCGCGGGCGCCGGCAAAATGGGAATCGGTGCTGGCCGCCGCCGTGGGCCGCGCGATGAACTGCCGGGTGACCCACGTTGAGGATTATGACGAGCGGCGCTTCGCCTGGGCAAGCCGGTGGCGGTTCGTGGGCACCGGCGCGTCGGCCGATATCGCCATTTATGCCTGGGCGGTGCTCTTTCGCCAGATGCGCCGCCAACGCCAGGCCTATATCGCGTCGGCGCTGCGCCGTTGCAAACCGGCACGGAAGCGCGAACGCGCCGATATCTTCTGCCAGGGCTGGGCCTTCGGGGTGTTTGACAAGGTGCGCGATCTGAACCCCGATCGCGCCCAGGCCGATCTGATCGATCTGTATCTGGCGACGCGCGGCGGCGAGCTGGTGGCGCTGAAATCGCGCGAGGCCTTCACCGGCACGATCAGCGGCGCGCGGGCTGAGGATTACTGGCGCGGCCGCGCGGCCGGGGCAAAGGCCGATCTGAAGGCAGGCGTGGGCGGCACGGCCGCGCCGGGGCTGCTGGGCGGCGGTTAATCTGCGGCCGCTGCCGACCGCCGCTGATAATGCCCGACGAACATGCACGCGCAGTGCCAGGCATCGCACTCGGGCAGCGGCAGCGGCGGCTCCTCTCCGATGCCGAACACCGTCTTGTTCATGGCGGTGGCGGCGGCGCAGCAGCGATTGGGCGGGCCGGCAGACAGCCGGTTCGGCCGGTCAAGCTCCATGGCCGTTTGGCGATCCTTGTCGCGGGTGCGGGCGAACGGCGCGCACAATGTGATGGCGGCGGCCGCCAGCTTTCGGTCGGTTCGGCCGATCTCCGTCAGGCAGTCGTCGAACCGGGCGTCCTTCATGATCTGCCGGTCGCACGGGGTGCCGCTTTGGTCGGCTTCGATGATCAGGGGCACGATCCAGTCGCAGCGGTCGGCATGGCAAATTCCAGTGCGCGCCGCCAATGCAGCGATCTGTTCGGAGACAAACGCGATGGACATGATCGATGGCGCAAATTGTGGCCCGAATGACATGGCGACTCACCTCCGGTTGATGGTGGAAGTTGACACCGGCACGCGGCTGGCGGCAACCCTGCCAACCGTGCCGATCCCGCCCGCCATCATCTGCGTGTCGCCCGCCGCCATCGATGGCGACACCATCCGCTGTGCCAATCTGCCCGCCTCGGTGCGGCTGATTGGGATCGATGCGCCGGAACTGCACGGCTGCCCGAAGGCCCGGCGGTGCGCTCCTGGTGACGGGCAGGCTTCGCGGCGCGCGCTGGCGCAGCTGCTGGCCAGCGGGCCGGTGCTGATCCGCCGCCAGGGCGACGGCGGGTTCGGCCGGATCGCCGGCCGGGTGTGGGCCGGCCGGGTGGACGTGAACTGCGCCATGATCCGCAGCGGCCACGCCATCCGCCGATATCAGCGTATCCGCTGCCCGGCCGCGCCTTAAGGCCCTCTTTCATTTCGGCGCGTCTCGCGCCATAAGGGCCGGGGTGGCGCTGCCACCTGAAACGCGCTCCTGTCCCGCGCTGGACGGGAAAGCGCCGAACCTGTCCCGCTATCCCAGCGAGGATGGTTCACCGCCTCCTCTCGCTTTTCCGTGCCCGGCTCGCCGTCGGTGCTGCCCTGCTGACGGCGTCGGCCGGGCCGGCGTTCAAGCCCGCCGGCAGCGCCGCCGGCGACATCATCACCTGTGGCGCGCTGACCGAGGTCGCCGCCGGTGAAGCCGGGCAGGCTCCCTCTGGCCGCGTGCTGCTGTTCCCGATGGGCGACACGGCGCTGCGCGGCCAGGGCAAGACGATCCGCCTGGTTGACCAGGCGCACGCCCTGGCGGTGATCACTGCCAGCCGGGCCAACGCCGGCGCGGCCAACATCCCGGTCGATTACGATCACCAACTGGTGTTCGCTGCCGGCAAGGGTGTGGGTGGCCAGGCGCCCGCCGCCGGCTGGATCGATCCCGCCACGCTGCAGGCCGACGCCGCCGGCATCTGGGCCGACGTGCAGTGGACGCAGGCCGCCGCTGCCCGCCTGGCGGCGCGCGAATATCGCTATGTCTCGCCCAGCTTCTTCGCCGCGAAAGACGGCCGGCTGCTGGCGATCGCCCACCTGTCTTTGGTTAATTACCCGGCGATCACGGATCTGCCGGCTGTCGCTACCGCCATCACCAACCCGGAGAAACCCAACATGGAAAAAATTGCCACGGCGCTCGGCCTGCCGGCCGACGCCAGCGAGGAGGCCATTCTGGCCGCCATCGCCAAGATGACCGCGCCGCCGGCCGGCATGGCCACCGCTTCGGCGAGCTTGAGCGCCGAAGCCATCAAGACTGCAGCCGCCGCGCTGGGCCTCGCTGCCACGGCGACGGTTGATGAAATCATCACCGCCGCCGCGACCGCCGCCAAGCCGGACCCGGCCAAGTTCGTGCCGATCGCCGCGTTGAACGACGTCAATGCCCGCCTGGCCGTGCTGGAAGACCAGCGCCACGAGGGCATTCTCACCGCCGCCGCCGCAGCCGGGAAGATCACCCCGGCGATGCGCGACTGGGCCGCCGATTATCTGAAGAAGGACGAAGCCGGCTTCACCGCCTGGCTTGGCCTGGCGCAGCCGATCGTCACCGCCGGCGGCCAGCTGAAAGGCCCGGCGGGCGAGACGGATGCCAACGGCCTGACCGCCTTCGAAATCCAAACCGCTGCCGCGACGGGCGTCTCGCCCGAAGAATTCGCTGCCGCCAAGAAGAAGGAAGCGCGCTGATGCCTTTGTCTGCTGCTCGAAACACGCCGATGCTCGAAGGCACTGATCGTGTCATCGGCGTTGCCGCTAACGCCGTCTGCTACGCCGGCGGCCTGGCCTGCCAGAACGCCGCCGGCTTTGCCGTGCCCGGATCGGTCGCCACCACGCTGACCGCGCTGGGCCGGTTTGAGGAAAGCGTGACCGGCTCTGCCACGAACGGCGAGCGCTTGGTCCGCGTTCGCCGCGGAATCTTCAAATTCCGCAACTCGGGTGGCGGTGACGCCATCACCATCGCCCATCGCGGCCTGGATTGCTTTGTCGTCGATGACGAGCAGGTCGCGCTCACCAACGGCAGTAACACCCGCAGCCGGGCCGGCGTGATCCACGATGTGGAACCCGACGGCGTGTGGGTGCGCATCGGCCTTCGCGGTTAAGGAGCAACCCACAAAATGATCATCAATTCCGGCAACCTGCGCACGCTGGGCACCGCCTTCCTTGCCAGTTATCAGCGCGGCCTGGGCCGCGCGCCCACCGATCACCAGATGGTGGCCATGACGGTGCCCAGCACCACGGGCTCCAACGAATATGGCTGGCTGGGCAAGTTCCCGTCTGCCCGTGAATGGCTGGGCAGCCGCGTCGTTCAGAACATGAGCACCAGCGGCTACACGATTAAGAACAAGGATTACGAGCTGACCATCGGTGTCGATCGCAACGACATCGAGGATGACAATATCGGCCTCTATGGCCCGATGTTCGAAGAGATCGGCTCGTCCACCGGCGCCAAGGCGTGCGAGCTGATCTATGGCCTGTTGAAGGCCGGCTTCACCACCGCCTGTTTCGACGGCCAATTCTTCTTTGACACCGATCACCCGGTGATCCTGGAAGACGGCACCACCGGCGCCTACAGCAACACTGGCGGCGGTTCGGGCGCCTATTGGTTCCTGGCCGATCTGTCGCCGCAGCGCGCGCTGAAGCCGCTCATCCTGCAGATGCGCAAGGATTGGGAATTCGTCGCCCGCGACAAGCCGACGGACGACAATGTGTTCGATCTGAAGGAATATCGCTACGGCTCCGACGCGCGGATGAACGGCGGCTATGGCTTCCCGCAGATGATCTACGGCAGCCGCCAGGCGCTTACCGCCGCCAACTATGCCACCGCCTTCGCCGCCATCGAAAACATGAAGGGCGATTATGGCCGGCCGCTGGGCATGAAGCCGACGCACCTGATCTGCGCGCCCAGCTTGCGTGAATCGGGCGCCAGGCTGCTGAGCGCCGAACTGGGCACCAACGGCGAAACCAACGTGTGGCGCGGCACCGCCCAGCTGATGGTGACCCCGTGGCTGGCGTGACCTTGCGCATCGTTTCCTCCCGCGCGCCTTACCGGCGCGCGGGGGTGAACTTCGAGCCAACCGGCCACAAGACCATCGTCGCCACGGAAGTGGCACTTGGCGATCTGGACGCGGCCCGGCTCGACGCGCTGCTGGCCGATCCGCACCTGGACGTGACGGCCGGCAACGGCCTGATGTTTGGTCCGGTCGGCTCAGTCGAGGAATTGGCCGATCTGGCGGCGATGCTGCACCTTGCCTCGCTTCAGCCGGGGCAGGTCGAGCCAGCCAAGGGTACCGCCGAAATCCTGGCCGACCATCACCGGATTGAACTGGAGCGGGGCCGCGATGCGGCTGCGCCGGGCGGGGATGACGAGGGCGCCGGCGACCAGGCTTCAACCGATACCACCGGGGCCGCCTCGGGCGCCCCGCCCGCGCCGCCGCCGAAGCAGCCGCGCCGGCCGGCGAAGAAAGGCTGAGCTTCCTTCCCTGCGGGGGCAGGGATGGCCGGCCTGCACGCCAGATCGCCGGCCGGCCACACCCGAACCAAGTGAGACAAGATGATCGTCAAGCAGCCATCCGAGACCCGTCAGATCAGCGTCGCCTTCGGGGTGGCGCTGTCTGCCGTTGTCTCCGTGGTGATCACGTCGCGCGCGCTGATCAGCGGCAGCGTGCTGCCCACCGCGTCCGCCCAGGCGGTGGCCGGTTCGGCCGTCACGCTGCTGCTGGCCGGCGGCACCGATGGCGAGCGTTACCAGGTGACGGTGCGGGCCAGCACGGCCGCCGGTGAAACCCGCGAGCGCGACACCGAAGTGGCGGTGATCGAGCTGGGCTGGGAAACGCCCGCCGCCGGTGCCTATCTGTCGCCGGCCGCGCTGATCGAGCGGGCTGGGATCGATATCGTCACCCGGCTGACCGATGAAGACGGCCTCGGCCGGATCGACGCCGCCCGCGTGGCCGGCGCGCTGGCCGACGCGGGCGCAGAGATCGACGGTTATGTCTCGTCCCGATATGCCCTGCCGGTCACCCCGGCCTGGCCGATGTTGACCACCATCGCGTTCGATCTGGCGATTGCCCGGCTGTGGCAGGCGCGCGGCGACGCGCCCGGCGGCGTCGCAGAGGCCGCTGCGGCCGCCCGCCGCCAGTTGAAGATGATCGTTGACGGCTTGATCGTCGCGCCCGCCGGCACCACGCCGGCGACTGCCGCCGCACAGCCGCAGCCGGTGCTGTTCCAGCCGCCGAGCGCCGGGCCGACCCTGCGCAGCCGCGATCTGAGGAACCTCTGAGATGCTGGATTTCACCTTCTCAGACAGCCTGTTGGCCCGGCTTGAAGCCGGCGAGAAGGCGGCGGTGGATTTCACCGTGCCGCTGCGCGCCGTCGCCGATTATATGCGCACCGCCACGGTGGAGCGGTTTGAGGACGAGCGCGGGCCGGATGGCCAGCCCTGGAAGAAATCGCAGCGCGCCATCACCGACGGCGGCCTGACCCTGACCGATCGCGGCCACCTGCGCCAATCGATCACCGCCGCCAGCGATGCGCGCCAAGCGATTGCCGGCACCAATCTGATTTATGCCGCCATCCACCAGTTTGGCGGCACGATCCGGGCGAAGGGTGCGGCCGGCGGCGGCGCGCGCGCCCTTCGCACCCCGTTCGGCCCGCGCGGCAGCGTGACGATCCCGGCGCGGCCGTTCCTGGGCTTCGGCCCGGTGGACGTGGCGGAGATCGAGGCGATGCTGACCGATCACCTAGGCACCGCCCTGGGAGCCGGCCAATGATCCTGCTGCTGGATCTTGTCATCGCCCGGCTGAAGGCCGCCAATCTGGGCTTCCGCGCGGTGGAGAGCATCGAGGCGCTGGCCGATCTGGAAACCGTCGCCGTCGCCCGGCCGGCCTGTTTCGTGCTGCCGGCCAGCACCGATTATCGCGCCACGCAGGCCGGCGGCGGGCTGCTCAACATGGAGGCCACCGAACGGCTGGACATCGTGGTGATGGTGGACGGCGCCCTGAAGCTGGGCCGCCGCCAGAACGAGATGATGGCCTTGGCCGCCGCCGTGATCGACGAGCTGTTCGGCTGGACGCCTGACCGGAATGTCTGGCGGCCGCTGGAGCCAGAGGCCGCGCGCCTGTTGGGCGTTGGCGGCGGCCGCGCCTCTTACCTGGTGCGCTTCCGCACTGTCTCCCCCACAGCCCTTCGCAAAACAGGAGTGATCTGATGACCCGGAAGAAGCCCGCCGACGTGGCTGCCGCTGAAGCGCCCGAGGCTGAAGCCACGGAGCGCCCGAGCTGGTTCGACGAGAAGCTGCATCGCGTGGAACCGCGCGGCATCGTGCTGGCCGCCACTGGCGATCTGCTGGCCGAAGATGGCCTGCCGGTGAACGCCGCCGCGCGCCGCCAGTGGGAAGAAAGCGACGCGGCGGAGGCCGCCACGGTGTCGGAGCAGCCGCCCGCCACCGCCACGATTGTTCAGGAGTAACATCGATGCCCGCTTCAACCCGACTGCTCGCCACCGCCGTGGAAACCACGCCCGGCACCTGGGCCAGCCCCAGCTGGGCCACCGGCGCCTTCCCGGTGATGAACCTGCGGATCAGCCCGTTTCAATCCACCCCGCTGCGCCGCGAGGTTGATCTGCCCTATGCCGGCAGCCGGCCGAGCGCGCCGTCGCAGATCCACCGCGGCATCGCGTTCGATTGGGAACTGGCCGGCAGCGGCACGGCGAACACGCCGGTGGCCTGGCAGAGCTTCCTGCGCGCCGCGATGTTCGGCGCTGGCGTGCCCGGCGGTTCGGCCGTCACCTATCCGCTCACCAGCGCGGGCGATGGCGCGGCGCTGTCTGTCATCGCGGCGATGGGGCCGTTCGCCCACGAATCGCGGATGGCGCGCGGCACCATCACCTTCAGCTTCATCGAGAAGCAGCTGCCGCGCGCCAGCTTCGACGGGCTGGCCCTGCTGCGCACCGCCGGCGTGATCCAGGCGCCGGTTGACCTCACCGGGCTGGCGCTGCCGTCACCGCCGGCACCGGTGGAGGTCAACGTGGAAAACACGCTGATCCGGCTGGACGCCTTCACCCTGGGCGTGCGCGAGGCGGTGATCACCCTGAACATGAAGACCCAGCTCTACTCGACGACGGGCGAACGCAGCATCGTGTTCGGCAAGGACCAGGACGGCGACCGCCGCAACGCGCGATTCCGCGTGGTGTTCGAGCTGCCCGATCTGGGATCGAAGAATTACGCCAGCTCGATCACCGCCGGCACCCTGCTGGCCTTCACCATCGTGCACGGCACGGCGGCCGGGAACATCATCGAGATCGGCACGCCATCGGCCCAGATCGAGAGCTTCACGATCGAGGACGTGGACAACCGGACGATGGCGACGATGGAGGGCGTGCTGGTGCCCACCGGCGCGGCCGGAAACAACGAACTCAGCCTTGTGACGAAGTGAGGGCAGCGCCGTGGGTTATGTGATCAAGAAGGGCGCCGGCGTCTGGCGGCCGGTGCGCTGGGACGAAGCGGCGGACGGCGGCGGCGTGGAAACCGCCGAGTTGAACGTGAAGTTCCGCCGCGTCGGCGTGGAAGAGGCGGCCGAGTTGAACCGCCGGGCCGCCGCCGGCGACCTTTCGATGGCGGATTTCTTCGCCGCCGTGGCGCTGGACTGGGAGAACCCGATCGACCCGAACGCCGGCGGCGAACTTCGGTTCAGCGCCGACGGCCGCGCCGCGATGCTCGACGTGCCGGGCTTCCCGGCAGGGCTGGAACTGGCCTTCTGGCAGATGGTCGCCGGCCAGGCGGACGACCGCGCGGGAAACTTGAAGGCTTCGGCCGCTGGTGGGCCGGCGGCGGCCGAACCGACAGCCGATCCGCCGCCTGGGAAGCCGATCTGAAGCAGACGATGGCCGAAGGCGGATTGCCGCCCGACGCCATCGAACGCGAGCTGGCGAAGCTGCGGGCGAACCGGCCACCGCCAGCGCCGCCGTTCGAGATCGAGGAAGACGACGAAGGCCGCGCCGTCCGGCTGTTTGAAGGGCTGGCGACGCAGTGGAACTGGAGCACGATGACGGTATCGAACGGCCTGGGCGGGATCAGCGTGCCGATGCGCACCGGGCTGCGGTATGAAGCGCTGCCGGTGGTGGCCGGCGCGCTGGGCCTGGCCGTCGATCGGCAGGTGCTGGCCGATCTGCAGCTGATCGAGCAGACGGCGCTGGCCACGATGGCGGCCCAGCGGTGATCGGCCGATGACGGATCTGCGGATCAACGCCTCCGTCTCGGTTGATGGCCGGAGCGCGTCGGCCGAGCTGCGCCGGCTGGCCGGCGATATCGGCCTGACCAAGGTGGCCATGACCGAGGCGCAGGCCGCGTCGCGCGCCGCCGCCGCTGCCCTGAAGGCCCACGCCGCCGCCGCCGATGCCGACGCGGCCGAGGTGGCCCGCCTGCGCGACGCGCTGGTGGCCGCCCGCGCCGAAGAGGCGCTGGCCACCCGCCAACACGCCCTGTCAGGCGCGGCGATGAACGCCCACGGCCGCGCGATGCAGGGGCTGGCGAACACCGCCGGCCAGACGCGCGCTGCTATGACCAATCTGGGCCAGCAGGTGGGCGACGTCGCCCAGGGCTTCGCTGCCGGCATTTCGCCGCTGACCATCTTTGCCCAACAGGGCGGCCAGGTGGCGTTCGCGCTGTCGGGCGTGGGCGGCCGGCTGGGCCAGGTGGCAACCTTCCTGTCGGGCCCCTATGGCGCGGCGATCCTGGGCGCGACCATCGTGATGGGCAGCCTGTATGCCGCCAGCCAGCGCGCGGCCGAGGCCGACGACGCCCAGAAAAACGCGAAGGACCGGCTGGCCAAGGCGATCAAGGATTTCCGGGAAGCCGCCGATGGCGCCACCACCTCGCAGGACGCGCTGGCCCGCGAATCGATCCGGCTGGCCGAGGTTGATCTGCGCGCCGCCGAGGCGAAGCGCATCCGCATCCGGGAGCTGATCGCCGAGGCCCGCGCCGAGCTGGAACTGCGGCGCGTGCAGGCCAGCGCGCCCGGCCAGCGCGGGGAAACCGCCGCCCTGGGCCTTGATGTCGCCGCCCGGCGGGCGGCGTCTCTCGACGCGCTGGAAGCCGCGAACGAGGCTGCCATCCGGCGCGGCCGCACCGATATCCAGACCGGCCTGTTCGCCCTGGGCACCCGCGATGCGAAGGCACGGGACGAAGTGGCGCGGGCCACGCTGGCGGCCGAGCGCGCCGAAACCCGGTTGAAGGCCGCCGTGGCCGCCGGCACCATCACCGCCGCCGCCGCCCGCGCCGAGCTTGACCGGTATCTGGCCGCCATCGAACGGGCGCGCGAAGCCAAATCCGGCGCGGCCGCCGCCGATCGCGCCGCCGCCAGATCGGTGAACGACCTGGCGGCCGAGAACCGCCGGCTGGCCGAAGTGTTCAACCCGCTGCTGGCGGCGCAGCAGGATTATCGGAAGAACCTGGACGATATCGCCAGGGCCGAAGCGCGCGGCATTGCCAGCGCCGGGCAGGCCGCCGACGCCCGGCTGGCCGCCGAAGTGAAGCTGCGCCAGGCCCGGCTGGCCGCGTTGGGGGCGGAGGCGAGCGCACCGGCGCGGCTGGCGGTGGGCGCCGGCGACTTGACGGCCGGCCTGGCCGCGCGCGTGCGCGAGGGCGACGACGCGCGCGAGCTTGACGCCGTGGTGGCCGGCATCGGCCGCGATCTGGGCCTGACCACCGCGCGCGATTTCGGCCGCGCCGCGCTGGAATTTTCCCAGGTGATCGGGAACGGCATCGCCGGCGGTTTCGGCCGCGCGCTGCAACGATCAACCGCGGTGGCCGCCCTGGTGGATCGGCTGGCCCCAGGCCAGGGCCGCATCGTGGGCGCGGTATCGGAACAGGTGCTGCGCGATGCGTTCCGGCCGATCACCGCCGCGCTGGAAAAATTGTTCGGCGCCGATGGCGCGCTGGCCAAGGGGCTGGGCCGTGTGCTGGGCGGCGCGGCGGCCGGCGGCGCGACGGCCGATCTGGCCGGGCGGCTGGGCATTGGGCTGTCGCGTGCCGGGGCCGAAATCGGCGGGGCCATCGGTGGCACCAAGGCCGCGGCCAAGGCCCTGGAAAAGGTGATGAAGGGCCTGGGCGATTTTGCCCCCCTGATCGGCGGCCTGGTGGGCGGCATCGCCGGCAAATTGCTCGGCCCTCGCAATCCGTTCGCCGATGTGGCCCTGGCCACCACCGCCGCCGGGGTTTCCGGCAGCGTGTTCAACCAGCGCGGTGAAGGATCAGCGGCGCGCGGCAACACACTGGCCAGCGCGGTGCAGGATCAGCTGGCGCGGCTGGCAAGCGCGCTGGGTGCCGACATCAGGCCGGGCCAGAGCCTGGGCGCCATCGGCTTTTCCGGCGATCAGTATTTCTTCAACCGCACCGGCGGCGATTTCAAGGCGGCCGGCAACGAACGTTTCGGTTCGGCCGAGGAAGCGGTGGCCGCCGCCGTGGCCAACGCGCTGGCCACCGGTGCCATCGCCACCAGCCCGCGGGTGCAGGCGGCGCTGAGCCGTTATGCCGGCAACGTGAACACGGCGGTGGCCGAGGCGTTGAAGGTGCGCGATCTGGAAGCCCTGATCGAAGCGCGGGGGAACCCGTTTGTCGCCGCCTTCCGGGATTTTGAGCGCCAGGCCCGCCAGCGGCTGGACGTGGCGCGCCAGCACGGATTCGAGCTGATCGCGATCGAGCGGCTGAACGCGGATCAGCGCAGCGCCCTGATCCGCGAGACGCTGGAACGCGCCACCGGTTCGGCCCGCGCCCTGCTGGATGATTTCCGCTTCGGCGACCGGGCCGGCGGTTCGGTGCGGGATCGGCTGGGCGCGCTGGGCACCGAACGTGATCGGCTGGCCGGGCTGGTGCGCGGCGGCGATACCGGCCAGCTGGACGCGCTGGCCAGTGTGATCCGCCAGATCGACGACGCGCAGCGCGAGGCGTTCGGCAGCACCGGGGAAGCCGCCAGCGGCCGCGCCAGTTCGGCCGCGCTGCTGCAGGAGCTGGTGGACGCCACCGAAGCCCGCGTGCGCGCCGCCAGTGATGAAGCCCGCCGCGCCCAGGCCGAACAGCTGGCGACGCAACGTTCGATGGATGCCACGCTGGAGGACATTTTCCAGACCGGCCGGCAGCAGCTGGCCGCGCTGGACGCCATCGCCGCCGGGCTGCGCCCCGCCGGCGGTGCCTATGATTTCGCGCTGGCCAGCGGGGCGGCGCGATGAGCCGCACCACGCTGATCGAATGCAGCCCGCGCCGGCCCGACGGCACGGCGGTGACGCTGCGGCTGGTCGATCGATCCCCGCGCGCCGCCGCTTATCTGGGCCAGCAGTGGCTGCCGCACGTGGTGGAGCTGCCGGCGTTTGAAACCGCCATCGGTTTCGACGGGCAGCAGTTTGGCACCGCGCCCAGCCCGCAGATCGGCGCGCTGGCCTTTGCCCTGGCCCCCGAAATCCGCGCCGCCGCCGGCTGGGTGTGGCGTGATGCGCCCGTGACGATCCGCCAGGCCGATTGGCCGATCGACGGCAGCAATCCGGCCGACGGTGCGTTTGCCACCATCTTCACGGCCACCGCCAGCGCGATCAGCGTGGACGACGGCGTGGCGCGCGTGGAGCTGATCGATCGCGGCCAGGCGTTGCGCGTGCCGGCCGCGCCGCTGCGATTCGGCGCCAGCGGCATCGCCCTGATCGACGCGGCGGCCGCCGCCCGCGATCGCGCGGCCGGAACGGTGGTGCCGGTGGCGTTCGGCCGCGTGCTCAACCTGCCCGGCCTGCTGGTGGACCGGGTGAACAATATCTGGCTGTTCGCCGCGCAGGCGCCGGGCGGCCCGGCCGCCACCAGCGTGGAGGCGATTTACGAAGGCGGGTTGGCCTTCACGCCGGGCACCGCCCGCGCCAATCTGGCCGCGCTGCAGGCCACCACGCCGGCGGCCGGCACGGCGGATTGGTGCCTGAACGCGGGCGGCCTGCTGCTGGCGCGGCTGGCCGATCGGCCGATCTATCCGATCACCTGCGACGCGACGTTTGGCGGTGCCACGCTGGGCGACGTGTTCACCGCCATCATCGGCGGCCGCCTTTCGATCTGGCCGGGCGAGGCGGCCGCGCTCGACGCGCTGGGGCTGGACGAGTGCGGGCTCTATATCGCCGATGATGCCAGCGTGGCCGACGCGCTGGACCAGTTGTGCGCCGGGCCGGGCCTGTGCTGGAAGGTGCGCAGCGACGGCCAGGTGCGGGCATTCCGCCTGCAGTGGGACACGCCGGTGCTGCGCTTTGCCGCCCACCAGCGCCACGCCCCGCGCCGCCTGCGCACCATCTTGCCCACCGGCCGCCGCCAGCTGGGATATGCCATCAACAATCGTGTGCACGGCGACGGCGAAATCGCCCGTATCCTGCTGGCCGACAGCCTGGCCTATGCCGACGGCACGTTGATCGAAGCGCTGAAGCCGGCCGAGGCCGGCGCGGACGTGACCGCCACCGCCGCGCCCAGCCTGGACGCGCTGCCCGGCCAGTTGTTTGCGGCCAGCCACACCGGCGTGGTGGCGGCTGAACAATTGCCGCGCACCGTGCAGGCGACCCGGCGGCGCGGCGCGGCGATCGTGTCTGGCAGCACCAGCTGGTCGGTGGAAACGGTGAACTGCACCGCCACGATCAGCGCCGCCGGCCTGGTTTCCATCACGGCGGTGGCGGCCAGCGGGCGGGTCACGGTGGTGGCCACCCGCGACGGCGTGGAGCTGCGCGGCAGTTTCGATGTGACGGTGCAGAAAGCCGCCCCACCGGCCAGCGGCGGCGGTGGCAGCGGCACCACCGCCAACGACAGCAGCCTGGAACAGACGTCGGGCGGCCTGATCTGGACAGACATCAGCGGCGATCTGATCGTCACCACCGGCGCCGGCGGCACGGTGGCGCTGGCCGCGGCGCTGGACTTCTTCCCCAACATCACCTTTCCCGACTTCGGCTATTATACCTATGGTGCAGAGCTGCGCTGGCGGCGGGAAAGCGCGCCGGGCGTGTGGGAGGTGGTGGACACGCCGGCCAGTGAACAGACGCTGGCGCAGGTGGAAACCGATCTGGGCAACATCATCTTCCAGGCCTATGGCGCGGTGGCCTGCAACCGCACCGCCAGTGGCCTGGGCGCGGGCACCGCACAGAAATTCCGGCTGCAGGCGCGATCTGCCGACGCCAGCTATTTCCTGGGCACCGCATCGGCGACGGGGGCCTGATGATGAAGGCGTGGCGCGATCCGGCCGGCACCATCCACCTGCAACCCAGCGCCGATGGGCTGCCGCCGGGATCGATCGAGGTGGCGCCGCCGCCGCCGGGGCCGCCGCGCTTCACGCCGGAAAAACTGTGGCAGCTGCTCACCGTGCCCGAACATGTCGCGGCCCGCCAATCGGGTGACGCTACGGTGGCGGTGGCGTTTGACCGGATCAACGCCCGCCAGGCCCCGCTGGCGCTGGATGACCCCTATTTCATCGCGCTGGTGGCGCGGCTGGTGCAGCCGCTGGCCGTGATCACGCTGGAACGCGCCACAGCGATTTTGGCCGGGCAGTTTCCGGAAGGGGGCAGCTGATGCCGGAAGCCAGCCTGGATCGGGAACAGTTTCTGCGCAGCCCCCAGCGCACGGTTTCGGCCACCAACCCGGCCGTGCAGGCGCGGTGGGGCGCGGCCGCCGGCGACACGGCCGCTGCCACCCCGCTGATCAGCGAGAGCGCCGCCGCCGCCGCCGCCGCGCTGCAGGTGGAGATATTGGGCAGCGTGATGGTGGAAGACCAGCTGCTGATCGAAGGCATCTGGCGGGATGTGGAAGGGCGCGTGGTGGAAATTGATTACAGCCACCCGGCCGGTGGCACCTGGTTCGGCGGCGCGGCCACGGTGGCCATGCTGGTAACGCGGGCGCGGGTGGACCTGAACGCCGGCACCACGCTGTTTCAAGGGCTGATCAGACTATGAGCAAGAACGGCGCGCTCTTCCGCATCGTGCCCTATGGCCCGTCGCAGGTGACCTCGGCGGCGTTCCAACCGGCGTTCCCGCCCACCGCCCTGGCCAACATCCAGCCGAAGGTTGTCGCCCGCAGCAGCGGCATCAGCCCGAATTACGCCATCGATATCGATCTGGGCGCTGATACGATCATCCAGGGCGTCGCGGCGCTGCACACCAACCTGTCGATGGCGGGGCTGTGGCAGATTTTCGGCGCATCGGCCGCGCAAGGGCCGCTGGGCGCGTTTGACGCGGAGCCGTCTGACCGTCGGCTGTTCGGCCAGACCGATTACGTGCCGTTCGGCACTGCGCCCACCACCCGCGAGGGCCGCCGGTTCGGGCTGGCGTTGGCGACGAGCGTTCATCCCGTGGTGCGCTATGTCCGTGTCTATCTGCGGGACACGGCGACGGACTTTCGGGAAATCGGCACGCTGCTGGTCCTCCAGCGGCTGGCCATGGGGCAGGGCTGGGACGAGAATTTCGAACTGGGCAGCGGCCGCCGGGTGGATGATCGCAGCCAGATCAGGCCGCTGCCCGGCGGCGAAACCGCCATCGAACGCGGCGGCCGCGTGCCGCAGTGGCGCGCGGCCTGGAGCAACTTGACCGAAGCGCAGATGCGCGAACTCTGGTCTCTGCTGATGGACGTGGGCACCGGCGCGCCAATCCTGGCCGCCGAATTTCAGGACGGCAGCCCCGGCCAGGCCGAGGCGCTGCACTATGGCCTGATCCAGAGCATCGATTTCAGCGAGCGGATCCAGCTCGACAAGAACCGCATCGAGCTGCGCTTCCAGGAGCTGCTGTGAATTCCCCCGGCCAAACCGGGGGGCAAGGGCGCGCCAACGCCCTCGCCGCGGGCTGGCACCCGCACCTTGGCCGCTGGCCAGCGGCCTCAGTCCCCGCACCCGATCGGGCGGGGCGCTTCCTGAAGAGCAAACATGCCAAACGCAAGGACAATTGCACCCACTTCGACTGAAGCCGCCAAACCAACCTATCAACCCAAGCGCGGCGTTATCGTGATGGCCGGCGACGAGGCCGATCAGCAGGCTCTTTATGAAAGGCTGCAGGCCGCCGGTTTCGGCCCGTTGCGCGTGGTGACCGCATGAAGATCGCGATCCGCCATCAGTGCGCCGAGGCCCACAGCTTCCGCGCCGCCGCCGTGAAAAGCCTGTTCAACGCCGATGCCGTCGCCAGCGAGCGGTTCGACCTGGATGTCGATCTGCCCATTGATGGCAGCGATTGGCGCCTTGGCGTCGTTGTCGGGCCATCAGGATCGGGCAAGACCAGCATCGGCCGCGCCATCTGGGGCGACGATGCCCTTTACCAGCCACAGGGCTGGCGGCCTGACCGCCCGATCGTTGACGATATCGCGCCAGACGCCAGCCTGGACGATGTGACCGCCGCGCTGGCCGCCGTGGGGCTGGGCACTGTCCCGGCCTGGCTGCGGCCCTATCACGTGCTCTCCAACGGTGAACGGTTCCGCGCCGATCTGGCGCGCCTGATCTGCGCGGCACCCGCCCGCGTGGTGATCGACGAGTTCACCAGCGTGGTGGATCGCCAGATCGCCCGCGTGGGCGCGCTGGCCTTCGCCAAGAGCTGGCGTCGCACCGGCGGCCAGGCCGTGCTCCTGTCGTGCCATTACGACATCCTCGATTGGGTGGAGGCTGACTGGGTGTTCGACACCCGGTCAGGGCGGTTTCTGGCCGGCCGGCAGCACTGGCGGCGCCCGCCAATCAACCTTCAGGTGGAGCAGACCGACGGACACGCGTGGCCTCTTTTCGAGCCGCATCATTATCTGAAGCTGCCCCGGATGGTCGCCGCGCGCTATTTCATCGGGATGGTGGAAGGCGAGCCGGTGGCCCATGTTGCCGTCTCGCCCAAGCTGGAAGTGGCCGGCGTGCGCGCCTGCCGGCTGGTGATCATGCCGGAATGGCAGGGCGCCGGCATCGGCCTGCGCTTCCTGAACGCCGTGTGTGAGCACGAGCTGGCCGGCCTCGGCCGCTATGGCGACCGCGTGCGGCGGGTGTTCTTCCACACCAGCCACCCCGGCCTGAACCTTGCGCTGGCGCGGTCCGGCCGGTGGCAGCGCGTGTCGGCCAATCTGTTCGGCAGCGAAAAGGCGAAGAGCCGGGAGTCGATCGAGCGCACCACGCGATCGACGGTGATGAAGGCGCACAGCGGTGGATGGGGCGGCCATTTCCGCGCCGTCACCGGCTGGCGGCTGGATCAGGAGGGCAACCGATGAAGATCATCCTTGCCGGCCAGAGGAGCTTTGGCGCCGCCGTTCTGGCCATGCTGATCGAAGAGCGGCACGAGGTGCTTCAGGTGTTCGCGCCGATAAGTGACCGGTTGGCCGACGCGGCCTGGGCCGCCGGCATCGAGCATAAGGACGCGATCAGCGCGGCCACAGTGGCCGACGGCGCCGATCTGATCGTCTGCGCCCACGCCCATGTCTTTGTCTCCGAACGGGCGCGGGAACGCACCCGGCTGGGCGGCATCGGCTATCACCCGTCGCTGCTGCCCCGCCATCGCGGCCGCGACGCGGTGCGCTGGACGGTGCACATGAAGGACGAGGTGGCAGGCGGCACGGTCTACTGGCTCACCAACCGGATCGACGCCGGGCCGATGGCCGCCCAGGACTGGTGCTGGGTGAAGCCGGGCGACGACGCCAGCAGCCTCTGGCAGCGCGAGCTGTTCCCGATGGGGGTGCGGCTGTTGCGCGAAACCCTGCGCGATCTGGCGGCCGGCCGGATCGTGAAGGCCCCGCAAGACGAAGCCGCCGCCACGTGGGAGCCCAGCTGGGAACGCCCCCCGCTCGGCCGGCCAGACCTGCCCCGGCTGCCCGCGCCAGGCGACGTCTCAACGGCCTATGAGACCTCTCTTAAACGCCGCTGAGACCATCAAAAGAGAGCCCCGCCACTGTGGCCATTTCGACACGGCACAGCTGGCGGGGCCTCAAAAAGTTCTCTAACCGGTCTTGTCTATGACTCTAATCTGTCTTGGCCCGCTTCACCGGCAAGGCTGCGGATGGCGGCCAGCCTTGTGGGGTTCAGATGGGCGCGCATGTCGGTTTCCAGCCGGTTGCCGGGCCAGGCCAGG
>JAGWWF010000001.1 GCA_018970445.1 Alphaproteobacteria bacterium | reverse complement strand
CGGAGCCGCATTGCTGCTCGTCACGGGCAAAGGTGGTCGATACCGGTATCTGACCTGTTCAACGAAACGGACGATGTCATCGACCGCATGTGTGCTTCGAAATTTCAGGCTGGCTGAGGTCGATGATGCCGTGGTGACGGCATTGGAACAGAAAATTCTTCAACCCGAACGACTGCACTTGTTGCTAGCGGGTTTGTTGGAGAAATCCGATGAAGCGGCGGCGGAGCGCCGGCAGCGCCTTTCGCGCCTGCGTTCGGCCCTCACCGAGTCGAAGGGAGCGTTGGCCAGGATCTGGGATGCAATCGAAGCTGGTGCCGCCAGTCCACACGACCCCGACATAAGAGCCAGGCTTGATGCCCGCAATCGTGAGATCCGGTCTGTGGAGGAGCAGATCCGTACAGTCCAAGCGCATGACGAGGATGCGCAAAAGCCTGTAATCACAGAGGAAGTTCTTGGCCGGTTTGCCTCATTGATGCGCGAGGGGCTGCGCAGCGATAACCCGACCCTGCGGAAGGGCTATCTGCAAATGCTGGCGTCGGAAGTCAGGCTTTCAAACACGGATCTGATCATTCGGGGCGCAAAGGGCAACCTCGAGACGGTGATAGCAAAGACCGCAGGCGACAGGGGACAACTGGTGCCCACATTTGCCGGAAATTGGCGCACCCGACAGGATTCGAACCTGTGACCTCTGCCTTCGGAGGGCAGCGCTCTATCCAGCTGAGCTACGGGTGCGTGGGCGGTGCTGTTAGCAGGGGTGGCGGGGCGGCGCCAGAGTGATTCAGCGCCCGGGCTTGGGCGGCGGTGGCGGCAGGGCGACGAAATCGCCCAGGCCGCAGCGGGCGCCGGGCATCAGGCCGCCCATGTTCTGCAGCACGGTGATCAGGTCCTGCCTGCACAGCTGGCTCATCGATGTTTCCCAGGCAAAGGCGCGTTCGAACCCCAGTTGCACGCAATTGCCGCCCGGCAGCCGGTTGCGCCAGCGGCTGCCGTCGCGCAGGGTGAAATCGATCGTCTGGCCATCCACCACCGTGGTGCCGCGGATCAGGGCCAGCGGCACACAGGCCCGCACGGTGCCCGGCTGGGGCGCAGATGCCGGCGCGGCTGCCACCGGGGCGGCGATCAGCAGCAGGGGCAGGAGCAGGCGCATGATTTTCGTCCTTGGCTGGGCACAAGCCTGCGCAGGGACGACTGAACCCGCCCTGAATGTCAGCCAGTCGCCAGCGTCCTGGCCTTGAACTGGCACAGATCGGCCACGGCGCAACCGCTGCATTTCGGGCTGCGCGCGGTGCAGACATAGCGGCCGTGCAGGATCAGCAAGTGGTGCGCGTCGCGCCGCCACGGCGATTTCACCCGCTTCATGATGCCGGCTTCCACGGCCAGCGGCGTCTTGCCCGGTGCCAGCCCGGTGCGGTTGGCGAGGCGGAAGACATGGGTATCCACCGCGCAGGTTTCCTGCCCGAACAGCACGTTGACCACGACATTGGCGGTCTTGCGGCCCACCCCCGGCAGGGTTTCCAGCACGTCGCGGCTGTCGGGCACCGCGCCGCCGAAATCGTCCACCAGCCGCTGCGACAGGGCGATCACGTTCTTCGCCTTGCTGTTGAACAGGCCGATGGTGCGGATATGGGCCTTCAGCCCGTCTTCGCCCAGTTCCAGCATCTGGGCCGGGGTGTGCACGGTTTCGAACAGGCGGCGGGTGGCCCGGTTCACCCCCACATCGGTGGCCTGGGCCGAAAGCACCACGGCGACCAGCAGTTGATAGCCATTGCCATAGGCCAGTTCGGTCACCGGTGCCGGATTGGCGGCGGCCAGCCGTTCGAAGAATAAGTGGATCTCGGGCAGGGTCATCTGCCGGTGGGCAAGCTTGCTCATGGTGCGACCTTGCTTCCACCAAAGCCGGTGGCGGGTAAAGTGGCTGCGGCGTAAAGGCTTGCGGGGATGATTCTCGATCTCACCCTCACCCCCAACCGCTCGCTGCCGCGCGATTCGGCGCGCTGGCTGCTGCTGGGGGTGGGCGGGTTCTTCCTGATCGGTTCCATCCGCTTCCTGCTGCTGGGCCTGTGGCCGGTGATCCCGTTCATGGTGGCCGACGTGGCGCTGCTGGCCTGGGCGCTGCGCGCCAGTTACCGATCGGGCGGCGCGCGCGAGCGGCTGGTGCTGGCCGATGGCCCGCTGATCTTCACCCGCATCTCGCCATGGGGGGAGGCGAAGGTGGCCGAACTGGAACCATATTACACAAGCGTCGACATCGAGGAGACGCCGCTGGGCGATGCGCATGTGTTTCTGGCCAGCCGGGGCGCGCGGCTGCGGGTGGGCCATTTCCTGTCGGCCCCGGAACGGCGCGAAGTGGGCGCGCTGATCCGCGAAGGGCTGGCGCGCTGGCGCAACCAGGCCGCCTGAATCAGCGTTTGGCCGGCGCAAACAGCGCCTGCACCTCGGCCGCCTCCTCCACCGTCTGCACCATGGTCGGGATCAGTTTCATCGCCGGTGCGGCCTGTTCAAAGGCGTAACCCAGCGCCAGCAGCCGCGCCTCGCTCCATGCCGGCCCGATGAACGACAGGCCAACGGGCAGCCCGCGCACCCCGCCCATCGGCACAGTGAGGTGCGGATAGCCGGCCACCGCCGCCAGCCCGCCGGCGCCGCCGCCCGGCGCCTGATCGCCGTTGACCGGATCGATGAACCAGGCCGGTGCGGCGGTGGGGGCCACCAGCGCCTCCACCTTCGCATCGGCCAGCATCTTGTCGATCCCGTCCCTGCCGGCGGCGCGCAGCGAGGTTTCACGCGCCTTGAGATAGGCGGGATCGGCCAGGCCGCTGGTGGCCTGCGCCTTTTCGAATGTGTCCTGCCCGAACAGGCCCAGTTCGGTGGCGGCATTGGCGCGGTTGAAGGCGATCACATCGGCCAGTGTGCGGGTTTTCACCGTGGCGGGCGTGCTGGCCAGATAGGCCCCCAGATCGGCCTTCAACTCGGTGAGAAGCACGATGAATTCGTTCGGCCCGATCTCGCGCCGGTTGGGCGCGGCGGTGATGTCCACCAGCACCGCGCCCTGCGCCTTCAGCACGGCCAGGGCTGCTTCGAGCCTTGCATCCACCCCGGCGTGCCAGCCGGTGGCCCAGCGCAGCACGCCGATGCGCGCGCCCTTCAGCGCGTCGGGCCTGAGCGCGGCTGCATAATCGGTCTTGCGGCTGTCGGCCTCCTTGGTGGCCGGATCGGCCGGGTCGCTGCCAGCCATCACCGTGAGCAGCCGGGCCGCGGTGCGCACGTCGCGCGTCATCGGGCCGGCGGTGTCCTGGCTGTGGCTGATCGGCACGACGTGGGTGCGGCTGACCAGGCCGACGGTGGGTTTCAGGCCCACAATGCCGTTGATGGCGGCCGGGCAGGTGATGCTGCCATCGGTTTCGGTGCCGATCGCGGCATCGACCATCTGGGCCGCCACCGCCGCGCCGCTGCCCGAAGAGGATCCGCACGTGTTGCGCGAAAGGGCGTGCGGATTGCGCGTCTGCCCCCCCACCGCGCTCCATCCCGAAATCGAGGCGTCGGCGCGGATATTGGCCCATTCCGAAAGATTGGTCTTGCCCAGCAGCACGGCGCCAGCGGCGCGCAGCCGGGCGACGAAGGGCGCATCGCGGCCGGTCACATTGTGCTTCAGGGCCAGGCTGCCGGCGGTGGTGGGCAGCGGGCCGGCCATGTCCACATTGTCCTTCACCAGGATCGGCAGGCCGTGCAGGCCGCCGCGCAGCGGAGCGGCATCCAGGGCGCGGGCCTGATCCAGCGCGGTGGGATCGATGGCGATCACCGCGTTCAGGCGCGGGTTCAGTGCCCTGATGCGGGTGATGGCGGCGGCGGTGTTGGCTTCGGCCACGCCCACCATGGGTGCGGTCACGGCCGGGCTGGCGGCCAGCAACAGGGCAGCAAACATCACGCGCATGGCAATTCCCCCTTGAAACAGTGACAGCCAAGCTGTTGCCCGGCGCGCCGGCAATTGCAACCACCGCATTCCCCGCCTAGGCTGCATGCCGCAGTGCAACAACGCCGCCGCAACCGGCACAACAGGGGGAGGCAGGATCAGCGATGGCAAGCCGGCCGCCAGCCGAAACCGAACTGGCCCGCCAGCTGGCGGTGATGACCCAGGCGCGCGATGCGGCCGAAGCGGCCAATCTGGCCAAGACGCGTTTTCTGATGGGCCTGAGCCACGAAATCCGCACGCCCTTGAATGCCATCCATGGCTATGCCCAGCTGCTAGAACGCGGCGCGGCGATTTCGCCGGCCGAAGCCGGCCGCATCATCCGGCGATCGTCGGAGCATCTGGCCGATCTGGTCGAAGGCCTGCTGGACATCAGCCGCATCGAATCGGGCGTGCTGAAACTGAACCGCGAAACCGTGGCCTTGCGCGCATTGCTGGAACAGGTGGCGGCGATGTTCCGGGTGGAAGCCGGCAACAAGGGCCTGGATTTTGCCTATAATGCCGCCCCCAATCTGCCGGCCTGGGTGCTGGCCGATGAACGCCGCCTGCGCCAGGTGCTGATCAACCTGTTGTCGAACGCCATCAAATATACGCAGGCGGGCAGCGTGGTGCTGACCATCCGCTATCGATCGATGGTGGCCGAGATCGAGGTGGCCGATACCGGCATCGGCATCGCACCCGAAGACATGGACCGGATCTTCCTGCCCTTTGATCGCGGCGGCGGCCGCGCGGCGGGCGTGGCACCGGGCATCGGCCTGGGCCTGGCCCTGTCGCGCATGCTGTCGCAGGTGATGGGCGGCGACATTTCGGTGAAAAGCGTGCCGGGCCAGGGCAGCCGCTTCGTGCTGAAACTGCTGCTGCCGCAGCCCAACCAGCTGCCCAGCGAACAGGCGCGCGGCCTGCCGATCGGTTATGAAGGCCAGCGCCGCACCATCCTGGCGGTGGATGATGATCCCGGCCAGCTGGCGCTGTGGCAGGAATTGCTGCGGCCGCTGGGGTTCAACCTGTTCGTCGCCGGATCGGGCGGGGCGGCGCTGTCGCTGGCCGATCTGGGCCGGCCCGATCTGGTGCTGCTGGATGTGTCCATGCCCGGCCTGAACGGCTGGGAAGTGGCACGGCGGCTGCGGACGCGCTTTGGCCGCGCCATCACCATCCTGATGGCTTCGGGCAATGCCGCCGAACTGGTGGGCGCGGCCGATCAGGGCCTGCACGATGGGTTCGTGCTGAAACCGGTGGATCAGGGCCTGTTCTTTGAACAATTGGGCCGCCACCTCAATCTGGCCTGGCTGCACGAAGGCACGGATCGCGCCCCCTGGTCGGCCACGGCCCTGCCCGAAGCGGCGCGGGCGCATCTTTCGGAGCTGGCGCGGCTGGCCCGCACCGGCCATGTGCGCGGGCTGACAGCGGCGCTGGTGGCGCTGGATGCCGCCGTGCCCGATGCCAAGCCGCTCGTCGGGCGCTTGACGGCGGCGCTGGATGCGTTTGATCTGGGGCAATTCCAGAAGCTGCTGAACGAACAGGCAGCACCCAAGGGGGAGACTGATCGATGAACGAGGGCCAGCGCGCCACCATCCTGGTTGTCGATGATGCGCCCGACAGCCTGCGTTTCCTGACCGACACGCTGGAAGCCGAAGGCTATGGCGTGCGCATCGCGCTCAGCGGCGAGGCGGCGCTGGCCAGCCTGGCCGAGGAGCTGCCCGATCTGGTGCTGATGGATGCGATGATGCCGGGCATGGACGGGTTTGAAACCACCCGCCGCATCAAGGCCGATCCGGCCCTGGCGCTGGTGCCGGTGATCTTCATGACCGGGCTCACCGAAACCCAGAATGTCGTGGATGGGCTGGCCGCCGGCGGGGTGGATTATGTGAAGAAACCCATCGTGCTGCCCGAATTGCTGGCGCGGCTGCGCGTGCATCTGGGCAATGCCCGCATCACCGCGGGGGCGCAGGGCGCGCTGGATGCCAGCAACCGGCCGCTGATGGCGCTGGATGGCGAAGGCCGCATCGCCTGGACGACGCCGCGCAGTGCCGAGATCCTGGGCCTGCGTTTTGGCGCCGGCGTGGGCGATCGCCTGCCCGGCCCGCTGGTGGGCCAGTTGCAGCGGCTGAGCGACGGCCGGGTGAAACAGGATTTTGCCGGCGGGCTGGTGGAATTCACCCTGGTCGCCACCCAGGGCGATGAACGGCATTTCCGCCTGACCGAAACGCTGGAGGGGGCAGAGGAAAAATTGCTGGCCCACCGCCACGGCCTGACCGAACGCGAAGCCGAAGTGCTGCTGTGGATCAGCCGGGGCAAGGCCAACCGCGAGATTTCCGAGATATTGGGCATTTCCCCGCGCACGGTGAACAAGCATCTGGAACAGATTTTCGAGAAGATGGGCATCGAAAACCGCGCCTCGGCGGCGGCGGCGGCGGTGAAGACGCTGTCGCAATAACCGCAATTTGGCAGGCCGCGCCTGACCGGCTATGGCACGGCGATGATCATCGGCATCGATCTTGGCACCACCAACAGCGCCGCGGCCCATTGGGCCGATGGTGCGCCCATCCTGATCCCCAACCGGCTGGGCGAACTGCTCACCCCGTCGGCCGTCGGGCTGGATGATGATGGCGGCCTGCTGGTGGGCCGCCCGGCGCGCGAACGCATGGCCACACATGCCGCGCTCACCGCCACCGCCTTCAAGCGTTACATGGGCACCCAGCACCGGGTGCGGCTGGGCAAGCAGGATTATGGCGCCGAGGAATTGTCGGCCATGGTGCTGCGCAGCCTGAAGGAGGATGCCGAGGCGCATCTGGGCATGGCCGTCACCGAAGCGGTGATCACCGTGCCGGCCTATTTCAACGACAAGCAGCGCAAGGCCACGCGCCGCGCCGGCGAACTGGCCGGGCTGAAGGTGGAACGGCTGATCAACGAGCCGACCGCCGCGGCGCTGGCCTATGGCATCCACCAGCTGGATGGCGAAACCCGCTTTCTGGTGTTCGATCTGGGCGGCGGCACCTTTGACGTGTCGGTGCTGGAAATCTTCGAAGGCGTGATCGAAGTGCGCGCCTCCACCGGGGACAACCGGCTGGGCGGGGAGGATTTCAACGAGGTGCTGGCCGGCCTGATGGCCGCGACCGACAAGCGGCTGGCCACCGCCATGCGGGGTGATCGCCAGCTGGCGGCCAAGCTGATGGAGGCGGCCGAACGCGCCCGCCGCAGCCTCACCAGCGCCAGCAGCGCCACCATGGCGCTGAACTGGCAGGGCGAACAGTTCAGCCACGATGTGACGGCCGAAGCCTTCGAGGTTGCAGCCCAGCCGCTGCTCGACCGGATGCGCAACCCCGTGCTGCGCGCGCTGCGCGATGCCGATATCGCGCCGGCCAGCCTGGCGGAAATCATCCTGATCGGCGGCGCCACCCGCATGCCCATCGTGCGGCGCACCGTGGCCCGGATGTTTGGCCGCTTTCCCAATGCCAGCATCAACCCGGATGAGGCGGTGGCGCTGGGGGCGGCGGTGCAGGCCGGGCTGAAGGCCCGCGATGCCGCCCTCAAGGAGGTGGTGGTCACCGATGTCTGCCCCTATTCGCTGGGGGTGAACATCGCCGAACGCCTGCCGGGCGGGGCGATCGAGGAGGGGATTTTTTCGCCGATCATCGAACGCAACACCACGGTGCCGGTCAGCCGGGTGAATGTGTATGAAACCATGCACGCGAACCAGAAGCAGATCGTGCTGGGCATTTATCAGGGCGAGGCGCGGCGGGTGGCCGACAATGTGCGCATCGGCGAGCTGAAGGTGCCGATGCCGCGCGGCCCGGAAGGCCAGCCGATCGAGGTGCGCTTCAGTTACGACATCAACGGCCTGCTGGAAGTGGATGTGCACGTGATCCCCACCGGCGACAAGCACAGCCTGGTGATTGCCGATCCGGAAGACCAGGTGAGCCCGGCCGAGCTGGAACGCCGCCGTCAGGCCCTGGCCGCGCTGAAACAGCACCCGCGCGACAGCGAGGCCAACCGCGCCGCCCTGGCCCGCGCCGAACGCCTGTGGGAAGACGCGCTGGGCGACGAACGCGATCATGTCGGCCGGCTGATCCAGCAGTTCCAGGGCGCGCTGGCCACGCAGGATGTGCGCGTGGCCGATGCCGCCCGCGACGAGCTGATGGCGGCGCTGGACCAGATCGACGGGCCGCGCTGGCTGTGAATCCCTGGGCAATACTCGGCCTGCCGCCGGGCGCGGACCGCGATGCCATCCGCCGCGCCTATGCCCGGAAACTGAAGGGCGTGAACCCGGAAGATGATCCCGAAGGCTTCATGGCCCTGCGCACTGCCCATGATGCGGCCTTGAACCAGCTGAAATGGCAGCAGCAATGGCCGGGTGACGACGCCGACCGCGCTGCCGATGAATCCGGCGATGCGCCGCCGGCTGCTGCCTGGCAGCCGGTGCCGGCCGAACCGGCCGATGCAGCCCCGGATGAACAGGCCGCCGCGCTGGCGGCCGAGCGCGCGGCCGATGCCGCCGATCTGGCCGCCCGCCAGCAGGCGCTGATCGACGGGATCGTGGCCGGGGCCGAGCAGGCGGCCCAGCACCGGGCGCTGGATCATCTGCTCGCCGCCCCGGCCCTGATCGACATCATGGCGCGCGACCGCATCGAACCCTGGGTGGCAGCGGTGCTGGTGCAGCAGCTGCCGGCCAGCGATCCGCTGGTGGTGCACGCGATCACCACATTCGGCTGGGCCGATCTGCCGCCGGGCCAGCGCAGCCCCGATGTCGACCGGCTGCTGCGCCGGCGCGAGGAAGGCGAATTCGTTGCCGAAATCGCCCGCCGCCACACGCCGCTGCACGTGGGCTATCTGGCGCTGCGCGATCCGCCGGGGGTGGGCTGGTGGCGACGGCTGAAGGCGTTGGCGTCGGCCGAACCGGCGCAGACGCGGCAGATTCTGGGCCTGGCCGATGGCCCGCTGCCTGGCATTGCCGATTGGCTGAACGCCGATGCCATGGCCTGGTGGCGCGATTATCACAGCCAGCCGCGGCTGCGGCTGTGGATGATCTTCACCATGATCCCGCTGGCATCGGTGCTGCTGGTTTCGGTGCTGGAAGGGGCGGGCTGGCCCGATGGCGCGCAAGCCGGGTTGAGCCTGCTGGCCTGGGCGGCGCCGTGGGGGCTGTTGTGGCTGCTGCGCCGCCGGCTGCTGTGGCAAGCGGATTGGGACCGGCCGGAATGGCAGTTTGCCGCCTGGCCGCTGTCGGTGCTGGCGCTGCCGCTGCTGGCGGCGCTGTGGCCGCCGCTGCCGGCGCTGACACCGCTGTTCCTGCTGCCGCTGATCGGCATGGCCGGCTGGACACTGCTGGCCAATGATCGGCTGCAGCCCGATGGCTGGGGCGATCTGGCCCCCGGCCTGATCCGCAGCCTGCCGGCCTGGCTGTTCCTGGCGCTGATGGTGGGCGGTGCGCCCACCAGTGATGGCCTTGGCCCGGTGCGGGCGATGGCGATCCTGGGCTGTGGCTTTGCCTGGTGGCAGGCCGGCGACCAGCTGGCGTGGGCGGCGCGGCGGCTGCTGGCGCGGCGCGGCGAACGCCTGGGCGGCGAACTGGCGCCCTGGCTGGTGCTGGCGGCAGGCGCGCTGGCGTTGCTGCCGGTGCTGGGGCTGGCGCTGGCCGATGCCGGGCTGGTGGGCCGCGCGCTGAGCCTGCTGGCGCTGCCGCTGCTGGCGGCGCTGGCGGCGCTGCGCATGGCCAGCGGCTGGCAGCAGCTGGGGCCGGCGGCGGCGCTGATCGGGTTGCTGTTGCTGCTGTTCGAACTGCTCAGCCTGATCGATCCCAGCATCGGCGGGTCCGGTGGCTGGCTGGCGGGACTGGCCGAAACCTCGTGGCTGATCGATGAACGCACCGGCTGGCCGCGCGCCGGCCTGATCTTCGTGCTGGTGTTCGGGGTCAGCACCCTGTTGCGCCGTCTGGTGCCGGCGGCGGCGCCCTGGCTGTTGCGGCTGATGTGGCTGGCCTTTGCCGTGGCGCTGGTGGCCAGCCTGATCAACCGCCCGGCCAGCCCTGATCGCCGCCCGGTGCCGGCCGCGCCAAAGGTGCAGCAACAGGGCAAGTGGCAGCCGGCCAGACCGATCGGCGACACGCGCGCCTGGCTGGATGTGGCGGCCCTGCAACCGCCGCCACCGCCCGGCGATTATGCCTATGAGCTGCGGCTGGCGGTGGGGCCGAACGGAAGGGTGGTGCTGTGCATCCCGGCGCGATCCACCGGCAACGCGGCGCTGGATGCGGCGCTGTGCCGGCAATTGCGTGAACGCGCCCGCTTTTCGCCTGGCCTGAACGATGCCGGCACAGCGATGGCCACGGTGGAATTCTTCTCTGGCCGGCTGCGCATCCCGGCAGCGGTGCCGGTGGCCACGGCCCCGGTGCGCTGCCCGGCCAACCGGGCCAGCGGCCCGATGGTGGCCGAACCATGCCAACCGGAACGCTGGATTCCCGATGGCAGCTATCCGGCCGCCGCGCTGGCCGCTGGCCACAGCGGCACGGTGGGCTATCGGCTGGAGGTGGGCCCTGATGGCCGGGTGACGGCGTGCAGTGTGGAGGATGGCAGCGGCCATGCCACGCTGGATCGCAGCACCTGTGTCATGCTCAAGGCGCGCGCCCGCTTTGTGCCGGCACAGGATATCGATGGCAGCCCGATGAACTGGACCTATCGCGGCCGCATCCAGTGGCAGCTGGCCGATCGCTGATCGCTGCTGCGAATCAGCCGATTCGGCGGCTTTCAGCATGATTATGACCGGTCTGGTGCCAAAACCGACCGTTTATTGTTACAACATTGGTTAACCGTGCAGGAAATTTTCCGTTGTGAAAATGGCGTGAAACCCGGCTGTGTTCATGATTTCGGCCGCCGCTGCTCCGTGGGCCGGGTTAACACATCGCGGCGAGGGCAAAGGCAGCCGACGACATTTATCATGTTGGCAAAGCACGAATTTGGCCATGCTTCCGGAAATGCAATGGACATTTCCGCAGCGTGAAGCCGGCCTGCCAAACCCTTGAAAACTGATGATTGCTCGGATTAATCAATTTCCGCCAATATATACTTCTATCAAGTAACAATTATAACTGGACTTAGTATTAATGAATATTTTCATAACCATTTTGGATATTGTGAAATAAAAAATGCACCAATATGGTCGGAACTGGGATACCGGCGGGAGGAAGCAGTGGTTTCATCCGACCGGCATCAACGGTCATCCCCCTTGTTGAAGTGATTTCGGCAAGGAATAATCAATGGCTGCGGCCATAATAGCGGGAATAACTGAAATGATGAAGATCCTGAACAATCTGAAGGGCAACAAGTCTGGCGCTTCGGCTGCCGAATACGCGCTGATCGTCGCCGTTCTGGGCGGCCTGGTTGTCGCTGGCGCCAATGCGTTCGGCGGTTCGCTGCAGAGCGCCATGACCCAGTCCGGCACCGCGCTCGACGCCGAAGCCGACACCAAGTTCTAATCAACTGATCGCAAGACGGCTGGCCGGGTCTTTGCGCCTGGCCAGCCGTTTCGTTCCCGGCCCTCACGCCCGATCGCGGCTGGGGCCGGCGGCCGGTCAAGGGGCTTCACCCGGCGTTTGGGGTGCAAGGCGCGTCCCTTGCCGTGCTGCACAGCGGCACGGAACAGCAAGGATTGAGGCTGTGGACTCACAAGGCAAGCGCGCCACCGGCCGCACGGCGGCCGCCTGATGCGCCGTTCCTCCATCATCATGCTGATCGCGGCGGTGGCGCTGGGCCTGGTGGCCGTGCTGTTCGCCCGCAATTTCATGGGCGGCGACGAGGCTGCGGGCGGGGCCGACGGTCGCCAGTTGCGCACCGTGCCCGCCGTGGTGGCCGCAGCCGATATCAATTTTGGCGAGAAGCTGACCCCGGCCAAGCTCAAGACGGTCGAATGGCCGGCCGATTCGGTGCCGGTCGGCAGCTTCCAGCGTCTGGAAGACCTGACCAACGGCGCCGGTCGCACCGCCATGCGCCCGATCGTCGCCAACGAGATACTGACCGAAAAATCGCTGGCGACCGGGGCCAACCGCCTGTCGACGGCGCCGCTGCTGGGCCCGCAGATGCGGGCGATCGCCGTGCCGGTGAACGAGGTCAGCGGCGTGTCTGGCCTGATCTATCCCGGCGACCGGGTCGATGTGTTTTTCACCCGTCAGCCCGAAGAGGCGATGCCCTATGGCGAGCTGCTGGCCCAGGGCGTGCGCGTGCTGGCGGTGGGGATGGACAGCAATCTGGGCAAGGACAAGCCGGAAGTGGTGAAATCCGCCACCATCGAGGTGACGCCGCTGCAGGCGCAGAAGATCAGCCTGGCGCTGACGGTGGGCGGCATCAATCTGGCGCTGCGCCACTTCACCGATGAAGCCCGCGTGCGGCTGGAAACGGCCCAGCTGATGGATTTGAACGATGGCACCATCACCCGCCTGGTGCGCAAGCCCGATGCCAGCGGCGGCGGTGCCCCGGCTGGCGGCGGTGCCGGCCGCGCCGCGCCGGCCGCCCCGGTGCTGCCCGCCGTGGTGGTGCAGCGCGGCACCACAGCAACCATTGAGCCGGTGATTGGCAAATGATGATGCGAGCCCTTGTGATCGCGGCGCTGGCCGCCCTGCCGCCGCTGGCCGCCCCGGCGCTGGCCGCTGCCAGCGTGGAGGCCCACACCGGCCTGGCGCTGAGCGTGCCCATCAACAAGTCGCAGACGCTGCGCGTGCCGCGGCCGTTCGCGCGGCTGGCGGTGGGCAATCCGGCCATTGCCGATGTCTCGCCCGTCACCACCAGTGTCGCCTATCTGCTGGGCAAGCAGATCGGTACCACCAACCTGACCCTGTATGACAGGGCCGGCGGCGTGATCGCGGTGGTGGATGTGACGGTGTCGCCCGACGCCATGGGCCTGAAGCAGAAACTGGCCGAGATCTTGCCCACCGAAACGCTGGGCGTGCAGGTGGCCAACGACATGCTGATCCTGTCGGGCACGGCCAGCAGCGCGGCGGCCCTGCAGCGCGCCGCTGCCATTGCCGAAGCCTATGCACCCCGCAAGGTGATGAACATGGCCAGCGTGGGCACGGCGCAGCAGATCCTGCTGGAGGTGCGCTTTGCCGAAATGCAGCGCGGCACGGTCAAGGCGCTGGGCATCGACCGGGTCGCCTTTGGCGGCGATGCCCGCGGCACCCTGACGCCGCAGGGCGTGCCCACCGAAGGCGGCACCGCCACCGGCCCCGGCACCGGCGTCACCGGCGCGTTCGGTGCGGTGCTGCGCTTTCCCGGTTTGAACCTGTCGTTCCAGGCGCTGGAGAGCAAGGGGCTGATCCGCACCCTGGCCCAGCCCAACATCATCGCGCTGTCGGGTGAAACCGCCAATTTCCTGGCCGGCGGCGAATTTCCGGTGCCCACCGGGGTGGCGATCAATGGCCAGGTGGCGATCGAGTTCAAGCCGTTCGGCGTGGCGCTGGCCTTCACCCCCACGCTGCTGGAAGACGGGCTGATCAACCTGCTGGTCGCGCCCGAAGTGTCCAGCCTGGATCCATCGGCCGGGATCGACATTGGCCAGCTGCGGGTGCCCGGCCTGAAGGTGCGGCGCGCCCGCACCACGGTCGAGCTGCGCGATGGCCAGACCTTTGCCCTGGCCGGGCTGATCCAGAATGATTTTCGCGACACCGTCAACGCCGTGCCGCTGCTGGGCCGCATCCCCATCCTGGGCGCGCTGTTCCGGTCCAACAGCTTCAACCGCCAGGAAACCGAGCTGGTGATATTGGTGACACCGCGCATCGTGCGCCCGGTCGCGGCCGATGCCGGCGCGCTGCAGATGCCGACTGACCGGGTGGACGAACCCAGCGACGAGGATTTCTTCCTGCTCGGCCGTGAAACCGGACGCTGCGCCGGCGGGCCGATGCGGCCGTTGCCCGGCCCGGCCAGCAGCGTCAACAAGCCGGGCGGCGTCGCCGCCGATCACGGCCATATCGTGAGGTGAGCCATGGTTGAGCGTCTTGTTCTGCTGGCCGCTCTGGCGCTGGCCGTGCCGGCGGCGGCCCGTGATCGCGATCTGGGCACAGCGGTGCAGAAGAACATCACCGCCCAGGTGGTCGATCTTCATCCCAAACACGCCGGTGTGCCGCCCGAAGCCAGCAATGGCGTGCGGTCGGCGGCGGCGGTCAACCGCTATCTGGGCGGGCAGGTGACGCCGCTGCAATCCATCAGCGGCGGATCGCAGCTGGGTGCCACCGGCGGCCAGGCCGGGGCCGGCACCGGGGCCGCGGCCGGCGCCGGGCCGGGGCCGCGCTGATGGCGTTGCTGGCCCGTCTGGGTGGCGTTGCCGGCCAGCCGGCCGCCGAAAATCCGCTGCGCGAAGCCGGCGAACTGCGGGTGACGATGGTGCTGGATGCCGGCACGCGCGCCAAGCTTGATGCCGGGCGGCTGAACGTGATCAACGCCGATGTGCGCCTGTTCGATGGCAGCTTCGCCAGCTTTGCCGGCAATGCCCCGATGATCCGCCGCACCGATCTGCTGGTGGTGCAGATCGATCCGGCCAATGCCGCCGATCTGGCCGCGCTGGAAAGCTTTGCCGTCGGCCCCGGCCAGCGCATCCCGGTGGTGGCGGCGGTGGCCGATCTGACCATCGCCATCACCCGCCAGCTGCTGCGATCCAGCATTGCCGATGTGCTGCCCATCCCGTTCAGCCTGGAGGAACTGGGCCAGGCCATTGATGCCGCGCGCGATCGGGTGGCGCGGGCCACCGGCCAGGGCCCGGCCCGCCAGGCCAGCATCATCGCGGTGCAGGGGGCGCTGGGCGGCATGGGCGCCAGCATGGTGGCCAGCCAGCTGGCGCAGATCTGGGCCGATGACAAGCAGGTGCTGCTGATCGATCTGGATCTGCAGCGCGGCAACGCGGCGCTTTATCTCAATCTGAAACCGCGCCTGTCGATCGCGGATCTGGTGGAGGCCGAAGACCGGCTGGACGTGGAATTCCTGCGCATGGTGGTGGAACGCCACCAATCGGGCGTGGGCGTGGTGGCGGCCCCGGCCGACATGAACCCGCTGGATGCGATCACGCCGGAATTCATCGATCGGCTGCTGGATGTGGCGGCGCAGAATTATGATCTGGTCGTGCTCGACATGCCCGGCCTGTGGCTGGACTGGACGGCCGCCGCGCTGCAGAAATCCGATCTGGTGCTGCTGGTGACGCAGATGACCGTGTCGGGCGTGCAGCAGGCCCGGCGGCAACTGGACGTGCTGGAAGCCAACGCACTGGCCGATCGGGCGCGGGTGGCGATCAATCGCCTGTCGCCCGGCCTGTTCGGCAAATATGATCTGTCGGATGCGGAAGCGGTGCTGCGCTTCCGGGTGCATTTCCCGCTGTGCAACGATTATCCCACCGTGTCGGCGGCGCTGGATGAAGGCCGGCCGGTGGGGCAGATGAAGCTCAAGGCCCGCATCGATCGCGATCTGCGCGCCATGGCCACGGCGCTGACCGCTGAACTGGTGGCGCTGGAGGCGGCGCAATGATCTTCCCCACCCGCCGCAAGCCGGCCGCAGCGCCGGCGGCAGTGCCGGCAGCCCCCGTGGCGGCAGACAGCCCGGCCCCGGCCCCGGTGATCAACATCAAGGACCGCCGGCGCGACGATTACACCGAACTGAAGGTGACGCTGCACCAGAATCTGATCGACCGCATCAATCTGGCGGCGCTGGAAACCATGACGCGCGATCAGATGCAGCGCGACATCGGCGATATCGTTCAGGAAATGCTGAAGGAAAACAACCAGGCCCTGAACGCCGCCGAACGGCGCCAGCTGGTTGAGGATATTCTGGACGAACTTCTGGGTCTGGGCCCGCTGGAACCGCTGCTGAAGGATCCCACCATTTCCGACATCATGGTCAACAGCGCGACCAAGGTGTTCGTGGAACGGCGCGGCCGCATCGAGGAGGTCGGCACGCGCTTTGCCAGCGATCAGCATCTGCTGCGCATCATCGGCAAGATCGTTTCAAATGTGGGCCGGCGGGTGGATGAAAGCTCGCCGATGGTCGATGCCCGCCTGCCCGATGGCAGCCGCATCAACGCCATCATCCCGCCGCTGGCCATCGACGGGCCGTGTCTTTCGATCCGCAAGTTTCCGCCCAGCCGCACCAGCATCGACAAGCTGGTGGAATATGGATCGATGACGGTGGATTGCGCCACCATGCTGAAGGCGGTGGTGGCCAGCCGGCGCAACGTGATCGTTTCGGGCGGCACCGGTTCGGGCAAGACCACCATGCTCAACGCGCTGTCGGCGTCGATCGGCAGCCATGAACGGGTGGTGACGATCGAGGATTCGGCCGAACTGCAATTGCAGCAGAGCCATGTCGTGCGGCTGGAAACCCGCCCGGCCAATATCGAAGGGCGGGGCGAGGTCAACCAGCGCGATCTGGTGAAGAACGCGCTGCGCATGCGGCCCGACCGGGTGATCCTGGGCGAAATCCGGTCGGGCGAAGCGTTCGACATGCTGCAGGCGATGAACACCGGCCATGATGGATCGATGACGACGCTGCACGCCAACACCCCGCGCGACGCGTTGAGCCGGCTGGAGCAGATGATCGGCATGTCGGGCATCGACATCAGCCCCAAATCCGCCCGCGCCCAGATCGCCAGCGCCATCAACGTGGTGTTGCAGCTGGAGCGCCTGCAGGATGGCACCCGCCGCGTCACCTCGGTCGCCGAAATCACCGGGATGGAAGGCGACATCATCCTGATGCAGGAAATCTTCAAGTTCGTGCGCGAGGGCGTGGATGGCGAAGGCCGGGTGGTGGGTGAAATGCGCCCGATGGGGGTGCGGCCCAAGTTCATGGAGGTGCTGAAATCGCGCGGCTATGATCTGCCCACCACCATGTTCGATCCGTTCCGCCGGCGGGAGGGCTGAGCCTTGACCCTGCCCGCCTATATCAACCCGCAGATGGTGTTGAGCGGCATCATCTTCCTGGCCGTGGTGCTGCTGGCCGAAGCCGCCTTCCTGTGGTGGCGCGATACCTATGGGTCGCGCCGCCGGGTGTCACGGCGCATGGCGTTGATCGAGAAGGGGGCGAGCAGCGCGGAAATCATCACGGCGCTGCGCCGGCAGACCACCGATGTGTCGAAATCGCTGCTGCCGTCGGTGATCACCTATCTCGACAGCCGGCTGAGCCAGGCCGGGGTGCGCATGAGCGCCCAGCGCATGCTCACCCTGATGTCGGTGGTCACCGTGCTGATCGGCTTCCTGTTCCCGGTGCTGGGCGGCATCAGTGGCCAGATCCGTTCGCCCAGCGCCGTGCTGCTGCTGCTGCTGTTTGCCGCCGGCATCGGCCTGGTGCTGCCGGTGCTGTGGCTCAACTATGCCGCCGCCAAGCGGCTCAAGCTGCTGGAGGCGCAGTTCCCCACCGCGCTCGACGTGCTGGTGCGCGGCCTGCGCGCCGGTTATCCGATCAATTCGGCGCTGGAACTGGTGGTGCAGGAACTGCCCGATCCGCTGTCGTCGGAACTGGGGCTGGTGCTGGCCGAAATGAACTATGGCTATGCGCTGCGTGATGCGCTGGCCAACCTGGCCAACCGGGTGCAGACGCCCGATCTCAACATGTTCGTGGTGTCGGTCTCGATCCAGACCGAAACCGGCGGCAGCCTGGCCGACATATTGGATGGCCTGTCGAAGGTGATCCGCGACCGGGCAGCGATGGTGCTCAAGGTCAGGGCCTTGGCTTCCGAAGGCAAGATGACTGGCAGCCTGCTCACCGCGCTGCCGGTGCTCACCTTCATCAGCGTGTTCACCAAGGATCCGTCCTTCTATCTCGACAAGGTGGATGACCCCTGGTTCATGCCCGGCGTGTTGGGCGTGCTGTTCATGTATGTGCTGGGCGTGGTCATCATGCGCCGCATGATCGCGATCAAGGTGTGACATGGCGCTGACCGGTTCCCTTGCCAACTGGGTGGTGCTGGGCCTGGTGTTTGTGGCCGTGGTGCTGGTGGTGCTGGCGCTGGCGCCGCTGGTTCTGGGCCGCACCGACATAAAGGCGCGGCTGGCGGCGCAGGGCGGCGGCAGCGCCGCCGATGCCGGCCCCGGCAGCATCCGCAACGATATCGCCACCGGCCCCTGGTCGCGGCTGGTGCAGGAAATCGAACGGCGCGGCATCGGCCTGACCGACGCGACCTCGGACAAGCTGACCGAAAAGCTCGCCATGGCCGGCTTTGACCAGAGCTATGCGCCGCGCGCCTTCACCCTGGCCCGGGCCGCCGGCACGCTGGCGGTTCCGGCCTTCGTGCTGCTGGTGATCGCGCTGGGCAACAACTGGCCGGATTCCACCCGGCTGTATGTCTATCTGATCGGCGCGGCGGTGGCGGGTCTCTATCTGCCCGGCTTCATCGTTTCGTCGCGCGCCAGCGAACGCGCCAAGGAAATCCTCAACGGCTTTCCCGATACGCTGGATCTGATGTTGGTGTGCATGGAGGCCGGGCTGGGCATCGACGCCGCCTTCAGCCGGGTCGGTTCGGAAATCACCACGTCGCACCCGCTGCTGGCGCGGCTGTTTGCCCAGGTCAGCCTGGAATTGCGCGCCGGCCGCAGCCGCGAGGCGGCGCTGCGCCAGCTGGCCCGCAAGAGCGGCGTTGCCGAAATCACCGCCTTCACCACGCTGATCATCCAGTCAGACCGGCTCGGCGCGTCGGTGGCCGGCGCGCTGCGCGTCTATGGCGCCGAAATGCGCGAGGCCCGCCGCCTGCGCGCCGAGGAAAAGGCCCATCGCATCCCGGTGCTGCTGTCGGTGCCACTGGTCTGTTTCATGCTGCCCACCATGGTGGCGGTGCTGATGCTGCCGGCCGCGATCGGCATGCGCGACGCCCTGTCGGCCGCCAACGAAGCGAGCCGGCCGCGATGAGCCGCAGCATCGCCCTCGCCCTGGCGCTGGCCGCGGTGCCGGCTGCCGCTGCCCCGGCGCTGCCGGCCGAACTGCGCAGCCGTGCCAGCGCGCTGCCGGCCGTCGCCGGCGATGTGGCCGCGGCGCTGGATGAAGGCCGCGCCCTGCTCGCCGCGGCCAATCCGGTGCAGGCGATTGCCGCCTTCAACGCGGCACTGGCGCAGGATCCGGCCAATCTGGCCGCGCTGAACGGCCTGGGCATTGCCTATGATCGGCTGGGCCGCGCCGATCTGGCCCGGCAGATGTTCGAACGCGCGCTGTCGCTGGCCCCCGATGCCTTCGACATCGCCTATAATCTGGGCTGGTCGCTGCTGCAGGCCGGGCAGGAACGCGCCGCCATCGCACCGTTGCAGCAGGCCATGGCCGGCAGTGATCCGCGCGCTGCTGCCGCCGCCCGCCGCGCGCTGGCGCTGGTTGCCGCCCGGCTGGCCAGCCCGGCGGCACCGCCCCCCGCCGTGGCACCGGCAGGGCTGGCGCGCATCGACCTGGTGGCCAGCGGCGAGGCCGTGCTGGTGCTGGCCGAACCGCCGCGCCCGGCGGCCACCCCGGCCCCCCGGCTGGCGGCGGCTGTTGCCGCCGTGGAAACCGAACTGGCCGCCCGTCTGGGCAGCGCCGCTGCCCTGACCCGGCCGCCTGAAGCGCCCGCTCCGCTGGCCGCCGCGCTGCCCGCCGCGCTGCCCGCCGCTGACACGCCCTCGCCGCCTCCATCCCGGCCCGCGCCGCCCCGGCCGGCGCCGCTGCCGCTGCCGGCCGCGCTGCGCCCGCACCCTGAACCGGCACTGCCCGTTGCCGTTCTGGCGCAGGCGGTGGCACCGGCGCGGCCGCGCAGCGCCCTGCTGGTCATGCCCCGGCGCGCACCCGATGCCGAACCGTTGCCGCTGTCGCCGCCGCCGCCGGCCGATCCGGCGGCCGATATCCGGCTGGCCATCGCCCGGCTGGAACGCCTGATTGCCCGGATCGAGGCGGCCCGTGCCTGATCCCCGGCTGCCCGATCTTGATCCCAAGGCCCAGCGCGGCACCGCCCTTGCCGATGTGCGGGCCTCTGCCGGAGCCAGCGGCCGGCTGCCGCGCCTGCAGAGACTGGCCGTTGTCGGGCTGCTGGTGGCCATGCTGCTGGTGTGGATCAGCCCGGCGCTGGCGCGGGATCGTGCGGTTGCCGCGCCGCCCGGCGTGGCGGTGGCCCCGCCATCCCCGGCCGCGCTCGCCCTGCTGGATGCCGCCATTGCGCAGGGCCGGCTGGCCGATGCCCGCGCCCTGCTGGCGCCCTTGTGGGCCACCGACAGTGAGGAGGTGGCCCTGCGCGCTGCCGAACTGGCGCTGGCCAGCGGTTCCCTGGCCGAAGCGGCCGAGGGCTTTGGCCAGCTTGGCACCGGGCCGCTGGCAGCGCGGGGTCTGCAGGGGCTGGGCATCACCCGGCTGAAACAGGGCCGGCTGGCCGATGCCATGGCCGCGCTGGATGCGGCGGTCGCGCTGGATGCCGGCCTGTCCCGGGCGTGGAATGCCCGCGCCGTGGTGGCCGATCGGCAAAAGGATTGGGCCACGGCCGATGTCGCCTATGCCCGCGCCATCGCCGCCGCCCCGGCCGATGCCGCCGTGCTGGCCAATCGCGGCTGGTCGCTGCTGCTGCGCGGCCGCCATGTCGCGGCCGAACGCGATCTGGAAAGGGCACTGGCGCTGGCCCCGGCCGATCGGGTGGTGCAGACCAATCTGGCGCTGGCCCGCGCCATGCAGGGCCGATACCAGGAGGCATTCCGCCACAGCAGCCGCGCCAGCCTGGCCGGCGATCTCAACAGTGTCGGCTACGCCGCGATGGCGCGCGGTGATCTGGCGGTGGCCGAAGCCTATTTCAACCGCGCGCTCAGCCTCAATCCGCAATTCGACCGCGCCGCCTGGGCCAATCTGCAATATCTGGCCGAACTGAAGGGCCGGCCACAGCCATGACGCTGGCAGCGATCGGCCTTGCGCTGCTGGCGCTGGCGCTGGTGGCGGCGGCCGGCTTTGATCTGTGGCGCTATGAAATCCCCGATACGCTCACCATCCTGATCCTGGTCGCGGCTGTCCTCTATGGCCTGGGCACGCCCGGCCATGATTGGGCCAGCCATGCCGCGGCTGGCGGCATTTTCTTCGCCTTTGGCCTGCTGGCCTTTGCGCGCGGCTGGCTGGGCGGCGGCGATGTCAAGATCATGACCGGTTGCGCCTGCTGGGCCAGCCTGGCCACGCTGGCGGAACAGGTGCTGCTGATTGCGCTGGCCGGCGGCGGGTTGGCACTGGCGCTGATCCTGCTGCGCCGTGGCCTGGCGCTGGCCGGCCTTGCCGGCGACAATCCGCCGCGCCTGTTCCGGCCGGGGGCTGATCTGCCCTATGCCGTGGCCATTGCGGCCGGCATGCTGCTGTGGGTCCTTCGTCATCTGGCGTGATCCGTGCCAATTTCCGGTGGTGGCGGCGCTGATGCGCAAAAGCCACAGCATTGATGGGCTTGGCGGCTGTAATCACCCTGTCATTGAAATGATATCTCAACGTCATGAAGCGTCACTACTGCCCCGCCACGTCGCCGGTTCCTCCTCGCCGGCCAACTGGGGCGCAAACTCATGATCATTTCCTCGTCGCATCGCCGCAATGCCGTTCGTTTTGCCTTGCTGGCCAGCCTGGCCGGGACACCCGCCATGGCGCAGGTGATGGCTGCCGCCGAACAGGCGGCCGCCGCCCCGGCCGAACAGGACACCACCCGTTCGCGCGCTGGCGAGACCGTCACCACCGAAGATGGTGAAATCGTCGTTTCCGGCGAACGCCCGATCCGCGAATCGGAACGCGCCGCGCTGCTGGTGCAGAAGAACAGCGACCAGCTGGTCAGCGTGCTGTCGGCCGACGCCGTGGGCCGCCTGCCCGACCAGAATATCGCCCAGGCCGTTTCCCGCCTGCCCGGCGTGGCCGTGCAGCGTGACCAGGGCCAGGCCCGTTATGTCAACCTGCGTGGTGCGCCGCTGAACTGGACGACGCTGTCGTTCGACGGCATCAACGTCATCTCGCCGGAAGGCCGCGATGCGCGCTTCGATTCGATCCCGTCGGCGATTGCCACCCAGGTGGTCGTGCGCAAGGCGGTGACGCCGGACATGACCGCCGAAACCATCGCCGGCAACATCAACGTCATCACCCGTTCGGCCTTTGACTACAAGGGCCTGCACATGCAGGGCCGCGGCGGCATCGGTTATGTCGATCTGGGCGGCGGCATGGAATATGAAGCCACCGGCGTGATTTCGGATCGCTGGAACACCGGCATCGGCGAAATCGGCGCGGTGCTGTCGGGCAGCTTCTATGAACGCACCATGGCGACCGACAATATCGAGACCGATTGGGAAACCGTCAGCCGTGATCTGCGCCCCTTTGGCACCGGCGAAAACCCCAACAGCTTTGTGGACACCGCCACCGGCCCCCGTCGCGTGTGGGCGCGTGAAACCGAAAACAAGCTCTATCGCCTGACCCGCCGCAACTACAGCGTGTCGGGCCGGCTGGAATGGGCACCCGACAGTGACAACAAGATGTTCGTCACCTCGATCTATTCGGCCTTCACCGACAACGAGCTGCGCTCCAACTATATCTTCGATCTTGATGACCAGGAAGGCCGCGTGCCCAACCTGAACACCGCCTGCGCCAGCAACGTGCTGGCCCCCAACACCACTGGCTATGCCGATGCCTGCGTGAACACGCCGTTCCGCGGCACCGTGTACGGCATCGACATCAACGCCAATCTGCTCAGCCGCGAATTCAAGCAATCGGTGTTCATCAACACCATCGGCGGCGATCACAAGTTCGATGGCTGGACGGTGAGCTGGCGCGGCAACTACACCCAGTCCAAGGATGATCGCAGCTTCCCGGCGCAGCTCAACTATGAAAGCCCCGGTTTTGGCACCAACGGCGCCACTGCCACCAGCCGGCCGACGGTGTTCTATGATCTGACCAACCCGCAGAACCAGGTGGTCGAGCTGTATCGCACGCTGCGCGCCGCCGATGGCACGCTGTCGCGCGGGGATCGGGTGCTGTCCATCGCCGATTTCCCCACCAGCCTGACCCGCGTGCGCGGCCAGAAGGCCATCGACACCACCGATGCCTACACCGGCCGCATCGACATCGCCCGCGAAACCAGCCTGTTCGGCGATACCAAGTTCAGCGTTGGCCTGCAGTATGACAACCGCGTCAAGGAGGTGGATGAACGCCTGCTCGACGTGAACAGCACCGCCACGGCCAATGGGCTGAACATCTTCACCCAGGCCGCGCTGCCGCTGGATCCGGCCGCGATGAGCATCCCCGACCCCTATCTGGGCCAGCTGCAGCTGGGTTACACCTTCCCCTATTTCGGCAAGCAGAAAATCATCGACGCCGTGCGCGCCGTGGAACCGTTTGCGGCCTACAACTTCAACAACAACAATTATTACAAGGTCGCCGAACAGGTGTGGTCGGGCTATGCCATGGGCCTGACCAAGTTTGATTGGGGCAGCATAGTCTATGGTGCCCGCTTTGAACATGTCACCAACCAGTCCACCGCCTTCCGCGCCACCGTGCCTGGTGGCCCGGTGAACCTGCTGAACACGGTCAACCGGGATTTCACCCAGATCTATCCCAGCCTGCACATCAACTGGAACGCCACCGACGAAATGAAGGTGCGCCTGTCGTTCAACACCGGCGCCGCCCGCCCGGATTATCCGGTGCTGCGCCCCAACTTCACCTTCAACGATGCCAACCTCACCGTGTCGGGCGGCAACCCGGATGCCAAGCCGGAACAGACCAAGGGTGTTGACCTGTATTGGGAATATTATCCGCGCAGCGGCGGCTTCTTCATGCTCGGCGCCCACTACAAGGATGTCAGCGACGTGCTGTTCGGTGCCACCCGCCAGTTCGGGCTGGACATCCTGAATTCCAACGGCGTCAACCGGGCCGATTATGTCTTCTCCACCACGCTCAACGGCGGCAGCGGCAAGGTTTATGGCATCGAGGCCGCCGCCCAGATCCAGCTCGACAATTTCCTGAGCGAAGATCATTGGTGGGGCGGCTTCGGCATCCAGACCAACGTCTCGCTCAACCGCAGCGAAGCTGTCACCCCGTCGGGTGACAAGGTCCGCTTCCCCGGCACCTCCGATATCGTGCTGAACGTCGGCCCCTATTATGAAAAATACGGCTTCTCGGCCCGCGTCTCCTATCAGTATCGCTCCAGCTGGATCGACGGCTTGGGCGACCCGGCAGTGGGTGGTGATTTCTATTGGGCCGCCGATGGCGAGCTCGACATTTCGGCCCGTTATGCCATCACCAAGAACTTCGAAATCTATGCCGATCTGTCCAACATGCTGAACGGCCCCGGCCGCCGCTTCGTTGGCAATGATGCCCGCTCGATCGAGCGGGAAACCTTCGGTCGCCGCTACACCGGCGGTATCCGCGTCACCTATTGATCCGGTCTTCACGGGCCGCCGCTCCCTTGGGGGTGGCGGCCCGTTGCCTTCATGAACGGAGCGGTTCCATGCGCTTGATCCTTCTGGCGGCGTGGGCCGCTTTCGTCGTTTCGCCCGCCCTTGCCCATGATGGCCATGGTGGTCTGGCGGCCCAGTATCGCAACAGGCCCACGGCCGGGGCGATTCCGGCCAGGGGCCGGCAGTGGCTGCCGGGCGATCACCATATCCATTCCGAGTTCAGCGCCGATTACGAAACCGATCCCAACAGCCCGCAAACCGCGCCGATTCCGCTGCTGGGCAAGGATGGCCGTTATGCCATCGTCAAGAACGCGCAAATGGCCCGCCAGTTCGGCCTGCGCTGGATGGTCAGCACCGATCATGGCGGCCCCAACCACAGCAAGCTGAATTATCAACAGGCCTGGCCGGCGGTGAACCAGGCCCGCGCCGCCGTGCCGGAACTGCTGATCTTCTATGGCATGGAATTCGATACGCCGGCCGGCGACCACAGCAGCCTGATCATCCCCTTCACCGGCGACGAGCGCGAGCAGTTGCGCGCCATCGAATCCGGCTTTTCCCACCGGGAGCCGTGGCCGGCCAACAAGGACTGGAACAGCGAAGGCCGCATGATCGATGCGCTGAAACTGATGCGCGACCAGAAGGCACCGCCGGTGCTGATCGCCAACCACCCCAGCCGTTCGGCCACCGCGCCCTTTGCCTGGGGCCTGTACACCCCGGCCGAATTCCGCAACTGGAACGACACCGCGCCGCGCGTCGCCATCGGCATGGAAGGCGCACCGGGCCACCAGGCCGGCGCCATAAAGCCCGATGGCAGCCCCGATCCCACCGGCAACCGCGGCGGCTATGGCCGCGCCCCCACGCTGGGCGGCTTTGATCAGATGACGGCGATCCTGGGCGGTTTCTGGGATTCGATGCTGGCCGAAGGCCGGCGCTGGTTCATCACCGCCACATCCGACAGCCACGCCAACTGGCGCGATGGCGGCAATGATTTCTGGCCGGGCGAATACAGCAAGACCTATGTGCAGGCGCGGCCAGACCATGCCGACATCATCGATGGCCTGCGCTCTGGGCGAATCTTCGTCGTCACCGGCGATCTGGTGAGCGAGGTGGAGGTGATTGCCAGCAGCGGCAAGGCCAGGGCCGGCATCGGCGGCACGATCAGCCCGCGCAAGGGCCAGCCGCTGGAGGTGACGATCCGCCTGCGCGATCCGGCGGCGGCCAACGCCGGCGGCCGCAAACCCGACGTCGCCCGCGTCGATCTGATCATCGGCAGCATCACCGGCCCGGTGGTGGATCGCACCACGGCCATCACCACCGGCACCGCGGTCGCCCGCCGCTTCACCGCGGCCGACTGGACCCGCGACGGCGAAATGCTGACGATGACGCACCGCATCGCGTCCGTCACCGGCCCCATCTATCTGCGCGTGCGCGGCACCAGCACGGCCGAACTGGAACCCGCCGGCGATCCCAAGGGCGAAGACCCGTGGAGCGATCTGTGGTTTTATGCCAATCCGGTGTTTGTCACGCCAAAGTGAGGGCCAACCCCATGCGCGCCATCCTGCCCATCCTGCTGCTGCTGGCCGCCTGCGCGCCGCCGGCCGCCAAACCCGGCGTTGAGACGGCCAGCGTCACCGCCGATGGCGAAACGGCAGCGGTGAAGACCAGTGACGATGCCGCCGATGATCCGGCGATCTGGCGCAACGCTGCCAATCCGGTTGCCAGCCTGATCGTGGGGACGGACAAGCAGGCTGGCCTGTATGTCTATGATCTGGCCGGCACTGTGCGCGATTTCAACAATGCCGGCCGGGTCAACAATGTCGATCTGGTCGAAACGCCGACCGGGGTGATTGTTGCCGCCAGTGATCGCAGCGACAACGCCCAGGCCCACATCGCGCTGTTCCGGCTCGACACCGCTGCCGCGCGGCTGGTGCCGTTGGGCCGGGTGCCGGCCGGTGCCGGCGAAGCCTATGGCATGTGCCTGTGGGCGACACCGGGCGCGCTGACCGCCTTCATCGTCATCAAGGATGGCAGCATCCGGCAGATCGAACTGGACACGAAGACCGCCACCGGCCGCATCGTGCGGACGCTGAAGCTGGCCAGCCAGTCCGAAGGCTGCGTGGTCGATCCGCGCACCGCCCGGCTTTATGTCGCCGAAGAGGATGTCGGCATCTGGCGCTGGGACGCGCGGGCAAGCGGCAGCGCCACCCCGATCAAGTTGGCCGGGGTGGACAAGGCCCGGCTGTTCGATGATGTCGAAGGCTTGGCCATTGCCACCAGCGGCCCCGGCAACGGCGGCTGGCTGGTGGCGTCGAGCCAGGGTGACAACGCCTATGCCCTGTTTGCCCTGGCCGATGACCGCTTTGCCGGCCGTTTCCGCATTGCCGATGGTGCGTTGGGCGGCACCCAGGAAACCGATGGCATCGCGGTGATGACCGGTGATTTCGGCCCGCGCTTCCCCGCCGGCCTGATGGTGGCGCAGGATGGCGAGAATGTGCCGACCCAGAATTTCAAGCTGGTCAGCTGGGCCAGGGTGCAGGCCGCGCTGAAGCTGCGCTGAACGCCAGTTTGACCGCGCGCCCCGGCTGCGCCACGCTGGCGCAAACCACCGGGGAGACCGCGCATGGCGCTGGACGGCTATCAACGCTTCACCTTCACGCGCGGCCAGTTCGGCCATGATCGCGTGCTCACCGCCACCATCACCGGCAACAATCCGGTCAATGGCGTTGATGAACAGATGCACCATGAACTGGCCCGCGTGTTCACCGATCTCCAGCGCGATCAGGGCAGCGACATCATCGTGCTCACCGGGGCTGGCCGCGCCTTTTGCGCCGGCGGCGATTTCGACTGGTTCGAGGAACAGATCGCCCACCCCGAACGCTTTCGCGACATCGGCTGGGATGCCAAGCGCATCGTTTCCACCCTGCTGGAGATGGAAAAGCCGATCATCTGCCGCATGAATGGCGCCGCTGCCGGGCTGGGCGCCACCATCGCCCTGCTGTGCGACATCATCATCGCCGATGAAGCCGCCGTCATCGGCGATCCGCATGTGAAGGTGGGGCTGGTGGCGGGCGATGGCGGCGCGGTGATCTGGCCGCAATTGATCGGCTATGCCCGCGCCAAGGAATTTCTGATGACCGGCGATCTGATCAAGGCACCCCGCGCCGAGGCGATGGGCCTGATCAACCATGCCGTGCCCACGGCCGAACTGGATGCCAAGGTGACCGAACTGGTTGGCAAGCTGATGGCCAATCCGCGCTTTGCCGTGCGCTGGTCGAAGGTGGTGGCCAACCAGCCGCTGCGGGTGCTGGCGCAGCAGCTGATGGATGCCTCCATCCCCTATGAAACCCTGTCCAACCTCGCGGCCGACCGCGCCGAAGCGGTGCGCGCCTTTCGCGAACGCCGGCCGCCGAAGCTGACCGGGGAATGAGCATGGCCCCGCCGCTGCCGCCCGTCAGCTTCTCCGATGAGCCCGAACATGTCGGCCAGCTGCGCGACACCATCCGCCGCTTTGTGGCGAGTCACGCGCCGCGCCCGGCCCGCATCCAGTGGGATCGCGACCATCGCTGGCCGCGCGATGTCTATGCCGAGCTGAACAAATTGGGCCTCACTGCGCTCACCGTGCCGGAAGCCTATGGCGGGGCCGGGCAGGATCTGGTGGCGGCGATTGCCGTGATCGAGGAGCTGGCCCAGGCCGGGCCGTGCCTGGCCGGTCCCTATATCCACACCGCCTTTTACGGCGGCATGAATCTGAGCGAAAACGGCAGCCCGGAACAGAAGGCCGAATTTCTGCCCCGGCTGGCGCGCGGGGAATTGTTCTTTGCCTATGGCCTGTCCGAACCCGATGTTGGCGGCGATCTTGCCAGCGTCACCACCCGCGCCCGGCTGGACGGCGACGAAGTGGTGATCGACGGCGCCAAACGCTGGTGCACCGGGGCAGACTGGAGCGACTATATCTACACGCTGGTGCGCTCCGGCCCCGCCGAGGATCGTTATCGCAACCTGTCGTTCGTCCTCATCCCCACCAACGCGGCCGGCGTGCGGATGCAGGATATTGCCCACGCCAACCTGCGCTACACCGCCAGCCAGGATGTGTATTTCGACAGCGTGCGGGTGCCGGCGGCCAACATCGTTGGCGGGCCACAGATGTGGAACCAGGGCTGGAAGCTTTTGGCGGGCCGCGCGCTCGATGTGGAGAAGCTGGAAATCACCGCCGTTGCCTTTGGCATCGCGCGCGCCGCGCTGGACGAGGCCTGGGATTATGCGCAAGGCCGCGTGCAGTTCGGCAAGGCGATCAGCCAGCACCAGGCCATCCGCCACAAATTGGTGGTGGCGCGCACCAAGCTGCAGGCTGCGCGCCACATGCTCTATCACGCCGCCTGGCTGGCGAACGAAGGCCGGCCGTGCAGCACCGAAACCAGCATGGCGAAATTGTTCGTGGCCGATGTGGGCGTGGAGATCGCGCTGGCCTGCCAGCAGGTGATCGGCTCCTACGCTCTGTCCGACGCCTTCGACATGGAACGGCACGTGCGCGATCTGCTCGGCATGCCGATCGTCGGCGGGTCGAGCGACATGCAGAAGAACAATCTGGCGAGCCTGTGGAAGCTGTGACCATCAGATCCTCCCGCTCTGGGGGAGGTGCCGACCGAAGGGAGGCGGAGGGGGCGGGCAAGCGCAACCTCCAAAGCCCCCTCCGCCCTGCGGGCACCTCCCCCAGAGGGGGAGGATCTTTATCCGTATCAGCCGAGGCCCCAAGATGATTGCCCAACCCCTCCTCGCCAGCATCGCCGCGCGCGCGGCCGACACCGAACGCGCCCGCCGCCTGCCCGCCGATCTGGCCGCCGATCTGGCCGCCGCCGGGGCGTTCAGGATGCTGGTGCCCAGATCATTGGGCGGCGCCGAAACCGATGTCGCGCGCCTGTTCGACAGCCTTGAACAACTGGGCCGCGCCGATGCCGCCACCGGCTGGTGCGTGATGATCGGCGGCACCACGGCGCTGATTTCGGCCTGGCTGCCGATGGATCACGCCCGCGAAATCTGGGCCGACGCAGATGTCATCACCGGCGGCGTGTTCGCGCCGATGGGCCGGGCGGCGGTGGAGGGCGATGCTTTTCGTGTCTCCGGCCGCTGGGCCTGGGCCTCGGGCAGCGCCAATTGCAGCTGGCTGCTGGGCGGCGCGGTGATCATGGACGGGGCCGAGATGCGCCGCCTGGCCACTGGCGCACCCGATCACCGCATGATGGTCATGCGCCGCCAGGATGTGGAATTGATCGACACCTGGGACGCGCTGGGCCTGCGCGGCACCGGTTCGGGTGACATGGCAGCGCGCGATGTGGCGGTGCCGCAGGGGCGCAGCGTGTCGTTCATTACCGATACCCCGCGTGAGGATGGCCCGCTCTATCGCTTTGCCCCGTTCGGCCTGCTGGCGCTGGGCATCGCGGCGGTGGCCAGCGGCAATGCGCTGGGCGCGCTGGATGATCTGAAGGCGCTGGCCGTGGCCAAGAAAGGCCAAGGGTCAAGCCGCAGCCTGGCCGAACGCGGCGTGGTGCAGGCCGAATTTGCCATGGCCCAGGCCGATCTGGATGCGGCGCGGGCGCTGGTGCAGGCGCAGATCGCGGCCGCCTGGGATCAGGTGGTGGCCGGCGATGCGCTCGATCTGGTGGCCCGCGCCCGGCTGCGGCTGGCTGCCACCCGCCTCACTCAGGTGGCGGCCCGCGTTGCGGCCAAGATGCACGAACTGGCCGGCGGCACCTCGGTCTATGCCAGCCACCCGCTTGGCCGCCGCTTTCGCGATGCCCATGTGGCGACCCAGCATGTGATGGTCGCCCCGCCCACGCTGGAACTGGCCGGCCGCGTGCTGCTGGGCCTGCCCGCCGATGCGTCGATGCTGTGAGGACCGATCCCAGATCATGGATTTCGGCATGACGCGCGCCCTTTTGGCGCCCAGCCCCCCTAACGCCCGAACCGGATCTGCACCGCAACCGTGCCGGCCGGCACATCGGTGATGCTGGAGGCAAAGGCCAGGCGCTGGCCCGGTGCGATCATCGTGGCGGGGGGCGGGATCGTCCAGTCGCGGTTCGGCCGGCCATTCACCAGCAGGCGGGCGCGCAGCGGTGGCACCACCACGGCGGCTGTGCCGGGATTGGTGATCACGCCGGTCACTTCCAGCAGGCGGCCGCCGGCCAGCGGGCTGATGCTGCCGGCAACCGCCACGTCCAGCCGGGGCGGCGGCGGTGCCACCTGTGCCAGCGCGTCGGCCACGCCGGGCAGGGCCATGGGATCGATGCGGCCGATCCACAGGCCGGCCGCGGCGGTGGCCAGCGCCGCGCCCACTGCAACGGCCAGCAGCCATTTCAGCACGGGGGCCCGTGGCGATTCCGCCGCGGCCGCGGATTCGGGTTCCGGTTCCGATGCGGGTTCCGGTTCGGAGTCCGGCGGCTGCCGCGTGGTGCGCAGCTCCTCCTGCACGGCGGCCACCGCCTCATCCTCGTCCAGCGCTTCGGCCGGCACCCAGCGCTGCTGGCACTGAGCGCATTTCAGCCGGGGTCGGCGTTGCACGGTGGCCACATCCAGCCGATAGGCGGCGCTGCAATGGGGGCAGGTGACGATCACGGCCGCAGCATAGGCAGCGGTCCGATTCGGCGAAAGGGGGCGCTTGCGTGGCGCAGGCCGCCAAGGCAAAGGCATGGGCCATGCATGATCTGAAAGCCCTTCGCGCTGATCCGGATGCCTTTGCCGCCGCCCTGGCCCGGCGCGGGATCAGCGATGCCGCCGCCGCGCTGCTCAGCGCCGATGCCGCCCGCCGCGCCGCCGAAACAAGCGCGCAGGCGGCGCTGGCCCGCCGCAACGCCGCCTCGAAGGAGATTGGCGCCGCCATGGCCGCGCAGGACATGGCGCGGGCCGAGGCGCTGAAAGCCGAAGTGGCCGGCCTGAAGGACGAGATTGCCACGCTGGAAGCCGCCGCGCGCAAGGCTGGCGCGGCGGCCGAGGCGCTGCTGGTCAGCCTGCCCAACCTGCCCGCCGCCGATGTGCCCGATGGCGTGGACGAGCATGGCAATGTGGAGGTGATGCGCTGGGGCAGCCCGCGCGCCTTTGATTTTCCCCCGCTGGAGCATGACATTATCGCTGCCAAACTGGGCTATGATCCCGAAGCCGCCGCCCGCGTGGCGGGTGCACGCTTTGCCGTGCTGAAAGGCCCGCTGGCGCGGCTGCAACGCGCGCTGGGCCAGTACATGATCGACACGCACACGGGCGCCCATGGCTTTGCCGAAACCTATGCGCCGCTGCTGGTCAAGGCCGAAGCCGCCTTTGGCACCGGCCAACTGCCCAAGTTCGAAGAGGATGTCTTCAAGACCACCGACGGCCGCTATCTGATCCCCACCGCCGAGATGAGCCTGACCAACCTGGTCGCCGGCGACATCATCGATGCAGCCAGCCTGCCGATCCGCATGACCGCACTGACACCGTGTTTCCGCAGCGAGGCGGGCAGCGCCGGCCGCGACACGCGCGGTCTGATTCGCCAGCACCAGTTCGAAAAGTGCGAACTGGTGACGATCTGCACCCCCGATCAGGCGGAGGCCGAGCACGCGCATATGCTCGCATCGGCGGAAGCGATCCTGCAGGCGCTGAACCTGCCCTATCGCCGGATGCTGCTCTGCGCCGGGGACATGGGCTTTTCGGCGAGGAAGACGTTTGACCTTGAGGTGTGGCTGCCGGGGCAGGGCGCGTATCGCGAGATCAGCTCGGTTTCCGATTGCGGCGATTTCCAGGGCCGGCGCATGAACGCGCGCTGGAAACTGGCCGGCGAAAAGGGCAGCCGGGGCGCGGTCAACACGTTGAACGGTTCCGGCCTGGCCGTCGGACGCACGCTGGTGGCGGTGATCGAAAATCATCAACAGGCCGATGGCAGTGTCATCATTCCCGACGTGCTGCGGCCCTATATGGCCGGCATTGACCGGCTGGCCCCCTGATCAGCGTCTCCCCTCCCTGCAAGGGAGGGGCCGGGGGAGGGTTGCTCCTGCCGGCCACTATTGAAAGGCTCCCATGCGCATTCTGGTCACCAATGATGATGGCATCAACGCCCCCGGGCTGGTCGCGCTGGAAGCGATTGCGGCGCAACTGTCAGACGATGTCTGGGTGGTTGCCCCGGCGGAGGAACAATCGGGCGCCGGCCACAGCCTCACCCTGTCGCAGCCGGTGCGCCTGCGCGAGATCAGCCCGCGCCGCTTTGCCGTGAAGGGCACGCCCACCGATTGCGTGATGCTGGCGCTGGGCGCGGTGCTGGAAGGGCACAAGCCCGATCTGATCCTGTCGGGTGTCAACCGCGGCGGCAATCTGGCCGAAGACGTGACCTATTCGGGCACTGTCTCGGCGGCGATGGAAGGCTGCCTGGCCGGCATCCGCTCGATCGCGCTGTCCCAGGTGATGATGGATTACACGGCGGGGAACGAGGATTTTTCCTGCGCGCAAACCCATGGGGCCGGGATCGTGCGCCGCATCATCGGGCAGGAATGGCCCGATGGCGTGCTGATCAACATCAATTTCCCGCCGGTGCTGGCTGGTGACGTGAAGGGCGTGCGCGTCACGGAACAGGGTTTCCGCGATTATGGCAACATCCACCTGGTCAAACGCATCGATCCGCGCGGCTTTCCCTATTATTGGCATGGCTTTGGCAAGGAAAAGCCGGCACCGGGGCATGAGACCGACCTCAAGGCCATGCACGAAGCCTGCATTTCCGTCACGCCGCTGCATCTGGACATGACGCATTACCAGTCCATCGCCGCACTGAAGGCGGCGCTGGCCGATCTGGCCGCCGGCTGATGCGGCGGGCGGCGGCCCTGCTGCTGCTGCTGGTGGCGTCGGGCTGTGCCAACATCATCGGCCGGCCCGAACGGCCGCCGCCGGCGCGGGTGCCGCCGGCAAAGCCGCTGCCACCCAGACCGGCCCCCGCCAAGCCACCCCCCGCCAAACGCACCGATTGGGTGGCGCGCGCCGTCACCGCCAATGCCCAGATCACGCCGCAGGGCCGCTTCCACGCCGTGCGCCCCGGCGAAACCGGCATCGCCATTGCCCGCGCCTATGGCGTGCCGTGGCGTGACCTGATTGCGCTCAATGGCCTGAAGGACCCTTATGTCCTGGCCGTGGGCCAGCGCCTGCGGCTGCCCGATGCCCAGGCTGCCGCTGCCAGGGTGGCAGCGATGAGCCTGGAAGAACGCGCCCGCGCCTTTTCCCTGTCGATCGATGATGTCGTCACCGGCGGCCAGCCGGCGGCATCGGAGGCACCGGGCGTGCGGCCACCACTGGCCGGCGCGGCGGCCGAACGCCCGGTGCCGCTGCCGGCCATCACCGGCAGCGCGCCGCGCTTCCGTTGGCCGCTGCCCGGCCGCATCATTTCCGGCTTTGGGCCCAAGGCCGGCGGCCGCTTCAACGATGGCGTCAATCTGAAGGCCAACGCCGGTGAGGCGGTGCGCGCCGCCGCGGATGGCGTTGTCGCCTATGCCGGCGATGCCATTGCCGGCTTTGGCAATCTGCTGCTGATCAAACATGCCGGCGGCTGGGTTTCGGCCTATGCCCACAACGAGGCGCTGCTGGTGGCGCGCGGTGCGCGCGTGCAGGCCGGCGAGGTGATCGCCCGCGCCGGGCAAACCGGGGCCGTGGCCGAACCCCAATTGCATTTCGAACTGCGCCGGGGCCGCGCGCCGGTTGATCCGGCGGGCGTGATCGGCGGGCGATAGCGGCCGCAACCCCCTTGCACTTTTCGCCTGAACAGCGCAGTGCCGCGCCGATGACCGTCTCTCCCGCTTCGGCCCCGCGGGTCGGCATGGTGTCGCTGGGTTGCCCCAAGGCGCTGGTCGATTCCGAACGCATTCTCACGCAGTTGCGCGCCGATGGCTATGCATTGTCCGGCGATTATGACGGCGCCGACGTGGTGATCGTCAACACCTGCGGCTTTCTGGATTCGGCCAAGGCCGAAAGCCTGGAGGCAATCGGCGAGGCCATGGCCGAAAACGGCAAGGTGATCGTGACGGGCTGCATGGGCAAGGATGCCGATGTGATCCGCGCCCGCTTTCCCGACGTGCTGGCGGTGACCGGGCCGCAAGCCTATGAGGCGGTGGTGAGCGCGGTGCACGAAGCCGCGCCGCCCGTCCGCTCCGCCTTCATCGATCTGGTGCCCGATGCCGGCCTGAAGCTGACCCCGCGCCATTATGCCTATGTGAAAATTTCCGAAGGCTGCAACCACACATGCGCCTTCTGCATCATCCCCAGCTTGCGCGGGCGTCTGGCCAGCCGCCCGCCGGCCGCCATCATCCGCGAGGCGCAAGCCCTGGTGAAGGCCGGCGCCAAGGAGCTGCTGGTCATCAGCCAGGACACATCGGCCTATGGCGTTGATCTGCGCCACGAACGCAGCACGCTGGGCGGGGTGGAACGCCGCGCCCATATACAGGATCTGGCGCGCGAGCTGGGCGCATTGGGCGCCTGGGTGCGGCTGCACTATGTCTATCCCTATCCGCATGTGGACGATCTGATCCCGCTGATGGCCGATGGGCTGCTGCTGCCCTATCTCGACATCCCGTTCCAGCATGCCAGCCCCACCGTGCTCAAGGCGATGAAGCGCCCGGCCAACCAGGCCAGGGTGCTTGAACGCATCCACAAATGGCGCGGGCTTGTGCCCGACATGGCGATCCGTTCCACCTTCATCGTCGGCTTCCCCGGCGAGACGGAAGCCGATTTCAACGATCTGCTGGACTGGCTGGAACAGGCCCAGATCGATCGCGCCGGCTGCTTCAAATATGAAGCGGTCGATGGCGCGCAGGCCAACGCCCTGCCCGGCGCGGTGCCGGAGGCTGTGAAGGAAGAACGCTGGCATCGTTTCATGGCGCTGCAATCGCGCATTTCGGAACAGCGCCTGACCGCCAAGGTTGGCCGGACGCTGGATGTGCTGATCGACGAGGTGGACGACGAGGGCGGCGCTTCGGGCCGCAGCAAATATGATGCGCCGGAAATCGACGGCATGGTGCATCTGCGTGATGCCGGCGGGGTGAAGCCGGGCGATATCGTGCCGGTGCGCATCGAGGATTCGGACGAAGCCGATCTGTTCGGGGTGCCCGTCTGATGGATCTGGCCAGCCTGCTGGTGCCGGCCGATGCGCAAGCAGCCGTGCCGCTGGTGCCGGTCACCGCCACCGGGCTGGACGACTGGTTGAAGGCGCAGGGTGAACGCACCCGCACCGCCGTTGCCGCCCAGGGCTTCACGGCGGCGGCCGACAGCGTGGCGATCATCCCCGGCGATGGCCCGGCGGACTGGTTTGCACTGGCCGGGGTGGCCGCTGGTGCCCTGGGGCCATGGGCGCTGGCGGCGGCGGCGGCGAAGCTGCCGGCCGGCCGCTTTCAGTTGCAGGGCGAACTGGGCCAGGCCGGCCTGGGCTGGTGCCTGGCCCAGCATCGCTTCACCCGTTATCGCCGCAGCAAGCCCGAAGCGCCGCGCGTGCTGGCCACCACCAGCCTGGCGGCGATCGGCAGCGCGGTTGCCGAAGCCCAGGCGGTGGCGCTGGTGCGCGATCTGGTCGATACGCCGGCCAGCGATCTCGGCCCGGCCGAACTGGCGCAGGCGGTGATCGCCACGCTGCGGCCGTTCGGCGCCGATGTGCGGGTGGTGGCCGGCGAAGCGCTGCTGGCGCAGAATTTCCCCGCCATCCACGCCGTGGGCCGGGCGGCGACGGCACAGCCGCGCCTGATCGAGGCCGAATGGGGCGATCCGGCCCATCCGCGCCTGGCCATCATCGGCAAGGGCATCACCTTTGATACAGGCGGGCTGAACATCAAGCCGGGCAGCGGCATGGCCCTGATGAAGAAGGACATGGGCGGCGCTGCCCATGCGCTGGCGCTGGCGCGGCTGGTGATGGCGGCCAATCTGCCGGTGCGGCTGCACCTGATCATCCCGGCGGCCGAAAACGCCATTTCCGGCAATGCCCTGCGCCCCGGCGACGTGATCGCGACGCGGGCGGGCAAGACGGTGGAAATCACCAACACCGATGCCGAAGGCCGGCTGGTGCTGTGCGATGCCATCAGCCTGGCGGCGGAGCAGAACCCGGTGCTGATCATCGATTTCGCCACGCTCACCGGTGCGGCGCGGGTGGCGCTGGGGCCGCAGTTGCCGGCCCTGTTTGCCAATGATGATGCGCTGGCCAGCGAGGTGCTGGCCGCCGGCATGGCCATGGGCGATCCGGCCTGGCGGCTGCCGCTGTGGGCCCCCTATAACGAGATGCTGAAATCCGGCATCGCCGATCTGGTCAACAGCGCCGATGGCGGCCTTGCCGGCGCGATCACCGCGGCGCTGTATCTGGAACAGTTCGTGGCCCCCGGCGTGCCCTGGCTGCATTTCGACACCTTTGCCTGGAACAATGCCACTCGCCCCGGCCGGCCCAAGGGCGGCGAGGCGCTGGGCCTGCGCGCCACCTGGGCCATGTTGCGGAGCAGATTTGCATGAGTTGGGTGCTCAAGGGGCCGGCGCAGCGCTTTGAACCGCGCGAATGGTTTGCCGGCCCCGATGTCGTGGAACTGGCGCTGGCTGGCGATGTCGGATCGATCCGCTATGTCGATCCCCGGCCGCTGATCTGCACCGCGCCGCGTGCCACCGTGCGCCGCGCGCCGGAGCCACAGGCCGAAGCGGTGAGCGAACTGCTGTGGGGCGAAGCCTTCGACATTGTCGAGGTCAGGGGCGGTTTCGCGCTCGGCCGCAGCGCGCATGATCGTTATATCGGCTGGGTGGAATTTGCGGTGCTGGCGCTGCCCGGCGCTGAACCCACCCACCGCATCGCTGTCCGCCGCGCGCCGCTGTTTGCCGCTGCCGGCATCAAGGCGGCGGTGGTGATGGAATTGCCCTTTGGCGCCCGCCTCGCCGGCCGGCTGGAGGGCGATTTCCTTACTCTGGCCGATGGCGGCTTCGTCCACCGCCGCCATGTCGAAGCCCCGCCGCCCGACCGTTTTGCCGCGGCCGCGCTCTTTGCCGATGCCCCCTATCTGTGGGGCGGGCGCACGCCCGATGGCGTCGATTGTTCCGGCCTGGTGCAGCAGGCGTTGGGCGCGGAAGGCATCGCGCTGCGCCGCGACACCGATCTGCAGCGCGAACAGGGCGAAGCCGTGAAGTTCGCCGCGCGCGAATCCGGCGATCTGCTGTTCTGGCCCGGCCATGTCGGCCTGCTGCTGCCCGATGATCAGCTGTGCCACGCCAACGCCCACTGGATGGCGGTGGTGACGGAGCCGCTGGCCGACGTGATGGCGCGCGCCGGCGGCGATGAACCGGTGGCGCGGCGCTATCGCTGATGCAGACGGGCAGGTTGCAGACCAGCCTCCCCACACGCCACCCGTCATGCTGAACTTGGTTCAGCATCCATGGAAACCCGTTAGCCGGCCCGCGTCCTGCTGCCAGAACAAGCGCCATGGATGCTGAACCAAGTTCAGCATGACGCGAGCCGGGCGGGGTGGTTTCACCCCGCCCGGCCCCCGCCTCACTTCGGCTTGACGAACTTCAGCGTCATGCGATCGGATTCGCCGATGGCGGCATATTTCGCCTTGTCGGTGTCGCCCTCGGCATAGTTGGGCGGCAGCGTCCACACGCCCTTGGGATAATCCTTGGTGTCCTTGGCGTTGGCATTCACCTCCGACGCGCCGACAAACTTGAAGCCAGCCTTTTCGGCGAGCGCCTTCACATAGGAAACCTTCATGTAACCGCTGGTCTTCATCGCGGCGTCCGGCCGATCTTCCGGCAGGCGGTGTTCAACGATGCCCAGCGTGCCGCCGGGCTTGAGCGCCTTGAAGAAGGCATCAAAGGCGGCCTGATCAAAGCCGCCCATGTGCCAGTTGTGGACGTTGCGGAAGCTGAGCACGACATCGGCGCTCGCCGGCGGCGCGATGTCATAGGCATCCTTGCCGAACGCCGTCACCTTGATGTCGCCAAACACCGCCTTGTCGGCGAACTTGACCTTGAATGTCTCGACGCTCCTGGCGGCGCCCATCGAGGCCAGCGGATTGTTGTGCGCGGCGACATACTGGCCCTTGCCCTTCAAGCTGGGGGCGATCACTTCGGTATACCAGCCGCCGGCCGGGGAGATTTCCACCACCGTGTCCGTGGGCTTGACGCCAAAGAATGTAAGGGTTTGCGCCGGGTGGCGATACTGGTCGCGGGCCTTGTTGGCGTCGCTGCGCCAGGCGCCGGCCAGCGCTGCATCGAACGGGCCGGCGGCGATGGCCGGGGCGGCGATGGCGGCAATTGCCAGGGCCGAAGCAAGGGTGAGGGTGCGGATCATCGGGTCAGTCTCCGTTGGGGGTCTGGCTGTGGGTATGGCGCGAAGCCGCTGCGTGCAATGCCGGACATTGCCTTAGTCTGAACCGCCTGCCAAGGCCGCACCATGGATGCACACACCACCCTGATCGGCCTGGCCCTTGGCCTGGCGCTGGCCGCGCTGGCCGCCGCCGGCGATTGGGCGCGGCGGCGTGCGCCGCTGGCCTGGCACGCGCATCTGCCGTGGAACGGGCTGGCGTTTGTGGGCGTGGCGACGGCGCTGTTTGCCGCCGTGCATCTGTTCACCCTGCTGCGGGGGCCATGAACGGCGCGGCGATATCGGCCCGCACCCGCACCAGCCGGCCGGTGGCGGCGTCCAGCAGCGCCCAGGTGGTCAGCGCGCGGGCGCGCACATCGCCTTCGGGCCCGCAGATCTCGACATGGCGATCAAAGCGGGCCCCCTTGGGCGTGCCCACCCAGGTGGTGATGCACAATGTTTCGCCCGCCAGCGTCTGCTTCAGATAATCGATCTCGTGCCTGGTGACGACCCAGACATGGGCCGCCACCTGTTCGGGCGGGGCGACGCTGCGCCAGTGCGCGGTGGCAATATCCTGCACCCAGCGCAGATAGGCGATGTTGTTGACATGCCCCAGTTCATCAATGTCGGCCGGCTGCACGCTGACCAGCATGGAAAAACGGTGGCGATCGGCCGGGGCCGGCATCAGTCGTCGATACCGAACTGGCCCAGGATGAAGGCATATTCCTCCGCCAGTTCCTCCAGCGCCGCGAACCGCCCGGATTTGCCGCCGTGGCCGGCCCCCATGTTGGTCTTGAAGATCAGGCTGTTGGCATCGGTCCTTGTCGCCCGCAGCTTTGCCACCCATTTCGCCGGTTCCCAATAGGTGACGCGCGGATCGTTCAGCCCGGCCGTCACCATCAGCGGCGGATAGGCCTGCGCGCGCACCTGATCATAGGGGGAATAGGCGCGGATCAGTTCGAAATCCGCCCTTGATGTGATGGGGTTGCCCCATTCCGGCCATTCGCCCGGCGTCAGCGGCAGGCTTTCATCCAGCATGGTGTTCAGCACATCGACGAACGGCACATGCGCCACCACGGCGCGGAACAGCTGCGGTGCCTGGTTGATCACCGCGCCCATCAGCTCCCCGCCGGCCGAACCGCCACTGGCCGAGATCATCCCCGGCGCCGCCCAGCCGGCCTTGACCAGCCCGGCCGCCACATCGACGAAATCATTGAACGTGTTGGTGCGCTTGGCCAGCTTGCCATCCAGATACCATTGATAGCCCAGATCATCGCCCCCCCTGATCTGCGCGATGGCAAAAGCCATGCCGCGATCCAGCAGGCTCAGCCGGTTGGCCGAAAAGCCGGGCATGGTGGGGATGCCATAGGCGCCATAGGCATAAAGATGCAGCTTGCCGGTGCCATCGGGGGCGAAGCCCTTGCGGTAGACGATGGCCACCGGCACGCGGGCACCATCACGGGCGGTGATCCACAGCCGCCGGCTCTCATACTGGCTGGCGTCATAGCCTGAAGGCACCGCCTGCACCTTGCGGCTGATCAGCCGGCCGGCCCTGACGTCATAATCATAGACGGTGGCCGGGGTGACCATGGAGGCATAGCTCAGCCGCAACAGCGGCGCGTCAGGCTCCGGATTGTTGCCGATGCTGGCGGTGTAGGCGGCTTCGCTGAAGGGGATTTCGGTTTCGCGGCCATCATCGCTGCGCAGCACGATCCGGTCCAGCCCGTCGCGCCGGCCTTCGACGGCAAGAAACGAGGCAAAGGCGCTGATGCCGGTGATGTAATCGCGATCCGAACCGGCGATCAGCGTGGCCCAGTCGTCCGGTCTGGCCAGGCTGGCGGTGGCGACACGGAAGTTCACATGATGATCATTGCTGCGGATGAACAGCGTTGCCCCCCGCACATCGACATCATAGAAAACGCCGTCCTGCCGGGCCTTGACCAGCATCGGTTCAGCCGCAGGGGTGGCGGTGGGCAGCAGCCGCACCTCGCTGGTGGCATGATCAGATGTGGTGATGATGAACCATCGGCCATCCTGGCTGCGGCCCACCGACACGCCAAAGCCCTTGTCCTGCGTTTCCTCATACACCACCCGGTCGTCGCCGGTCTGGCCCAGCACGTGCAACCGGGCCTTGATGCGCCGCCAGCTGTCGTTCACCTCAGTCCACAGCAGCGCCCGTGAATCCGCGCTCCACACCAGGCCGCCCACGCTCACCCTGGTGACAGTCTCGATATCCTGGCCGGTGGCGATGTCGCGGATGCGGATGGTGAAGCGCTCGCTGCCATCGCTGTCGGTCGCATAGGCGATCAGCCGGCCATCGGGGCTGACTGCCTGCGCGCCCAGCCGGAAATAGCCCAGCCCCCTGGCCAGTTCCGGTTCCGACAGCAGCACTTGTTCCGCGCCGCCGCCGCGCGGCCGGCGCAGCCAGGTGCGATACTGGTCTCCGGGCCGGAACTGCCACCAATATTCAAACGCGCCATCGGGCACCGGCACCGAGGCATCATCGGGCTGCACCCGGCCCTTCAGCTCGGAATAGATCCGGTCCTTCAGCCCGGCCAGCGGCGCCATCTGCGCTTCGAAATAGGCGTTCTCTGCCTTCAGATAGGCCAGCACGTCGGGATCATCGACGGTGGGATAGCTCTGGTCCTTCAGCCAGTGCCAGGGATCCTCCACCGTGATTCCATGGTGGGTGAAGCTGTGCGGGCGGGTGGCGGCGATCGGGGGCTGCATCTGGGCGAGTGCTCCGGAGGCGGTTGCAAGCGTGATGAGGGCAATCAGCGCCTTCATGGCGAAATCCTGCGCTTGAGGCGGGGCGGGCCCCGGCCTATCTGGGGGCGGTATCAATAAGGGATCAGCCTGTCATGTCCACCACCTCTGCCCGGCTCGGCGCGTTGCGCGCCCGGCTTGCTGCCGATGGCCTCGATGGCTTTGTCGTGCCGCTGACCGACGAGCACATGAGCGAATATGTCGGCGATTATGCCCAGCGGCTGGCCTGGCTGACCGGCTTTGGCGGTTCGGCCGGCAGCGCCGTGGTGCTGGCCGGCAGCGCCGCCATGTTCACCGATGGCCGCTACACGGTGCAGGTGCGCCAGCAGGTGCCGGGCGATCTGTTCAGCTATCAGGATGTGCCGAAAACCAGCGCCGCGCAGTGGCTGGCCGAACAGGCCGCCGCCGGCCAGCGCCTTGGCTATGATCCGTGGCTGCACACACGGGCCTGGGCGGCCGGCACCGCCGCGCTGCTGAAGGCCAGGGGCGCCGAACTGGTGGCGGTGGCCGCCAACCCCATCGATGCGGTGTGGGCCGATCGCCCCGCCCCGTCGCTGGCGCCGATCGAGGTGCATGGCGATGAATTTGCCGGCCAGCCCCATGCCGAAAAGCGTGGGCAACTGGCGGCCTGGCTGGCGGAACGCCAATGCGATGCCGTGGTGATCGCCGCGCTCGATTCGGTGGCCTGGCTGCTCAATGTGCGTGGCCGCGACGTGCCGCGCACGCCGGTGGCGCTGGCCTTTGCCATTGTCCATGCCGATGCCAGTGTCGATCTGTTCACCGCGCCGGAAAAGATCACGCCGGCACTGCTGGCGCACCTTGGCCCCGATGTCCGCTGTCGCCCGCGCAGCGATTTCGAAGCGGCCTTGCGGGGCCTTGGCGGCCGCCGCGTTGCCGCCGATCCGCAAAGCTGCGTGGCGGCGATCTTCGATGCGCTGGATGCCGGGGGGGCCAGCATGGTGGAGGCGCGCGACCCTTGCGTGCTGCCGCGTGCCATCAAGAACAGGGTGGAGGTGGCCGGCACGGTGGCGGCGCATGTGCGCGATGGCGCGGCGCTCACCCGCTTCCTCGCCTGGTTTGACCGGGAAGCCCCCGGGGGCGGGCTGGACGAGCTGTCGGCTGCGGAACGGCTGCGCCAGTTCCGAGCCGAAACCAACAGTCTGGAAGATCTGTCGTTCGACACCATCTCGGCCGCCGGGCCCAACGCGGCGCTGCCGCATTATCGCGTCAGCCCCGAAACCAACCGGCCGATCACGCCGGGCAGCATCTATCTGGTCGATTCGGGCGGCCAGTATCGTGATGGCACCACCGATGTGACGCGCACCATCGCCGTGGGCACCCCCACCGCCGAAATGCAGGACCGCTTCACCCGCGTGCTCAAGGGCCATATCGCGCTGGCCCGCGCGCTGTTTCCGGCCGGCACCAGGGGTGTGCAACTGGATGCGCTGGCGCGCCAGCATCTGTGGGCCGCCGGGCTGGATTACAACCATGGCACCGGGCATGGCGTCGGCAGCTATCTTTCGGTGCACGAAGGGCCGCAGCGCATCGCGGCGGCCTGGTCGGCGCAGCCGGGCGGCGATGAACCGTTGCAGCCGGGCATGATCCTGTCCAACGAGCCGGGCTATTACAAGACCGGCGAATATGGCATCCGCATCGAAAATCTCGTGCTGGTCGAAAGCCGCGAGGCACCGGGGGCGGAACGCGACCTGCTGGGGTTCCGCGAACTCACGCTGGCCCCCATCGATCGGCGGCTGGTCGATCTGGCGCTGCTCACGCCCGATGAGCGCCAATGGTGGAACGCCTATCACGCCCGCGTGGCCGCCGAAATCGGCCCGCTGATCAGCGATGCCGCCGATCAGGCCTGGCTGGCGCAGGCGTGCGCGCCGTTGTGAGGGCCTGCGTCACCCTTCACCTTCGCAGCCGGGCCGCGGCGTGGTATTGCCCCTGCAATTCACCGACGGGAGACACGAGATGATGAAGCAGATCACCCTGGCCGCCGCTGCGCTGGGCGCGCTGGTGGCCGCCGCACCGGCGCCGCAAAGCCTGCACCAGTTCACCCTGAAGACCATCGATGGCAAGCCGATGCCGATGGCGCAATACAAGGGCAAGGTGGTGCTGCTGGTCAACACCGCCTCCATGTGCGGTTTCACCCCGCAATATGAAGGCCTCCAGGCCCTGCACGATGGGTACAAGGCCAAGGGCTTCACCGTCGTTGGCGTGCCGTCGGGCGATTTTGGCGATCAGGAATTTGCCAGCAACGGCGAAGTGAAGCAGTTCTGCGAAAGCAAGTTCGGCATCAAGTTCCCGATGGCCGAAAAGGCCGTGGTCAAGGGCGCCAAGGCGATCCCGGTCTACAAATGGGCCGCCGCCACCCTGGGCGAAGCCAACACACCGCAGTGGAATTTCCACAAATATCTGATCGGCAAGGATGGCCGCCTGATCGCCGCCTTCGGCACCAAGATCACGCCAACCGCGCCGGAAGTGACGGCCGCGGTGCAGAAGGCGCTGGCCGCCAAGGGATAAGGGCCTGGGCTCAATCGGGTTTCGCAGGGCTGGCGGGGTGCTGATCCACCAGCGGATCGGCACGATCCCCCAGCCCCTTGCGCTTCCTCAGATTGTCGCGCAGCGCCGCTGCCAGCCGCTGTGCGCGCTGGGCCTTGCCCGACTGGTCGCCCGTTCTGTCACTGTTGCCCGTCATGGCGGCGGTATAGCGCAACACCGCCGCCGCGTCAGTGCTTGACAGTGCGGGATCGACTGGCCATAGGGCCGCTTCCCGCCTGCGTGCGGGTCTGCTCGGGGCGTGCTGCCGTAGCTCAGTGGTAGAGCGCATCCTTGGTAAGGCTGAGGTCGGGAGTTCAATCCTCCCCGGCAGCACCACCGCCCCGAACCGCATGGCTTGTGCTGGCTGACACGCCGCCCGCAATGTCCTAAGCCCGGCTGATGGGCAGTCTCAATCCGTCGCAAACGGCTGGCCGGCTGGCCTTTCCCGCCATGCTGGCCGGATCGGCCTGTCTGGCCTTCGGGCCATGGCTGGTGCGGCTGGCCGATGTCGCGCCGCTGGCTTCGGCCTTCTGGCGGCAGGGCCTGGCGGTGCCCTTCCTGCTGCTGCTGGCCCTGCGCGCGCCGGCCGGGCGCGGGCTGGGCGCGGCCGGTGGGCGCGGTCTGGCGCTGGCGTTGCTGGCCGGCCTCGCCTTTGCCGCCGATCTGGCCGTGTGGCATCTGGGCATCATGCGCACCACGCTGGCCAATGCCACGCTGCTGGCCAATGCCGCCACCTTCCTGCTGCCGCTCTATGGCCTGGTCGTGCTGGGCCAGCGGTTGGCGCGGCCGCAATGGTGGGCGCTGGCCACGGCGGCGGCCGGCGTGGCCCTGCTGGTCGGGCGCAGTGCCGAACTGTCGCCGCGCCACCTCGCCGGCGATCTGCTGTGCCTGGCGGCGGCCCTGTTCTACACCATCTATCTGATCGCCATCGAACGGCTGCGCGGCCGGCTGGAGGCGTTTCCGGCGCTGGCGCTGGCCACTGCGGCCTCGGCGCTGGCGCTGTTGCCACTGGCGCTGGCCGGACGCTTCTGGCCGCACGACTGGACGCCGGTGCTGGCGCTGGCCATCGGCAGCCAGGTGATCGGCCAGGGGCTGATCGTCTATGCCGTGCGCCACCTGTCGCCGCTGGTGGTCGGGCTGGCGCTGCTGGTGCAGCCGGCGATCAGCGCCTTCATCGGCGCGGTGCGCTTTGGCGAAGTGCCCGGCCCGGCCGAACTGCTGGGCGCCGGCCTGGTGGTGGCGGCGCTGGTGGTGGCGCGGCTGCCGGCCCGGCCCAGAACCGACGCCCCATGAAAAAGGGTGCCGCACCCGATGGTGCGACACCCCATGTTCGCCGGTTCGCGGCGGCTTATTTCAGATAGGCAGAGATGAACTTGTTCATTTCGAACATCGAACATTCATCCTTGCCAAACAGCAGCTTCAGATTGGCATCGGCCAGGATCACGCGCTTGTCGGTCGGCTTTTGCAGATCATGCTTGCGGATATAATCCCACACCTTGGCAACCACCTGGCCGCGCGGCAGCGGGTCGCCGCCCACGATGGCCACCAGCGGGCCCTGCGGCGTCAGCGGCTTCATCAACGCATCCATCTTCTTGCCCGCGGGCTTGGCGTCCTTGGCCATTCCAGTCCCCTTCGTTGTTTCTGGCCGCTGCGCAGCCGTTCACATCAGATTGACCCTGATGACAGGCTTAAAGCGGGCTTCGCCGCGGCAGCGCAAGCGCAAAATGCGTGAAAGCCCGTGGCAGGCCGCCAAAGTGACAGCATCGTGACATTCGTGCCACGCGCCGATCAGAAACGCCGCAGGAACCGCAGCTGCCACCAGCGCGGCCGGTTCAGCGTGGTGGCACCCGCCACCGCGCCATCCACCATGGTGGCATCCAGGCAATTGTCGCATTCCAGGCTGACCAGCCAGCCGCCCTCGCTGATGTCCAGCTGCAGGGCGGCATCGATCTGCCAGCCGGCCGGGGCCATGCCGCCGGGCGCCTGCGCGATGCTGGCGGCCGCCACCGGCATGGCGCTGCGCCAGCGCGCCGCCAGCCGTGGCACCAGATCGGCCCCGGCGCCGGGCAGCGGCTGGTGCCAGGCGGCGGCCAGGCTGGCGCTGGCATCGGGGGCAAACAGCGGCCGCGGCGGCCCGCCCGCTGGCGCCGCCCCCTGCCAGCGCGCCTGCTGCAGGGCCAGGCTGGCCGCCAGTTCCAGGGCGAACAGCGGCCTGATGCTGGCCCAGACATCCAGACCATGGTTGCGCATCATTGCCGTGCCGGGATTCACTGCAGCGCCAGGATCAAGGCCCAGCAGCGGCGAGACCGGCGATCGGGTGCGATCCACGAACAGCGCGGCGTTCAGGCGCAGATGATCGTGGAAGAAATCGCCCTTCACCCCGGCTTCGTGATGCCAGCCGCGTTCAAGGGGCAGGGCGGCCAGTTCGGCGCTGCTGCGCGCCAGCAGGTTCCAGCCCGGCAGCCGGGCGGTGCGGGCGCTGCGCACGAACAACAGGGCTTCGCCCAGCGCCAGTCCGGCGCTGGCTTCGCCGGTCAGCAGCTGTGCGCGCTGGCGGGCGGTGCCGGGCACCACAAGGCACGGCGCGCAGGCCGGCCGGCGATCGGCCACATCCAGCATTGCCGTGGCATCGTTCAGGGCGATGCGGCCGGCCAGTTCCAGCCGGCCCGTGGCCTGCACGCTGGCCCGCGCCGCGATCTGGCGGCTGATCTGCTGCTGGCCGATGCGCCGATCGGCAATGATGCGGGCAGCGGGGCCGCCCACATCGGCGGTGTCGGCCGCTGCCCGCGTGTCGCGGTCGCTGGTGATGCCGGCTTCCAGCCCCAGCCGCAGCAGATTGTAATCGGCCACCAGTTCCAGCCGATGCTGCTGGCTGGTGGCCGTCTGCCGCGCCACCTGCCCGCTGCCGGCCAGATCCAGCCCCAGCCGCCCGCTCTGCCGGGCAAAGCCATTGGCCAGCGCCAGGCTGAAGCGGCCGGCCTGCCATGCCAGCTGCGAGCCATAGAGGATCAGATCCAGCCGCTGGCCCAGCGGTTGCCGGGCCAGATCGGCGCTGATCGGCCCCCACAGGCCGGGGGCCGCCGCGGCCAGCCGGCTGGTGGCCGGGCTGGCGGTGAAGCGGCCATCGCATCGGGCCGGCTCCAGCGGGCGACACGGGCTGGCCGGCAGATTGCCGGCATCGCTGCGGTGAAAACTGGCCGAAAGCGCCCAGCGCAGGCCGGGGGCCAGATCAAGATCGGCCAGCGCCGACAGGCCGGCGCGCTGGCCGCGGTTCAACCGTTCGCCGGTCGAAACATTGGCCAGCCAGCCCAGATCATGCTGCCACTGGCCGCCCAGCGCCACCGCCACGCCCTTGGCCAGCGGCACATCCAGCCGGCCCAACAATTGCCGGCTGCCCAGCCCGCCGGCGGCAAATTCGCCGGCGCCGGCCAGCCGCCGTTCCGGCCGCCGTAGATCCAGCGACAGCGTGCTGGCCGCCGTGCCACCGGCCGGTTCGGCCAGCAGCAGATCGGCATCGCCCAGCGCCGGCAGCAGCGCCGCCTGCCCCGGCAGGGCGATGCCGTTGATGCGCAGTTCGGGCCGGGCAAGGCCATGCCGAGTGATCAGGGCCAGTGTGCCATTGCCGGGGGCGGCCAGCGCCAGCCAGCCCGGCGCGGCGCGCAAGGGCGTGGCCAGCGTTGCCGGGCCGCCGGCATCGCGGGCATCGGGATCCAGCCACCACAGCGATGCCGTCACATCCAGTGCGGCGCGATCGGCCAGCCAGCCGGCCAGCTTTGGCTGCGCGCCCACGCTCCACACGCGGGACACGGCCAGCGGGGTTTCGGCGGCTGCCGGGGCAAGGGGCAGCGCGGCCACCAGCAGGGCGAACCGCCGCCGCCTGGCCATGATCAGCGCGGGCCGTCGCGTCCGTCGGGCTGGCCGCCCATCGGGCCGCCACCGGCCCCGACCGCGCCGACATTGCCGAACAGCGTTTCGAAAAAGCCTTCGGATTTGCCCAGCGTGGGTGTCTTGTCGTTCACCGGATTGATGCGGGCGATCTTTTCCATGCCGCGGCGTTCCACCTTCGACACATTGCCTTCGGCATCGAAGCTGACGATCAGGATCTGCTGGTCCAGCGTCTTGGGGGCGACAAAGGCATATTGGCCGGTCAACCGGCTGACATAATACCAGCTGCCCGAATCGAACTGGGCGGCAAAGGTGGGGCGGCCCAGGGTGCGCGACACCGATTCGCGGTTGTCGGTGCCGGGCAGGATCGAGGTGAACAGGGTTTCATCGATCAGATAGCCCTGGTTGGCCTTGATGCGCGAACAGCCGGCGCTGGCCAGCGCCGCCAGGGTCAGCATCATCAGGGTTGCACTGCGTGTCATCACCAAAAACTCCCGGCCGGTTGGCGCCCCCGCCCCCGGTTGCGGGCCGCCGCCCGGGCCCCCGGCCCTGCGACAATCCCGTTCACCTTGTCATTATGTCAGTCGCGGCGATTATGCTAGCGGTTGGGCCATGTCGATCCTTGCCAGCCTGAAACGCCTGGTCGGCGGTGCGCCGCCGAACCCGGTTGACCAGCTTTATGCCGCTGTCGTGGCCGAAGCCCGGCGGGCGGACTGGTATATCGACGGCGCGGTGCCAGACACGCTGGATGGCCGGTTCGACATGGTGGCGCTGGTGCTTTCGCTGCTGCTGCTGCGGCTGGAGGAAGTGACCGGCGGCAATGTCCGTCACCCGGCGGCGCAACTGTCGGCCGATCTGGCCGATCGCTTCATCGCCGACATGGAAGCCAATCTGCGCGAAGACGGCATCAGCGACCAGGCGGTGCCCCGCCACCTGGGCCAGATGATGGCGGCGCTGGGCGGACGGATGGGGGCCTATCGCGCCGCCCGCGGCGATGCTGCTGCCATGACCGATGCGCTGGTGCGCAACCTGTATCGCGGTGCCGATGTGCCTGCGGCGGCCGTGGGCCATGTGGTGGGCGAAAGCCGCCGCCTGACGGGCCGGCTGGCCGCCACCAGCTTTGCCCGGCTGAATGCCGGCCTGATGGAGCCGGCCAATTGATCCCGGCACCGCCGGAGTTCAGCCATGTCCTGCGCGCCCATGAAATTGGCGGCGCGGTGCGGCGCGTGACGATCGCCGCCAGCGTGGCGGAGTGCGCGGCGCTGGCCACCCGCTTTGGCCTGCTGGCGCTGAACAGCCTGGCCGCCACCCTGGAGGTGCGGCGCGAGGCAACGGGCATCCGCGTGACCGGCACCGTGACGGCCGCCGGCGATCAGGCCTGCGTGGCCAGCGGCGATCCGGTGCCGTTCCGCCTGGCCGAACCGGTGGCCCTGCGGCTGGCCGAGGCCCCCGATGGCGGCGAGATCGAACTGGCCGCCGATGATCTGGATGTGGAACCGCTGGCCGGCGATATCGTCGATCTGGGCGAAATCGCCGCCCAGGCGCTGGCGCTGGGCCTTGATCCCTATCCGCGCCGGCCCGGCAGCGTGCCCGGCCTGCTGACCGAAGACGAAGCCGCCGCAGTGCGCAGCCCGTTTGCGGTGCTGAAAAAGGATTGAACCCCCGGAACGGCCAAATGCTCAGAACGGAACATCGTCGTCCAGATCGTCATCGAACGCGCCGGGGCGCTTGGCCGCAGCCGGTGCGCTGCCGCCGGCCGGTGCGCCATATTGGCCACCAAAATCATCGTTGCGGCCACCGCCGCCCATGGCGCGGTCACCACCGCCGCCATCGCGGCCATCCAGCAGGGTCAATTCGCCACGAAACTGCTTCAGAACAACTTCGGTGGTGTAACGATCCTGGCCGTTCTGATCCTGCCACTTGCGGGTTTCCAGGCTGCCTTCCAAATAGACCTTGCTGCCCTTGCGCAGATATTGGGTGGCAATCCGGCCCAGATTTTCGTTGAAGATGGCGATATTGTGCCACTCCGTCTTGTCCTTGCGCTCGCCGGTCATCTTGTCGCGCCAGCTTTCCGACGTGGCCAGGGTGAAACGCACCACCTGGCCGCCATTGGAAAAACTCTTTGATTCCGGGTCTTTGCCCAGATTTCCGACAAGAATCACCTTGTTCACGCCCGCCATCAGTCTCTCCTTGATCTTGCATCAAGCCTAGCGGGCAGCGGCCCATCAGGCAATTGCATCCGCATGCCGGCCCCTTGCCTTTGCCGTGAAAATGGCGATTGCTGGCCGGCGATGATCTGCCATGGGGGGGCGTGATGACAGACCAGATCGAAGCGGCCGGCGCGCTGGCCACGGCCGGACTTGCCGCCCATGCGCTGGATCGACCGCATCCGGAAAACACTGCCCATTCAGGCGCTTGTGCCAACTGCGGCATGCCGCTGGCCGGCGCCTTCTGCAGCCAGTGCGGGCAGCGCGCCCACCTGCACCGCACGGTGGGCGAGGTGGTTCACGAATTCCTGCATGGCATCACCCATTTCGACGGCAAGGCCTGGACGACGCTGCCCATGCTGGCCTTCCGCCCCGGCACCCTCACCCGCAGCTATATCCAAGGCCGGCGCGCCCGTTACATCGCGCCGGTGCCGCTGTTCCTCCTTGTTGTTTTCCTGATGTTTTTTTCGCTGTCCTTCCTCAGTTTCAACGACAATCTGGCCCAGATCCAGCTGAACGACCAGCAAGCCGCCAGGGGCAGCCAGGAGGTGGGCCAGGCGCTTGCCGAGATTGATCGCGACATCGCAGCCGCCCGCGCCGCCGGCAACAGAGCCGAGGTGCAGCGGCTGCAGACCGGCCGCCGGGTGATTGGTGCGATTGGCGCGCAGGCCGTGGATGCCGCCGCCGGCCGACCGAGCCAGACCAGCATCGCCGACAAGCTGATCGATGAGGTCGCCGCGGCCAATGCCCGCGGCGATGTCAAGATAAATTTCGGCCTGCCCTGGCTGGATGCCAAGGCAAAGAAGGCGCTCTCCAATCCCCGCCTGATGCTCTACAAGCTGCAGAGCAAGGCCTACAAGCTCAGCTTCCTGCTGGTGCCCCTGTCCTTGCCGTGGCTGTGGCTGGCGTTCGTGTGGCGGCGCGGCACCGGCCTGTATGACCATGCGATTTTCACCTTGTATTCCATCAGCTTCATGAGCCTGCTGTTCATCATGGGCAGCCTGTTGCTGGCGGCCAATGTGGTGAGCGAGATCGTCTGGACTCCCCTGCTGCTGGCGCCGGGCGTGCACATGTTCGTGCAGCTGCGCGGCGCCTATGGCCTCAGCTGGTTCAGCGCCGGCTGGCGCACCCTCTATCTCAGTCTCGCCGCCGTGATGACCATGTCTGTCTATCTGGTCATCCTGATCATTGCCGGCGTGCTCGACTGATCAGCCGACGGGGGTGTCGAAGCCCAGGTCGCGGTCGCGCCGGGCCTCGCGAATCGCGGTTTCGATCGGCTCCAGGGTGGGCAGGCTCTTGGCGCCGGGATCGACCGACAATTCCAGGAACTTGCGCCCCTGCGGCAACACCTTGGATTCCAGGCTGCCGACGAAGCTGTTGTAACTTGCCACCGCCTTGCCCAGCCGATCGCCCAGCTGTTCGACAAAGCCGCCCATGGTGGCCAGCCGGCCATAAAGCTCCTTGGCGAGTTCGGCGACGCGGGTTGCATCCTGCGCCATCGTCTCTTGCCGCCAGGCCACGGCCACGGTACGGGCGATGGCAACCAGATTGGTGGGCGTGGCCAGCAACACCTTGCGTTCAAAGGCATATTCCCACAGGCCGGCATCGGCCTCCAGCGCGCCGGACAGGAATTGTTCGCCGGGGATGAACATCATCACATAATCGGCGGTGCCGGCGAACTGATCCCAATAGGCCTTGCGCCCCAACTGGTCGGCATGGGTGCGCAGCGCCCGGGCATGGGCTTCCAGAAAGGCCAGACGCGCGGCATCGTCGGTGGCCTCACAGGCATCCAGATAGGCGTTCATCGAGCATTTGGCGTCGATCACCAGCTGGCGGCCGCCGGGCAGGCGCACGATCACGTCGGGCCGCAGCCGGCCATCATCGGTGGTGGTCGATACCTCGGTGGCGAAATCGACATGTTCGGCCAAACCCGCCATTTCCAGCACGTTGCGCAGCTGCTGTTCGCCCCAGCGGCCGCGCGCCTTGGGGCTGGCCCGCAGCGCGCCGACCAGCCGGGCCGCCTCGGTGCGCACCTGTTCCTGGCCGGCCCGCACCTGCTCCACCGCTTCCTTGATGCTGCCATAGGCTTCGCCGCGGGCGGTCTCGATCTTCTTCATCTCCCCTTCGTAACGGGTCAGCGTTTCCGCCACGGGTGCCAGCGCGGCGGCCAGGCTGGCCTGCTGCTTCCGTTCGGCTTCGGCAAAGCGCTGTTCGGCGCGGTTGAGGAACTGGCCCTGCGCCTGTTCCAGCACCCGCCCGGCCAGCGCTTCGAACCGGGTGTTCAGCTCGGTCAGCTGGCGGGCATGGGCGGCTTCGCGTTCGTCGCGCTGGGCTTGCAGGGCGGCGATCTCCACCGCGGATTCGGCCAATCTGGTGCGCCGGTCGTCCGCCTCGCGGCGGGCGCTGGCCAGCGGGCCGCGCAGCGCCAGCCACGCCAGCCCGGCCCCCAGCACCAGCCCGGCCCCCAGGGCGATCAGGATCAACACAGCATCAGACATGGGCATCAGACATGGGCATCAGCCTCGCACGGGCGGAACGGGTGCAGAACATAGCCGCTTGGCAAGCGAACGCAACGCCGGCATGCTTTGGCCATGCGCATCTTCCCGCTTCTCGCCCTGCTGCTTGCCACCCCGGCCGCCGCTGCGCCCTTTGTCTTCTCGCCGGCCCGCATCGCGGCCGATGTCGCCGCGCTGGCATCGGATGATTTTGCCGGGCGCGGGCCGGGGGAGGCGGGGGAGGCCTATACGCTGGCCTATCTCGCCCGCCGCTTGCGCGCCGCCGGGCTGGAACCGGCCGGCGATGGCGGCCGCTGGCTGCAGGAGGTGCCGCTGATCCGGCTGGAGCGGGCGGCCGGGGCCACGCTGGCCATCACCGGCCCCGCTGGCCCCTTGCCGATCGTGCTGGGCCGCAACGCCACGCTGGCCCTGCGCCAGCCGGGGGAGACTGCCATCACCGCCGCCCCGATGATCTTTGGCGGTTTTGGCGTGGTGGATCAGGGGTTTGATCCCTATGCCGGGGTGGATGTGGCGGGCAAGGTGGTGTTGCTGCTGGCCGGCGATCCGGATGGAGAGGCGGACCGCGATCTGGGCTTTGGCGGCCGGGCACTGGCTTACAAGGGCCGGGTGGGCCTGAAGATTGCGGCGGCGGCCAGGGCGGGCGCGGTGGGCGTGATCGTGCTGCACGAGGATTTTGCCGCCTCCTATCCGCTGGCCCAGCTGACCGGCACCGAACTGGTGCCGCAGATGGTGCCGGCCGCCACCCGGTTTGGCGGCCCCTTGCGCTTTGCCAGCTGGGTGGAAGGCCCGCTGGCGGCCCGGCTGCTGGCCGGCATCGGCCTGGATCTGGCCGGTGCCAAGGCCGCCGCCCGCCGGGCCGATTTCCGCGCCCTGCCGCTGCCGGCCACGGCCAGTGCCAGCGGTCGCCTCATCGCCACGCCGTTCATCAGCCACAACGTCGTGGGCAGGCTGCCCGGTGCCAGCCGGGCCGACGAAGCGGTGCTGTTCGGCGCGCACTGGGATGCCAATGGCCAGGGCGTGGCCGACGCGGCCGGCGATGCCATCCGCAACGGCGCCATCGACAATGCCACCGGCACCGCCGAGCTGATCGAGGTGGCGCGTGCCTTCGCCGCCGGCCCGCGCCCCGAACGCACCATGATCTTCGCGGCGTGGACGGCCGAGGAAAAGGGCCTGCTGGGGGCCGAGCATTACGCGGCCAACCCGCTGGTGCCGCTGGCGAACACGGTGGCGGTGATCAACCTTGATCCGCATGTGCAGCTGCCGCGCACCCGCAGCCTTGAGGTGATCGGCGCCGGCCGCACGGCCCTCGAGGATGATCTGGCCGCCGCCGCCGCCGCCATGGGGCTGGTGGTGGTGCCCGAACCCAATCCCGAAGCCGGCTGGTATTTCCGTTCCGATCATTTTCCCTTCGTGCAGCGCGGCGTGCCGGCGCTGGCCTTCCGCGCCGGGCGGGATATCGTGGCCGGCGGGGTGGCGGCGGGCCAGGCGTTGATCGACCGCTACAACCGCGATTGCTATCACCAGCCGTGCGATCAGATCGGGCCGGGCTTCACCTTCGAAGCCGCCGCGCAGGAGGCCGAAGCGGCGTGGCGGGTGGGCCTGTCGGTCGCCAACCGCTGGCAGCGCCCGGGCTGGAAGATCGAACCGAAATTTTAGGCGCAAGCGCCATTTGATTGTGAAAGAGCAGGCGAAACCGACCGCCGGGTTTTGACACAATTGACGAATCCGCCGGGAACCAGCGTTGAAATCATTGGGAAAAAGCCCGAAGGTCCACAGGCATGATAACAGGCCTTGCCGCTGTAGGACAGGCCGGGATCAATCCGCCAGCTTGTGCAGGCGCGCGATGAAGAAGCCATCCAGCCCGCCCGCCACCGCGCCGGGCAGGGTGCGCACAAAGCCTTCGGCCGTTGGCAGCAGGCCGGCGGGCAGTTCATCGGCGCCGATCAGATCACGTGGCGCGCCGGCGATCACCCGCTCGGCAATCCGCTCGCCCTCGCGCGGATCAAGGCTGCACGTGGCATAGACGATGCGGCCGCCGGGTTTCAGCCAGGCCACCGCCCGGCGCAGCAGCGCCGCCTGCAACAGGGTGACGGGGGCCAGATCAGCCCAGCCCTTGAGATGCAGCACATCGGGGTGGCGGCGAAAGATGCCGGTGGCCGAACAGGGCGCATCCAGCAGGACATGATCGAACAGCCCGTCGGGCTGCCAGCGCAGCGCATCGGCGGCGATCAGCGTCGCCTTGAGGCCGGTGCGATCCAGATTCTGCCGCACCCGGTCCAGCCGCTCGTTCGACACGTCCAGCGCCGTCACATCACAGCCGCGCGCCGCCAGTTGCAGCGTCTTGCCGCCGGGCGCGGCGCACAGATCCAGCACGCGGTCTCCGGCCCGGGCCGGCAGCAGCCGCGCGGGCAGGCTGGCGGCGAAATCCTGCACCCACCAGGCCCCTTCGGCAAAGCCCGGCCATTCGGTGACGCTGCCCTTTTTCGCGGTGCGGACATGGCCGGGTGCCAGGCTGATGCCCTCCAGCGCGGCGGCCCAGTGATCGGTTTCGGCCGGGTTCTTCAGGGTGAGATCGGTGGCCGGTTCATCGGCCAGGGCGGCGCTGGCGGCTTGCGCCATGGCGGCCCCCCAATCGGCGGCCCATTGCACATCAAAGGGCGCGGGCAGGCGCGGGGTGGGCGGCAGCACGGCCGGGCGGCGGACAAGCGTGCCCAGCACGCCGTGCACCAGCCGGCGCGGGCCGCCATCCACCAGCGGCAGCGCCGTGGCGACGACGGCGTGCGGCGGCGTGTTCAGCCGCAGCCAGCCGGCCAGCGCGACGCGCAGCGCGTGGCGGGCGCGGGCATCGATGGGCAGCGGGCGCTGGGTGGCGCTGTCGATCAGCGCATCCAGTTCCGACAGCCAGCGCAGCACGGTCAACGCCAGCAGCCGGGCCAGGGCGCGATCCTGGGCCAGCGGCAGCGGATCGGCGGCGCTGGCGGCACTATCGAAGGGCACGCCGCGATCCAGCACCGCCATGGCGATCTTCAGCGCGGCGCGGCGGGCGGCAACGCCTGAATCATCGCGGTTGGTGGTGGGGCGGCCGGCGCGGATGGGCTTGCTGGGGCTGTTCATCGGCGCGTCCTTGCCTGAAAGCGGCGGGAAAGCCCACCCTTGGTCAGCGCACAATCGCTGCTTGATCCTCTCCCTATTTGCGCCGCCCGAGGAAACTGCCGATCACCTTGAAATAATTGACCGGGAACAATCGCACCATCCAATCAATGAAGCGCGCATCCGGCCCGATCAGCACGCGCATGCTGCGCTGTTCCATGCCCTTGATGATGGTGGCGGCGGCCTGCGCCGGCGTGGTTTTCGCCGCAGCTTCGAATTCGGCGGCGACATCGGCATCGGGGTCCTGCCCCGGCAGCAGGGCGATGCGCTTGCTGTTCTTTGCCACATTGGTCTTGATGCCGCCGGGGTGCACGCGGATCACGGCGATGTTGGGATCGGTGATCGCCAGTTCCATCGCCAGGGCTTCGGTCAGCCCGCGCACCGCATATTTGCTGGCGTTGTAGGCGCTTTGGGTGGGGTAGCCCATCATGCCGAACACGCTGGAAATATTGACGATCCAGCCCACGCCATCCCTGGCGGCGGCGCCACGCACATGCGGCAGCGCGGCCCGGCAGCCTTCCACCACGCCGGTGAAGTTCACCGCCATCACCCGATCGAAATCATCGCGCGGGCAATCGGCAAAGGGCGCCACCACGCTCAATCCGGCATTGTTGATGATGCCATCCAGCCGGCCGAAATCGCTGACCGCCGCTGCAATCCAGGCGTGCAGCGCGGGCGTGTCGGTCACGTCCAGTGTGGTGATGCTGGCCGGCCGGTTGCCAAGCAGGCGGCGTGTTTCGGCCAGACCCACTTCGTCCTTGTCGCTCAAGGCCAGCACCGCGCCGCGCGCGGCCAGATCCAGCGCCAGCGCCCGCCCGATGCCGCTGCCAGCGCCGGTGATGGCGATCACCTTGTTGTCGAACATGCCTGCTTCCCTTCACCCCATTGCTATCAGGGGCAGGGCGGTGGCAACACTGCGATATGGACAAGGACAAGACCCCAACGCCCGACCCGCGCGACAAGCAGCCACAAGCCCCGCCGCCGCCCCCGACCGACACCGAAGTGGGCGGCCGCAAGGGGCCCGATCCGGTGCGTTATGGCGACTGGGAAAAGGGCGGCATCGCGGTGGATTTCTGATCGGCGGCTTGTGGCTGCCATGACAATGTCATACAATGGCGTCATGGCAACGCGCGCATCCAGACCAGTGACGGTGACGCTTGGTGATCTGGCGGAACCGGCGCACAGCCGGGTCGCCTCTGGCCGTTATGCCAGTCTGAGCGAGGTGGTGCGGGCCGGGCTGCGTGCGCTTGATCGGGAGGAAGCGGCGCTGGATGATCTGATCCGTGCCCGGATCGCCGCCGTGAACGCCGCGCCTGATGATCGCCTGCCACTGGCCGATGGCATGGCGGGCTTGCGCGTGCGCCTGTCGCGCCCTGATGCGGGTTGAACTGAGCCGGCTAGCCCTGGCCGATCTGGAACGGATTGGCGATTGGGTGGCGGCCAATGCGGGCGCTGATGTGGCGCTGGCTTATCTGGACCGTATCGAGCAGGCCTGCGCTGGCCTGGCGGATTTCCCGCATCGCGGCACGACGCGGGACGATCTGGGCCCATCCGTGCGCACCATCAGTTTCGAAGGACGGGCAACGATTGCCTATCGGGTGGAGGCGGATGCGGTGCTGATCCTGGGCATCTTCCACGCCGGCCGGTTGCTGGCCGGGCCGCTCTGACCGTCATTCCGCCTTCAACGGCCTCGCCAGCAACGCGTTGATGGTCTCGCGCACCGGCGCGCCTGCCAGCAGCGCCGCGACAGCCTCGGAGATCGGTATTTCGACGCCGGCGGCGCGGGCGGCCTCCACGAGGACGGGAGCGGTGGCGGCACCCTCGGCGACCGCCGGGCCGGCGAGCAGTTCGGCGATGGGGCGGCCCTGGCCCAGGCCGACACCCAGCCGGAAGTTGCGGCTGTTTTCCGATGAGCAGGTGAGAACAAGATCGCCCAGGCCCGACAGGCCGGCCAGCGTTTCGGCCCGCGCGCCGCGGGCCACGCCAAAGCGCGTCATTTCGGCAAAGCCGCGCGCGATCAGTGCGGCGCGGGCGTTGAGGCCAAGACCGGCGCCTTCCACCACCCCGCAGGCGATGGCGAGCACATTCTTCACCGCGCCGCCAATCTCGGCGCCCAGCACATCATCGGACTGATAAAGGCGGAAGGCGGGGCGGGCCATGGCGGCGACAAGGCGTTCGCCCAGGGCCCGGTCGGCACAGGCCAGCGTGATGGCGCAGGGTTTGCCGGCCGCCACCTCGTGCGCGAAGCTGGGGCCGGACAGCACGGCGATGGGATTGGGCACGCAGGCGCGCGCCACCTCCAGCATCAGCTGATGGCTGCCGGCCTCGATCCCCTTGGCGCACAGCACCAGCGGCGTGGCGGCGGGGATGGCGGCTTGGCTGAGGACGGCGCGCAGATGCTGGGCCGGAACGACGAGCAGGATGATGGCGCAGGCGGCCAGATCGGCCAGAGCGGTGGTGGCACTGATGCCGGCGGGCAGGGGGATGCCGGGCAGGAACAGCGGGTTCTCACGCGATTCGTTGATGGCGGCCACCACCTCTTCCTCACGGGCCCAGAGCGTGACCGGGCCATTGCCGGCGAGCGTTGCGGCAAGAGCAGTTCCCCATGCACCGCCGCCGATGATGCCGAACGTCGTCATGCCTTCACCCCCGCCCCGCGCACGGCTTCGGCGGCGGGATCGAGCGGCCAGCGCGGGCGGGCGGGGGCATGCAGATCATCCACGTCGCCGGCCAGAAACCGCTCCACCCCGGCCCAGGCGATCATCGCGCCATTGTCGGTGCACAGCCACAGTGGCGGTGCCACGAACGGCAGGCCGTGGGCGGCGGCCAGTTCGGACAAGGCACCCCTGATGCGCTGGTTGGCCGCCACCCCGCCGGCCACCACCAGCGCGGTGGCCTGCGGCACGCGCGCCAGGGCGCGGGCGGTGCGGTCCACCAGGCAATCACACGCCGCCTGCTGGAAGCTGGCGGCCAGATCGGCGATGTCCTGTGCCGACGGCTCGGCCATGGCGGCGCGGGCGCGCAGCACGGCGCTTTTCAGGCCGGCAAAGGAAAAATGCTGTTCATCGCTGCCCACCAGCGGGCGCGGCAGGGCATGGCGCGCCGGGTTGCCGGTGCGCGCCGCTCGTTCCAGCGCCGGGCCGCCGGGAAAGCCCAGGCCCAGCAGCTTGGCCGATTTGTCGAACGCCTCACCCACCGCATCATCGATCGTGGTGGCCAGCCGGCGATAACGGCCGACGCCTTCGACAAACAGCAACTGGCAATGGCCACCCGACACCAGCAGCAGCAGATAGGGGAAATGCAGCGCCGCATCGGCCAGCCGGGGCGACAGCGCATGGCCTTCGAGATGGTTGACCGCGATCAGCGGCTTGCCCGCCGCCATCGCCAGCGCCTTGGCGGTGACCAGCCCCACCATCACCCCGCCGATCAGGCCGGGCCCGGCGGTGCCGGCGATGGCGTCCACGGCGGCCAGGCCGATGCCGGCTTCGTCCAGCACCGCCTGCACCATCGGTGCCAGCCGATCGGCATGGGCGCGCGCCGCCAGTTCGGGCACCACGCCGCCAAAGCGTTCATGCGCCTCGTTCTGGCTGGCGATGCGCTGGGCCAGGATGGTGCGATCGGCGCGCACCAGCGCCACCGCGGTTTCATCGCAGCTGGATTCGATGCCAAGGACAAGCGCGTTGTTCACACGGCCCAGCTAGGCCCTCCCTTGCCAATCCGCAACCGCCGCGCCATGGCAGGGCCATGAGCTTCAAGATCGGCACCCGCGGTTCCCCCCTTGCCCTGGCCCAGGCGCACATGACGGCCGACGCGCTGAAATCCGCGCATGGCTGGGGCGAGGCGGATGTGGAGATCATCATCATCCACACCACCGGCGACAAGGTGCAGGATCGCGCGCTGGCCGAAATCGGCGGCAAGGCGCTGTGGACCAAGGAGCTGGACGCCGCCCTGCTGGATGGCCGCATCGATATCGGCGTGCATTCGATGAAGGATGTCGAAACCCTGCTGAAGCAGGGCATCGTGCTGCCGGCGATGCTGCCGCGCGCCGATGTGCGCGAAACGCTGATCGGGGCGGCCAGCATCGCCGCGCTGAAACCCGGCGCGCGCATCGGCACATCATCGCCGCGCCGGGCGGCGCAGCTGAAGGCGCAGCGGCCGGACATCAGCACCGAAATCCTGCGCGGCAATGTCGCCACACGGCTGGCCAGGGTGCAGGAGGGCGTGATCGATGCCACGCTGCTGGCCGCCGCCGGCCTGGCGCGGCTTGGCATGGCAGTGGGCAGCATCGTGCCGGTGGAACAGATGCTGCCAGCCAGCGCGCAAGGCGCGGTGGGCATCACGGCGCGGGCCGGCGATGGCGACACACTGGCCCGGCTGGCCGCCATCAACCACCAGCCCACGCTGGATTGCGTGATGCTGGAACGCGGTTTTCTGGCGGCCCTGGGCGGCACCTGCCATTCGCCGGTGGCGGCGTTGGCGCAGCTGGTGGATGGCAAGGTGCAGTTCCGTGGCCAGATCTTTGCCGAGGATGGCAGCGAGATGCAGCAGGGCGAGTTCACCGGGCCGCTGGCCGATGCGCCGGCCGCGGTGGCGGCGCTGGCCGCCCGGCTGCTGGCCCAGGCCGGCCCGGCGGTGCGCGGCCTGTTCAACCCGTAATGCGCCTGCTCGTCGTCCGCCCCGAACCGGGTGCAGCGGCGACGGCCGCGAAGCTGCGGGCGCTGGGGCATGAGGCGATCGTGGTGCCGCTGCTGGCCACCGAAGCGCTGGACTGGACACCGCCCGCAGCATTGCCCGATGGCGTGATCATCACCAGCGCGGCCGCCGTGCGCCATGCCGGGCCGGCAGCGGCGGCGTTGCAGCATCTGCCGCTGTTCTGCGTGGGCGAGGCGACGGCGCGGGCAGCGCGTGATGCCGGCTGGCGCGCGGTGGCCGCCGGCCCCGGCACGTTGCAGGGCCTGCTGGATCAGCTGGCCGCCCGTGGCCCGCAGCGGCTGCTGCATCTGGCCGGAGAGGATCGCACCGCCGCCGCCGTGCCCGATGGGCTGGCGATCGAAACGCGCATCCTGTATCGCGCCCGGCTGCTGCCCTTGCCGATGCTGGTGCCGGTGGATGGCATCCTGCTGCATTCGCCGCGCACCGCCCGGCATCTGGCGGCCGAATGGGATCGGCTGGGCGGCCGCCGCCGCGATGTGGCGCTGTTTGCCATCAGCCCGCTGGCGCTGGCGGCGGCCGGCCCCGGCTGGCGCGCCGGCGAGGCCGCGCCCAGCCCCGATGATGCGGCGCTGCTGGCGATACTGGCCAAAGCCGGCTAGGGTCGCGGCCAGCATGAACGATCCCTTTGACCGCGGCGAGATCAACGAGGCCAGCCTGGCCGCGACCGAGCGGCTGCGCGCCCGGCTGATGGGCCAGCCGGCCACGCCGGCGCCCGGCGCGGCGCGGCGCAGCCTGTTGCCCTGGGCGGTGGCAGCCGCGGTCCTTGCCTTTGCCGCCGGCCTGATCGCCAATCCCTGGTTTGAACAGGCGGTGCGCGGCCGGCTGCCGTTTGCCGCGGCGACGCAGCCAGACCAGCCGGCACTGGAACAGCGGCTGGCGGCGCTGGAAAAACGCGCGCCGTCGGCCCCGGTGGTGGCGGCCGAGCGGCTGGCCCGCACCGAAGCGCGGGTGGAAAGCAGCACCGATCAGCTGCAGCGCGATGCGCAGCGCATCGATGCGCTGGCCGGGCAGCTGGCCGATCTGGCCGCCCGGCTGGCCGCGCAGGAGGCGCGCGACACCAGCCTGATCACCACCGCGCAAGGCGCGGCCAACCGGGCCGAGGCGATGTTGACCGTGCTGCTGCTGCGCCGGGCGCTGGCCGATGGCCGGCCGATCGATGCGCTGCTGCCGGCCGCCAGCCGGCTGTTCGAAGCCGGTGATGGCGATGCGGTGGCGGCGCTGGCGGCGCTGGCGGCCAAGCCGGTCACACGCGCCGGCCTGGCCCGCGAACTGGGCGTGCTGGCCGATACCAGCGATGTGCGGCCCAATTGGTGGCAGGCGCTGATGGCGCGGCTGGATGATGCCATGTCGGGCGCGGCCGCGCAGGGGCCGGTGGCCGCCGCCCGCGCCGCCATGGTGCGCGGCGATGTGGCGGCCGCCACCGCCCGGCTGCGCGCCGCCCCGGCGCTGGCCGGCAATGCCATGGTGCGTGGCTGGCTGGCCAATGCCGAACGGCTGCTGGCCGCCGAAGCCGCGCTGGCCCGGCTGGAGGCGGCGGCCACCACGCCGATCGCGCCGCCGGTTGCCGCCCCGCCGCTGCCCGCCGGCACCCGGCGTTGAACCGGGCGGCCCTGGCCTGGGTGGCGGCGCAGGGGGGGCGCGATCCCTATGTGATCCTGATTTCCATCTATATCTTTGCGCCCTGGTTCGTGGCCCAGGTGGTGGGCAATCCGGTGGAAGGCCAGGCGCTGATCGCGGCGGGCGGCAAATGGGGCGGCTGGGCGGTGATGGCATCCATGCCGGTGCTGGGCGCGGCGGTTGATCGGCTGGGCCCGCGCAAGCCGCTGCTGGCGCTGGTGACGATGGCGATGGTGTGCATCTGCGCCAGCCTGTGGTTCGTCACGCCCAGGGGCGCACCCGAACCGCTGCTGGGCGTGGCCTGGGTGGTGGCGGCCGGTGCCACCATGACCTGGCTGCTGGCCGCGCACGACATGCTGCACAATGCCCTGCTGGTGCCGGCGGCCGGTGCAGCCGGCGCGGCGCGGGCCAGCGGGGCCGGGCTGGCAGCGGGCAATGCCGTGTCGGTGGCGCTGCTGTTGCTGGTGCTTTATGCCTTTGCCCTGCCCGGCAGCATCGATCTGCCGTTTCTGCCGGATCGCCCGCTGCTGGGCCTGGATCCGGCGCTGGGCGAACCGGCGCGCATCACCGGGCCGATCGTGGCGCTGCTGATGGCGCTGGGCAGCCTGCCGCTGTTCGCCCTGGTGCCCGACCGGCCGCGCAGCGGTGCCACGCTGGCCGGTGCGCTGGCCGGCGGCATCGCCGATCTGGTGCGGCTGTTCGCCAATGCCCGCGGCAATGCCAATGTGCTGCTCTATCTGCTGGCGCGCATGTTGTTCACCGATGGCCTCACCGCCATCCTGCTGTTTGGCGGCATCTTTGCCAGCGGGGTGATGGGCTGGGGCACGCTGGAAATGCTGGGCTATGGCCTGCTGCTCAGCACGGCGGCGGTGGCCGGCGGGCTGCTGGCCGGCCGGCTGGATGGCGCCATCGGCCCGCGCCCCGCGCTGATGCTGGAATTGCTGGCCCTGATCGGCCTGGAACTGGCGGTGATCGGCACCGATCGCGGCCATATCGGCTTTGCCGCCGTGTCGGCCAGGCCGGTGTGGGGCAGCCCGGTCTATGCCAGCCTGCCCGAACTGGGCTTTCTGGCGCTGGGCTGCGGGCTGGCCATCACCATCACCGCGGCCTATGCCTCGTCGCGCACCCTGCTCACCCGCATTGCCCCGCCCGAACAGCTGGGGGCCTATTTCGGGCTGTATGCGCTGGCCGGTTCGGCCACCATGTGGCTGGGGCCGCTGCTGGTGGAACAGGCCACGCGGGCCAGCGGCAGCCAGGCGGCGGGCTTCTGGCCGGTGATCGGCCTGCTGGTGATCGGGCTGGGGCTGATGCTGTTCGTGAAGGGCGGCGGGCGGCTGGCGCGTTAACCCTCGATCTTCTCGCGCCGGTAGGTGCCCCACATATGCTCGCGCAGGATATAACCGGAGCGGCCATCGCGGCTTACCCGGCACCACATGTCTTCGCACAGCGTCACCATCACCACGGCGCCGGGCGCGATGCGCCAGGCAATGCGGCTTTTGACATCGGGTGACACATAGAGCAGCCGCGTCTGCCCGGTGATGATGGCGGTGCGCTGCCTGGTCAGCAGCGCCTTCTGCATCCAGCCCACCACGCCGGCCGGATCGCGCACCTTGCGCCAGATCTCATATTCCTGCAGCACCTCCATCGGCAGGCCGGCGCGCCTGTATTCCCACAGGATGGGAAAGCGGTCGCCCGGCCCGGCGCGCAGCATCGCACTGCCGCTCTTGATCGACACAAAGCGCGGTGTGCACAAATTGGTGGTGCCATCGTCCCGCTCCACCGGCGTGGCACCGCTGTCGCTGCGCAGGCAGGCGGTGGCAGCCGCGGCCGGCGCGGCGGCGAAGCCCAGGGGCAGCAACAGGCAGATCAGGGAACGAAACGGCAGCAGGGTCATGGCACTTCCTCTTGACCGGTTGGCCGTGGCCGCGCAAGCCTTCACCGCGCCACATCACAGTTGCCGGAAGCCGCCATGCCCAACACACCCAAGCCCTCCCCTGGGCGCCCAAAGGTCATCGTCACCCGCCGCCTGCCGCAGGCGGTGGAAACCCGCATGGCCGAACTGTTCGATGTCGAGCTGAACCTGACCGACACGCCGTTCACCGCCGATCAGCTGGCCGATGCCGCCGGCCGCTGCGACGTGCTGGTGCCCACGGTGACCGATCATCTGGATGCCGCGGTGTTTGCCGCGGCGGCGGCGGCCGGCCGGCTGAAGCTGTGCGCCAATTTCGGGGTGGGGGTGGATCATATCGATCTGCACGCCGCCCGCGCCGCCCGCGTGGTGGTGACCAACACGCCCGGCGTGTTGACCGATGACACCGCCGACATGGTGATGGCGCTGATCCTGACGGTGCCGCGCCGGCTGGGCGCCGGCGAGAAGCTGGTGCGCGCCAATGAATGGGCCGGCTGGTCGCCCACCGGCATGCTGGGCCACCGCATCACCGGCAAGCGGCTGGGCATCATCGGCATGGGCCGCATCGGCAGCGCGGTCGCCCGCCGCGCCCGCGCCTTTGGCCTGACCGTGCATTATCACAACCGCCACCGCCTGCCGCCCAGCATCGAGGCCGAGATGGAAGCGACCTGGTGGGCCGATCTGGATGCCATGCTGGCGCGGGTGGACATCATCAGCATCAATTGCCCGCACACGCCCGATACCCACCATCTGATCGATGCCCGCCGCTTTGCCCTGATGCAGAAGAGCGCCTATCTCATCAACGCCGCGCGCGGCGAGATCGTCGATGAAAACGCCCTGTGCGAGGCGCTGGCGCGCGGCCAGATCGCCGGGGCGGGGCTGGACGTGTTCGAACATGAACCGGCGGTGGACCCGCGCCTGCTGGCCATGAACAGCGTGGTGCTGCTGCCGCACATGGGCAGCGCCACCTTCGAAGGCCGGCAGGCGATGGGCGAAAAGGTGATCGCCAACATCCGCGTGTGGGTGGATGGGCACCGGCCGCCGGATATCGTTCTGGAAGGGTGGGCATAGCGCCGCGCGGCGCGTGGCTATCGCGCAGCGATGGACACCGACTCGCGCAAGCTCGGCCAGCGAGCGAAACGGGCGGGCCTTCCCCGCCCGTTTTGACTCGTCTGACGGCGTGGCTCCGCCACGCTCTTTCTTCTTCCTTCCTCCTCCCAACACGGACTCGGCGGCTTTGCCGCCGGCCGTGGCCTAGCGCTTCGACACGGCGGGTCTGGGTTTGCGGCACACCCCCACCCCCGCCCCCTCCCCTGAAGGGGAGGGGAGATTGCAGGCCATACCGGTCTAGGCTGCCCTGAACCCCAGGGAGCCTCGATCCGATGAAAGCCATCCGCCTCCGCCACCCCGCCGGCATCGACAATCTGCGCCACGAGGACATGGCCGAACCGGGCGACCCCGGCCCCGGCCAGATCAAGGTGCGGCTGCGCGCGTCCAGCCTGAATTATCATGATTATATCGTCGTGGTCGGCGGCATCCCCACCCCCGATGGCCGCATTCCGATGAGCGACGGGGCCGGCGAGGTGCTGGCCGTGGGCGAGGGCGTGACCGAGTTCCGGCCGGGCGACATGGTCGTTTCCACCTTCTTCCCCGGCTGGCTGGATGGCCGGCCCAACATGGCGGGCTTTGCCGGCGTGCCGGGCGATGGTGCCGATGGCTATGCGGTGGAACAGGTGATCGCCCCGGCGACCAGCTTCACCCATGCGCCTTTCGGTTACAGCCATGCCGAAGCCGCCACCCTCACCTGTGCCGGGTTGACCGCGTGGCGGGCGCTGGTGCCGGAAGGCCAGGTACAGGCCGGCGATGTCGTGCTGGTGCAGGGCACGGGCGGGGTTTCGATCTTTGCCGTGCAGTTCGCCAAGATGATGGGGGCCACCGTGATCGCCACCAGCAGCAGCGACGAGAAGCTGGCGCGGCTGGCGGCGATGGGTGCCGATCATCTGATCAACTACAAGTCCACCCCCGGCTGGGGCAGCGAGGCGATGAAGCTGACGCAGGGGCGCGGCGTGGACCATGTGATCGAGATTGGCGGTGCCGGCACCATGCCCGAATCGATCACTGCCTGCGCGGTGGGCGGCCATATCAGCCTGATCGGCGTGCTGGCCGGCTATGTCGGCCCGGTCGCCACCGTGCAGCTGATGGCCAAGCAGATCCGCCTGATCGGCATCACCGTCGGCACCCGCCGCCAGCAGCAGGAGATGATCCGCGCGATCAACCAGAACGGCATGCGCCCGGTGATCGATGCGCAGTTCCCGCTCGCCGAACTGGGCGCGGCCTTCCGCCACCAGGAATCAGGCCGGCATTTCGGCAAGATCTGCGTGGAGATCTGACGGGGCGGACGTGGCCAGCCCGATGGCGCGCCGGGTGGCCGCGCCGGGTTCACAAGGCGCGTTCGAACACCCGATAGGTGCGGGTCACGTGGCTTTCCAGCGCGTCGGCGATGGAGCGCATGGGGCCGTTGTCGTCGAGAATCCAGCCGATTTCGCCTTCGGTGGCGCCGAAGTCGGCCACGGCGCTGCGGCGGATGTATTCAATCATCTGGAAGGCCATCAGGCTGGCAACGCGGTGGCCCTGCAGCGATTTCCGGATGCCCATCAAGGGCACGCGCATGCGCCTGACCTTGGGCGCGCGCAGCCGCCACAGCAATTTGGCCCAGCCGAAGGGAAACAAGCTGCCGTTCAGATCGCGCGTCAGTTCGTTGATGTCGGGCAGGGTGATCATGAAGCCGACGGGCACGCCTTCATATTCGGCGATGCGCACCAGATCTTCAAAGATGATCGGTTTCAGCTTCTTGCCGACATAGGCGATTTCGGCCGGGGTGAGCGGCACAAAGCCCCAATTGTCGGACCAGGCATCGTTGAGGATATCGAGGATCAGCGCCGCTTCGGCATCGAAATTGGCCTTGTTCACCTTGCGCGTCACCAGCTTGGCGTTGCGTTCGCTGAAGGCGACGATGCGCTGGGCCATTTCCGGAAACGGCTGGGCGATCGGCAGCGACCAGCAGTGCAGATCCTTCACGCCCTGATAGCCGCGCGCCGTGACCAGCCGTTCATACCAGGCGCGGTGATGGCCCATCATCACGGTGGGCGGCCCGTCGAAACCCTGCACCAGCAGGCCCGGCTCATCCCAGATCGACAGGCTGAACGGCCCCAGCGCGCGGGTCATGCCGCGGCCGCGCAGCCAGTCTTCGGCGGCGGTGAACAGCGCAGCGGCCACCGCGGCATCGTCGATGCATTCGAACATGCCCCAATGGCCGGTGCCGGGGCCGCCGCCTGGCGCACCGGGGGCGATGGCCAGTTGATCGACCTGGGCCGAAATGCGGCCCACCGGCCGGCCATCCTTGAAGGCCAGCCACAGGGCAGCTTCGGCATGGCCGAACCAGGGATTGGTCTTGATGCCGCCGATCAGGCCCAGCATTTCGCTTTTCAGCGGCGGCACCCAGTGCGGATCATCGGCATAGAGCGCCCAGGGCAGATTGACGAAGGCCTTGCGATCGGCGGCGCTGTCGACGCGCTTGAGGGTGATGCTGCTCATCACGGGTGCTGATAAAAGCCAATCAAGGCGGTTTGGGGGCAATCATTCCTCGGTGCGGATCAGCACGGCCTCGCCGATCAGCAGGAACAGGATGAACGGCGACCAGGCCGCCATCAGCGGCGGCACCGTGCCGAAATTGCCCATCGCCAGCATGAAATTGTCGGCCACGAAAAAGGCGAAGCCCAGCGCCATGCCGATCACGGCGCGCACGAACAACTTGCCCGATCGCGCCAGCCCAAAAGCCGCCACGGCGCCCAGCAATGGCATCAGCACCGCCGACAAAGGCCCCGAAATCTTGTGCCAGGCCGCCGCTTCCAGCACGTCGGTGGATTTGCCGGCGGCGCGCTGTTCGGCAATCTGTGGCCACAAATCCCACAGCGCGACGAAATTGGGGTTGATGCTGGCCACGGTGAACTGGCGCGGCAGCACATCGGTTGCGAACAGCAGACGGTCGCGGGTTTCCAGCCCGCCGCTGGCCACATCGAACAGCCGCACATCGCGCAATTGCCAGCCGCCGGCTGCCGGCGTGGCGCTGGCCGCCATCACCACCTGCACCAGCCGGTTGCCGCGCCGATCATAGATGGTGACATCATCCAGCCTTGTCGCCGCGCCGCGACCGCTCACCGCTTGCGCGTGGAACAGATCATCGCCGCCACGCACCCAGCTTTGCGTGCGCGCCGCCGCCGCCTTGGGCAGCTTGCGATATTCGGCCTCCTGCCAGGCCTTCAGCGTGGCGCTGGACCGTGTGGCGATGCGTTCGTTCCAGGCGAAATTGGCCGCCGCCACGCCCAGCGCGGCCAGCACCAGCGGCGCCAAGATGTGGTGCGCCGACATGCCGGCGGCCTTGAAGATCACCACCTCGCTGTTCTGGTTCAGGGTGGCGAGGGTGACCAGCGTGGCGAGCAGCACCGAAAAGGGCAGGAACAGCTGCACGATCTGCGGCGCGCGCAAGGAGACATAGACCCACAGATCCGCCTCGGTGTTGCCGGCGGCGGCCAGCACCTTGCCGCTTTCCGACAGGAGATCGAGCGATTGCAGGATGATGGTGAGGCCGAGGATGAACGCCGCCACCCGCACCAGGAACATGCGCGCGGTGTACCAGGCAATGGTGCGCGAGGGGAAGATCGCCATGGCCTATCCCGCCGACAGCACGTCATCAGACCAGCGCTGGCGGCGCACCAGCCGGGCGGCAAGGCCGGACACCAGGCCGCTGACTGCGCCGAACCAGCGATCGAGCGCGCCGATCGGCTGGCCGCCGGGCCGCGCCAGCACGCGGAACATCCACAGCGCCAGGCCAAAGAACAGCGCATAGGGCAGCCACTGGGCCAGCACCGGATCCACCCGGCCCAGCGCGCCCATGCGCTCGCCATATTCGGTGAGCTTGTGGAAGGTGACGAGCGCGATGATCGACAGGAACACCCCCAGCGCCGAGGTGGAGCGTTTGGGCGGCACCGCCATCGCCACCGCCAGGAACGGCAGCACGAACATGATCACGCACTGAACGATGCGGCGGTGAAAGGTGGCAGCCGCGCTGCGCCGCAATTCGGCCGTGTCGCCGCTGGTCATGCTGCGCAGCAATTCGGGCAGCGTGGCTTCCAGATTGCCTTCGCCGCGTTTGCGGAACGCCACCATTTCCGGCAGCGGGATCGGCACATCATGCTGGGAGAAGGACAGCACGCGTGGGTTTGCCCCCGGTGACGGGCTGTGCACCAGCGTGCCCTGCTGCAGGCGCAGCAGGATGGTTTCGGGATCATCGGTGGCCAGGAACTGGCCATAGGCGGCGGTGGCGGCAATGGTCTGGCCATTCTTGCTGCCGCGCACGAACAGGCCGCGCAGATCAGCACCCTGGTTGCGCGATTCTTCCACCCGCAGCGTCATGCCGCCGCCCAGATTGGCAAATTCGCCCACCTTGATCGAGGCCCCCAGCGCGCCCGACCGCAGCTCAAAGCGCAGATTTTCATAGGCATAGCGGGTGACCGGCTGCAACCAGCCGACAATGCCCAGATTGACCACGGCAAACACCACGGCAAACAGGAACGGCACCCGCAGCAGCCGGCCATAGGACATGCCGACGGCCAGCAGCGAATCCAGTTCCGACGACAGCGCCAGCCGGCGAAAGGCCAGCAGCGTGCCCAGCATCACGCCGATCGGAATGCCCAGCGACAGATATTCGGGCAAGAGATTGCCCAGCATGCGCCACACGACATTGACCGGGCCGCCTTCGTTGATGACGAAATCGAATAGCCGCAGCATGCGATCCAGCACCAGCAGCATCGCGGCCACCACCAGCGTGCCGATCAGCGGCACCAGGATCAGGCCGAACACATAACGATCAATGCGCTTGAACACGCCGCGGTGACATCCCCTGCCGGGCGCGATGGCGACCGGGCGGCCCTGCTATAGCCGCCCGGCCGGGCTGCGTCATGAAGAAATCAGGCGGCCTGGTTGCGGGCCAGATTGCACAGCTGCGCCGCCTGTTCAAAGCGGCCGAGCACGGTGTCGATCTGTTCATCCGAATGCAGGGCGCAGATGGAACAGCGCAGCAGGAACACGCCGGCCGGGGTGGCGGGCGGGCGGCTCATGTTCACATAGACGCCCAGATCGATCAGCGTGGACCACATCAGCGCCGTGGTTTCCTGATCGGGCATCAGCACCGACACGATGGCGCTTTCCGGCGTGTCGGTGGCCAGGCGGAAGCCGCGCGCCTTCAGGCCGCCGTGCAGCCGGCGCGTCGCCTCCCACAGCCGGGCGCGCTTGTCGTGCGCGGTCATCAGCTTGCGGATGGAGGTGGCGGCGCTGGCCACCACGGCGGGCGGCAGCGAGGCGGTGAAGGTGTAGGGCCGGCAGACCAGGCGCAGGATCTCGAACCGGGGATGGTTCGACACGCAGAAACCGCCCACCGTGCCGACCGATTTGGAAAAGGTGCCGACAACGAAATCAACGTCGTCCGCCACGCCCTGTTCTTCGTACACGCCGCGGCCATGCGCGCCGAAAAAGCCCATGCCATGGGCTTCATCCACCAGCACCATCGCCCCGTGCGCCTTGGCGATGGCCACCAGTTCGGGCAGCGGGGCGACATCGCCCAGCATCGAATAGACGCCTTCCAGCACCACCAGCTTGCCGGCGTCGGCCGGCAGCCGCTTCAGCCGCTTTTCCAGATCGGCGGCATCATTGTGGCGGAAACGCACGATATCGGCGTTGGACATCTTGCAGCCATCATAGATGGAGGCATGGCTGTCGGCATCGAGGATGATGAAATCGCCCTTGCCGGCCAGCGTGGAGACCATGCCCAGATTGGCCTGATAGCCGGTGGAAAACACCATGGCATGCGCCATGCCGTAAAAATCCTTCAGCGCGGCTTCGCATTCCTTGTGCGTCTGATAGGTGCCGTTCAGCACGCGGCTGCCGGTGGTGCCGGCGCCATAGTCGCGCAGGGCGGCCTGGCCGGCGGCCACCACATCGGCATCGAAGGTCATGCCCATGTAGTTGTAGGTGCCCAGGAGGATGGTGGCCTTGCCCTTGATGATGGCCTGGGTGGGCGACAGCACCTCGTCCATCACGATGCCGAACGGATCGCGGATGCCGGTGGCCAGCAGCCCGGCATGTTCGGCGATCAGCGGATCATATTTCGCGAGCAGGTCCACGGTCATCGCTTCAGCCCTTCTTTGCCACCAGGCCGTGCACGGCATCGGCAACCTGGCCGATGGTTTCCAGATCGGGCAGCATGTTCAGCGGGATCATGATGTCCCATTCATCTTCCATGCTGGCCACCAGATCCATCACGGTGAGGCTGTCCATCTCCATGTCGCCGGCAAAGCTGGTATGCTCGCCCAGCGCCACCTTCCTGGCATTCAATGGCTCGATCAATTCGAGGATGCGGGCATAAACCCCGGCGCGGTCGGTCATATCGGCTCCATGAACTCGGCTGTCGTGGCCCCTTGCCCCCACAACATGGCCAAATTGCGGAACGGCAAAACCGGTGCCATGATGCCGCACATGGGAGACATGATCGATATCAGCCTGGATGCGGCGCAGGAAGGCGCCCCCGGCGCGTCGCACGCCAACGCCATCCATCTGATCCGCACCTGCCAGGCGCACCACGTCACCCTGTCGGCGATGGCCGATCAGAAGGCCAACATCATCATCGGCGTCAATTCGGTGATCTTTGCCCTGGTGGTGAAGGAAGCCGCGCACAATCCGGCGCTGCTGGTGCTGGCCGCCAGTTCCGGGCTGGCCGCCGTGCTGTGCATGCTGGCGGTGCTGCCGTCGATCGGCCGGCCGCCCAAGGGCCCGCCGGCGCCGCCCAACCTGTTGTTCTTCGCCGGCTTCACCCAACTCAGCGAGGCGGCCTGGATCGACTGGCTGGAACGCACCAACGCGCAGGATCACGCGATCCAGACGGCGATGGCCCGCGATGTCTACCAACTGGGCCAGGTGCTGGCGAACAAGAAATACAAATATCTGGGCTGGGGCTATCGCGTGTTCATCGGCGGGCTGATCGCCACCTTCGCGGTGTTCGTGGGCAAGATGCTGCTGGCCCTGTAACCCGCGCCATCCGCCGGCAACGGGCGGGGCGACGAACCGGGCCGCTGTCGCAGGCATGCAACGATTCCGTCACAGAAATGGCGCAAAGGCTGGGCATTGACAGCACAACAGCCTCTCATCCGGCCGATCAGACCCATTCGCACAGCATCTATCTGCTGCGAACCATGCAGCAGCAGCACATGACCCTTTTGGCCATTGCCGACCAGAAGGCCAGCATGCTGATGGCGGTGGCTTCGGTGATGCTGGCGCTGGTGGTGCGCAACGGCACCCTGGTCAATCTCAAGCCGCCGCTGCTGATCCTCACGATCACCGCCTTTCTGGCCGCGTTGAGCTGCATGATCGCGGTTCTGCCGGCCGTTGGCCACACGCCCACCCGCAAGGTGCAGCCCGAATTCGTGCCAAATCTGTTGTTCTTCGGGGTTTTTGCCGATCTGTCGGAAGCCGATTTCCGGTCGCGGATGCGCGGTGTCATGGCCAGCGACGTCGCCATTTATGATGCCATGCCGCGCGATGTGCACCAGCAGGGACTGGTGCTGAAAACCAAGAAATATCGCTTTCTGGGCTATGCCTATCGCATCTTCATCGTTGGCATCGTGCTCACGCTGGCCGCGCTGCTGGCCGAATTTCTGATCTGATCCGGCGCTACAGCCAGCCGCGCTCGCGATAATCGCGCACCGTATCGGCCAGGCCATCATCCAGCCCCACCTGCGGCTGCCACAGGCCGGCCAGCCGTTCATTGCCGCCGCGCGCCACCCAATCGGGATGGGCCAGATAGCCCGCGCGGTCGCGGCTCAGCTTGGGCAACTGGCCCTGGATGGTGGCGATGAGGGTGGCGATGCCGGCAGCGGCGTTGAGCAGCCCCGCCCCCACCGGGATCATGCGCACAGCCGGGCGACCCAGGGCGCGGGCAATGGCGGCGGCGTGATCGGCATGGGCATAACCGCCTGATCCATCGTCAAGTTCGATGATCTCACGGCTTGGCCCGCTTGTCGCCAGCGCCAGCAGGGCGCGGGCCAGATCATCGACATGGATGAGGCTGATGCGGGCATCCGGCCCGCCGGGGGCAAGGCCCAGGCCGCGCTGCGCCAGCCGGAACAGGTCGCGCATTTCGGCGTCGCCGGGGCCATAGACGCCGGGCGGGCGCACGATCACCCAATCCAGCCGGCTGGCCATCACGCTGGCATCGGCCTCGGCCTTGGAGGCGCCATAGAGCGACAGCCGGGGCTGGCGCGCGGCCAGGCTGGAGACATGGACGAAGCGGGGCACCGTGGCAGCCGCCGCCAGCACATTGGCCGTGCCGATGGCGTTGCCGATGCGAAAGCCGTCGGCATCGGGTGCGTTCACCACGCCGGCGATATGCAGCACGGCATCGGCGCCCCTGCACAGCCGGGCCAGCGCGTTGCTGTCGTTCAGATCACCCACCACCCATTTCACGCCGGGTTGCGGCGGTTGTGGCCGGCGGGTGAGGGCACGCAGCGGCCGGCCAGACGTCCTGGCGCCAAGCGCCAGCACGCGGCGGCCAACAAAGCCGGTGGCGCCCGTGATGGCCAGGGGGCCGGGGGTGGACGTGTCGATCATGGCACCAACGGGATGATTGCTGTGTCTGGCGCGGTTCAACCCCTGCCGCAAGCGGGTGGGGCGTTGTTACGCCGCCACTTCGAACGGCTGGATCTCGCCCGACAGATATTGCAGCCGCGCCTTGGAGCGGGACAATTTGCCCGACGAGGTGCGCGGCAGCGTGCGCGGCGGCACCAGTTCCACCACGCAGCTCATGCCGGTGATCGCCTTCACCTTGGTGCGGATGGCATCGCGCAGCTTCAGCCGTTCATCATTGTCGCTGGTGCGGCACTGCACCAGCACGGCCGGGGCTTCCTCTCCCGATGGCGTGGTGATCGAAAAGGCGGCGATATCGCCGGCCTTGAAGCCGGGCAATTGTTCGATCGCCCATTCGATATCCTGCGGCCAGTGGTTCTTGCCGTTGATGATGATCATGTCCTTGGCGCGGCCAACGATGTAGATGGAGCCATCCTTCATGTAGGCCATGTCGCCGGTGTCGAGCCAGCCTTCGGGGCTGAGCGCGGCGGCGGTGGCTTCGGTGTCGCGGAAATAGCCGGCCATCACGCCCAGGCCGCGCACGAACACGCGGCCGATGCGGCGTTCGGGCAGCAGCTGGCCCTTCTCGTCGCGCACTTCGATCGTCATGCCCGGCACCGGCTTGCCGCAATTGACGATGGCGCGATAGCGGGTGGGCAGGCGGTGATCGGCGCGTGGCTCGGCGGCGCCCGACAGGGTGCGTTCGTCGATCAGATCGCACTGGATGCCATCGCCCGGCGGCATGATCGTCACCGCCAGGGTCGCTTCGGCCAGGCCATAGCTGGGCAGGAAGGCGGATGCCTTGAACCCGGCCGGCGCAAATGCATCGACAAAGGCCTGCATCACTTCCGGGCGGATCATGTCGGCCCCGTTGCCGGCCACGCGCCAGCGCGACAGATCATAGCGTTCGGCCACCGGAATCGAATGGGAAATGCGGCGGGCGCAGATGTCGTAACCAAAGGTGGGTGAATAGCTGAGCGTGGCATCCTGGTTGCGGCTGATCAGCGTGAGCCACGACAGCGGCCGGCGGGCAAAATCCTCGGTGGCGATGAAGTCCACCGAAATCTGGTTGGCCAGCGGCGACAGCATGCAGCCCACCAGCCCCATGTCGTGATACCAGGGCAGCCAGCTGACGCAGCGATCGCCGCGGCCCACCTTCATCATGAAGGCGTGGCCGGCCAGATTGGCCAGCAGCGCCTCGTGGGTGACGGCGACGCCGTGCGGGAAGCGGGTGGAGCCGGACGAATATTGCAGATAGGCGATATCGGTGGGTTTGGGCTGCGGCAGCGCCACCGGGGCCACATCGGTGGCGAACCACACGCTCCAATCGTGCGCGGCGCATTTGCCGGCGGCCGATTCGGCCACCATCGCAAACAGGCCCGGCGGCGACATCACCATCACCGGATCACAGCTGTTCAGCTGCACCCGGATCTGATCGACATAGGCATCGCGCCCGCCAAAGCTGGTCGGCAGCGGCAGCGGCACCGGCAACGCGGCGGCATAGATGGCGCCGAAGAAGGCCGCGGCGAAATCGGCGCCGGTTTCGGCGATCAGCGCGATGCGATCACCGGGCTGCACCCCTTGCGCGATGAAGCGCATGGCATGGCGGCGGGCATCGGCGGCCAGTTCGGCATAGGGATAGACGCGCACCAGATCGGCGCGGGCATCGTGGAAATTGAAGCCCTTGGCCCCCTGCGCGGCATAATCCAGCGCCTCCACCAGCGTGCCGAAATCCGATTGGCGCATCGGATGGCCATCATCGGTGGGGGTGGAACGCAGAATTTCAGCCGGTTCGGCCATGGTCTTCTCCCTGCTGCCGGCCCGCAACGACCCTGCGACCCGGCGGCGATATGTTCTTTCACTCTCGCCCTTGCATGCTGGAGCGTTCAAAATCCGGCCCGATCATGGCAGGAAAGTGGCATGACCAACGCACCCCGCCCCGCCCGCCCGCCACCGCCGCCGCTGGACGAGGCCGCCTTGCGCGAACTGGCGCTGCATTATGCCGCCCGCTTTGCCACTACACAGGCGCGCCTGCGCCGCTATCTGGCACGCAAGCTGAAGGAACGCGGCTGGGCCGGCAGCGCGCCGCCCGATGTGACGGCCCTGATCGACCGTCTGGCCGAACTGCGCTATGTCGATGATGCCGCCTATGCCGGGATGAAGGCCCGCGCCATGGCGGCCCGCGGGCTGGGGCCGCGCCGGGTGGCGGCGCAACTGGCAGCCGATGGCGTGGACGCGGATGATCGGGGCGACGCGCCGGATGCGGATGCGGCGCTGGCGGTGGCCATCGCCTTTGCCCGGCGCAAGCGGCTGGGGCCGTTCGGGCCGGCCCCGGCCGATCGTGCGGCCCGTCAGAAGCAGCTGGCCGCCATGCTGCGCGCCGGCCACGGCATGGCGGTGGCCCGGCGCGTGCTGGCGGCCGTGTCAGTGGAGGCGCTGGACGACGCGGATCAGTACAGCAGCTGACGGCCGCCGCCCGACCAGCTGATCACCAGCCCCAGCGCCTTGCCCATGATCTGGCCGGTCAGGGCGAAGCGCTGCGGGTGCGGATCGCCGACCTGTTCCAGCGCCAGCGTCAGCCGCGGTTCGGCCGCCACCACCGCGGCGGCCACCAGCAGCAACAGGTTCAGCCGCTCCCTGATCATGCCCTTCACCCCGAATCGCGTCGCCATCGCCCGCTTCCTGCCGCCCGTTGCGTGAGCAGCCGATGAACGGTCACGCCTCGGCGGTGGGGGCCGGCAGCGCCTTGGGCGCCTTCCTTGCCTTCAGCTTGCGAATCGCCGGCACGATCTCGAACGACAGATCATCGTCCTTCACGTGCACGCGCACCTCGCCGCCGTGCACCAGCTTGCCGAACAGCAGTTCCTCGGCCAGCGGCTGCTTGATCTTTTCCTGGATCAGCCGGCCCATCGGGCGCGCGCCATACAGCCGGTCATAACCGCGCTCGATCAACCAGGCCTTGGCCTCTTCGGTCAGGCCGATGTGCACATCGCGATCGGCCAGCTGCATTTCCAGTTGCAGCACGAACTTGTCGATCACCAGGGCGACCACGGCCGGCGGCAGATAGCCGAACGGCACCGTGGCATCCAGCCGGTTGCGGAATTCGGGGCTGAACATCTTCTTTATGGCTTCCTCATCCTCGCCGATGCGGGTGGTGGCGCCAAAGCCGATGCCTTCGCGCGCCATGTCGGCCGCCCCGGCATTGGTGGTCATGATCAGGATGATGTTGCGGAAATCCACCGTCTTGCCGTGGTGATCGGTCAGGCGGCCATTGTCCATCACCTGCAGCAGGATGTTGAACAGATCGGGGTGGGCCTTTTCGATCTCGTCCAACAGCAGCACCGAATGCGGCTGCTGATCCACCGCATCGGTGAGCAGCCCACCCTGATCAAAGCCGACATAGCCGGGGGGCGCACCGATCAGCCGGCTGACCGAATGGCGTTCCATATATTCCGACATGTCGAAGCGGGTGAGCGGGATGCCCAGGATGCTGGCCAGCTGCTTGGCCACTTCGGTCTTGCCCACGCCGGTGGGGCCGCTGAACAGATAGCAGCCGATCGGCTTGTTGGGTTCGCGCAGGCCCGCGCGCGCCAGCTTGATGGCGCTGGACAATTTCTCGATGGCGGCATCCTGGCCGAACACCACCCGCTTCAGATCGGCGTCCAGCGTGGCCAGCTGCGCCTTGTCGTCGGTGGAAACGCTTTTCGGCGGAATGCGGGCCATGGTGGCGATCACCGCCTCCACCTCCTTCACGCCGATGGTCTTCTTGCGCTTGTGTTCGGGCAGCAGCATCTGCGACGCGCCGGTTTCGTCGATCACGTCGATGGCCTTGTCGGGCAGCTTGCGATCGTTGATGTAACGCGCGGAAAGCTCCACCGCCGCCTTGATGGCATCGGGGGTGTATTTCAGCTTGTGGTGCTCCTCATAGGATGGGCGCAGGCCCATCAGGATCTTCACCGTGTCCTCGATCGTCGGTTCGTTCACGTCGATCTTCTGGAAGCGGCGCAGCAGCGCGCGGTCCTTCTCGAAATGGTTGCGGAATTCCTTGTAGGTGGTCGAACCGATGCAGCGGATGGCACCCGATGACAGCGCCGGTTTCAGCAGGTTCGATGCATCCATGGCGCCGCCGCTGGTGGCGCCGGCACCGATCACCGTGTGGATCTCATCGATGAACAGCACCGCGTCGGGCAGTTTTTCCAGTTCGGAGACGACATTCTTCAGCCGCTCCTCGAAATCGCCGCGATAACGGGTGCCGGCCAGCAGCGCGCCCATGTCCAGACTGTAGATCACTGCGGGCAGCAGCACATCGGGCACCTGGCCTTCGATGATCTTGCGCGCCAGGCCCTCGGCAATCGCCGTTTTGCCCACGCCGGGATCGCCCACATAGAGCGGGTTGTTCTTGGTGCGGCGGCACAGGATCTGGATGGTGCGGTCCACCTCGGCCGCGCGGCCGATCAGCGGATCGACCTTGCCGTTGCGCGCCTTCTCGTTCAGGTTGACGGTGAACTGCTTGAGCGCGCTTTCGCCGCCCTTCTTCTCGGCCTTTTCGGTCTTGGCCGGCTTTTCCTCCGGCTCGTCACGATCGGTGTTGCTGGCCGCGCCCTTCGGCGGCTTGGCTTCGGACTGGCCGGACTTGGCAATGCCGTGGCTGATGAACGACACCGCATCCAGCCGCGTCATGTCCTGCTGCTGCAGGAAGAACACGGCGTGGCTTTCGCGTTCCGAAAACAGCGCCACCAGCACATTGGCCCCGGTCACTTCCTCGCGGCCGGATGATTGCACATGCAGGATCGCCCGCTGCACCACCCGCTGGAAGCCGGCGGTGGGCGATGGATCGATGCTGGCATCGGCCTTCAGCGCGGTCAATTCGGTGTCGAGATAGCGGATCAGCTGGCCTTGCAGCTCTTCCATGTCGACATTGCAGGCCTTCATCACCTGGGCGGCGTGGCTGTCGGTGGTCAGCGCCAGCAGCAGATGTTCCAGCGTGGCATATTCGTGCGTCCGGCGGGCAGCTTCGGCCAGAGCGTTGTGGAGGGTCTTCTCCAGTTCCCGGGTGAACGAGGGCATCAAGGTCTCCGGTGCGCGCCCTTCGGGGGGAAAGGAACGCCGTTTGCCGGCCCGGCCTGTGTCGGGCCTGTGTCCCATGTCTGCCTCGGCGCGGCAAACATCAAGGGGCAAACGGCCCAGCCCGGCGGATTTATAGCTGTGGCATGGCCGCGCAGCGCAAAAACACTGGCCCGCCGGGCCTTCGCTGCGCCATGATGGCGGACCAATCCGATCCCTGTTCCTGCACGAGGAGCCTGCATGGCCGGCCTTGCGATCATCCTGCTGGCAGCGGCCGGGGCGCCCGCCCCGCCGCCGCGCACGCCCTATCTGGAACGCCCGGCCCTGGTGGCGGCGGCCAGCCAGCTGCCGCCACCGCCGCCGCCAGGCAGCGCCACCGATCGCGCCGACCGGTTGCATTATGAAACCGTTACGCTGGCCCTGCCCGACCGCACGGTGCAGCGCGCGCGCAAGCTGATCAACATGGCACGGCCACCCTATCGCCAGGCGCTCAGCTGCGCGCTGGGGGCACAGATCGATCCCCGTCTCACCCCGGCGCTGGCGGCGATCCTGGCGCGGGCCGACATCGATGCCGCCCAGGCCGCGGGCGCGGTGAAGTTCAATGGCGCGCCGCCGCGCCTGCGCCCCAACAATGATGATGGCAGCCCGGCGTGCGATGGGCGGCTGGCGACGGCGCGGCCGGGCTCGTCCTATCCGTCGCGCCATGCTGCCAGCGCCTATCTTTGGGCGCTGATCCTGGCCGAACTGCGCCCGGACCGCCGCGCCGATCTGATCGAATTCGGCACCGAAACCGGCGATCTGTGGGTGGCCTGCCGCATCAACTGGCGGTCTGACGCCGAACAGGGGCGGGTGCTGGGCCAGGCCGTGTTCCGCCAGCTGCTGCAATCGCGCGAATTCAGGGCCGATCTGGCCCGCGCGCGCGCGGCCCTGGCCACCGCCCCGCCGCCCTTTTCCTGCTGAAAGGACCATCCATGCGCCTGATCCTGCCCCTGCTGCTGTGCGCCACCGCCGCCCATGCCCAACCCGCGCCGGCACCCATGACCGGCAGCACCGCCGCCGCCGGTTATGGCGAGCCGATGGCGCCGCTGACCATGCTGCGCCTGCTGCCGCCACCACCCGCCGCCGGCAGCAGCGAGGCCGCGGCTGATGCCTTTGTGTATCGCGAAAGCCGGGCCGGCATCGGCGGGCCCGACTGGAACCGCGCCATCGGCCAGTTGAGCGTGACCAGCCCCCGATTCATGCAGGCGATCAGCTGCGCGCTGGGGGTGCAATTGTCCCCCGCCACCACGCCGGCCACCATGGCGCTGCTGCGCCGCGCCGGCACCGATCTGGCCCGCGCGGTGTTCATCGCCAAGGATCATTACAAGCGCCCGCGCCCGTTCACCAGCGATGGCGGCAAGGCCTGTGATCCCGATCATGCCGTGGATGGCGGCAAGCCGCTGGGCTTTGCCTATCCATCCGGCCATGCCGCGGTGGGCTGGCTGTGGGGGCTGGTGCTGTCCGACGCGCGGCCATCGCGCAGCGCCGAAATCCTGGCATTCGGCAAGGACACCGGCGATCTGCGCATCGCCTGCCGGGTGCACTGGGCATCGGATGTGACAGCCGGCCGCCTGCTGGCCACCGCCCTGTATCAGCGCATGGAAGACACGCCGGCCTATCAGGCCGATCTGGCAACGGCCCGCGCCGAACTGCGCCTGGCCCCGGTGCCGGAAGCCTGCCCGGCGGGGTGATGGGGGCGGTCGCACCGCCCCCACGCTGCCTTACGCCGAAACCGCCTGGTTGAACGGCGTGTCCTTGTCGGGCCGCATGTCGCCGGGCAGGCCCAGCACGCGTTCGGCGATGATATTGCGCAGGATTTCGTCCGTCCCGCCGGCAATGCGCAGGCCGGCCGAGCCGATGTAGGAGCCTTGCAGCTTGGCCAGTTCCGGATCGGCATCGGCGCCGGCCACGAAACCATCGCCGCCCGACAGATCGAGCGCGAAGCTGGCCAGATCCTGCATCGTCTTGGCCACCACCACCTTGGAAATGGATTGTTCCGGCCCCGGCACCTGGCCCTTTGACAGGGCGGAGAGCGCGCGCATCTGGGTCAGCTTGATGCCCTGATCGTTGATGTAGGTCTGCGCGATCTTCTGGCGCACGTCGCTGGCGGCAATCGCCGGGTTGCCATCGGCGGCATCGACGCCGCGCGCCAGCTTCATCAGCGTTTCATAGCCGGGCGCATAGCGCGGCTTGCCGCCCACCGCCAGGCGTTCGTGCATCAGCGTGGTCAGCGCCACCTTCCAGCCATCGCCCACCGCGCCCAGCCGGTGCGTATCGGCCACGCGCACGCCATCGAAGAACACCTCGTTGAAATCGCTGCCGCCCGACATCTGCTTGATGCCCTTCACGGTCACGCCCGGCGCCTTCATGTTGACGATGAACATGGTCAGCCCCTTGTGCTTGGGCAGCGACGGATCGGTGCGGCACACGACGATGCCGAAATCGCTGGCGTGGGCAAAGCTGGTCCACACCTTCTGGCCATCGATCACCCAGTCATCGCCGTCCTTCACGGCTTTCGTGCGGATGCCGGCAAGATCGGAACCGGCCGCCGGTTCTGAGAAGAGCTGGCACCACACTTCCTCGCCCAGCAGCGCCTTTGGCACATAACGCTGGATCACGTCGGGCTGGCCGTGGGTGAACACGGTGGGGATGCACATGCCAAGGCCGATGGAATAGAGGCCCTGCGGCACGTGGAACCGGCTTTCCTCCTGGCCATAGATGATGCTGTGCATCGGCGTCAGGCCCTGGCCGCCGAACATCCTGGGCCAGGTGATGCCGGTATAGCCGGCGGCGTGCTTCTTCGCCTGCCAGGCCTTTGACCGTGCGATGAATTCCGGCAGCTTCCAGCTTTCTTCCGGCGGCTCGCGATAATCGGCGGCGTTGTCGTTCAGCCAGGCGCGCACAAGGCTGCGATATTCGGCTTCCTGCGGCGTGTCGTTGAAATCCATCTTGCTTCTCCCCTATTCCAATCAGGCCGCCGCGCGGTTGCGCTGTTCCAGCGCCCGCACCAGCCGTTCCGCCCACCAGCCGCGCGGGCCAAGGGCCGCCACCAGCGCCCGGTTTCGGCGATAATAGAACTGGCAATCGCTTTCCCAGGTGAAACCGATGCCGCCATGCAGCTGCACATTCTCTTCGGCACAATAGGCCAGCGCATCCAGGCTGGCGACGCGCGCTGCTGCCGCAGCCTGGCGCAGCTCGGCACCATTGGTGCCGAGAATAGGGTCGATTTGGGCCAGGCCATGCAGGGCATGGGCGCGGGCCAGTTCCAGCTTGATGTACATGTCGGCGCACTTGTGCTTCACCGCCTGATAGCGGCCGATCTTCTGGCCGAAGGCGACGCGGGTCTTGGCATAATCCACCGTCATCGCCATGGCAGCGCCAGCGGTGCCGATGGCTTCATAGGCCAGGATCACGGCGGCACGATCGAGCCAGTCCTGATAATCACCGGGCGTGCCCAGCGCCTGCGCCGGGGTGGCGTTCAGCGTCAGCCGGCCGTGGCGACGCACCAGGTCGATGGTTTCCACCGCCGCCGTGTCGGCACCGGCCAGATCGACGATGTGCAGCTGCGGCCCATCGGCGCCGGCGGCCACCACGATGGCAACATGGGCAACCGCCAGATCGGCCACCGGCTGCTTCACGCCGGTCAGATTGCCGCCGCTGGCCTGTGTCTTCACCGTGGCCGGGTTCACCGCGCCGGGTTCGCTCCACGCCACGCAGGCGATGGTTTCACCGCTGGCGATGCCGGGCAGCCAGCGCGCCTGCTGTTCGGGGCTGCCGGCCAGCACCAGCGCTTCGGTGGCCAGCAGGGTGGAGACCAGCGGCACATGCGCCAGCGACCCGCCGGCGGCTTCGGCCAGCTGTGCCACCTCTTCGATGGTCAGGCCCAGGCCGCCATGGGCTTCGGGCACGCGCGCCGCCGTCCAGCCCAGCGCGCCGATCTCCTGCCACAGCGCGGCATCCATGGCCGGGGCGTCGGCGGCCATGGCCTTTCGCGCCGGGCCGGTGCCGGCCTTTTCGGCCAGCAGCTTTCGGGCCTGTTCGCCCAGGGCCTTAGCTTCATCGGAAAAATCGAAATTCACGCGGGTCTCTCCCCAAAGTCGGACGCGGCGCAGATTACGCGCGCGTCAGCCACGGGCAACCTGTCGCTTTTGATTTGGCCTACAGCCTGTGCGCCGCCAGCGCCTCATAATGCGGCCGACATGCATCGCGCACCCGCGCCGCCACGCCGGCCAGTTCCGGCAGCGGGCCTTCGGCCGCATCAAAGCCGGTGGAGGCCAGCACCCGGCCATACCAGTGCGGGGCCCACACGCCGTCCGTCGCACGCGGGCCCGCTGGCCAGTGCAGCATGGCCGCATCCCACGCCAGCCCCAACGCCGCACACAGCCGCGCCAGCGTGCCGGCCGGATCGGCCAGCACATCGGCCGAATCGACCACCGGCGGCGCATGGCCCAGCCGGTCGGCCAGCCGGTCGAACCAGGCGCGCTGCCGGACGAAACCCAGCCCTTGCGCCGTCACCACCTCCCGCTTGGCGGCATAGCTGGCGATCACCCGTTCCGGCGCGCGGATCAGGAAGGCGTGGGTGAAGCCCGTGAGGCTGAACAGATCGACCGGGCCAACCATGTGGTGCACCATCTGTTTCTGATACCAGACCGGCCGCGCGCACGGGCCGGACAGCGCGGCGGTCACGCTGTGCCAGTCGCAATCCATGGCGGCGATCACCTCGGCGGCCATCGGATGATCATCGCCGGTCTGCTTGAGGTACGCGCCATAGAAGGGCTCGTCGCTGACATGGCAGTCGCTGCGCGCGCCGAAGCTGCGCATCATCGCGGTGGACAGGTTGCGCGGGCCTGACCACATGGCAATGCGGAGGGTCACGGCCGCCCTCGCGCCGCCACGTCGGCCTCGATCAGGGCGCGATACAGGCCCTGCAGCCGTTCCACCATGGCCCCGCGCGCATCGGTCAGCTTGCGGCCATCGATGTGGGTCACCGGCACCACGCCGGCAAAGGTGCCGGTGACGAACGCCTCGTCCGCCGAATAGACATCGGTCAGGCTGAAATTGCGCTCGAACACCGGGATGCCATGATCCTCGCACACAGCGATCACATTGCCGCGCGTGATGCCGGCCAGGCAATAATCGCCGCTCGATGTCCACACCTCCTGCACGCCGCGGCGATTGCGCTTCACGATGAAGAAGTGGGTGGAATTGCAGGTGGCGACAAAGCCGTGCGGATCCAGCATCAGCGCCTCGTCCGCCCCGGCCTGCGTCGCCTGGATGCAGGCGGTGATGCAGTTCAGCTTGCTGTGGCTGTTCAGCTTGGGGTCCTGCACATCGGGGTATCCCCGCCGCACATGCACGGTGGCCAGGCGGATGCCCTTCTCGATGGTGCGGGGCAGCGGGTCCTTGTGTTCGGCGATGATGACGATGGTGGCCGGCGACACCACCACGCGCGGATCCTGATAGGGCGTGGAACGCAGGCCGCGCGTCACCATCAGGCGGATGTGGCAGGCGGTCATCGCGTTGGCGTCGATGGTGGCATAAAGCCGGTGTTCCAGCGCCTCGCGGCTGATGCCGATGTCCATGAAGATGGCCTTGGCACCCTCCCACAGCCGATCCAGATGCCGATCCAGAAAGGCGATGCGGCGGGCGTGGACGCGCAGGCCTTCCCACACGCCATCGCCCAGCATGAAGCCCGAATCGAACACGCTCACCATCGCCTGGGCGCGCGGGACGAGCTGGCCGTTCACATTGATCAGGATGGTTTCATTGCGCGGATCGGCAACGAAATCATGGGTGCCCAGCGACGTGGTCATTTCCTGAACAGACCGTCAGCCGCAGCGCGGAAACTGGCCGCGCCGTCGCGTCTGGCCCGGGTGCGCACCAGTTCGGCTTCCAGCGCGGCGATGCGCTCATCCAGATCGGCGATGGACAGGCGATCAAGATCTTCCCGGGCCAGATCGGCCAGGAGATCGCTCTTCTTCTTCGGCAGGTCGGCTTCATCGAACATGGCACAACGGTTGACCGGGCCCTGCCGCCTGTCAATATCCGCCGCATGACCATTCCCCACGAAATGACCGCCATCGATCCTGCCGCACCGGGCGGGCCAGAGGTGTTGCAGCCCGTCATCCGCCCGGTGCCGCAGCCCAGCCCAAGCGAAGTGCTGGTGCAGGTGGCGGCCGCCGGGGTGAACCGGCCCGATGTGCTGCAACGACTGGGCCTGTATCCGATGCCGCCGGGCACACCCACGATTCCGGGCCTGGAAATCGCCGGCACCGTGGTGGCGGTGGGCAGCGCGGTCACGCGCTGGCGGCCGGGTGATGCGGTGTGCGCGCTGGTGGCGGGCGGCGGCTATGCCCAATATTGCACGGCCCCCGAAGGCCAGTGCCTGCCGGTGCCCGCCGGCATGCGCATGACGGATGCCGCCGGCCTGCCGGAAACCTGGTTCACCGTCTGGTCCAACGTGATGGACCGCGGCCATGCCCGGCCGGGCGAAACCTTGCTTGTCCACGGCGGCACCAGCGGCATCGGCATCACCGCCCTGCAACTGGCGCAGGAGATCGGCCTGACCGCGATTGCCACCTGCGGCAGCGACGAAAAATGCGCGGCCGCGGTGGCGCATGGCGCGGCGCACGCCATCAATTACCGCACCCAGGATTTCGCCGCCGCAACGCTGGATTTCACCGGCGGGCGCGGCGTTGATCTGGTGCTGGACATGGTGGGCGGCGATTATGTGCCGAAGAATCTGGCGGCGCTGGCCGATGATGGCCGGCATATCAGCATCGCCTTCCAGCGCGGGCCGGTGGCGGAGGTGAACCTGGGCCTGGTGATGCGCAAGCGGCTGGTGCTGACCGGTTCGATGCTGCGCCCGCGCCCGATCGGCTTCAAGACCGCGATTGCCGAAACGCTGGAAGGCGCGATCTGGCCGGCGTTCGAAGCCGGCCGCCTGGCACCCGTGACCGACCGGGTGTTTGCGCTGGCCGCCGCCGCCGACGCGCACCGCCACATGGAAGCCGGCGCGCATGTCGGCAAGATCGTGCTGGCGATCAGCTGACCATCCCCCTGGGGGTGAAGCGTTCATCCTGCCATTCTGCGCTGGCCAGCACCGCTGCCAGCGCATCCAGCGCCAGGCCGATATCGGCAAAGCGGGTGGTGCGCGCCGGAAAGCCGAAGCGCATGGCATCGGGCGGGCGCATGTCGCCCACCACGCCGCGCGCGATCAGCGCGGCCATCACCCGGCGGGCCTGGGGGTGGCGGATGATCACATGGGCGGCGTGCCGGCCGGCCGGCGGCGCATCCACCGTCACGCCGGGCAGGGCGGCCGCGCCATCGGCGAACAGCTGCACCAGCGCGCGCGACTTGGCCTCGGCCTGCGCCAGATCAATGCCATCAAATGTCGCCACCCCGGCGGCCAGCGCCCGCATGGCCAGGATCGGCGGCGTGCCGGTGAGCAGCCGGCGCGCGCCGGCCGCCGGCACATAATCACCGGCAAAATCGAACGGTGCGGCATGGCCCATCCAGCCGGTGAGCGCTGGCTGGGCCGCATCCCAATGGCGGCGGGCCAGATAGGCAAAGGCCGGCGCACCGGGGCCGCCATTCAGATATTTATAGCCGCAGCCCACCGCGAAATCCGCGCCGTCCGCGTCCAGCGCCACCACCAGCGCGCCCGCCGAATGCGACAGATCCCAAAGGGTGAGTGCGCCCACGCCGTGCGCCGCCGCCGTCATTGCCGCCATGTCGTGCACGGCGCCCGTCACATAATGGGCATGGGCCAGCAGCAGCAGCGCCACATCATCATCCAGCGCGGCCTGCAGATCGGCGCGCGCCACCCGCCTGAGCGTCACCCCGGCCAGTCGGCACAGCCCCTGCATCACATAGGCATCGGTGGGAAAATCATCGGCCTCCATCAATATGGTGCGCCGGCCCGGCCGCAGATGCAGCGCCGCGCTGGCCAGCTTGAACAGGTTGAGGCTGACCGAATCGCAGGCCACCACGCTGTCGGGCTCGGCCCCGACGATCGGCGCGATCGCACCGCCCAGCTGCACCGGCAGATCGATCCAGCCGGCATCGTTCCAGCTGCGGATCAGCCCCTGGCCCCATTCATCCGCCAGCGTGGCCGCCATGGCCGCGGGCAGGGCGGCCGGCAGCGGGCCCAGCGAATTGCCGTCCAGATAGACGATGCCGGGGGGCAGGCGGAAACGGGCGCGGGCGTGGCCCAGCGGATCGGCCGCATCCAGCGCGGCAAGATGATCGGGATCGGCGTGCATGGTGGCCGCCCTTGCGCCACAGCCGGCCCTCCATTACAAGCGTTCATGTCCAGCCGTCCCCCCCGGGGCGGCTGTTTCCATTTCGGGCCTTGCGCCCAGCTTACGGGAGCCAAGATCATGGCCACTGCCACCCTGCCACTGATGCCGCACGCCACCGCCGCCTGGCTGGTGGATGAAAGCGGGCTGACCTTTGCGCAGATCGCCGAATTCTGTGGCCTGCACATTCTGGAAATCCAGGCCATTGCCGATGATACCGCCGCCACCAAGCTGAAGGGCCGCGATCCGATCCGCGCCGGCGAGCTGACCAGGGAAGAACTGGCCAAGGGGGAGGCCAATCCCGATCATGTCCTGCGCATCTCGCGCATGCCCGAACAGGCCCGCCGCACCACCGGCCCGCGCTACACCCCGGTGTCGAAGCGGCAGGACAAGCCCGATGGCATCTTGTGGATCATCAAGAACCACCCGGAAATCACCGATGGCCAGATTTCCAAGCTGATCGGCACCACCAAGACGACGATTGCCGCCATCCGCGACAAGAGCCACTGGAATTATGTCAATCTGCAGCCGCGCGATCCGGTCACGCTGGGCCTGTCGAGCCAGCGCGAACTGGATGCCATGGTGGCTGCCGCTGCCAGGAAGGCCGGCATCGATACCAGCGTCGATCCGCAGATGGCCGAAGCCCAGCGCACCGCGCTGATCAACCAGCTGCAGGCCGAACGTCAGGCGGTGGGCACCATCCCGACCGAAGCGCTGACCGCCGAAACCCTGTTCAAGCGCTGATCAGTTGTCCCGCTCCGGCCGGGGGCAGCCCTGACTGGCGCGGCGCCGACGGTCGGGCCATGAAGCAAGACTGGCTGGCCGGCAGGGGCCTGGCGCAAAGCTGCGCGCCCTGCCCGCGGACGCTGCCGGCATTCGCGCTGTCGTTTGCGGCTCAATCCGCCAGCGTCACCGCCCCATCCGGCCCCGGCAGCATGAACGGGTTGTAGGCCACTTCCCAGGGATGCCCGTCGGGATCGCAGAAATAGCCGGAGTAGCCGCCCCAGAAGGCATCGTGGGCGGGCTTTTGCAAGGTTCCGCCGTTGGCGACGGCGCGGGCGAGGAGTTCGTCCACTTCCGCCTTGCTGCCGACATTGTGGGCGAGGGTGAAGCCGCCGAAGCCGGGGCCCCCGCGCCGGACGGCGCGTTCTTCAAATGCTCCTGTCATCCCGCAATCTTCGGCCAGCTTGTCGAACGGGTAGAGCGCAAAGGCCATCCCGCCGCACTGGAACAGGGCGATGGCGTCGAACCGCCTCGCCTTGCGCGGCCAGCCCATCGCTTCCCAGAAGGCGACGGCGCGGGGGAGATCATCGGTTCCCAGGGTGACGATGCTGATGCGTTGGTCCATGATGCTCTCCAGATGACAAGGGATGAGAGTGGCATGACGGCTGGAAACATGGAACGCATCGTGTTGGCGCGGCACATCGTGGGTGCACCGACGCCGGACGATTTCCGGCTGGAGCTGCTGCCGATTCCGCAACTGGCCGATGGCCAGCTGCTGATTGCCAACCGCTTCATCAGCTGTGATCCCGGCACGCGATCCAGGCTTTCGCCCGGTGCCTCCTATGCGCCGCCGTTGCAGCCGGGGCAGATGGTGGACGGCTTTGCCGTGGGCGAGGTGATCGAAAGCCGCCATCCGCGCTTTGCCGCCGGCGATCTGGTGATGGGCACCGGCTGGGCCACGCACATGGTGTCGAACGGGCGCGGATATCTGGCCAAGGTGCCCGATCTGGGCGTGCCGCTATCGCTGTGGAACGGCATATTGGGCGTGCCGGGGATGACGGCCTGGTTTGGCCTGAAGCGCGTGGCTAATCTTCAGGCCGGCGAACGCGTGCTGGTGACCAGCGCCGCCGGGCCGGTGGGGGCCACGGCGGGGCAGCTGGCACGGCTGTGGGGCGCATCTTACGTGACCGGCATTGCCGGCGGGGCAGAGAAGTGCCGCTGGCTGGTGGAGAAATGCGGGTTCGATGCCGCGCTGGACTACAAGGCCGCCGATTTCGAGGCGCGGTTCGCCGCCGCCAGTGCCGATGGTTGGGATGTGCTGTTCGACAATGTCGGCAACGCCAGCGTGGATCGCGCCTTGCCGGTGATGCGGATGCGCGGCCGGATCGTGATTTCCGGCCAGGTGGCGGATTACAACCTGACGCCATCGCAGGCACCCGGCATCCACAACAGCCGCGAATTCATCGGCAAGCGGCTGCGCATGGAAGGGCTGGTGGTGTTCGATGATCTTCCCGCCTTTCCGGCCGCGCAGGAGGAACTGGCCGGCCTGATCCGCGCCGGACGCATCCAGTATCGCGAGGAAATCTTCGACGGGATCGCCAGCCTGCCCGCCGCCTTTGCCGGGCTGTTCAGCGGGCACAGCTTTGGCCGCCGGCTGATCCGGGTGTAACGCGCCACTGGCCTTCGCCGGCCCAAGGGCGTAAGACACGCCAAGCAATCAATTCTTGCCAAGGAATCGACGACATGGGTTCGCTCAGCCTCACCCACTGGCTGCTGGTCATCCTGGTCATCATGCTGCTGTTTGGTCGCGGCAAGATTTCCGAGCTGATGGGCGATTTTGCCAAGGGCATCAACAGCTTCAAGAAGGGCCTGAACGAAGGCGAAACCCCGCCGGCCCCGCCGCCGCAGGTGACGGCCGCGCCGCCGGTGCCGGCCAATCCGGTAACGGAAGACACGCGCCGATAAGCGGGCAGACGGGGCCGCCCCTGGCCCCAGGGTCACAAGATGTTTGGCATTGATTCCTCCGAACTGGCCGTCATCGCGCTGGTGGCCCTGCTGGTCATCGGGCCCAGGGATCTGCCGCGCGCGCTGCGCTGGGTGGGCCAATATGTGGGCAAGGCCCGCGCCATGAGCCGCCATCTGCGCACCGGGTTCGATGCGATGATGCGCGAGGCCGAACTGGACGAGATGCAGAAGATCTGGGCCGCCCAGAATGAGGCGATCATGAAGGCCAGCGCCCTGCCCGATGGCGCCATGCCCGATCTGGCCGGGCCGGTGCCGGCGGCCGAACCGGCCTTTGATCCAGCCACAGACCCCTGGGCCGATCCGCCCGCCTTGACCGCGCCGCCACCGGCGCCACCGGCGGCCGAACCGGCCGCGCCGGCACCCAGGGCGCGCAAGCCGCGGGCGAAGAAGGCAGCGGCCAGCGCCGCCAGCGGCGGAGACGCGGCATGAACGCCGAGATCGACAGCGCCGACATCGACGCCAGCAAGGCGCCGCTGATGGATCATCTGATCGAACTGCGCGGCCGGTTGCTGCGCTGTGTCGTCTATTTCATCATCGCCTTTGGCATCGCCTTTTCCCAGGCCGGGCCGATTTTCGATTTTCTGGTGCAGCCGCTGGTCGATGCGTCGGGCAACAGCGCCCGGCTGATCTACACCAAACTCTACGAAGCCTTCTTCACCGAAATCCGGGTGGCGGCCTTTGCCGGCTTCTGCATCGCCTTTCCGTTCATTGCCAACGAACTGTGGCGCTTTGTGGCCCCCGGCCTGTACCGCAAGGAACAAAAGGCGCTGCTGCCCTTCCTGCTGGCCACGCCGCTGCTGTTCACTGCCGGGGCGGCGCTGGCCTATTATGGCGTGATGCCGGCGGCGTTCCGCTTTTTCCTGGCGTTCCAGTCGCTGGGCGGCAGCAATGGCGTCACCCGCGAGGCGCTGCCGGCGATGGGCGAATATCTGGATCTTGTCACCAGCCTGATCCTGGCCTTTGGCGTGGCCTTCCTGTTGCCGGTGCTGCTGATGCTGCTGGAACGGGCCGGCATCATCACCCGCGGCAATCTGATCGCCGGCCGGCGCTATGCCATTGTTGCGGCCTTCATCGTCGCCGCCGTGCTCACCCCGCCCGATCTGTGGAGCCAGGTTGCGCTCGCGGTGCCGCTGGTGCTGCTGTATGAAGTGTCGATCATCGGCATCTGGTTCACCGAACGGCGGCGGGCAAAGGCCAGCGCCGTCGCCGCCAGCGCAGGCGAGACGCCGCCGGGCAGTTGAGCCGGCCCCGATGCTGCCCGCCCTGCCCGAACGCCCCATCCCGCCCGATCTGGCCAGCCTGTTGCCGGCCGGGCTTGATCCCGCCCTGGTGCGCGCTGCGGCCACCGCCTGGGCCGATGCGCCGTTTCTGAAGGGCCTGATCCGCAGCCGGCCGGCAACATTGGCCCTGTTGGCCACGGCCGGGCCGCAAGCGGCATTGGCCGCCGCGCTGGCGCTGGCCGCCGATGCCACCCAGCCGATCATGCCGCGCCTGCGCAGCGCCCGCCGCGATGTCGCGCTGATCACCGCGCTGGCCGATCTGGCCGGGCACTGGGGCCTGGAGCCGGTAACGGCCGCCCTGTCGGATTTCACCGATCTGGCCATCGATGCCGCCTTTGCCACCGCGCTGGCCGAACGCGGTGCACCAAATCGCGGGCTGGTGGCGCTGGCGCTGGGCAAGCTGGGCAGCCGCGAACTGAATTACTCATCTGATGCCGATCTGATCATCCTGCACGATCCCGATCTGATCCCGTGCCGGGGGGCCGAGGAGCCGGGCGAGGCCGCGGTGCGCATCGCCCGGCGCGCGGTGGCGATCCTGAATGATCTCACCCCCGATGGCATGGTGGCGCGCATCGATCTGCGCCTGCGCCCGGCGAGCGAAATCACGCCAATGTCGATCAGCGTGGCGGCGGCCGAACATTATTACCAGTCCGAAGCGCTGACCTGGGAGCGGGTGGCCTTCATCCGTGCCCGCGCCGTGGGCGGCGATGTGGCCCTGGGCCGCGCCTTTCTGGATCAGATCCGCCCGTTCCTGTGGCGGCGCAGCCTGGATTACACGGCGGTGCGCGACATCCAGGCGGTGTCGCTGCGCATCCGCGACCATTTCGATGGCGGGCAGGGCACGGGCGGGGTGGGGGCCCCCGGCTATGATCTGAAACGCGGGCGGGGCGGCATCCGCGAGGTGGAATTTTTCGCCCAGATCAACCAGCTGATCTGGGGCGGCCGTGATCCCGCGCTGCGCTGCCCGGCGACGCTGGATGGGCTGGCGGCGCTGGCCGCCGCCGGCCATGTCCCGCCGGCCGAGGCCGCCGGCCTGGCCGATGCCTATCGCGCCCTGCGCACGCTGGAACATCGCCTGCAGATGCGGCGCGACGAACAGACCCACGCCATCCCGCGCCTGGCCGCCGATCGCCACGCCGTGGCGCGGCTGTGCGGGTTGAAGGACGGCCCGGCGCTGACCAGCCTGGTGGCCCGCATCACCCAGCCGGTGGCGGCGGCCTATGATGGGCTGATCCGCGCCGCCATGCCCGAAGCCACCCCGGTGCCGGCCGATCCCCGCGCCTGGCTGAAGGCCCGGCATCCGGCCCTGGCAAAATTCCTGCCACCGTTGATCGCCGGCTGGCGGCAGGGCCGCTATCGCGCGCTGAAAAGCGAGGCGGCGCGCGGCGATTTCGAAAGCCTGCTGCCCGCGCTCATCGCCGGTCTGGCGGCCGCGGCCGATCCGCGCGAGGCCGCCGGCCGGCTGGACAGCCTGCTGTCAAGCCTGCCGGCCGGGGCGCAGTTCATGGCGCTGCTGCGCGCCAATCCACGGCTGGTTCCCCTGTTGTCCAACCTGATCGGCATCACGCCGGTGCTGGCGCAGGCGCTGGCCCGCGATCCGGCGCTGTTCGATGTCATGCTGTCGCCCGATGCCTTTGCGCCCTTGCCCGCTGCCGATGCCCTGACGGCGGAGCTGGCCCGGCTGTGCCAGGGGGCCGCGCATGTGGAAGACCAGCTTGATCGGGTGCGGCGCTGGACGGCGGAGCGGCGCTTTCAACTGGGCGCGCAGGCGGTGGAGGGCCATGCCGATGCGCTGGTGGTGGGGCGCAGCCTGGCCGATCTGGCCGATGCCGCCATCCGCATCCTGGCGCCCGTGGTGGCCGATGATTTTGCGTGCAGCCATGGCCGGGTGCCGGGCGGCGAACTGATCGTGCTGGCATTGGGCCGGCATGGCGGCCGGGCGATGACCCACGCCAGCGATCTGGACCTGGTCTTCCTGTTCACCGGCGATGATCAGGCGCAATCGGACGGGGCCAGGCCCTTGCCGGCCAGCCTCTATTTCAACCGGCTGGCGGCGCGGCTGGTCACCGCCCTGTCGGTCCCCACCGCCGCCGGGGTGCTGTATGATGTGGATACGCGGCTGCGGCCGTGGGGGGCCAAGGGCAATCTGGCCCTGTCGCTGGCCAGTTTCGCCCGCTATCACCGCGCCGAGGCTGAAAGCTGGGAGCATATGGCCCTGACCCGCGCCCGGATCGTCGCCGGGCCGACGGCCGCGCTCACGGCGCTGCTGGCCGATGTGCTGGGTGCCCCGCGTGACACGGCCGCCCTGCGCGGCGCGGTGCTGGCCATGCGGGCCGAGATGGCCGCCGCCAAGCCGCCACAGGGCCGGCATGACGTGAAGCTGGCCAGCGGCGGGCTGGTCGATCTGGAATTTCTGGTCCATTTCTGCCAGCTCGCCAGCGGCCGCGGCCTGCACCCGGAATTGCCGGCGGCGCTGGCGGCGCTGGTGGCCGATGGCCAGCTGCCGGCCGCGCTGCTGCCCGCGCATGATCTGCTGGCCCGCGCCCTGATCTGGCTGCGCCTGCTGTTTGCCGGCGCCAGGGTGCCCGACACGCTGCCCGAACCGGTGGCCGCCATCCTGGCGCGCGCCCTGGGTGCGGCAAATTTCGCCGCCTGCACGCAGCAGCTCGCCCTCGCCAGGGAACAGGTGCGCATGGCATGGGCGGATGTGTTCAGCCAAGGAGAGCCACGATGACCAGCCCGCAGCCCGGCAGCCCCGCCCCCGCCTTTGCCCTGCCCGGCGACACCGGGCCGATCGCCAGCAGCGATTTTGCGGGCAGGAAGCTGGTGGTCTATTTCTATCCCAAGGATGACACGCCGGGCTGCACCAACGAAGGCAAGGCGTTTTCGGCGCTGCAGGCCGATTTCGATGCGGCCGATACGGTGGTGATCGGCATATCGCGCGACAGCGTGGCGGCCCATGCCAAATTCCGTGCCAAGCACGGCCTGACCGTGCTGCTGGGCAGCGATCCCGGCGACGTGACCGAGGCCTTTGGCGTGTGGGTGGAAAAATCCATGTACGGCAAGACATACATGGGGATCGAACGCGCCACCTTCCTGATCGGCCGCGACGGCATCATTGCCCAGGCCTGGCCCAAGGTGAAGGTGCCCGGCCATGCCGAGGCGGTGCTGGCCGCAGCGCAGGCGCTGGGCTGAGACGCGGGCGAAAGACGGGGCCCCCGGCACCGCGGGTGCAAAAGGCGAGGCTGGGCCGACTCAAGGCGAACGCGCGATCCCGTCTCGCCTGCGCGCCGAATCGGCGCCAGCCTCGGGGCGTCCTCGCTTGACCCTGCTCCGGCCGGCCGGCGGCCGGAACCGGGATGCCCGATCGGCAGTTACGGCCCCATCCCGACCGCGGTTGCGTGACCGCTGCCACGATTTTTTCACAACTCGTCGCCGGCGGTGAACGGTTGGCCGCTGGCGGGTGTTTGCCCGGTTGTGACGGCCCCACCTTGCTGCTTGATGAACCGCGTCAACCGGGTGTCCGGTCGATGAGGGGATAGCCAAGGCAAGGGTCGTTCTGTCCGGATGATGAGTCCGGCATCGCCGATTTCTTGACCACGGCGACCCTGGGCAAACAAGGGTCGCAACTGCATCATGGCTTGGCAACTGGGCAGATTGGCAAAGGCGGGGCTGCTGGCCCTGATCGCCGTTGCCGCGCCCGCGCTGGGCCAGGCCGCACCCGCCACCATCTCCGCCGCTGCCGCCTGCGACACCAGCCTGGGCGATGACAGCGCCACAGTGCCGATGGGCAGCGTGGCGGCGGCGCGCAGCGAATTTCTGGCCGCGCTGGCCAATGATCGCACCGATCCGGCGGCGCTGGCGCGCATGCTGCCGCGCGCCGGCCAGTCGGTTGCCGCGCTGATCGGCGCTGCCCCGGCCGGCGAGGCCCGCGCCGAAGCCGTGCTGCAGCGCCTCGGCCTCGATCCGGCCCGGTTCCTGGGCACCGGCGCTGTGGGCGGCCCGTTCATCGCCGCCACCGATCCGCAGGTGCGCGATCTTCAGGCCAATGCCGCGCGCATGGCCCGGGTTTCGGCCACCTTTGCCCGCATCCCGGCCTTCCTGCCGGTCAATCATTACCGGCCGTCATCGGATTTCGGCTATCGCGCCGATCCCTTCCATGGTGGCGGCGCCTTCCACGCCGGCATCGACATGCTGGGCGGCACCGGCGATGCCATTCATGCCGCCGCCGATGGCGTGGTGGTGCGCGCCGGCTGGTGGGCCGGTTATGGCAAGGTGGTCGTGGTCGATCATGGCAATGGCATGGAAACCCGCTATGGCCACATGACGCGCTTTCACGTGAAGGCCGGCGACACGGTGCGCCAGGGCCAGGTGATCGGCGGCATGGGCTCCACCGGCCGTTCCACCGGCACCCATCTCCACTTTGAAATCCGCCTTGATGGCCGCCCGCTTGATCCGCAGCCGTTCATCGATCTGGCCAGCTTTGGCCTGAACAGTCCGGCACGGTCGCGGCCGGTGGTGATTGCGCCGCTGACGATCGCGGCCGATGAACCCTTTGCGCCGCTGGCCGAAGGTGACGAGGTGATGGCCGGCGGCCGGCGCTGGACCCCGCGCAGCGGCCGCTGATCGCACCCGGTTGCCAGCCGCCCGGCTGCGCCTTACATTGATGTCATGGATACGACCCCGCGCCTGACCCCGGCCGCCGCCGCCCGCGTTGCTGCCATTGCCGCCCGCCAGGGCAAACCCGGCCTGATGCTGCGGTTGGCCGTGGATGGCGGCGGCTGTGCCGGCTTTCAATATCGCTTTGGCCTAGAGGCCGCGCCCACCCCCGATGACATGGCGGTGGAAACCGATGGCATCACCATGCTGATCGATCCCGAAACCCTGCCGTTCGTGGCCGGGGCCGAGGTGGATTATGTCGAACGCATCGGCGCGGCCGCCTTCGAGGTGCGCAACCCCAATGCCGCATCGGGCTGCGGCTGCGGCACCAGCTTTTCGGTCTGAAGCCGCCGCTCAGCGTTCGCCCATGCCGCCGCGCGGGGCCGCAATGCCCTGTTCGGCCACCATGGCAGCCGTCACCTTGTCCTTGTACCGGTTGCCGAAATTGCTGCGGACATAGTTGATCACGTCGGCAATCTGGGTGTCGGTCAGGCTGCCGCGAAACCAGGGCATGGCGCCCTTGCCACCGGTAACGACCAGGATCGGATAGGTCGCGGCTGCCAGCGCGCCGTTCTTCGCCAGGGCCGGAATGCGGCCGGCGCCTTCGCCGCCGCCGGCATTGGCCATGTGGCAGGCCTGGCAGACATTCTGATAGATTTCGGCCCCCGGATGCGGCGCGGGTGGGGCCTTGGCGGGCGTCTGCGCCAGCGCCGGCGTCGCCGCCAGCACGGCGGCAAGGATCAGGACAACACGCATTTCAGGCCTCCAGCGCGCGCTTGTGCAGGCGGGTGATGGCATCGAGGGATGACAGGATCGCCCCTTCCATCCAGCAACCAACATAGGACGCATGTTCGCCGGCCAGCACCAGCCGGTTGTCGACGGCGCACAGCGTCTGGTAATGCTGCTTGCGGGTGTCTTCGTTCCACATGGCGCAGCAGCCCAGGGTGAAGGGGCTGCGGCTCCAGGCCACGGTGGCGCCGCCGATATACTCTTCCTTGTACCGGCCGGGATGGAACACGCTGCCCTGTTCCAGCGCGCGCGCGATGCGCTCTTCCGGCGTCATCCCGGCGAACTTGTAACTGGCCGGGCCGAAGGTATAGGCGCCCAGGATCACCGCCGGGCCATCGCTGTGCAGCCGCCCCGACGGATAGGAGATCATGGCGATTTCGCGGTCGGTGAAGCTGATGCCGCCATAGATGGCTTCATCCTCTTCCCAGAAACGGCGCTTGAACTCCAGGCCGACCTTGACCGAATTGGAATAGGGCACCGCCCGGATCGCTTCATCCATGGCCGGGTTGCAGTCCACATCGATCTGCGACAGCACCGACAGCGGAATGGTGCAGACGCAATAATCGGCCTCGGTGGTGCTGGTGACGCCGGTGCCGGTGTCGCTGTGCGTCACCGTCACCTTGCCGCCCTGCTGGCTGATCGCCGTGACCTTCTGGTTGTAACGGATCTTGCCTTCCACCTGTTTGGCAAAGCCGCGGCCGATCATGCCCATGCCGCCCACCGGCTGGAACATGGCATGCTGGTGATCGATGCTCATGTGCTGGGCGACGATGCGCCAGATGCCGCTGTCGAGAATATCCTTGAAGGCGTGGGGTTCGGACGGGATCGGCTCGCCCAGCACGCCGCCGCCCTGCGGCCGGTCAAAGCCGCGCCGGCGCGAGGAACGATAATTCCTGCCGTACTTGAAATCCTTGTCGAGCGCGCCCCAGTCGCGCAGCGCCAGGCGCAGCCGGTCGGCATCTTCCTTGGTCATGACCGTATCGAGGCCGCGATTGTCGATGGCCTTGGACAGCAGTTCCGCCACATTGCCATCCCAATCGGCGTGCAGCTCGCGATAACGCATCGGCTTGCCGCCGAACGCCCTGGAACTGTGCACCAGCGCCTGCTGGTTCATCTGGATGAAGGGTTCCAGCGCCACGCCGAACGCCTTGCAATAATGCAGCAGGGCGCGGTGGTGATAGGGGATGCGCCACGGGCCGGGGTTGAGATAATTGCCCGGCGCAAAGCCGACCTTCTGCGTGGCACCGCCCAGTTCGGTATAGGTATCGCCGCCATAGAGCGACCAGTTCCGGCCACCGGGGCGGTTGTTGTATTCCAGGATCTGCACGGCATAGCCGGCCTTGGCCAGCTCGTAGGCGGCCAGCATGCCGGCCAGCCCGGCACCCAGCACCACCACCCTGGTGCCCGGCCGCGCGCCCTGCAGGTTGGGCGGGCCGGCGAACTGGGTCTCCCTGGCGTGGCCCAGCACCTCCATCGCCTGATACAGCACCGCGGTGCCGGCCATCATCCCGATCGCGCGCAACACCTCGCGCCGCGTCGGCCCCTGCGTCATGCTGATCATCAGACCCCTGTTTCCCCGCGCCCTTTTGGCTGACTGTGCCGCCAGACTGCCACCGGCATCGCCGCAGCGCCAGAGGCATGTTGTCCGACGTCCGGGATGCGCTGCGCCGGCAGGGGCGGATAGTGGCGAAATGACGGGGGCCGACCGGATCAATAGCCGGGATATTCGCCCTCGGCCCGATCGGTGAACTTGGTGAATTCCTTGATGAAGGTGAGCGGCACGGTGCCGGTGGCGCCATGGCGCTGCTTGGCGATGATCACATCGGCCTGGTTGAAGATCGCCGCCGCCTTCTCCTTCCACTTGGCCAGCTTCTCGACCTCGGAATCGTCAGGCTTTTTCAGGCTGTGATAATATTCGTCGCGATAGACGAACATCACGATGTCGGCATCCTGCTCGATGGTGCCGCTTTCGCGCAGATCGGCCAGCTGCGGCCGCTTGTCCTCGCGGTTTTCCACCGCGCGGCTGAGCTGCGACAGCGCCAGCACCGGCACGTTCAGCTCCTTGGCCAGGGTTTTCAGGCCGCGGGTGATCTCGGAAATCTCCTGCACCCGATTGTCGCTGCCCCCCATTTTCGATCCGGTGAGCAGTTGCAGATAATCCACCACGATCAGGCCGATGCCATGCTGGCGCTTCAGCCGGCGGGCGCGGGTGCGCAGGGCGGCGATCGACAGGCCGGGCGTATCGTCCACCCACAGCGGCAGGCCGGTCAGATCGGTGGAGGCGCGGGCCAGCCGGGCAAAATCCTCATCGCTGATCTTGCCCATGCGCAGCGCTTCGCCGTTCACTTCGGATTGTTCGGCCAGGATGCGGGTGGCGAGCTGATCGGACGACATTTCCAGGCTGAAGAAGGCCACCGGCGCACCGCTGGATTTTTCCGGTTCCACCCCGCGCGCCAGATCGGCGGCATGGCGCTGGGCGCAGGAAAAGGCGATGTTGGTGGCAAGGCTGGTCTTGCCCATTGCCGGGCGCCCGGCGAGGATGACAAGGTCGGACCGGTGCAGGCCGCCCATCTTCTCGTTCAGGCCGGTGAGGCCGGTGGTATAGCCCGACAGATGCCCGCCCGACCGCTTGGCGCGGTCGGCCATCTTCACCGCCTCCATCGCCGCCTCGCGGAAGCTTTTCACCGCGCCCTGCACCTCGCCGGCCTCGGCCACCTTGTAGAGCGCCATTTCGGCCGCCTCGATCTGCTGGATCGGGGCGATGTCGCGGCTGGTGTCGCAGGCTTCGCTCACCATGTCGCGGCCCACCCGGATCAGCTCGCGCAGCAGCGCCAGATCATAGATCTGGCTGGCAAAGTCCCGTGCCGCCAGCAATGCCGCGCCATTCTGGGTGAGGGTGGCGAGATAGCCCGGCCCGCCCAGCTCGATCATCGCCGGATCGGCATCGAACAGCGGTTTCAGCGTGACCGGTGTTGCCGCCATGCCGCGCGCCGCCAGGGTGAGCACGGCGGCAAAGATGCGGCCGTGCAGCGGATCGGCGAAATGATCGGGCTTCAGCTTGGTGACGACATCTTCCACCAGCCGGTTGTCGATCATCAGCGCGCCCAGCAGCGCGGCTTCGGCCTCCAGATTCTGCGGCAGGCCGGCCAGCGGCTGGGCCGGATCGACGATGCGCAGCGCCGGGGCAGACGGGGCAAGCGGAGGGGGGAGGGTGGCCATGCCCGCTTGTCGCGCAATGGCCGCCCCGGCTCAACCCGCCAGCGCCCACGCCGGCAAATTTCGGGGTGGGCAGCTGTGTGCATGGCCTGTGGACAAGTGGCACCCACCCGCCGCGCTTGCCCAATCGTCCGGAATCGGCGTAAGGCCCCGGCCGTGACCACCACCGATTATCGCGCCCGCTCCGCTGCCCGGCTTGCCGCCGTCCAGGCCCTGTATCAGCACGAGATGCGCGGCGGCGGCCCGGGCGAAAGCGTGCCGCGGCTGCTCACCGAATTTCACCAGCACCGGCTGGGCCAGGAGATCGAGGGCGCCGAATATCTGGCCGCCGACGAAGCTTTCTTCGATGATGTCGTGGCCGGCGTGGCGCAGCGCCAGGCCGAGCTGGACGGGCTGATCAGCGCCGGGCTGGCTGAAGGCTGGACGCTCGATCGGCTGGATCGGCCGATGCGCGCCCTGCTGCGCGCCGCCGCCTATGAACTGGTGGCGCGCGCCGATGTGCCGGCGGCCAGCGTGATCAACGAATATGTGGACGTTGCCCACGCCTTCCACCCCGAAAAGGAAGCGCGCTTCGTCAACGGTCTGCTCGACACGCTGGCCCGGCGCGTGCGCGGATAGGCCGGTGGCAGAGCGGGACTTCATCGCCCGCCGCCTGGCGCCCATCGCCACCAGCCCGGCCGCGCGCGGCCTGGCCGATGATGCCGCGGTGTGGACGCCGCCGCTGGGCCGCGATCTGGTGTTCACCCATGATGTGCTGGCCGCCGGCGTGCATTATCTGCCCGATGATCCGCCCGGTGATGTGGCGTGGAAGCTGCTGGCGGTGAATCTGTCGGATCTGGCCGCCATGGCCGCCACCCCGGCCGGCGTGCTGCTGGGGCTGGCCGGCCCGGCCGATGCGGCCTGGCGGGATGCCTTCACCGCCGGCCTTGCCCGCGCGCTCGATCATTTCGGCGTGGCGCTGTGGGGCGGGGACACGGTGGGCGGGCTGGCCGCGCATGTGCTGGGCCTGACCGCCATCGGCTGGGTGGAGCCGGGCCGGGCGCTGGGCCGGGCCGGGGCGCAGCCGGGCGACGCGCTGTGGGTATCGGGCACGATCGGCGATGCCGGGCTGGGGCTGGCGGTGGCACAGGCGCGCGCGCCGTTCGACGAGGTCCTGCTCAACCGTTTCCGCCGCCCCACCCCGCGCCTGGCGCTGGGCCGGGCGCTGGGCGGGGTGGCAACGGCCGGCCTGGACGTGTCGGACGGGCTGCTGATCGATGCGCAGCGGCTGGCGGCGGCCAGCGGCGTTGCCCTCGCCATCGATCTGGCCGCCGTGCCATTGGGCCGGCCGGCAGCGAATCGCGATGATCTGCTGGCGCGGGTGACGGCGGGCGATGATTATGAACTGCTGTTCACCGCGCCGGCCGGGGTGGATGTGGCGGCGCTGGCCGGCAAGACCGCGGTGACGCGCATCGGCACGGTTTCGGCTGGTGCCGGCCTGTCACTCCGCCTCGCCAGCACGCCGATCGCCCTGCCGGACCGGCTGGGCTGGGAACATGGCTAGTCCTCGAATCGGTTCAGTGCATCGCCGGCCCAGGCGATCACCGCCAGCCACAGCCAGCCGAACATCATCGCGGTGCCGCCGGCCGGGGCCAGGGCCGCCACCCAACGCGGGGCACCCATCGCCAGCAGGTTCAGGTCCATCGCGAAAATGAAGCTGCCGATGCTCACCGCCCAGGCCCCGGAATAGACCAGGGTGGAGCGCCGCCAGGCCAAAAGGCCGAACACGGCGGCCACATGCGGCAACTGGAACATCACGCCGGTCATGATCCAGTCGCGCGCCTGGGGATCATCGATGCCGTGGGCGGCAAAGGTGCCGAACGCCAGCGCGATCACGGCATTCAGGCAGGCAAAGGCGGGCAGGGCGCGCGGCGCAGCTTTCATCGACATGTGCCAGACAGTGCCGGCTTGGGGGCCGCTTGAAAAGCCCCCCAGCCTGTCAGGCCGCCAGCGACCGCCGCCGCCGCAGCGCTGCACCCGTCAGGCCGAAGCCGGCGATCAGCAGCGCCCAGCTGGCCGGTTCCGGCACCATGGAGACAGACAGGGCACCACGGCCGAAATCGCCTTCGGTGGTGTAGACATAGAAGCCCCATTGATCGCCGGGATTCACCGTGATCTGGAAGCGACCGCCCTGGATGACGCCGGTGGTGACAGCATCGTCGGTGAGCGGGATGAAATCGGCGTTGAGAAACCAGCCGCCCGGATCCCAATTGGCGCTGCTGTCTTCGGTGACATGGCTCCAGCGCACATCATAGACGCGGGCCGTCGTGGCGACGGTGCCATAGGTGGTCAGATTGTCCAGACCGGCCAGATCGACACTGTTGTTGGCACCAAACAGGGTGAAGATGCGATCATCGAGCGGATCGACCACGACATAGCCATCGCCGCCATTGTTGTTGGCCAGGGTGAAGGCCGCAAGCGCCGGCGATGCCGCCAGAATATTAACCAATGCCACAACCGGCAGAATCGCCTTCATACGCCTCTCCACACAACGATGAGGGCGCCAGACAACCAGTTATCCGGGGTCAACGCAACAAGTCTTTGGTTAATCGTGATTTTCAATTGCAAAAACGCAGCAGCTCGCGCGCGGTGATCACCCGCATGATCTCGTTGGTGCCTTCCAGTATCTGGTGCACGCGCAGATCGCGGAACAATTTCTCCATCGGGAAATCCTGCAGATAGCCATAGCCGCCGAACATCTGCAGCCCCTTGTCCACGATGGCCATGCCGGCATCGGTGGCAAAGCGCTTGGCCATGGCGGCAAACATCGTCTTGTCGGCGGCGCCGTCCGTCACCTTGGCGGCGGCCTGATAGAGCAGGGCGCGAGCCGCAGCGAGGTCGGTCGCCATGTCGGCAAGACGGAACTGGGTGGCCTGGAAATCGGCGATCGCCCGGCCGAACTGCTGGCGCTGGCGGGTGTAGGCGATGGCTTCGTCCAGCGCCCGCTGCGCGCCGCCCAGGCTGCACGCGCCGATGTTGAGCCGGCCGCCATCCAGCCCGGCCATGGCGATGGCAAAGCCCTGGCCTTCGGCCCCCACCAGATTGGCCGCGGGCACGCGCACGCCATCGAAATTCACCTGCGCGGTGGGCTGCGATCGCCAGCCCAGCTTGCGTTCCGGCGCGCCGAAGCTCACGCCCGGCATGTCCTTCTCGATCACCAGGCAGGAAATCCCCTTGGGGCCATCGCCGCCGGTGCGCACCATGGTGACATAAAGATCATTCACCCCGCCGCCGGAAATGAATGCCTTCGACCCGGTCACCACATAATCATCGCCATCCCTGACCGCGCGCGTCTTCAGCGCCGCCGCATCCGAACCCGAACCCGGCTCGGTCAGGCAGTAACTGGCGATGCTGTCCATGCTGACCAGGCCGGGCAGGTACCGCGCCTTCACCGCATCGCTGCCGAAACAATCGATCATCCACGCCGCCATGTTGTGGATGGAGATGAAGGCCGATGTGGACGGACAGCCATGGGCCATCGCCTCCATGATCAGCGCGGCCTCCAGCCGGCCCAGGCCGATGCCGCCACCCGCCTCGCTGACATAGATGGCGCCAAAGCCCAGCGCCGCGGCGGACTGCACCACATCCTTGGGATAATGATGCTGCGCATCCCAGCGCGCGGCGTGCGGCGTGATCGCTTCGGCGGTGAAGCGGCGGGCGGCCTCCTGGATGGCGCGCTGGTCGTCGGTCAGGTCAAACTGGCTCATGGCGCTGTCATAGGGGGCTGGCAAGGCGCAGGCAATTCGTGGCATTGGCCGCTGATGAATCTTGCCCCCGCCACCATCGTCGATCAACTGATCGCCATCCACAGCCAATCGGTTGCCGATCTGCGCGCCGCGCTGAAACTGTTCATCGATTCCGGCATTGCCCCCGATGGCGCCAGCCGCGTGCGCGGCGATTGGGCCTATCCCGAACTGCGGCTGGAATTTGCCGGCGAACACCGCGCCCTGCGGCCGATCCGGGCCTTTGCCCGGCTCAATCGCCCCGGCAGCTATGCCAGCACCATCACCCGCCCCGCCCTGTATCGCGCCTATCTGGAGGAACAGTTGGGCCTGCTGATGGCCGATTATGACGTGATGGTGAGCGTTGGCCGCTCCGAGGTGGAAATTCCCTATCCCTATGTGCTGGATGGCGCTGCCGATCTGAAGCTGGATGGCGTCGCGGCGGCCGAATTGGCCCGGCATTTCCCCACCACAGAATTGCAGCAGATCGGTGATGAACTGGCCGACGGCCTGTGGGACGAGGCCCGCGTCGATCGCCGCCCGCTCGCCCTGTTCGATGGCCCGCGCACCGATTTTTCACTGGCCCGGCTGAAACATTATACCGGCACCGCGCCGGAGGATTTCCAGCATTACATCCTGCTCACCAACTATCACCGCTATGTCGATGAATTCGTGCGCTGGGCCTGCCGGCAGCTGGGGCCAGGGGAAAATGGCGCCTATGATCGCCTCGCCTGCCCCGGCGGGCTGGACATCACCGCCGCTGATCCCGATGCGGAACGCGCCGCCGCCGATTTTGCCTGGCGCAAGAACCAGATGCCGGCCTGGCACCTGATCGGCCCCAACGGCAGCGGCATCACGCTGGTGAATATCGGGGTTGGCCCGGCCAATGCCAAGACGATCTGCGATCACCTCGCCGTGCTGCGCCCGGAAGCCTGGCTGATGATCGGCCATTGCGGCGGCCTTCGCCCATCCCAGGCCATCGGCGATTATGTGCTGGCCCACGCCTATTTGCGCGATGATCATGTGATGGATGATGTGCTGCCCGCCGAAATCCCGATCCCGGCGCTGTCGGAAGTGCAGAAGGCGCTGCAACTGGCGACCCAGAAGGTGACGGGGTTGAGCGGCGACGCGCTGAAACCGCGCCTGCGCACCGGCACGGTGGTGACGACGGACGATCGCAACTGGGAATTGCGCTATTCCCGCTCCAGCCTGCGCTTCAACCAGTCACGCGCGGTCGCCATCGACATGGAATCGGCCACCATCGCGGCCCAGGGCTATCGCTTCCGCGTGCCCTATGGCACCTTGCTGTGCGTGTCGGACAAGCCGCTGCACGGCGAGATCAAGCTGCCCGGCCAGGCCAACCGCTTTTACGAAGGCGCGATTTCCGAACATCTGCAGATCGGCATCGAAGCGATGATGATCCTGCGCGATGAAGGCCCGGCGCTGCACAGCCGCAAGCTGCGCGCCTTTGACGAGCCGCCGTTCCGCTGAAGCGCGGCCAGCGCGCGTGCCGCGCGCGGACTCGCGCGAAGCCCGTTCGACGTCACGAAAGCACTGAGCCCGCCTCCCTCCGCCTCGCTTCGCTCGGCACCTCCCCCAGAGGGGGAGGATCAGTCAGTTCCTCCCCCTCTGGGGGAGGTGGCGCCGCAGGCGACGGAGGGGGCCGCGCCCTCAGAGGTTCAACCCAAGCTCCACCAACAGCGCCGCCCGCGCCGCCTTCACGTCGCGCCACAAGTCGGCATTGGTCATGTCTGCCGGGCCGATCGCTTCGGGCCAGCAGCGCTCCACCAGCCGTTCCAGCCGGTCGGCCTTGGCTTCATCCAGCAGGAAGCCGGCATCGACGCGGGCCGGATCCGCCACGACGCGCAGCCGCAGGCACGCCGGGCCGCCGCCATTCTGCATCGATTCGCGCACATCGACGAAATGCGCGGCGCGGATCAGGCCGTTCCCCGCCACCAGCGCCGCCAGATAGGCCTTCACGCTCGGCGTCTCCTCGGCCTCTTTGGGCAGCACCAGCACCATGCTGCCATCGGGCAGGGTGAGCAGCTGGCTGTTGAACAGATAGGATTTGATCGCATCCGCCAGGCTGACGGCGCTGGCTGGCACCTCGACGAACATCGCATCGGGCCTCAGGCGGGCAATTTCGGCCTTCAAGCTGGCCGCATCGGCGAAGGCGTGCTCGTGGGCGAACAGCACATGGCCGTTGGCGACCGCAACCACATCATTGTGGAAGGCGCCAGCATCGATGGCGGCCTGGCTTTGCGCCACGAACAGCGCATTCGACACGCCATGGCGGCGGGCGATGGCCTCGCTGGCTCTGCGGTTCTGGCGGGCGGGGAAGCGGCCGCCCTCCTCGCCAAACACGAAGATTTCGAGGCCGGGCGCATCATGGGCGCTGCACAGGCGCATGAAATTGGCCGCGCCTTCGTCCCCGAACGCGGCAGGCAGCGCCGGATGCACCGCGAACGCTGGATCGGCGAAGGCCAGGGCCAGTTGCGCATGGGTTTGCGCCTGTTCGATGCTGCGATGCGCCATGCGCGACAGGTTGGCGGCGCTGATGTGGCAGCGGCCGTCGGCCGTGTCAGGCGCCGGCGAAACGGTGGCGGCGTTGGCCGTCCACATGCTGCTGGCCGATGCGGCGGTGGCAAACAGGCGCGGATCATCGGCGGCGGCGCGGGCGATCACCTGTTCATCGCTGCCGGCAAAGCCCATGGCGCGCAGGAAACCCGCATCCGGCCGGTCGAGCGGCAGCAGAAAGCCCTGGGTCAGCCCCAGCCCCATGACAAAGCGCATCTTGGCGATGCCCTGCAAGGCGGCGGCGCGCGGGCGGCTGGTCGCCCCGCCATGTTTGGCGCTGGCCAGGTTGCCCAGCGACAGCGCCGCATAATTGTGGCTGGGCCCGATCAGGCCGTCGAAGTTGATTTCGCGGATCATCGGCGCAGCCCGGTCGTGATGCCGCCGCCCAGTGCATCGGCGGCCAGCGTCGCCACCGGATAGGCGCAATAATCGGCGGCGTAATAGGCCGACGGCCGGTGATTGCCGCTGGCGCCGATGCCGCCGAACGGCGCGGCCGACGATGCGCCGTTGGTGGGCCGGTTCCAGTTGACGATGCCGGCCTGGGCGCGCGCCCAGAAATCATCGAACAACGCCGCATCGCCGCCGATCAGCCCGGCGGCCAGGCCAAAGCGCGTGGCGTTGGCCGCGGCGATGGCCGCATCCCAATCGGTCACGCGGATGATCTGCAAGACCGGCCCGAACAGTTCATCATCAGACGGCGCATGGCCGGTCATGTCGATGACCGCTGGCGACAGGAACGGCCGGTCGGCCCGGGTACGGATGAGCGGGCGCAGCACCCGGCCACCGGCAGCCACCAGCCCGGCCCAGCCGCGCTCCAGCCCATCGGCGGCGGCGTTGGCAATCACCGGCCCCATGAATGGTTGCGGTTCGTCGAAGGGTGCGCCGACGATCAGCCGGTCGGCCAAGGCCAGCACGGCGTCCACCAGCGGTTCGCTGCCCGGCCCGACAATGAGCCGGCGCGCGTTGGTGCAGCGTTGCCCGGCCGACAGGAAGGCCGATTGCACCACCGTGGCCGCCGCCGCATCGATGTCGCTCACGTCCCACGCCACCAGCGGATTGTTGCCGCCCATTTCGAGCGCCAGGATGCGGTGCGGCGTGTCGGCAAACTGCCGCGCCAGCGCCGCCCCCACATGGGCCGAACCAGTGAACAAAAGCCCGTCAATCTGCGCCCCGGCCAGTTCGCGGCCAACATCCCCGCCGCCGTGCACCAGAGTCAGCACACCCTCCGGCAGCCCGGCCTTGGCCCACAGCGCGGCCATGAAATCCGCCACCGCCGGCGTCTGTTCCGATGGCTTGAACACGATGACATTGCCGGCCAGCAGCGCCGGCACGATATGGCCACCCGGCAGATGCGCCGGGAAATTATACGGCCCCAGCACCGCCAGCACGCCGTGCGGCTTGTGGCGCAGCAGCTGCCGGGCCCCCGCCGCCTCGCCGGCCTTTTCACCGGCGCGTTCGGCCTGCGCGGTGATGGAGATGTCCACCTTGGCCGCCACGCTGGCGACTTCGGTGCGGGTTTCCCACAGCGGCTTGCCGGTTTCGCGGGCGATCGCCTGCGCAAACTCATCGGCCACCGCCTCCACCGCCGCCTTGAAGGCGCGCACGATGGCGATGCGCGCGTCCAGCGGCGTGCGCGCCCAGGCCGGCGCGGCGGCGCGGGCGGCGGCAACGGCAGCGGCCACAGCGCCGGAATCGGCCACCGGGCCAGACCAGACCATATCCCCGGTGCAGGGATCGGTGGAGATCAGTTCAATAATCGACATGGGTGATCCTTGTGCCGGGGCCAATGCCCAGCGCGGCGGCCGTGGCGGCGGCCAGGCGGGTGCCATCATCGCCCAGCGGCGCGGCAAAGGCCTGGAAATCGCCCAGCTGCCCGCAGGCGATCAGGCGCTGTGGCGCGGCGATGGCCGGGGCCAGCGCGGCAATGCAGCTGTCGCGGGCGGTGCGTACGCTCTTCAACTGGTCGATCTCGGCGTTGACCGTGGGGCCGCCATCGAAAATGTCGACATAATTGTCGAACCGGAAACCTTCGGCCTCCAGCATGGCCAGCGCGGCGCGGCCCTTGGCGTGCGGCTGGCCGATGGCGGCGCGCGCAGCCTCCGGCAGCAGCGCGGTGTAGATCGGGTGGCGCGGCATCAGATCGGCGATGAACTGGTTGCCGTTGAGCGCATTGAACGCGTCGGCTTGCGGAAAGCTCAGGCCAAAGAATTGCCGGCCCAGCGCATCCCAGAACGGCGAATTGCCTTCATCGTCCATCTGCCCGCGCAGTTCGGCGATCAGCCGGCTGCCAAAACGGGCACGGTGGCGGGCGATGAACAGATAACGCGCCCGCGCCAGCAGCCGGCCCAGCCCGCCGCTGCGGCAATCGGGGTGCAGGAACAGCCCGCCCACTTCCGACGCGCCATCAAAATCACTGGTGAGCGACAGGAACTGTATGGAAAAATTCCGCCCCAGTTCACGGCTGGTCTGTTTCAGCGTGCAGATCTTGTAACTGTAGAACGGCCAGTCGCTGCCCACCCGGCTGAAGATCATGCCGGTGCCGGCGATGCGGCCGGTGGCCACCTGTTCCAGCACCAGCAGATAAAGTTCATTGTGCGGCGCATCGGCGGCGAGGGCGAAACTGGCCAGCGACCAGTCCAGCCGGCGGGCCAGGGCGCCTTCGTCAGGCGGCAGGTTGGTGAAGCCGCCGCCGGTCAACCGGGCCAGATCCAGGATGGCGGGCAGGTCGCCGCGGTGCGCCGGCCGCACCCGCCACAGATCATCCGGCACGGTCATCGCACCCACCCCCGTTGCGCCACCCGCATCAGCACCAGCGCCGCCAGCGTCGCCCGCTCCTCCAGCGAATCGGCGCACAGAAATTCGTCGGCCGAATGGATTGCCCCGCCGCGCGGGCCCAGCGTATCGACCACGCTCAACCCGGTGGCGGCGATGTTGTTGCCGTCGCACACGCCGCCGGTGTCGCGCCAGCCGATGGCCAGGCCCAGCGCCGCGCCGCAGCCCTGCACCAGATCGAACAGGCGCTGTTGATGCGCGTCCAGCGGCTTGGGCGGTCGGGCAAAGCGGCCATGCACATGGATGTGCACATCATGGGCCAGCGCCACATCCGCCACGGCGGCGTTGATGCCGGCTTCGGCGCGGGCCTGGGCTTGTGCCGTGCGCGGCCGCATGTTCCAGCGCAGCACCGCCAGATCGGGCACGATGTTGTTGGGGCCGCCGCCCTCGATCTTCGCCGGGTTCACGCCCAGATCATCGCCGGCCAGTGCCGCCAGCCGCAGCGCCAGATCGGCCGCGGCCAGCAGGGCATTGCGGCCGTCGCCCGGATTGCGCCCGGCATGCGCGGCGCGGCCGTGGATGGCGGCGGAAAAATTGCCCGAACCGGCGCGGCCGCCGGCCAGTGTGCCATCGGGCAGCGCCGGTTCGAACGTCAACCCCAGGTGGCAGCGGCGGGCAGCGGCATCCAGCAGCGGCGCCGATCCGGGGGAGGAGACCTCCTCATCGCTGTTCAGCACCACCTCCCAGCCGATGGCACCGGCAAAGGGGCTGGCCTCCAGCGCCATCAGCGCCGCCTTCATCACCGCAATGCCGCCCTTCATGTCGGCCACGCCGGGGCCGTTCAGCGTGTCGTCGTCCAGCCAGCGGCAGGCCTGGAACACATGATCGGGGCCGAACACCGTGTCCATGTGGCCGGTCAGCAGCACGCGCAGCGGCGCGTCGGGCCGCTTGACGATGTGCAGATTGTCGCCATGCGCCAGGGCGCGTTCGCGGCCATCGCTGCCCAGCTGGCTGGCGGGCGCAGCCGGCACCCGCCGGATGTCGCCGCCCAGCGGCGCAAAGGCGGCGGCCAGCGCATCGGCCATGCCCGCCAGCCCGGCCAGATTGCCGCTGCCGCTGTTGATCGCCGCCCAGCCCTCGATCTCGCCCAGCATGGCGCCGCGCTGGCCGGCAAGCAGGGCCAGCGCAGCGGATTCGGCGGGCGACAGGCTGTGCATGGCGTCACCCTATCCTGTGCGACGTGCAACGGCCAGTGTTTTTTGTGATCCAAATCACAGATTCATTGCTGGCGCGGGGGGAAGATTGGCACCTTGACCAAGCCAACAGTTGCTGGGCATGACAGTGGGATGACCGGGGCACGGCCACCGAAGCTGCCTGTGTGGGGGCAATTCGGGCGCGGCCGCCGCAGACGGCAAGGGTTCAAGGGGATTTCAGTTGAACAAATGGCGCGTCAAGTCGCTGGATTCGATCCTGGCGACCGCTGAGAAAAAATCGCTGGTCCGCTCGCTCGGCGCGTTCCAGCTCACCATGCTGGGCATTGGCGGCATCATCGGCACCGGCATCTTCGTGCTGACGGCGGAAGCCGCGCAGCTGGCCGGGCCGGGCATGCTGGTCAGCTTCGTGCTGTCGGCCCTGGTCTGCGGCCTGGCCGCCCTGTGCTATGCCGAACTGGCGGCGATGGTTCCGGTGTCGGGCAGCGCCTACACCTACAGCTATGCCACTTTCGGTGAAATCCTCGCCTGGATCGTCGGCTGGGCGCTGGTGCTGGAATATGCCGTGGCGGCCAGCGCCGTTGCGGTCGGCTGGTCTGGCTATATCGTCGGTGTCGTCCAGAATTTTGCCGGCATCCAGATGCCGGCGGAACTGGTCAATGGCCCCTATGCCGGCGGCATCATCAATCTGCCCGCCGTGGTGATCGCACTGGCCGTCACCTGGCTGCTGGTGATCGGCACCAAGGAAAGCGCCACGGTCAACGCCGTGCTGGTGGTGATCAAGGTGCTGGCGCTGGCCGCCTTCGTGGCCCTGGCCGTGCCCATGGCCCAGGCCGACAAGTTCGTGCCCTTCCTGCCGCTGGGCGCAACCGGGGCGATCTCGGCCGCGTCGATCATCTTCTTCGCCTTTGTCGGCTTTGATGCCGTCTCCACGGCGGCCGAAGAAACCAAGGACCCGCAGAAGAATATCCCCATCGGCCTGGTCGGCAGCCTGGTGATCTGCACCATCTTCTACATGCTGGTCGGTGCCGGCGTCATCGGGGCCTATGGGGCCCAGCCGGTGGCCGGCCCCAATGGTGAAGCCCTCGCCCCCGGCAGCCTGGAGCTGGCCGAACAGTGCAAATCCTATGCCGAAGCCACGCTGCCGGTGGTCTGCTCCAAGGAGGCCCTGGCCCATGTGCTGCGCATGATCGGCCACCCCGGCATCGGCAATGTGCTCGGCCTTGCCGCCGGCTTTGCCCTGCCGTCGGTGGTGCTGATGATGATGTTCGCCCAGACCCGCGTGTTCTTCGTGATGAGCCGCGATGGCCTGCTGCCCGCGGCCCTGTCCAGGGTGCACCCCAAGTACAAGACCCCGCATGTGGTGACGATCATCACCGGCCTGGGCGTTGCGCTGTCGGCCGCCTTCTTCCCGGTCGGCCAGCTGGCCTCCGTCTCCAACGGCGGCACATTGTGCGCCTTCTTCTTCGTGGCGCTGGCCATCCTCACGCTGCGCCGCACTGATCCGGGCCGCCGCCGCGTGTTCCGCACGCCGGCCGTGTGGGTGGTCGCCCCGATGGCGGCGCTGGGCTGCCTGCTGCTGTTTGCCTTCCTGTCGATCGAAGCGCAGATGGTGTTCTTCGGCTGGGCGGCCATTGGCCTGCTTTTCTATTTCCTCTATGGCCGCAGCCGCTCCAACGTGGCGCGCGGGCTGACCGAGGTGGGCGAACTCAGCCCCGACGTGCCGCCGCAGGGCGTGCCCCCGCTGCCGGGGATCCATACGCCGGGTGGCAAGGACGCGTGACGCCGTGCGGCCAGTGCGTATCGCGCTGCGATAGGCACGGACTCGCACAAGTTCGGACGGCGAGCGAAAAGGGCGGCCCCAACAGGCCGCCCTTTTTGACTCGTCCGACGGCGCGGCTCTGCCGCGCACTTCTGGCTTTCCTTCAGCCTCCTGAGCGGACTCGGCGGCTTTGCCGCCGGCCGCGCCTCAGCCCAGCCGCGCCGCAACCAGCGCCCGCAGATCCGCCTCCGGCCGCGCGCCAAAATGCGAAATCACCTCGGCCGCCGCGATGCAGCCCATGCGCGCGCAATCGGGCAGGGGCCGCCCCGCCACCAGCCCGGCCATGAAGCCGCCGGCAAACAGATCGCCCGCCCCGGTGGTGTCCACCACGCGCGCCACCGCTTCGCCCGGCACCTCCCAATGCTGGCCGCCGCCGATCACCACCGCGCCCTTTTCGCTGCGCGTCACCACGGTGATGCAGGCGTGGCGGGCCAGTTCGGCCATGGCGGCATCGATGTCGTCGGTCTGATACAGCGATTTCACCTCATTCTCGTTGCCAAAGGCCAGATCGACATGCTGGCTGAGCAGATCGCGGAAATCGCCGCGATGGCCGTCCACGCAGAAGACGTCGGAAAGGGTGAAGGCCACCTTGTTGCCGGCGGCGCGCGCCACCTTGATCGCTGCCTGCATCGCCGCGCGCGGCGCCGCCGGATCCCACAGATAGCCTTCCAGATAGAGAATGCCGGATGCCGCCACCAGTTCGGCATCCAGATCGGCCGCATCCAGTTCCTGGCAGGCGCCCAGATAGGTGTTCATCGTCCGCTCGCCATCGGGCGTCACCACGATCAGACAGCGGCCGGTGGGATTGCCGCCGCTGGCCGGGGGGGTGGCGAAATGCACGCCGGCGGCGCGGATATCATCGGTGAAGAACTGGCCGAGCGGATCGGCCGCCACCCGGCCGACAAAGGCGGTGCGCGCGCCCAGCATGGCCGCGCCCACCACCGAATTGGCGGCCGAACCGCCGCTGATCTGGCGGCCGGGGTTCATGGCGGCATACAGCGCCTCTGCCTCTGCCGCCGCGATCAGCCGCATCGAGCCATGCGCGATGCCCCGGCCAGACAGGAAGTCCGGCGTCTCGCTGCTGATCACGTCCACAATGGCATTGCCCATGGCCAATATGTCGAAACGGCGGGTGGCGGTCATGCAGGCTCCTGAAACTGATCGTCCGGCCCATAGCGGCTTGCCCCGGCCCTGCCCACCCCTTAGCTTGGGCCCCATGGCGGCCGCGTTCATCCTCGCCTTCGCGCAATTGTGGGACCCGGCCATCCGCCGGGTGCTGCTGCGCGCCCTGTTGCTCACCCTGGTGCTGTTCGCCGCCCTGGCCTGGGCGGTGTTCAGGGGCATCGGCCTTGTCGAAACCGCCGGCTGGCCCGCCTGGCTCCGGGATTTCTGGGCCGCCGGTGCCGGAGACGCTGCCGCCATCCTGCTGTCGATGCTGTTGACCTGGCTGGGTTTCACCAGCATCGCCACCGCCGTCATGGCCATGTGGCAGGATGAAATCATCGTGGCGGTCGAGCGCCGCTATTACCCCGCCGCAAAGGGCCACGCGCTGGGCTTTGGCGTCGAACTCGCCATGGGCGGCCGGGCGGCGACCCGTGTCGCCCTGATCAACGCCCTGCTGTTGCCGGCCTATCTGCTGCTGCTGGTCACCGGCATCGGGCCGCTGATCCTGTTCGTTGTGGCCAACGGCTGGGCGCTGGGCCGCGAATATCTGGAGGCCGTCGCCGCCCGCCATGTGGCCCTGGGCGAAAGCCGCGCCTGGCCCGGCCAGCACAAATGGGATTCATGGGCCATCGGCCTGTTGACCGCCGGCCTGTTCGCCGTGCCGTTCCTGAATCTCGTCGCGCCGCTGATGGGCGCAATGATGGCCACCCACATCTTCCACCGCGAGCGGGAAGACGCAGCAAGGCAGACGTAAAGCCGGCCGCTGCCGGTCCGGACGGCAAGGCCCGGACATGGTGGCGCTCAGAAGGCGCAGAACTGCAATTCAGTAGGAGGTGCAGTCGGCTGTGGGCAGGGGCCTTGCTTCGATGACATGTTCGGGCCACACCACGCGCGGCCATCCACCAAAATGCCCGCCAGGGCCACGTCTTTCCCTGCCGACAAAGCGGAGATGGAATGCGCGCACATGCGGGCATCCAGGCCCGGATTTTTCAGTATCGCCTGCCGGCACGCGTGCCATCACGGCTTCACGATTGTCAAGCCATGCCGTCTGCGGGCGTCCGGGCGCAACGGCCGGAACGGCTCCGGCTCCTTCGGTTCCCTCGCTTCGTCTTCCCGCCCACGATGAAGATTGCCGATCGCTGTCATGGCGCCCATCAGCGGCGCGCAAGATTTGCATGGCACCGCCGTTCTTGTCACCATGGTCAGGCCAACGGCCACCCCGGCCGGCCAGGCAGCGGCGCGGGGAATCATGCGGATCCGGGATGAACAGCGCGAACGGGTGATCTCGGCGCTGGCCGGCCATCTGCTGGCCACCGGCCTCACCCAGACCAGCCTGCGGCCCTTGGCGGCCGCCGCCGGGGTGAGCGACCGCATGCTGCTCTATTATTTCCGCGACAAGGCCGATGTGCTGGCCTGTGCGATCGGACGGCTGGCCGATGGCTTTGCCGATGGGCTGGATGCCGCCCTGCCGGCCACGCCGATGCCGCCCGAACAGCTGCTGCTGGCCGCCACCGGCCTGGTGCGCAGCCCGGCGATGCAGCCATCGATGCGGCTGTGGCTGGACATTGCCGCCGCCGCCGCCCGGCAGCAGCAACCCTATCCCGCCATTGCCACCCGCATCCTCGATCAGTTCATGGCCTGGCTGGAGGCGCGCATCGATGCCCCGCCCGGCCCGGCCCGGCGCGAACAGGCCGCCCTGCTGCTGGCGGTGATCGACGGGCTGGCCCTGTTCGACATGGCCGGCAGCACGGCCCAGGCCGATGCGGCAACGCGCGCCATGGCCAGCGTGCGATTTGTGTAGCGCTCGCTACATTTCTGCGCCAGTCTGCGTGGGAAAGGATGATTCCCATGACCGCAGCCCAACACCGCGCCTGGTTGAAATTCACCGCCATCGGCATCGGCCTGTTCGGCCCGGTGCTGTCGCTGGCCGCCATTCCGGGACTGGGCGGGCTGGCACACTGGTCGCTGGATCTGCTGGCCTGGCCGCTGGATGGCGGGCAGACCCTGGACGGCGATGGCGCCCGTTTCCTTGCAGCGATCAGCGGCGGCTTCCTGCTGGGCCTGGCCGTGATCGTCTGGTGCCTGGCCAGCCTGGTGCATGAACGCGCGCCGGAACCGGTGCGGCGCACGGTGGTGGCCGGGCTGCTGGCCTGGTGCCTGGTCGACAGCGCCGGTTCCATCGCCGCCGGTCATGCCAGCAACGCCGGGTTCAATCTGATCCTGCTGCTGGTGCTGGTGGGGCCGCTGTGGTGGCCGGCGCGGGGCGATTGAAACGCCGCCGCCGCGCTGCGCCGCCCACCGCGGCAAAGCCGGCCAGCAGCATCGCCCAGGATGAAGGCTCCGGCACGCCGCCGGAATAGGCCAGCACCGTCACCGTGCCGCCCGCCGCCGATTGATAGCCATGATCCAGCGTCACCGCGAACGGCCCATAGGAAAAGCGGCACTGCACAAACAGCTGATCGGCGCATTCCGGCCCGCTGGGCTGTTCCGGGCCGGGCAGCGCGAATTGTGCCGTCACCCGCCCCCCGGTCAGCAGGCAGCCGCCGCCATCGCACAGGTTGCGATTGAGGCTGAAGACCGTATCGAATTCGCGATAGATGCCGACATTCTGCCAATAGCGGATCAGCCCGCCGATGGAGACATTGAGGCTGTCGGGCGCGATCGCGGCCGGGTGCAGCACGGTGATGTGATAGGTTGCACCGCCGCGCGCCGTGTCATTGAAACTGGCGGGCACATCAAAGCCCGGCGCCATCGCAAACTGTTCGCGCCGGGCCGCGGCCGCCGGCATGGCCAGGCCGATCATCACCAGTGCCAGTCCAATTGCGCGCATCAGCAGCCCCCCCGTGGCAATGCCTGTTCGTCGCACAGTTGCTCCGGCCCCGCCAGCCCCGGCCAGGTTCAGGCGGCGATCGTGCGATCGCGGCCCCACAGGCCCACCGGCTCGGCGCGATAGATCGCCTCGGCATGGATGGCAAAGCCGCAGCGGCGGGCCACCGCGATGCTGGCGGCGTTGCCGGGATTGATCATCGCCACGGTGCGATCAAAGCGCGGATCGGCCGCCGCATCGGCCCAGGCCAGCGCACAGGCCACGGCCTCGCTGGCATAGCCCTGGCCCTGCGCTTCGGGATGAAAGCTCCAGGCCGCTTCCGGGCAGCCGAACGCGTCCACCCCGTCACGCTCGCCGTGCAGAAAGCCGACATCGCCCAGATGCAGATCGTCATCGCGCAGGGTGACGGCCCAGATGCCGAAGCCCAGCAGCTGCCAATGCCCGACATAGCGCAACAGGCGGTTCCAGCTGTCTTCGCGGGTGAACGGCTTGCCACCGAAATGCGTCACCACCACCGGGTGCGACCACATCAGCGCCAGCCGTTCGAAATCATCCAGACGGTGCGGGCGCAGCGCCAGGCGATCACTGGCAAGAATGGGAGGCACAGACATGCGCAAAAGCATAGGCAGCCGTCGCCGCAATATCCAGTGACGGGTTTTTGACAGGCTGTTGCGCGGCGGGACCGGCGTGATAGCGCTGGCGGCATGATGGACATTGATCGCCTGGGTGACTGGCTGGCCACGCAGGGTCTGGCGCTGCCCCCCGGCGCAACACTGGAACGGCTGGGCGGCGGCATCGCCAACCGGAACGAGGGCGTGATGCTGGCCAGCGGGCCGGCGGTGCTGCGGCGGCCGCCGCCCGGCCTGCTGGCGGCCGGGGCCAGCGACATGGCGCGCGAGGCGCGGGTGCTGGCCGCCCTGGCGCCGCCGTTCCCGCTGGTGCCGCGCCTGATCGCCTTTTGCGACGACGAAGCCGTGCTGGGCACCAAATTCCAGCTGATCGAGCGGCGGGACGGGGTGGCGATTGCCGGCCGCTTGCCGCCGCAGGCCGGCGATGGGCTGGCGCTGGTGGAAACCACGGTGCAGGCGATGGCGGCGCTGCATGGCCTTGATCCCGACGCGGTGGGCCTGGGCGATCTGGGCAAGCCCGCGGGTTTTCATGCCCGCCAGCTCAACGGCTGGACGGCGCGGGCCGCCGCCGTGTGGCCCGATGGCCTGCCTGCGGCGGTGGCGGCGCTGATCGCCGCGCTGGCCGCCGCCGTGCCGGGCGAAACCGGCGTGCCCGTGCTGCTGCACATGGATCTGAAGCCCGACAATCTGCTGGTCGATCCGGTCACGTGCCGGGCCCAGGCGATGATCGATTGGGACATGGCGACACGCGGCCCGCGCGGCTTCGATCTGGCGATCCTGTTGTCCTACTGGATCGAACCGGGCGACCCCGATGATGTGAAACCCTTGCAGGCGGTGCCGTCGCTCACGCCCGGCTGGCCGGGGCGTCGGGCGGTGGCGGCGCGCTATGAGGCGATCAGCGGGGCCGATGTGGGCGATCTGGTCTGGCCGCTGGCGCTGGCGCGATTGCGGCTGGCGGTGGCCTGGATGCAGCTTTACCGAAAATGGCAGCGCGGCGAAATGGACGGCAGCCGCTATCAGCATTTTGAACCGCTGGCGCAGGCGATCATCGCCCAGGCGCTGGCGGCGTTCAGGAAAGGCGAATTGTGACCGATTTCACCCTGCCCGAAGAGACCAAGGCGCTGGCCCGCCGCGTGCGCCGGTTCGTGATCGAAAAGATCATCCCGTTCGAACGCGATCCGCGCCTGACCCAGCATGGCCCCAACGACGAGCTGCGCGCCGAACTGGTGGCGCTGGCGCGCGCCGAAGGCCTGCTCACCCCGCAGGCACCAGCGGCGCTGGGCGGCCTGGGCTTTGATCATGCCACCCAGGCCGCGGTGTTCGAAGCCGCCGGCTGGTCCACGCTGGGCCCGGTGGCGATGAACTGTGCCGCGCCGGATGAAGGCAATATGTATCTGCTGTCCCGCATCGCCCGGCCGGACCAGGTGAAGCAGTATCTGCAGCCGATGATCGACGGCCACCGCCGCAGCGTGTTCGCCATGACCGAGCCCGATGGCGCCGGCAGCGACCCCGGCCAGCTGAAGACCACGGCCGTGTTCAACGGCAATGATTATGCGATTTCCGGGCTGAAATGGCTGATCACCGGGGCCAATGGCGCGAAGACCTGGATCATCATGGCCGATGTGGCGCCCAATGCCCACGGGCCGCACGGCCCCACCTTGTTCCTGTGCGAAGGCGACACGCCGGGCATCCACATCGAACGGGTGATGGATTCGATGGACCGCAACTATGTCGAAGGCCATTGCGTCGTGCGCTTCGACGGGCTGCGGCTGGGGCCCAGCCAGATCCTGGGCGAGATCGGTTCGGCCCTGCGCTATGCCCAGATGCGGCTGGCGCCGGCGCGGCTCACCCACTGCATGCGTTGGCTGGGCGCGGCGGCGCGCTGCCAGCAGATCGCGCTGGACCATGCGCGGGTGCGCACCGCCTTTGGCAAGCCGCTGCTGGCCCATCAGGGCGTGAGCTTCATGCTGGCCGACAATGAAATCGCCATGCACCAGGCCCGGCTGGCCATCCGCCATGTCGCCTGGATGCTGGATCAGGGCATCCGTGCCCGCCACGAAAGCAGCATCGTCAAGGCCAGCGTGTCGGAGGAGCTGTTCAGGGTGGCCGATCGCTGCGTGCAGATTCTGGGCGGCATCGGCGTGACCAGCGAGACGGTGGTGGAGATGATCTTCCGCGATATGCGCCCGTTCCGCCTGTATGACGGGCCGACCGAGGTGCACAAATATGCCATCGCCACCCAGCTGGAACGGCAGGGCAGCGCCTTTGCCGATCCGGTGGGGTGGTAAGGCGTATACGTCATTTGACGTAGACGCCCGGCGCCGCTATCCTGCGACCGGCTGCCGCAGCAGACAGCGTGCGGCGCCGAGGAGAACGCCATGCGCCATCTGCTGTTTGCCGCGCTGCTGCTGGCCGCGCCGGCCGTTGCCACCCCCACCATCACCGTGGCCGCCGGGCCCAGCGTGGCCGTGGCCGTTCATGATCTGGATCTGGGCACCGCCGATGGCCAGCGCCGGCTTGATGACCGGCTGCGCCGGGCGGCATCGCAGGTCTGCCGCTTCACCAGTCTGCGCGATCTGAACGAATCGCGGCTGGCCGATCGTTGCCGGGCCGATACGCTGGCGCGGGCCCGCCAGCAGCGCAGCGCCACCTTGGCCGATTGAGCTTTGCCCGACGGGGAGAGGGCAACCGGCCCGCGCGCCGCAGGGGGGCAGCGCGGGCCGGGTTTCTCCCAGCTTGCCAGGATTGGCCAGGCTGCGCCTTTTGACGATGTTGGCAGCGCCGCGCTTACTGGTTAAAGCCGGGGCATGACCAAGACATTGTTGCTGCTGCCCGGCGATGGCATCGGGCCCGAAGTTTCCGCCGTGGCCCGCCGTGTTGCCGGCCGGCTGATCTCGCAGGGGCTGGCGCTCACGGTGGAGGAGGCCCTGTTCGGCGGCGCCAGCATCGATGCGACCGGCCTGCCGCTCACGCCCGCTGTGCTGGCCCAGGCCAGGGCGGCCGATGCCGTGCTGATGGGCGCGGTGGGCGGGCCGCAATGGGCCGGCCAGCCCTATGACAAGCGGCCGGAAGCCGGGCTGCTGGCCTTGCGCGCCGGCATGAACGTCTATGCCAATCTGCGCCCGGCGCGCTGTTTTTCGGCGCTGGCCGATGCCTCCAGCCTGAAGCGCGTGTATGTCGACGGGCTCGACATCTTGTTCGTGCGCGAACTCACCGGCGGCGTCTATTTCGGGGAGCCGCGCGGGGTGGAAACCCTGGCCGATGGCCAGCGCCGCGGCGTCAACACCCATGTCTATACCACCAGCGAGATCCACCGCGTCGCCCGCGTCGCCTTCGAACTGGCCCGCGGCCGCAGGCAAGAAGTCTGCTCGGCGGAAAAGGGCAATGTGATGGAAGCCGGGCTGATGTGGCGGGAAGATGTGCAGGCGCTGCGCGATGCCGAATATCCCGACATCAGGCTTTCGCACATGCTGGCCGACAACATGGCGATGCAGCTGGTGAAGAACCCCAAGCAGTTCGATGTCATCCTCACCGACAATCTGTTCGGCGACATTCTTTCCGATGAGGCCGGCATGCTGACCGGCTCGCTGGGCATGCTGCCATCGGCCGCGATCGGGGATGCCGGCACGCCCGGCCTTTATGAACCCATCCACGGTTCCGCCCCCGATATCGCCGGGCGCGGGGTGGCCAATCCGTGCGCCGCGGTGCTCAGCCTGGCCATGGCGCTGCGCCACAGCCTGGGCGCGCCCGATCTGGCGATCAAGGTGGAAGCCGCCGTGGAGGCCGCGTTGGACAAGGGCGCGCGCACACCCGATCTGGGCGGCACCACCACCACGGCGGCCATGGGTGACGCCATTTTGGCCGGCCTTTGATCCGGCGCGTTCTGGCCCCCTTTGCCACCGGGCTGCTGTTTCTGGCGCCGGTGCTGGTCACCATCATCATCCTCAACTGGCTGTCGGGCTATCTGATCGCCGCGCTGGGGCCGGGCACACCGCTGGGCCAGGTGCTGGGCCAGGCCGGCATGTTCTTCACGCCATCGCCGCTTGCCGCCTTCTGGGCCGGGCTGGGCATGGCGGCGCTGCTGGTGTGGGTGGTGGGTCTGGCCGTGCAGACGCGCTTTCGCCCCCAGCTGGAAGGCGGTCTGGATGGGCTGATCAGCCGGATTCCGGGGCTGGGCGCGCTGTATCGCCCACTGGCGCAGTTCGTGCGGATGATGGGCGCCAGCCCCGGCGGGGAAATGAGCGGCATGGCGGTGGTGTCGGTCAGCTTCGGGGATCATGTCGAGGCGCTGGCGCTGCTCACCAGCCCAAAACTGCATGATTTCGGCCAGGGGCCGCGCCTGTTGATCCTGATCCCCACCGCGCCGGTGCCGGTGGGCGGCGGCCTGTTGTTCGTGGAGGCCAGCCGGGTGAAGCCGGTGCCGAACATGGGGGTGGACGATCTGGCCAAGCTCTATGTCACCATGGGCACGCTGAGCGGACCGGAGACGGCAAGATGAACCTGACGCTGCGCATCTTCCTGGCGCTGCTGGCCGGGCTGGTGGTGGGGGCGCTGCTGCCGGCCGCCGTTGGCAAGCCGCTGCTGCCAGTGAGCGATGCCATCGGCAATCTGTGGCTGCAGGCCCTCCAGATGACGATCATTCCGCTGATCGCCGGCCTGTTGTTCAGCGGCATCGCCCAATCGGTGGGCCAGGCCGGCGGCGGCCGCACCGCCGGGCGGGCGTTGCTGGCCTTTTTCGCGTTGCTGGTGTTTTCCGCCGGCTGGTCGATGCTGTTCGTGCCGCTGCTGCTCGATTGGTGGCCGGCACCGCCGGCGGCGGCCGCCGCCATCGTGGCCACCAGTGCCGGCGCAGCGCCGGTGGGCGAGATCAAGGTGGATATCGGCAAGTGGCTGCTCAGCCTGGTGCCGGCCAACATCTTCGATTCGCTGGCCAAGGGCGACATGCTGCCGGTTGTCACCTTCATCAGCCTGTTCGCCCTGGCCGCCAGCCGGCTGGATGATGGCCGGCGCGGCCAGCTGGTGGCGCTGTTCGATGCGGTGAAGGATGCCATGCTGGTGCTGGTCGGCTGGATTTTCCTGATCGCGCCGGTTGGCGTGTTCGCGCTGGCGGTCAGCGTGGGGATCAAGGCCGGGCTGGGCGCGTTCGGCCTGCTGGGCCACTATATCGCCGTGCTGGTGGTGGTGCAGGTCGGGCTGATCATCCTGGTCTATCCGCTGGCCGTGATCCTTGGCCGGGTCGGTCCGCTGGCCTTTGCCCGCGCCGTGCTGCCGGCGCAGGCGGTGGCGGTGTCCACCCAGTCCAGCATCGCATCCTTGCCCGCCATCTTCGACGGGGCGGAACGGCTGGGCCTGCCACGCGCCACCGCCCAGGTGGTGCTGCCGCTGGCGGTCAGCATCTTCCGCATCACCAGCCCCTGCGCCAATGTCGCGGTGGTCCTGTATTGCGGGCATCTCTACGGCATGGATCACACGGCGCTGGCCTATCTGGGCGCGCTGCTGGCAGCATTGGTGGCGGCCGTCTCCACCGGTGGCCTGCCCGGCTCCATCACCTTCCTGGCCGCTTGCGTGCCGATCGCCAACGCCATGGGCGTGCCCATCGCGGTGCTACCCGTTCTGCTGGCGGTGGAGCTGGTGCCCGACGTGTTCCGCACCCTGGGCAATGTCACCGCCGATCTGGCGGTGACGGCGATCTTGTCGCGCAAACGCTGAACTGCGGCGTGCTTGTGCACGTGCATGCACGGTGATATGACCGGTGCATGCAGACCATCGCCCGCCGCCGCCAGCCGCCGATCACCATCCGATCGGCCCGCGCCACCGCACTGTTGGCGCGATTGACGGCGGGTGGCCGCAGCCAGGCCGAGGTGATCGAGGAGGCGCTGGAACGGCTGGCGGCCAGGCGCCAGACTCTGGCCACAGCGCTGGCGCCGGCGCAGCCACTGGATTTCGATTGGGAACCGCCGCGTTCGCAGCTGGCCGGGGCGATGCCTGATCTGGCCGACTGATGTTGCTGCTCGACACCAACATCATTTCAGAATCACGCAAGCTTGGCACCAATCGGATCGATGCCAACGCTGCCCGCTGGCTGGCAAGCGTTGATGTGGATGCCAGCTATATTTCGGTGATGAGCCTGTTCGAACTGGAACGCGGCGTGCAGCAGATGGAGCGGCGCGATCCCCAGCAGGGTGCCGCGTTGCGGCGCTGGCTGGACGATCGTGTGCTGCCGATCTGGGAAGGGCGCACCCTGCCGTTAACGCGCGACGTGGCATTGATCTGTGCCGGGCTGCACATCCCTGATCCGAAATCGGAACGGGATGCCTGGATTGCCGCTACCGCGCTGCAGGCAGGTTTGACGGTGGCCACGCGCAACACCGCCGATTTCGCGGCGATGGGCGTGGCGCTGGTCAATCCGTTCGCGGCGGCGGCCTGAGCGCGGCCCGACGCCGCTGCATTGCACAAAAGTCGGTTTTGATTCCGGGCGGTGATGCGCTAACAGCCACAGCCCAAGGAGTGTGTCATGGGTTACAGGGTTGTCGTTGTTGGTGCCACCGGCAATGTCGGGCGCGAAATGCTGAACATATTGGCCGAACGCCAGTTCCCGCTGGCCGAGATTGCCGCGGTGGCCAGCCCGCGCTCCACCGGCGACGTCATTGATTTCGGCGAGGACGGCCGCACCCTGAAGGTGCAGAATATCGAGCATTTCGATTTCACCGGCTGGGATATCGCGCTGTTCGCCGCCGGTTCCGGCCCGGCCAAGATCCATGCCCCCAGGGCGGCTGCACAAGGCTGTGTGGTGATCGACAACAGCAGCCTGTTCCGCATGGAGCCCGATGTGCCGTTGATCGTGCCGGAGGTGAACCCCGACGCCATCGATGGCTACAAGAAGCGCAACATCATCGCCAACCCCAACTGCTCCACCGCCCAGATGGTGGTGGCGCTGAAGCCGCTGCACGATGCCGCCATCATCAAGCGCGTGGTGGTGAGCACCTATCAATCGGTGTCGGGCGCCGGCAAGGCCGGGATGGACGAGCTGTTCACCCAGACCCGCGCCATCTTCGTGAACGATGAACCGGTGATCGAGAAATTCACCAAGCGCATCGCCTTCAACGTGATCCCCCACATCGACAGCTTCTTAGGGTCCGACAGCGGCATGGACGGATACACCAAGGAAGAATGGAAGATGACGGCGGAGACCCGCAAGATCCTCGATCCGGAAATCGAGGTGACGGCCACCTGCGTGCGCGTGCCGGTGTTCGTGGGCCATTCGGAAGCCATCAATGTGGAATTCGAAATGCCGATCAGCGTGGCGAAGGCGCAGGGCCTGCTGCGCGAGGCGCCCGGCGTCATGCTGATCGACAAGCGCGAGGACGGTGGTTACGTCACCCCGGTCGAATGCGTCGGCGATTATGCCACCTTCGTTTCCCGCGTGCGCAAGGACCCGACGGTGGAACACGGCCTGGCGCTGTGGTGCGTGTCAGACAATCTGCGCAAGGGTGCGGCGCTGAACGCCGTGCAGATTGCCGAGCTGCTGGGCCGCCGCCACCTGAAGAAGGGCTGAACGAAATTGGGCAACAGCGCGGCGGCGGGCCTGCCAATATCTTGAAATCGCCCGATTTGGTTCAGCGTGCGGCCAGCCGCGACAGGCCACTTCTTGCCACAGCCGGCACCCCCCATCGCCGGCGCAACAAGAAGGATCAAAATCCATGTCGCGTATCATGTTTGCCGTTCTTGCCGCCGCCACCCTCGCTGCCCCCGCGCTGGCGGCCGATGGCGACAAGACGTTCCAGGGCCCGTTCATCGGTGGCCAGATCGGCTGGCAGCAGGACCGCCAGTCGCTCACCACCGGCACCGTGCCTCCCGCCACCGCCCGCGCCAGCGGCGACGGCTTCGCCTATGGCGGCCAGATCGGTTATGATTTCCAGATCGGCAAGGCCGTGCTGGGCGTGGAAACATCGCTTACCGGGCGCACCGGCCGCACCGATTTCGCCGCGTTCGATGTCGAACAGGGCCGCACCATCAATGTCACCGGCCGCGCCGGCTGGCTGATCACGCCGGAAGGTCTGCTCTATGCCCGCGGCGGCTATTCCAACGCCCGTTTCAGCATCGCCAACCCGGCCGGCCCGGCGGAAAACCGCGACGGCTACCTGCTGGGCGTGGGCTATGAGCACAAGCTGAGCCGCAACATCTCGGCCCGGCTGGAGTATAATTACGCCGATTACGGCAACGACATTCTGCCGGGTGCCGGCGGCCCCAACACGCTCAACTATCACCGCCATGCGGTGATGACCGGCGTCAACTTCCGCTTCTGATGCGGCTGGCGGGGGTGATGGCAAGCTGCCATCATCCCCAAACCCCTGCTGGTTCGGATGATAGCATCATGCTATCATCCGACCATGGGCCAGATCATCATCCGCAACCTTGATGACCGCATCATCGAAACGCTGAAACGCCGCGCCGAAGCGGCCGGGCGGTCGATGGAGGCGGAAGCGCGCGAGGCGCTGCGCCGTGGCACGCGGTTGACTGCCGACGAGCGTGTTGCCCTGATTCATGAAATGCGCGCAATCGTGGCAAGTTGGCGGCCGGTTGGCGAGCCGTGGCCGGATACGACAGCCATGTTGCGTGAGGATCGCGACGCTGTCGATGATCCCTACCGATGATCACCGATGCCAGCGTTGCAACCAAATGGCTGGTGGACGAGGCATCCAGCTCCGCCGCCCTGCCGTTGCTCGAACGCGACGATCTGAAAGTTCCCGATCTCTTCTTCGCCGAAATGGCCAATATCATGTGGCGGCTTGCCCGCACGGCACGGGTCGGTGAACCCGGCGCACTGCTGGCGCGACTGGAAAATGTCTTCAGCCTGGTCGTGACTGGCGAGGAGTTGGCACAGGCGGCCCTGGAACTTGCCGTGACCCTCAACCACCCCGCCTACGATTGTTTCTACCTCGCCCTCGCCATTGCCGAGGATGACGTGCTCATCACCGCCGATCGCCGCTTCCACGCCGCCTGCGCCGGTTCTGCCCAGGCGGCACGGGTGCAGTTGCTCGGCTGAACGAACGCCTCAGGCCTCGAAATGGCCTTCGGTGCGGGCGCGCAGCGTGTCCAGATCCATGCCCGGTGCCAGCTCGATCAGCCTGAACGCAGCGCCCTTGGCCGGGCGGGCCAGCACGGCCAGATCGGAAATCACCATGTCCACCACGCCCTTTCCCGTCAGCGGCAGGGTGCAGGCCTGTCTGAACTTGGGCGATCCATCGCGGGCGTTGTGCTCCATCAGCACGATGATCTTCTTCACGCCGGCCACCAGATCCATGGCGCCGCCCATGCCCTTGACCATCTTGCCGGGGATCATCCAGTTGGCGATGTCGCCATTGTCGGCCACCTCCATGGCGCCCAGGATCGAAAGGTCGACATGGCCGCCGCGGATCATGGCGAAACTGTCGGCGCTGCTGAAATAGCTGGTGCGGTCAAGCTCGGTGATCGTCTGCTTGCCGGCGTTGATCAGATCGGGGTCTTCCTCCCCGGCAAAGGGGAACGGCCCCATGCCCAGCATGCCATTCTCGCTCTGCAGCGTCACGTCCACGCCGGCCGGGATGAAATTGGCCACCAGCGTGGGCATGCCGATGCCCAGGTTCACATAAAACCCGTCCCGCAATTCCTGCGCGGCGCGGGCGGCTTGGTTGTCACGCGTCCACATCAAACGGCCTCCCGCTGGCGCACCGTGCGCTGCTCGATGCGCTTTTCATGATCAGTGCCCACGAACAATCGCTGCACGAAGATGCCCGGCGTGTGGACATGGTCCGGGTCCAGGCTGCCGGCCGGCACCAGTTCCTCCACTTCCGCCACCGTCACCTTGCCGGCGGTGGCCATCATCGGGTTGAAATTGCGCGCGGTCTTGCGGAACACCAGATTGCCATAAGGATCGGCCTTCCACGCCTTCACGATTGACACATCGGCGACAAGGCCCGTTTCCATGATATAGGTTTCGCCGCCAAAATCCTTGTGTTCCTTGCCCTGTGCCACCAGCGTGCCCACGCCGGTTTTCGTGTAGAAGCCCGGAATCCCCGCCCCGCCGGCGCGGATGCGTTCGGCCAGCGTGCCCTGCGGGTTGAACTCCAGTTGCAGCTCGCCGGCCAGATATTGCCGCTCGAACTCCTTGTTCTCCCCCACATAGGAGGAGATCATCCGGGCGATCTGCCGTGTTTCCAGCAGCAGGCCCAGGCCAAAGCCATCCACCCCGGCGTTGTTGGAAATGCAGGTGAGCCCCTTCACACCCGAAGCCCGCAGCGCCGCAATCAGATTTTCCGGAATGCCGCACAGGCCAAAGCCGCCCGACATGATGGTCATGCCATCGAACAACAGGCCATCCAGCGCGGCAGTGGCATCGGGGTAGAGCTTGTTGGCCACGACGAGCCTCCTGTTCCCATGTTGCAGATGCGAAATAGCCAGATTGGCGCTGCCGCGCCAGCCGGATTCTGGCGAATGCCGCGTCGGATTTGCGCAAGACGCCCCGGCAGGGCTGCGCTATGCCGCCGCCATGACCAGCCCGCTTGATCTTGCCATCACCCACGGCCGCCGTTTTGTGGCCGAACAATCCAGCCGCAGCGTGGCCCCCACCGGCAGCCGCGCCGACATTTTGGCCCCGATGCCCGCCGCCCTGCCGGCCACCGGCATGGATGCGGGCGATGTCGTCAATCTGATCGCCCGCGCCGCCGAACCGGGCCTGATGGGCAATCTCTCGGGCCGCTTCTTTGCCTGGGTGAAGGGCGGCGCGTTGCCGGCGGCGCAGGCCACTGATGTGATGGCGACATTGTGGGATCAGAATGCCGTGCTGGCCGCCACCAGCCCGGCCAGCGCCGTGCTGGAAGAGGTGGCGGGCCGCCTGCTGCTGGATGCGCTGCACCTGCCCGAAAGCTGCGCCACCAGCTTTACCACCGGCTGCCAGATGAGCCACGCCACCGCGCTGGCCGCGGCCCGCCACCATGTGCTGGCCCGCGCCGGCTGGGATGTGGAGGTGGACGGCCTGTTCGGTGCGCCGCCGATCTGTGTGCTGGCCAACGCCCATCGCCACAGCAGCGTGGATCGCGCGCTGCGCCTGCTGGGCATCGGCACCGCCAGCATCGTGCCGCTGGGCGGCGGCGGCAACGCAGCTGACTTGGGCAAGGTGGCCGCAGACGAACTGGCAGCCGCGCTGGCCGCCACGCAGGGTGCGCCCACCATTGTCGTGCTGAATGCCGGCGACCTGAATCTGGGTGCCTGCGATGATTTCGCCCGGCTGGTGCCGATCGCGCAGGCGGCGGGTGCCTGGGTGCATGTCGATGGCGCCTTTGGCCTGTGGCTGAACGCATCCCCACGGCTGGCGCCGCTGGTGGCCGGCATCGCGCTGTGCGATTCCTGGGCCACCGATGGCCACAAATGGCTGAACACGCCCTATGATTGCGGCATGGCCATCACCCGCCACGGCGATGCGCTGAAGGCCAGCATGCGGATGACCGCCAGCTATCTCACGACAGGTGGCGACACCCGCGACCCGATGGATTACACGCCGGAATGGTCACGGCGCGCCCGCGCCCTGCCCACGCTGGCGGCGCTGCTGGAACTGGGCCGCGCTGGCCTGGCCGATCTGATCGAACGTTGCTGCGATCATGCCCTGGCCATCCATGATGGCATCGCGGCGCTGGACGGGGCCAGCAGCATCGCCCGGCCGATCATCAACCAGGGCCTGATCCGTTTCCATGATCGCGCCGGCACCAACATCAGCGACGCGGTGATCGCCGCCATCAATGCCAGCGGCGAGGCCTTTTTCAGCGGCACGCTGTGGCAGGGGGCACGCACCATGCGCATCAGCGTGTGCAACTGGCAGACCAACGCCGATGATGTGCGCCGCACCGTGGCGGCGGCCGCAGCGGCGCTGGCGGCGCTGCGCTAGAGCATTTTCCGGTCAGTCCGGATCGCCGCCGTGCCGCAGGGGTCGCCGGAACAGCGACGACGCTGATTCAGACTGATCGGGATATGCTCTAACCCCGCCGCCCGAACACCCCGCCGATTGCGCCGGTCACCGCGCTGCTGCCGGTGCCCAGCGCCAGCAGGCTGGCCGGCACATCGCCCAGCGCCACCGAAACCGCGATGCCGATTGCGGCGCAGATGCCGCCCGCCGCCGCGCCCTGCCCCGCGCCGGCTGCCAGGCCCACAGGCTGGCCGCGCGTGGCCAGCCAACCGGCCAGGGCCGAAAGGCCCATGCCGCCAATGGCGAAGTTTTCGGCCACCGCCGGGATGCTGTGGCCGGCCACCACCATGGCGATCTGGGCCAGGCTGCCGATGCCGGTGGCAAGTGCCAATTGATTCATGTGACCCCCCTGTCAGGCGGGTCGTTGCCCGCCGGGCGGGAGTGTGCGGCGCAGCGCCGGTTCAGGCAACCTTGCCGCGAAAACTGTCGCGCAATTCACGTTTCAGCACCTTGCCGATGTGGCTGCGCGGCAGTTCATCCACCAGCACCACGGCGGCCAGCCGCTGCGTCTTGCCCAACCCGGAATTGGCGGCGTTGCGCAGCGCATCGGCATCGCCGCCCGGCGCCACCACGAACGCCACCGGGGTTTCGCCCCAGCTGTCAGATGCCACGCCCACCACGGCCGCTTCCACCACGCCGGGCAGGGTGAGCAGCACCGCCTCGATATCGGATGGATAGATGTTGAACCCGCCCGAAATGATCATGTCCTTGGCGCGGTCCATCAGGGTGAGGAAGCCATCGGCGTCGAGCCGGCCGATGTCGCCGGTGCGCAGCCATGGCTTGCCGGTGGGATCGATCCAATAGGCCTTGGCGGTAAGATCAGGGCGGTTGCGGTAGCCGTTCATGGTGGCGGGTGAACGGCCGACAATCTCGCCGGGAGTGCCGGGCGGCACATCGTTGCCGTCCTCGTCGATGATCCGCACCTCGTGCCCCGGCTGCGGCAGGCCCACCGTGTGCAGCTTGTCGGGATGTTCGTGTGCGGCCAGCATGAAGCCCACCCCGCCTTCGGTCATGCCGAAGAATTCGATCAGGCCGCCCGGCATGCGGCGCAGCACTTCGGCCTTCAGTTCGGCGGCAAAGGGTGCCGAGGTGCAGAATTTCATCTGGAGGGACGACAGATCGGTCGCATCGAAGCCGGGATCGGCCAGCAGGCGGCGATATTGCACCGGCACCAGCATGGCGTGGGTGACGCGGTGGGTTTGCGCCTGGTGCAGCCATCTGGCCGTGTCGAATTTGGGCATCAGCACCACCGTGCCACCCCAGGCCAGGGTAGGAATGAAGCTGACGAGCGTGGTGTTGGAATAAAGCGGGGTGGAGCACAGGGTGACACTGTCTGCCCCATAGCCCAGCCGGCGCGCACCGGTGATGTGCAGCGATCGCATGGCACAGCTTTGCACGATGCCCTTGGGCGTGCCGGTGGTGCCGCTGGAATAGATGATGTTGAAACCGGCCTGCGGATCCAGCGGCGCCAGCCCCGGGGCCTGCGCGGTGGGATCGATGAACGCCCCCAGCCGATCCAGATCAACCAGCGTCCGGCCCGCCAGCACGGCGCCGAATTCGGCCCGGTTGGGAGCATCGACGAACAGGAAGCGCGCGCCCGAATCGGCCACCATCGCGGCAATCTGTTCGGGGGTGGAGGACGGGGCGAGCGGCGCCATGGTTGCCCGCAGCCGCAGCACGGCGGCCCACAGCACGGCATAATCCACGCATGACAGGGCGATGCTGGCCACCGAATCGCCGGGCCCCACCCCATGATCGGCCAGCGTGCCGGCCAATTGTTCGGCGCGGGCAACAAACTGTCGCCAGCTCAGCCGCTCGTCACCGCAGATCACGGCCGGATGATCGGGCCGGGCGGCGGCGTTGGCGGCCAGGGCGGCCGGAAAATCGAAGATGCTGTCGCTGGTCATGGCCGGCAGGGTGCGCACACCCGGCCGGCCTGTCCACTGGCGAAATCAGGCAGCTTTGGCCAACGGCGCGGCCGGGGCGGCCGGCACCGGCGGCACGGCCTGGCCCAGCTGGGTCAGCGCGCGGGCATGGGCATCATAATTGGCCGACAGGCGGGCCAGATGCACCGCATCATGGCCGTTGCGGCTGATGGCATCGGCCAGCATTTCGGCACCGGTCACCAGGCGGGCGATCTGGCGTTGCTTGCGGGCTTCCAGCTGGCGCGGCATGGCCACGCCAACAAGGCCGAGTGCGACCACGGCGAAGATCCAGGTGAACACGATCATCAGGATCGTGACGGCATTGGCGGCAACCATTTCAGAATACTCCGGTTCAGGGCGTGCGACCCACGTCGACGCGGCGGGCAGCCAGATGACAGATCGGTAAGATGCTGAACAGCAAAAGCTGTGCCGCAGGCGCTAATGTCGCAGTGCAGCATGGCGCAAGCATCGGGACGGCAACGAAAAAGGGCGGCGGCCCTGCGGCCACCGCCCCGTTTCCGGTTCCGGATCAGCCGATCAGAGCGGCTGCAGGTTCACCGCCGCCTGCTTGCCACGGCGATCTTCTTCCAGTTCGAACGACACGCGCTGGCCTTCGTTCAGATTGGCGAAGCCGGCGCGTTCCACGGCCGAGATGTGGACAAAGGCATCGGGCGCGCCATCGTCGCGCTGGATGAAGCCAAAGCCCTTCTGGCCGTTGAAGAACTTCACCGTGCCGTCCACACGGGTGCCATCGGTCATCGGCGCGCGGTCGCGGCCGGCCGGCGGGCGGCGTTCAAAGCCGCCTTCACGCGGGCCGCGATCTTCGCGCGGTTCGCGCGGGGCGCGTTCGGCCACCGGCAGCGGTTCGCCTTCGATCTTCAGCTCGGTCGCGGAAATGCGGCCGTTGCGTTCCACCAGGGTGAATTCCAGCGGCTGGCCATCGGCCAAGCCGGTCAGGCCAGCGGCTTCCACCGCCGAGATATGCACGAACACATCTTCGCCGCCATCTTCGCGCACGACAAAGCCAAAGCCCTTTTGCGCGTTGAAGAATTTCACCGTGCCACGGCCGGTGCCCACCGTGATGCCGGGCGACATCTCGCGGCGCGGGCCGCCGCCGAAGCCGCCGCCACCGCCGCCGCCAAAGCGACCGCCGCCGCCACCGCCGCCAAAGCGATCGCCGCCGCCGCCACCGAAGCCGCCGCGGCCACCGCCGAAACGATCGCCGCCGCCAAACCCGCCGCCACCGCCGCCGAACCGGTCACCGCCGCCAAACCGGCTGCCGCCACCAAAATCGTCAAAGCTGTCAAAGCCGCGCTCGCGCTTGTCATTCCCACCGCGCCCCGGACCACGTCCGCGTCGATCAAAGCTCATATCAGTCCAAATCTTCCTGTGTTCGTGTCGCCACTGATGTACCATGGAGCCTGTTCGGGCGATGCAGTTGAGTGTTTCAAGGCAGTCGGCCGAGTTTGCGCCGAATTGGTCTATAGTCGAAATCGTCGCACCGTGCGAGTCGATTGTTGGCGGCTACCAGCGGCGCTGCGTGATGGCCGCCGCCGTTGCTCCGGCCAGCACGGCGGCCAGCACGGCGGCCAGGCCATAGGCCAGGCTGTGTTCGTGGGCGGCAACATAGACCCAGCGTTCAAAGCCGGATTTGGCAATGCGGAACGGGGCCGATGTGCTGGCAATCACCCGGCCGCGATCGACCAGATGAATTTCGGCGGCATAATCCCCCACCGGCACCGCCGCCGGCAGGGCAATGCGGGCGGAATAGAGCACGCCGCGGGTGATCTGCACGCCGCCGGCCCGTTCTGCAAACAGGCCGGCGCGGGCGCGCGCCGCGATCAGGCCCGCTTCAAAGGCGCGGGTGGTGGCATCATCGGCCCCGCTGGCCGGCGACAATTGCAGGTTGCGCGTGCCGATTTCGTAAATGGCCGTGATGCGTTCATCGGCAAGGGCGGTGATCGGCCGGGTGGCGGCCACGGCATAAAAGCCCGGCACCGATTCGAATCGCACCGCCGCCCCGTTCACCCAGATGCCGGCCAGCCGCGTCTTGCGCCGCACCGTCACCGGGGCCGACGGCCCGCGCACCACGATGGCGATATCGGGCGGGCGATCGGGCGTGGCCCCGCGCGGATACTGGATGGCGCCGAACACCAGCAGTTCGGCGCCGCGAAAGCTGGTGTTGATGTCGATCCGCGCCTGGCTGAGCTGGGTGATCAGCCGCACCGGCGCGGCCCCGGCCAGCGCCAGCCAGAGCAGCCCACACAGCGCGAGCCGGCCGATCATGCGCCTTCAAACAGGGCAAAGGGTTCGGCCGGGGTCCAGGTCAGCCCGATCGCCAGCCGCACCGCCACCGCCAGCACGATCAGCGCCAGCGCCAGCCGCAGCCGATCGGGGGACAGTTTCTGCGCGGCCCGCACCCCCAGTTGCGCCCCCGCCACCCCGCCCAGCAGCAGCAGCAGCGCCAGCACGATATCGACGGTGTTCGATGCGGTGGCATGCAGCAGCGTGGTCGCCGCCGTCACGAAGATGATCTGGAACAGCGATGTGCCCACCACCGCCTGGGCGCGCATGCCCAGGATATACACCATGGCCGGCACCATGATGAAACCGCCGCCAATGCCCATGATCACCGTGAGCACCCCCACGCCTGCCCCCAGCAGCAGCGGCGCCAGCGGCGAGATGTAGAGGCCGGAGCGGGCGAATTTCATCCGGCCCGGCAAGGCCGCCACCCACGGCAGATGCCGGGCCCGCCGCGCCGGGGCCGGGGTGCCGGCACGCACCGCCTGCAACGCCCGCAGCGCATCGCGCAGCATCAGCCCGCCGATAATCGACAGGAACAGCACATAGACCAGCGCGATGACGATATCGATCTGGCCCACGGTCTGCAGGGCGGAAAAGATGATCTGGCCGATGCCGGCCCCCACCAGCCCGCCCGCCACCAGCACCCCGCCCATGCGCAGATCGACCTGCCCGCGCTGCAGATAGGCCAGCGCGCCAGAGACGGAGGCCCCGGTGATCTGGGTGGCCGAAGACGCCACCGCCACGGCCGGCGGGATGCCATAGAAGATCAGCAGCGGCGTGGTGAGGAAGCCGCCGCCCACGCCGAACATGCCCGACAGGAAGCCGACCCCGCCGCCCAGCAGGATGATGAGCAGGCCGTTCACCGACAATTCGGCAATGGGCAGATAGATGTCCATGCGCGGCCGACGTTAGGGGTTGGGCGGGCAAAAGGGAATCGGGCTTTTCCGGCACAACGAACGCAATCCTCCCCCCCTGGGGGAGGTGCCGACCGCAGGGAGGCGGAGGGAGCTGGGCAGAGGCGCACTGGGCTGGCCCCCTCCGCCCTGCGGGCACCTCCCCCAGAGGGGGAGGACATAAGCGCTCGCTCGAAACCCGCCCCTACAGCGCGATCAGCGACAATTGCCGGCCGTAATCCGGCTCGGCCCGGTGGGTGGTGCGGCGAAAGCTGAACCAGCGGGCTTCGTCGGGATAGGTGTCCACCCCCATCGCCACCACGGTCTGCACGCCGGCTGCGGCCAGCCGGGCGGCGATATGGCCTTCCAGATCGAACTGGGCATGGCCAGGCTTGCCGGCGGCAAAGAATGCCTCGTTTTCGGGCGCTGTGGCGCAGAAGCGATCCACAAAGGCCAGATCGACCTCGTAACTGGCGCGCGCGATGCAGGGGCCGATGGCGGCCACGATGCGATCCGGCCGCGCGCCCAGCCGCACCATCGCCGCCACCGTGGCCGGGCCGATATCGGCCAGCGCCCCCTTCCAGCCCGAATGGGCCGCGCCGATCACCCCGGCCGCCACATCGGCCAGCAGGATCGGCGCGCAATCGGCGGTGAGGATGCCCAGCGCCAGGCCGGGCGTGGCGGTGACCATGGCATCGGCGGCGGGGCGCGCATCATCGGCAAAGGCGGCGGTGACGGGCACCACCGTGGCCGAATGCACCTGGTGCAGGGTGACCAGCGCTGCGCCGGGGGCAACCGCCGCCACCGCGCGGGCCCGGTTTTCCAGCACGGCCGCGCGATCATCGCTGCTGCCCAGCCCGACATTCAGGCTGGCGAACAGGCCGCACGACACGCCGCCACGCCGGGTGAGAAACCCGTGGCGCGTGCCGGCCAGCGCCGGCAGGTCAAGAAATTCTAAAGCGTTGCCCGGCACATTATATCCTCGTCGGCCTGGGTGCCGACCATGAAGTGATAGGGCGCCACCTCGGCAAAGCCGTGGCGGGCATAGAAGCGGCGGGCGCGGGGATTTTGCGTGAACACGCTGAGCCACAATTCGCTGGCGCCGCGCGCCCGTGCCTGCTCCCTGGCCCAACCGGTCAGCACATCGGCAATCCCCAGCCCCTGCCACGGCTTGTAGACATAGAGCTGGCGCAGCTCCATCGCGCCGGACGCGGGATCGGGGGCGGGCAGTTTCAGGCTGCTGATCTTGCAGAAACCGATCGGCGCGCCGCCACACAGGGCAAAGCGCACCTGGATATCGGGATCGGCCAGTTCGGCGGCATAGGCCGCATCGCTGCCCTGGGCGAGGAAGCTGGCCAGATCGGGCAGGGCATAGAGCGGCCCGAACGTATCGATGAAGGTGGCGCGGGCAATGCCGCCCAGCACCGCGCCATCGGCGGGCGTGGCATCGCGGTAGGACACAAGATCGTCGCTCATGCCGGTTCCATGGCAAATCCGGCCGGCACTGGCCAGCCCGGCGCAGTGAGGGCCAGCACCTGGAAGATCGCGCCCATCTGTTGCGGCGCAGTCAGCCGCAGCAGCGCCGCGGTGATGGCGGCCGCATCGGCCGGGGCGCGGCCCTGTTTCAGCCGATCGGCGCGCGCGCCGATGCCCAGCGCGCCCAGAAATGCCCCCTGCGCCACCGGGCCATGGCTGGCCAGCCCGCGCGCCGTTGCCACGGCCGCCAGCGCGGCAAAATCGACATGGGCGGTGAGATCATGGCCGCCGGGGTTGAGAAACGGGCTGACGAAATCGCCGCGATGCACGGCCTGCAACGTATCGGGAGCCGTCACGCCGGCCCGAGCATAGCCATAATCGATGACCAACGCCGCGCCGCCCTGGGCGGCCAGCCGGCCGGCCAGATGCCCGGCGATGGCCAGCGCATCGGCGCTCCATTCCGCATCCGGGCCGATAGCGTCCTTGGCGGCCGGCAGCCAGGCCGGGCCGAACTGGCCATCGGCGAAATCGACATGGAGTTCACGGCCACCCCGGCGCTGGCGGATGGGCAGGGCATCGAAAAATTCGTTGGCGATGATGATCAGCGGGCGATCATCGGGCAGTTGATCAACCCGGTCGTGCCAGTGCGCCGGCCAGGCGGCCAGGCGGCCGCGCTGCACCGCGCGCAGGGCCAGGCTGGTTTCCACCAGATGCAGGTGCAGCGCATCGGTGCAGCCGGGCAGGCGGGCAACCACGCGCAGCGCATCGGCCAGAAGCGTGCCATGGCCAGGGCCCAGTTCCACCAGGTGGAACGCCGGCTTGCCACCGCGCAGCCACAGATCGCCGATCCAGCCGCCGATCATCTCCCCAAACATCTGGCTGATTTCGGGCGCGGTGATGAAATCGCGGCCCAGCGGATCATCGCCGGCATAATAGGCGGCGTTGCAGGCCGCCATCCAGGCATCCAGGCGCAGCGGGCCATCGGCCAGAATGCGGGCGCGCAGATGGTCGGCCAGGCTCATGCCGATACGGGTTTCCTCACCAGTGCCAGCAGCAGCAGCAGCAGGCCAGCCCCGATCAGCGGCAGGGTGAGCGTTTGCCCCATGGTGAGGCCAGATTCGAGGATGCCGAGCTGGCGATCGGGTTCACGATAATTTTCAACGATATAGCGCGAGATGCCATAACCGGCCCCGAACAGGCCGGCCAGCAGGCCGGGCCGCAGCCGGGCGGGCGTGAACCAGAACAATGCCGACAGCAGGATCAGCAGCACGCCGCCTTCCAGCCCGGCTTCATACAGCTGGCTGGGGTGGCGCGGCTGGGGCCCGGCATCGGGAAAGATCACCCCCCAATCGCTGCCGGTGGGCCGGCCCCACAATTCGCCGTTGACGAAGTTGGCCAGCCGGCCAACCCCCAGGCCCAGCGGCGTGACGGTGGCGACATAATCCAGCAGACGCAGCCCGGAATAGCGCGCGAACCAGCCATGCACGAAACAGGCGGCAATCACCCCGAAACAGCCGCCGTGAAAGCTCATGCCGCCATCCCACAGCCGCAATATTTCCATGGGATCGGCCAGATATTTGGCCGGATTGTAGAAGATCACATAGCCCAGCCGGCCGCCGCCAATCACCCCCAGCGTCACCCAGGTGATGAAATCATCGAGCTGGCGTTCGTTCAGCGGCGCGCCCGGCCGGCGGATCATGCGGGTGAGCAGCCACCAGCCGCCGGCAATGGCGACGATATAGGCCAGGCTGTACCAGCGCAGCGCAAATGGCCCCCATGTGCTGCCGGCCAGGCTGAAGGCGGGAATGGTGAACGCCTCCGGCCGAATCGGCAGGGTGGAGAAATCCACGGCGGCGATCATCAGTTGAGAAAACATCGGGCCTCTGCATCATCTGCCAGCTTTGCGTCGCCGGCTTTGGCCACCATAAGGTGCAGGGACGATTTTTCCAGTGGGAGTGGACGATGGCTGATCTTGCGGCGGCTGACCTTGACGCATTCCGGGCCGAAACCCGCGCGTGGCTGGAGGCCAATTGCCCGGCCGACATGCGCGAACCGATCCGCGGCGATGATGATGTGTGCTGGGGCGGCCGCAACTGCCAGTTCAAGAGCGAGGGCCAGCGCCTGTGGCTGGAGCGCATGGGCGCAAAGGGCTGGACCGTGCCGGAATGGCCGGCGGCCTATGGCGGCGGCGGTCTCAGCCGGGAACAGGCCAAGGTGCTGGCCGAGGAGATGCGCCGCATCAAGGCGCGCTCGCCGCTGTCCAGCTTCGGCATCTGGATGCTCGGCCCGGCGCTGCTGAAATATGGCAATGAAGCGCAGAAGCTGGAGCATCTGCCCCGCATCGCCCGCGGTGAAATCCGCTGGTGCCAGGGCTATTCGGAACCGGGGGCCGGTTCCGATCTGGCCTCGCTGCGCACATCCGCCGAGGACAAGGGCGATCATTATCTGGTCAACGGCTCCAAGGTGTGGACCAGCTATGCCGACAAGGCGGACTGGATCTTCTGCCTGGTGCGCACCGACGCGCAAGCGCCCAAGCATCTGGGCATCAGCTTCCTCTTGTTCGACATGGCCAGCGAAGGCGTGTCCACCAGCCCGATCAAGCTGATTTCCGGTTCCTCGCCCTTCTGCCAGACCTTCTTCGACAATGTGCAAGTGCCCAAGGCCAATCTGATGGGCCAGCCCGGCAAGGGCTGGGACATCGCTAAATATTTGCTCACCCACGAGCGGGACATGATCGGCGGCAGCGATTCGACCGGCGGCGGCCAGCGCGATTCGGTGTCCAACATCGCCAAGCGGCTGATCGGCCTGGATGCCGCCATCCTGGCCGACACGAGCTTGCGCACCGACATCGCCCGCCACGAGATCAATGCGCTGGCCTTTTCGCTGACGATGGAGCGGACGCTGGCCGAGGCCAAGCAGGGCCAGGGCACCGGCGCGCTCAGTTCGATGCTGAAATATTACGGCACCGAGCTGAACAAGGAGCGCATGCAGCTGCTGATGTCGATCCGCGGCAGCGACGGCCTGACCTGGGAGGGCGAAGAGAAAGGCGACGGCGATCTTGCCCGCTCCTGGCTGCGCAGCCGGGCCAATTCGATCGAAGGCGGCACCTCGGAAGTGCAGCTGAACATCATCGCCAAGCGCGTGCTGGATCTGCCGGGGGCCTGACCTGATTCCCCTCCCCTTCAGGGGAGGGGTTGGGGGTGAGGACGTCTCCACTTGGACCGCATTTTTTCAATAAAACATCGCGTTACCTGCCACTTCCCCACCCCCGACCCCTCCCCTGAAGGGGAGGGGAGAAGCAAGGAAGGGGAGGGAAGAAGGAAGACAGACATGCCGCTCATCCTCACCGACGACCAGATCATGATCCGCGATTCGGCGGATGGTTTCTTCAAGGATGAAGCCCCCGTGTCGCAGCACCGCAGCCTTCGCGACAGCAATAATCCCATCGGCTTCTCCCGCGATGTCTGGGCCAGGATGGCCGAAATGGGCTTTGCCGGCGTGCTGGTGCCGGAAAGCCATGGCGGGGCCGATATGGGCCATGTCGCGGCCGGCATCATCATGGAAGCGATGGGCAAGAACCTGTCGGCCGCGCCGATGCTTTCCACCGCCGTGCTGGGTGCCACCGCGCTGAAACAGGGCACGCCCGAACAACAGGCTCGCTATCTGCCGCTCATCGCGCAAGGCGCGCATTTGTTCGCGCTGGCCGCCGATGAAGCCGCCCGCCACAAGCCCAACCACGTGGCCACCACCGCCACCCCGTCGGGCAACGGCTTCAAGCTGAACGGCACCAAGGGCTTCGTCCTCGATGGCGCGGCGGCCGACACGCTGATCGTCGCGGCGCGCACCGGCGGCGAGGTGGGTGACACCGCCGGCATCACCCTGTTCCTCGTCAACCCCAAGTCCGATGGCGTGACGGTTGATCGCCGTTCGATGGTGGACAGCCGCGGCGCCGCGCGCGTCACCCTGGCCGATGTGCAGGTCGATGGCGCCGATGTGCTGGGCGACGTGGGCAACGGCTTTGCCACCCTGGAGAAGATGCTGGACGCCGGGCGTGCCTGCCTGGCCGCCGAAATGCTGGGCGTGTCGGGCACCGCCTTTGCCATGACGGTGGATTATCTGAAACAGCGCGAACAGTTTGGCAGCAAGATCGGCAGCTTCCAGGCGCTGCAACACCGCGCCGCGCACCTGTTCTGCGAAGTGGAACTGGCGCGTTCGGCCACGCTGAAGGCGTTGCAGGCCCTCGATGAAGGCAGCGACCGGGCACCGATGTATGTCAGTCTGGCCAAGGCCAAGGCTGGCGAGGTGGCGATCCTGGCCAGCAACGAAGGCGTGCAGATGCACGGCGGCATCGGCATGACCGATGAATATGACATCGGCTTCTTCATGAAGCGCGCCCGCGCCGCCCAGGAGACATTTGGCGACGCCGCCTTCCACAGCGACCGCATCGCGCGGACGCTGGGTTATTGAAGGGGCCGTTCTTCACAAACACCCGTCCTCCTGAACATGCTTGTCATGCTGAACCTGTTTCAGCATCCATGGGAGACAGGCCGGCCAATGCGCGCTGGTGCAGGCGCATGGCCATGGATGCTGAAACAAGTTCAGCATGACGACGTCCTTTTCGATGAATGGCCCCCACCCAATCCTTGCGCTTGCAAGCATCTGCCAGCGTGGCATGAAGTGGCGGTAACAAAAGCCGCCACAGCGGCCAGCCACGCCCTTGGGAGGACATATCGTGACGAAATCCGCGCTCGACGCCGCACTTGATGATGTGATCGCCGGCATCACCGCCCCCGGCGGCCCGCTCGGCGTGGGCGAAGCCGCTGTGCACGGTGTCACCCTGCCGGTGTTCAGTGCCGCGCCGCCCACCATGCGCGAATATCTGGCCTTCTTCTTTGCCACCCAGGGCGAAAAGGAATTTCTGGTGTTCGGCGAAGAGCGCATGACCTTTGCCGAGGTGTACCAGAAAAGCCTGCGCTTCGCCGCCATGCTGCAACACCGCCACGGCATCGCCAAGGGCGATCGGGTGGGTGTGGCCATGCGCAACTATCCCGAATGGATCATCGCCTATTGTGCCATCGTCCACATGGGCGCGGTGTGCATCCCGATGAACGCCTGGTGGACGGCCGAGGAAATGGATTACGGCATCCGCGATTCCGGCGCGCGGCTGGTCATCGCCGATGCCGAACGCGCCCGCCGCCTGGCCACGCTGGCCTGCACCGCCACCATCCTCACCGTGCGCACCGCCGCCGCAGACGCCGCCGCGCTGGGCCTGCTGCGTGCCGAGGATGAACTGGCGCACAGCCCCGACACCATGTGGTATCTGCCCGAACTCAGCCCCGAAGATGATTGCACCATCATGTACACGTCGGGCTCCACCGGTTCGCCCAAGGGGGCAGTGTCCACCCACCGCGCCCAGGTGTCGGCGTCGATGAACTATCTCGTCATGGGCCTGGCGCTGCTTGATCTGTCGGCCAAGGCCGGCGTGGCCCCGGCCGATCAGCAGGTCATGCTGCTGAACGTGCCGCTGTTCCACATCACCGGGCTGGTGCCGGTGCTGCTGGTCTCCATCGCCATCGGCCGCAAGATGATCATCATGCACAAATGGGATGCCGGCGAGGCGCTGCGCCTGATCGAGGCGGAACGCTGCACCTATTTCGTTGGCGTGCCGACGATGAGCCTGGAACTGATGCAGCACCCGAACCGGCACAAATATGATCTGTCCAGCCTGGTCGACATCGCATCGGGCGGCGCGCCGCGCCCGCCCGAACATGTCGATCGGCTGGCGAGCGAATTTGCCGGCAAGCATCCGGTGCAGGGCTATGGCCTCACCGAAACCAACGGTGTGGGGGCCGGCAACATCCGCGAAAATTATCGCGCCAAGCCGGCCTCCACCGGCAGAGCCGCGCCGCCGCTGATGGAAATCCGCATTGCCGGCGGCGATGGCCCGGTGGGCGCCGGCCTGGCCCCCGGCGAGATTGGCGAGGTCTGCCTGCGGTCCGTCTGCAACTGCCGGGGTTACTGGAACAAGCCCGATGCCACCGCCGCCGCCTTCGTGGGCGATGGCTGGTTCCGCAGCGGCGATCTGGGCTATCTCGACGACGAAGGCTATCTGTTCATCGTCGATCGCAAGAAGGACATCATCATCCGCGGCGGCGAGAATATCAGCTGCCAGGAGGTGGAAGGGGCCATCTATGCCCACCCGGCGGTGGCCGAATGCAGCGTGTTCGGCCTGCCCGATGAACGGCTGGGCGAGATTGTCGGCGCGGTCGTCTATGCCAAGCCGGGCGAGACGGTGGAGCCGGCGGCCCTCATCGATTATCTGAAAGCCAATCTGGCCGCCTACAAGATCCCCGCCAAGCTGTGGATCAGCCGCGATCAACTGCCCAAGCTGGGATCGGCCAAGATCGACAAGGTATCCTTGCGCACGCAGTATCGCGAAATCTGGGCCGCACGGGCGGCCTGAGTCGGGAGGACGAACAATGTTCACCACCATGGTTGAAGGCACCCGCGACGACTGGATGCACATTGCCGCCGAGCACATGAAGCACCAGCAATCCGCCGCCGCGACGCAGATCATCGATTCGCTCAGGCGGCTGGAAGCCATTGAAGTGGGCTTTGGCGCGAATCAACTGGTGCACAGCCTGATGACCGCCACCCTGGCCCGCCGCGACGGCGCGAGCGATGAGGAAGTGGTCGCCGCGCTGTGCCACGACATCGGCAAGCTGTTCAGCATCCCCAACCACGGCGCCATCGCCGGCGAAATGCTGAAACCCTATGTGAGCGACGACATCTATCACGCCATCGTCCACCACCAGGATTTCCAGGGCCGTTATTATTACGAGCATCTGGGCAAGGACCCGAACGCCCGCGAGAAGTTTCGCGGTGAGCCGTGGTTCGCGATGGCGGAAAAGATCGTCGACCGCTGGGACGCCCCGGCCTTTGACCCGGAATTCGACGTGGACAGCCTGGAAAGCTTCGAGCCCGAAATCCGCCGCGTGCTTGCTGCGCCCAAACGGGGGATCTGACCGCTCTTGTAGAAATTACCCTTATAGGGTAGTCAATGGAGAAGTTGAAACCGCATTATGATCTGGCGTCGGTGCAGGCGCTGGTGGTGGAGCTTGGCGTGCTTGCCTTGACCAAGACGGCCATTGATGGTGCCCGCGCGCTTGGTTTGACCAGCAGTGATGCCCTGGCCATTGTCGCCGGTCTGTCGCGCCGGGATTTTTACAAATCGATGACAACCTTTGCCGATTCGCGAATCTGGCAGGATGTGTATCACGCGCCCCTGCCCGATCGGCGCGTGGCCTATGTGAAGCTGTGCTTCGTGGCTGATCGGCCGGTGATCCAGTTCAAGGAGAAGTGAGGTGGCAACGATCAATCCCTGTCCCTTATGCGGCGGCAACTGCAAGCCGTTTGCCAACACGACCCTGACGATTGCGCATCACCTATGGTCAGACCGTGTCACTGGCCTGTCGGGCTGCCAGTGTGAACGGGCGGATTGCGCCGAACTGCACCTCGATGATGACAGCCAGCACCGCTATGCCGCCGCCAGTGATGCGCTGGTGCTGGCAGCCCGCCGGCACGCCGGGCAGGAACTGCGCCGCATCCGCCGCAAGCTGAAGCTGACCCAGGCCGATGCGGCACGACTGACCGGCGGCGGCCACAATGGTTTTTCCCGATATGAAAAGGGGGTGACGCAACCGCTGCCGGCGGTGATCAACCTGTTTCGCCTGCTCGATCGCCATCCGGAAATGCTTGGCGAACTGCTGCCGGACAGGTCTGTGCCGCAGGCGGCCTGAGGCCGACCTCACAGCCCCGGCGGCGGTGCCCCGAACTGGTCCCCCGCCACTGCTGCCCCCGGCGTGCCGGCGACCACGGCGGCATAGATGCTGGCCCCCACCGGGCTGGCCGCCAGCAGCCAGCCGGCCGCCAGGCCCGCGAACGGCAGGGCCAGGCCGATGCTCCAGGCTGGATGCCAGCCGGCACCGGCGCGCATTTCGCGCACCGCCAGATAGAGCGGGAACAACAGGCCGGGGATGGTGGTGATCTCCATCGCCCACGGGATCAGGAAAGGCGAGGGCAGCAGCCGGCCAAAGGCCGGGCCCATGATGCTGGCCAGCGCGCACAGGTGCAGGCGGCGGTGCCAGCCAGTGTCGCGGCGCAGGGCGATGGCGCTGATCGCCAGGCCGGCAAACACCAGCAGGCCCAGCGGGTTCTGCATCATGAACCATTGCGGCCGGAAAAAGAACGGCGTGCGCCCCGCCTGCGCCACCGCCACGGTGATGGCCAGCCCGGCGCCCACCATGGCGATGATCCACACCAGCCCCAGCCAGCCCAGCCGGCGGTGCCAGTCCAGCCGGCCGCTCGCTGCCAGCCCCGCCTGCAGCAGCGACAGGCCCACCCAGCCAAAGAAGATGAGGCCGTGGATGTGCCACACCGCCGGCATGGCGAAGCTGGACCGGCCCATGGCCAGGTGAAAGCTGAACGCCGCGGCAAAGATCAGGGCCATCACCCCCGTCACCCGCGCCTGTGATGCCAGCCAGTCGGGGCCGGCCGCTGCCCGTGTTGCCATGTTGGTTTCCCCCCGAAAACTGGCGGGATGCTATGGCCAATCGGGGCCTGCGTCCATCTTTTCGTCAGCTAGGCTTTGGGCGCGCGCTGGGCCAGCGTGGCCGCATCAGCAAAGGGGAGACCGGACATGATCGGCGTTGTGGCAACCATCCGCGTGGCAGACGGCAAGGCGGATGATTTCGAAGCGGTGTTCCGCACCCTGTCGGCCGCGGTGCGGGCCAACGAACCGGGCAATATCTGTTACCAGCTGACCAGGTCGCGGACCGAGCCCAACTGTTACAAGGTGCTGGAGCTGTATGCCGACGCCGACGCCCTGAAGGCCCATGGCGCGTCCGAGCATTTCAAGGCCGCCGGCCCCGGCATCGGTGCCTGCCTCGCCGGCCGGCCGGAGATCGAATATCTGGACGGGGTGGCCTGACGCCGGCCGCCGCCACCGGCCCCGGCCGCGCCGCCACCAGCGGCTGGTCTGCCGCCACCCGTGCGGCCGAACGCGGCCACCGCGCGCGCCCTTGCGGGCCTGTTTCTGGCCGCTTTTGCCACGCCATCGGGCCGGCGAATCCCACAAAAACCCATCGCGCTGCCGCAGATGCGGGAAAATCAGGATTGAAAATCAGGGTCTTGAGCCAGGCCCTGTCCTACACCCCGGCAAAACGGCAATATGGGGCCGTTCCTTGATAATCTGCAGTCTCAGGCCAGCGCCGCCTTCAGCGCATCGACCAGATCGCTGCGTTCCCAGCTGAAGCCGCCATCGGCATCGGGGGTGCGGCCGAAATGGCCATAGGCAGCCGAGCGCTGGTAGATCGGGCGGTTGAGGCCAAGTTGGGTGCGGATGCCGCGCGGGGTGAGGGCAAAGCCCAGCCGTGCCGGATCGGCCAGCACGGCTTCGACCGCGCTTTCGGCCACGCGGCCGGTGCCGTGCAGATCGACATGGATCGACAAGGGGGCCGCCACGCCAATGGCATAGGACAGCTGGATGGTGCAGCGGCGCGCGAGGCCGGCCGCCACGATGTTCCTGGCCAGATAGCGGCAGACATAGGCGGCCGAGCGATCAACCTTGGTCGGGTCCTTGCCGCTGAACGCGCCGCCGCCATGGGGGGCCGCGCCGCCATAGGTATCGACGATGATCTTGCGCCCGGTCACGCCGGCATCGCCATCGGGGCCGCCGATCTCGAACTTGCCGGTGGGGTTGAGGTGGATGACCGTATCGGCCGTGACGAAACCGGCCGGCAGCACATCGTGCAGCACGCCCAGCACATAGGCGCGCAGTTCGGCATATTTGCCCGCGTCGCCGCCCTTTTGCCCATCCTTTTCCCAGGGCAGGCAATAATCCGGCTTGTGCTGCGTCGAAACCACGATGGCGGTAGCAGCCACCGGCGCCTCGTTCGCATAGGCCAGGGTTACCTGGCTTTTCGCATCCGGTTCCAGAAACGGCGCGACGCCGCTGTGCCGGTCAGCCGCCATGCGGGCGAGGATGCGGTGCGAATAATGGAGCGTCGCCGGCATGAAATCGGGCGTTTCATCGGTGGCATAACCGAACATGATGCCCTGATCGCCGGCGCCTTCATCCTTGTTGCCGCTGGCATCCACACCCTGGGCGATGTCGCTGGACTGCGGGTGGAGATGGTTTTCAAAGGTGAGATTCTGCCAGTGAAACCCGGCCTGTTCATAGCCGATGCGCCGCACGGTTTCGCGCACGGTGCGCTGGATCTCTTCCTGCGCGCCGGGCTCCCAGTTGCCGTTCAGATCGATCATGCCGCGGCCACGCACCTCGCCGGCCAGCACCACGCGGTTGGTGGTGGTCAGGGTTTCGCAGGCCACACGGGCTTCGGGATCATGGCCAAGGAACAGATCGACAATGGCATCGGAAATCTGATCCGCCACCTTGTCGGGATGGCCTTCGGACACGCTTTCGGAGGTGAAGAGATAATGGGAGCGCATGATCATCCTTCGACGGGCTGACGCCCGCCTTACCGGCGACCAACAGGCTGTGCAAGGGGTATAAGGAAAGCTTTATATCACTCGCTGATGCCGACATGGCGGAAGCGTTCGAGGAACAGGGCGCTGGCACCCAGGAACAGCGCGAACAGCAGGGTGATCAGCGGACCACCGCGCGGGAAGGCCGGTTGCGGCAGCGGCGGCGGCAGGGTGAGCACCAGTATTTCCGGCCCCTTGCCCAGCGTGGCGGCCAGCAGGCGGCCATAGCCATCGATCACCGCCGAGGTGCCGTTGGTGGTGGCGCGCAGCACCGGCAGCCCTTCTTCGATGGCGCGCAGCCGGGCCTGGGCCAGATGCTGGGGCGGCCCCCAGGCACCGAACCAGGCATCGTTGGAGATGTTAGCGATCCACGCCGGGCGGTTGCCGGCATCGACCACCGCGCCGGGAAAGGCGATTTCGTAACAGATCACCGGCGACATGCCGAGGAACCGGCCCGGCAGCACCAGCGTGCGCGGCCCCGGCCCGGCGGCAAAATCGCCGCCGCCCGGCACCAGCCGTGCCACGCCTAGCGGCTCCATCAGCCCGCGCGCCGGCACATATTCGCCCAGCGGCACCAGGTGCGCCTTGTCATAGCGGGCAAGGATGCGGGCGGATTTGTCGAGCACGAACAAGCTGTTGGAATAAGGTGTCTGCGGGGTTCGGGGGTTGGCCCCGGTGCCGCCCGTCACCAGCACGTCGCCGGGGCGCAGCGTGGCGGCGAGGCGCGCGCGCAGGGCGGCATCGCGTTCCAGCAGGCCATCGATGGCGCCTTCGGGCCACAGCACCATGGCCGGCGCGATCTCGCCGGTGCGGCGGCGGCCGGGGGCATTGTCGGGCGCGGCCGGATTGCCGGGCTGATTGGCCGAATCGCCCAGGCCGGCGGCAATATTGCTTTCCAGCCGGCCGGTCACCTTGGCCGTGCTGGGGCGCAGCGGCGAATCGATTTCGGGCGCTTCCTCGATATTGGCTTCGCGGATGGTGACATCGGGCAGCTCGGCCTGCTGGGTTTCATTGGCGCGGCGCAGGCCCTGGCGGGTGAGATCAAGATAGGTCGCCAGATGCCGTTCGGCGGCCGCTGCGTCATAGCGTTCATCCTGGCCGATGCCGGGCTGCACCACCACGACCGGCGGGCCCAGAAAACCGCTCTGCACTACCCGGCTGTCGCCGATCAGGCCGGCCAGCGCCACCGCCAGCATGGCACCGCCGCCGATCAGGCGGTGGATGGTGGCCGGCCCCACCGCCAGCCACACCAGCCCGCTGGCGGCAACCAGCAGGATGGCGGTGAGGCCGATGCCGCCCACCTGGGCCGCCCATTGCTGCACGCCGGGCGCGGCCAGCCAGACGATGCCGAGCGGATTCCAGGCAAAACCGGTGAGCAGCACGCCGCGCAGCACCTCGGCCGGCAGCAGCAGCGCCACCAGCAGCAGCAGCCGCGCCGCGGGCCGCCGCGCCGCCGCCGCCAACCCGGCCGGCACCGCGATGTACAGCGACAGGAACAGCGCCAGGCCCAGCACCGCCACCCAGCCCAGCGCCGCCGGCATCTTGGCCTGATAGGTGAAGCTTTGCGCGATCCAGTTCAACGACACTGCCGCCAGCGACGTGCCGAACATGAGGCCGCAGACCGCCCCCTGCAGCCAGCCCCGACACACGGTGATGATCCAGATGAAGCCGGCCATGGCCAGCAGGGTGACCGGCCAGAGATCGAGCGGCGCAAAGCCGAGCGCGGCAATCGCGCCGAGGCCAAGGGCAAGCAGAGGCAGCAGGAGCGTGAGCATGGCGCATGGGTTAGCCTGTGCGCCGCAGCCGCGCCAGAGGGGATTTGCGGGCTGGCAATCCGCCGCCGCTGTGCCACAAGGACGGCGTGACACAGACACCCTTTCTTGCCTGCCGCAATGTGCAACTCAGCCTGGGCGGGCGGCCGGTTCTGGCTGGCATCGACCTGGCCGTGCCGGCCGGCACGCTTGTGGCGCTGGTGGGGGCATCCGGTGCCGGCAAGACCAGCCTGTTGCGGCTGATCAACCGGCTGCTTGATCCCGATGCCGGCACGATCGCGATCGAAGGGCAGGACATCGCGAGCCGCGACTCGGTGGCGGTGCGGCGCGGCATTGGCCATGCCGTGCAGGGCGGCGGCCTGTTCCCGCACTGGACGGTGGCCGACAATATCACCGCCGTGCCCTGGCTGCTGGGCTGGCCGCGGGCCCAGCGCCAGGCGCGGGCGCTGGAATTGATGGCGATGCTGGAATTGCCGACCCGACTGGCCATGCGCTTTCCCCACGAATTGTCGGGCGGGCAGGCAAGCCGGGTCGGGTTGGCGCGGGCGCTGGCAGCATCGCCCCGGCTGCTGCTGCTGGACGAACCCTTTGGTGCGCTTGACCCGGAAACCCGCGACGCGCTGGCCGATCGGCTGCTGGCCCTGCACCGGGCACAGGGCCTGACCACCCTGATCGTTACCCATGATCTGGCCGATGCGCTGTTGCGGGCCGATCTGATGCTGGTGCTGGATCAGGGCCAGATCGTGGCCAGTGGCCCGCCGGCCGCAATCGTGGCCCATCCGCATCCCGCCGTGCAGGCGCTGCTGGCCGCGCCGCTGGCCCAGGCGCGGGCGATCGCCGGGTTGGTGCCGCGATGAGCGGGCCGGAAATCGCCGCCCTGTCCGGCGCGCTGGCCGCGCATCTGGGCATCAGCGCAGCGGCGCTGCTGCTGGCCGTGCTGGTGGCAACGCCGCTGGTGCTGCTGATGCCGGCGCGGCCGTGGCTGCGGCGCTGGGTGATGGGGCTGGCCAGCGTGGTGCAAACGGTGCCGGCGCTGGCACTGCTGGCGCTGTTCTTCCCGCTGCTGGTGCTGGTGCGCAATCTGACCGGCCTGCCGGTGCCATCGCTGGGGCTGTTGCCGTCGCTGCTGGCGCTGGCGCTCTATGCCCTGCTGCCGTTGCTGCGCGGCGGGGCGGGCGGGCTGGCCGCCATTCCCGATGGCGTGCGCGAAGCGGCGCGGGCGATCGGCATGACCGCCTGGCAGCGCCTGTTCCATGTCGAGCTGTCGCTGGCGGCGCCGGTGGTGTTTGGCGGCCTGCGCACGGCGGCGGTGTGGACGATCGGGGCGGCCACACTGGCCACCATGGTGGGGCAGGAAAGCCTGGGCGATCTGATCTTTGCCGGGCTGCAGTTGCAGGATTGGCGGCAGGTGCTGCTGGGCTGTGCCACGGCGGCCGGGCTGGCGATGATCGTCGATGCCGGGCTGGGTCTGGTGGAAACGGGCATTGCCCGGCGGCGGCGCGGCCCGGCGCTAGTTGGCCTTTTGGTGCTGGCGCTGCTGGGTGCCGGGGTGATGGGCTGGTGGTGGCACAGCCGCCCGGTCAGCCGCGCCCGCCCGGTGGTGATCGGCACCAAGACCTTTTCCGAACAATATATATTGGCCGAGCTGATCGCCGCCGATCTGCGCCGCGGCGGCCAGCCGGTGGCGATCCGGTCGGGCCTGGGTTCAGGGATCGCGTTCCAAAGTGTGGTCGCCGGCGGTATCGACGTGGGCATTGATTACAGCGGCACATTGTGGACCCAGGCGCTGGGCCGCAGCGATGTGATGCCGCGCGCCGCCATGCTGGCCATATTGCGCCGCGATCTCAAGGCACGCTACCGCGTCACCATCGCCGCCCGGCTGGGTTTCGAAAACGCCTATGCCCTAGCCATGAAGCGCGACGCGGCCGAGCGGCTGGGGGTGAAACGCATTTCCGATCTGGCCCGCGTGGCCCCGCAGCTGCGGCTGGCGACCGATCTGGAATTCCAGTCCCGCGCCGAATGGGCGGCGTTGCAACGCGCCTATGGCCTGCGCTTTGCCGCGATGCGCGCCTATACCCCGGTGCTGATGATGGCAGCCGTGGGCGATGGCAGCGCCGATGTCATCACCGCCTACAGCAGCGATGGCGCGCTCAGCACCGCCGATGTCGTGCTGCTGGCCGATGATCGTGGCGCGCTGCCGGCCTATGATGCGTTGCTGGTGGTGGCACCGGGGCGCGATGCCCTGGCCCGGCAACTGGCCCGTTATGATGGGCGGATCCCGGTGGCAGCGATGCGCGCGGCCAACTGGCGGGCCGATCGGCCCGACAACAAGCAGAGCCCGGCCGCCGCCGCCCGCTGGCTGGCGCGGGAGACGGGGCTGGAATGAACCGGTTGCTGATCATCTTGCTGGCGCTGGCCGGCCCGGCCGGCGCACAGGAGGTGCCAACGGCTTCGGGAGCTGACGCGCCCATCTGCACCGATCGGCCGACCAAATCCAATTTTGCCTGCACCGTGCCCAAGGGTCTGGTGCAGATCGAGGCCGACGGCTTTGCCTGGCTGCGCAGCACGTCGGGCGGGGCTAGCACCGATCAGTTGCTGTGCACCAATCCAACCTTCGAATACGGGCTGACCGGCAGCAGCGACATCCAGTTGAACTGGGTGCCGTTGACAAGGGTGCGCAGCCGCGATGCCGCCTGACGGCAGTCCACCCTGTTGGGTGTGGGCGACATCACCCTGCGCTTCAAGCAGCGCCTGACGGCCGCCGATGGCGCCTTTCAGCTGGCGCTGCTGCCGTTCCTGAAGCTGCCAACAGCGCGCGCCGGTATCGGCAATGGCCGGGTGGAAGGCGGTATCGCCGTGCCGATCAACATCAGCGTGCCCGGCGGCTGGACTTTTACCCTCGGGCCACAGCTGGACGTGCTGGCCGATTTCGATGGCAGTGGCCGGCATCTGGGCGTCACCGGGCTGGTCAACATCGCCAGGCAGCTGGGCCCGTTCACCCTGTACAACGAGCTGTGGACCAACCAGAATTTCGATCCGTCCGGCACCGTGCGCCAATACAGCCATGACGTGTCGCTGGCCTGGCTGGCGCATGCGCACTGGCAGTTCGATGTCGGGGCCAATACCGGCCTCAACCGTGCGACGCCCGATCTCGTCGCCTATCCTGGCATTGCGACCCGCTTTTGACGGCGCGCGATCCGTGCCATGAACGCCATGAAGTGTTGCGGAGGGAGTGATGATGGCGCGCCTGTTCCTGCTGTGTGCGTTGCTGCTGGCGGCGCTGGCCCCGGCCCGGGCGGCCAGCCCGGCCGATCTTCATGCCTTGTTTGCCGATTGGCGGCGCTGGCACGATTCCCGCCCGGCCAGCGGCGTGCCCGATTACACACCGGCGGCCACCACCGCCCGCGCTGCCGGGCTGAAGCAGTTCGAGGCGCGGCTGACTGCCATCGACACCAGCGGCTGGGCCGTGGCCGACCGGGTGGACTGGCAGCTGGTGCGGGCCGAAATGAACGGGCTGAAGTTCGATCTGGAAACGGCGCAGCCGTGGGCGCTTGATCCGGCCTGGTATGTCAGCATCTGGACGGCGCAGAGCGATACACCGGCCCACGAAGGCCCTGTGCACATCGCGCCCATCGATCTGTGGCACTACAGTTTCCCGCTCGGCAAGGACGAGGCTGCCCGGCTGGCCGCCGAGCTGGCCCATATCCCGCCGCTGCTGGCCCAGGCGCGCGGCAATCTGACGGGCAATGCCGCCGATCTGTGGAATGCCAGCGTGGTTCCCCTCGCCGAACAGGCCGATGCGCTGCGCGACCTGCAGGGCAAGGTGAAGGGCCACAGGCCAGCCGAACGCGCCACCGCCGCCGCCCTGGCCGCGACCGAGGATTTCATCGCCTGGGTGAAGGCCGAAGCGCCCAGGAAGACCGGGCCATCGGGCGTGGGGGTCGATGCCTACAACTGGTATCTCAAGCATGTGCAGCTGTCCCCTTACAGCTGGTCGGACGAGGTGGCGATCCTGCAACGCGAACTGGCCCGCGCCCATGCCGGGCTGCGGCTGGAAGAGAACCACCACAAGGCGCTGCCGGCCTTGACCAGCCCGGGCAATCAGGCCGAGTGGGACGCCAAGAGCCTGGCCGATATCGATCATTTCATCCGCTTCATGGACAAGACCGGGATTGCCACCATCCAACCGTGGATGCAGCCCGAACTGGCCAAACGCATTGGCAGCTGGGTGCCGCCCGAACGCCAGAATTTCTTTGCGATTGCGCAGGGGCGGGCGCCCAACAGCCTGTTTGCGCATTTCTATCACTGGTGGGATCTGGCCGAGATGCGCGAACGCCCGCACCCCTCGCCAATCCGGCGCGGCCCGTTGCTGTACAATATCTGGGTCAGCCGGGCCGAAGGCAACGCCACCGCCATGGAGGTGATGATGCTGGATGCCGGCCTGTTCGACAAGGAACCGCGCAGCCGCGAGGTGGTGTGGATCATGCAGGCGCAGCGGGCGGCGCGCGGGCTGGCCGCCCTGTATGCGACAGCCAACCGGATCGATCTGAAGGCGGCCATGGCCATGCAGGTCAATCGCACGCCCAATGGCTGGATGAGCCCTGACCTGCCGCTGCTGGGCTTTGAACAGACGATGTATCTGCGCCAGCCCGGCTATGGCCCCAGCTACATCACCGGCAAGGCGCAGATCGAGCAATTGTTCGCTGAACTGGCCGAACAGGAACGCGCCGGCCTGGCCGGAGACCGTTTCTCCGTGAAGGGTTTCTATGACCGGCTGGGGAGCTTTGGCATGATCCCGGTCAGCCTGATCCGGCAGCAGTGGCTGGGGGTGAAACCGACCGAATAGGCCACATCACTTCGGTGCGCGCGGGATCAGCATCAACTGGGTCTGCCGGCCATCGATCCAGCGCCAGCTGCTGCCGTTCCAGAAGCCGTCGACCTCCAGCGGGAACCGCACCTGCGCGCCGCCCCATTCAGGCACGTTGGCCAGCGCCGCCAGCTCGATCGACCAGGCCGTATCGGGATAGATGCGATAATCGCCGCGGCCGGCAATCGGGTTCTGATTCTCCCAACTGCCGATCCACGGCCCGGCACCGTGGCCGTGCAGGCCGATCGAGTGGGTGTAGATGATCGGATTGGTGCCGGCGGCAATCGCCCTCTGGCGGGCAGCGGCCAGCACCTCGTTGCCGGTCAGCCCGGTCCTGAAGCTGGCCACGAGCGCATCCTGCACCTTGTTGGCTGCCGCCATGCCCGCCTTCAGGCCGGCCGGTGCATCGGTCTCGCCGGGGCGCAGAACATAGGCCAGCTGCTGCGTATCGGTCTTCAGGCCCAGCATGCCGGCGCAGAAATCGACATGCAGCAGATCGCCGGGCATGATCACCACATTGTCGGGCAGGGTCTGGCGGCCGGGCACAATGCCGGGGCCAGTGGCGCGCTGCACCGTCACCGATGGCTGGCACCAGGCATCCTGCCGCAGATCGGCCAGCCGTTCACGATACCACCACACCACATCCTGGGTGGTGGTGACGCCGGGCGTGATGACCTTTTCCGACAAACCTTCCGGGATCAGGCTGTGGGCAACCCGCATGATGCCCTGATACACGTCCATATCCTCTGGCGTGCGGGTTTCCAGCACACCCAGCGCCAGCCGGTCGTGGCTTTCGATGCGGCTGGCCATCGGGCCCAGCGCCGCCAGCAGCTGGCGATGTTCGCCGGTCGCCAGGCCATCGGCCAGGGCAAAATCCCGGCTGATGTTGACCGCGATGCGCTTCGGGTTGCGTTCGGCAATCACCTGGGCAACGCGCGCCCATTGTTCGGGCTGCTGTTCGGGGTTCCACAGCGACGGGAACAGATCGCCCACCGGGTAACGGGCGATGGCCAGCCGCTCCACGCCCTGTTGCGGCCCGCGATCGAAGAAGATCAGCACCATGCGCCGCCGCGCCGATGCCCAGGTGGCGGGCAGCATGGCCTTCACCACCGGGTCCTCATTATATTCCGACGCCACCAGCACCCACATGTCCACGCCAACTTCGCGCATGATCCTGGGCACCACTTGGTCAAGCCGGGCCCTGACCAGCCGGTCGTGGGTGGCAACCCGATCGCGCAGCGGCGGCACCGCCGGTCGCTGATAATCCTGCGCAAATGCGATGGAAGGCTGGGTGGTGGCCAGCAGCAAGGCGGCAAGCAGCATCTTCATGATCGTCTCCTGTGCGCGCCCAGATGTAGTCCGGCTCGACGCGGGAATCACCCCTGTTCATCACCACAGGCCGATCTGTCGGAAATCTACAATATCAGGCCCGCACTTGCCGCTACTCCCAATGCGCGACCCGCGGCGTGTCGCCCTGGCGGCACGCCCGCAACTCAGCGGCCCGGACATTGCATGTTCGGGCCGTTTTTTTTGCATCGTGAACTGTAATTTGCGCGTATAATGTGGTTTGCCGTTATCGGCCCGGCGCCGGAGAGGGGCATGATCGCGATCCGCTATTTCCAGCCGGCGCCGGCGCTCAGGGCGCATGTCTCGTCCTATTACTGGTTTGAATCCAGCCTGCCGGCCTTTGCCGATCTGATGCGCGCCGAATTGGGGCAGATCCGCCTGGTGGCGGCGGGGGCCGCCGTCAATGAATATGGCGACGGCCGGCTGTGCAGCGGGCACGGCGCAGTGCTGCAGGGGCCAACGAGCGCGCCCGTGCATTATCGCGCCAATGGCCGGCTGGCCCTGTTCGGCATCGGGCTGCTGCCGCGCGGCTGGGCCGAGCTGGTGGGAGTCCCGGCCGGGGAACTGGCCGATACGGCGGTGGATCTGGCCGGGGTGTGGCCGGCCGCCAGCGTGGCCCGGCTGCTGGAGGCCATGGCCAATGCTGGCGATGACGCCCGCCGCTGCGCGCTGGTCGATGCAGTTCTGGGGCAAAGACTGGCCGATGCCCGCGACGGCAACGCCTGGTTCACCCGCCTGGCCGATGCCTGGCTGACCGACAGCGCCAACCCCGATGTCGATCAGCTGGTGGGGGCATCGGGCATGTCGGCCCGATCGGTCGAGCGCCTGTGCCAGCGGCTCTATGGGGCGCCGCCCAAGCTCTTGGCGCGCAAATATCGCGCGCTGGGTGCCGCGGTGCGGCTCGCCACTGGTGAGGCGCAAGGCTGGGCCGATGCCGCCGCAGACGCCTTTTACGACCAGGCGCATTTCATCCGGGAATTTCGTGCCTTCACCGGCCTGACTCCGGCGCGTTTCCTGGCCGAAGCCGCCCCGGTGACGCGGCTGACCATCCTGCGCCGGCGCCAGATGCCCGGCCTGCCGCGCCTGGCCCTGATCGCCTGAAGCGCCCGGCGCTGCGGCAAAAGCAGCGGCCGTCAGCCGCAACCGCAGGCAAATCTTGACTATTGCGGACCAGCCCCGCATAACATGACCAGATTTGTCCACTTTGCCCTGAAAGCGCAGGTCACGTTGATTCGCCTGACCAATCTTGCCGATTACGCCGTGGTGGTGATGACCGCTGCCGCGCGCGACACGTCGGCCAGGCTGTCGGCGGCGCGGGTATCGGAATTGACCATGATCCCGCCGCCCACCGTGGCCAAGCTGATGGGCACATTGGCCCGTGGCGGCCTGTTGACGGCGTCACGCGGGGCAGCGGGCGGGTTCAGCCTGTCGCGCGATCCGGCAGCGATCAGCGTGGCCGAAATCGTCGAGGCGGTGGATGGTCCGATCGCGCTGACCAGCTGCGTTTCGGGCGATGTGCAGGATTGCGCCATGGAAGGCCATTGCGCGATCCGGGGCCACTGGCCCCCGATCAACCAGGCTGTGCGGGGCGCGCTTGCGGCCGTCTCGCTGGCCGATCTGGTGAAGCCGGCGGCAGCGGCGGCACCGGTGCCAGCCACCGCGTTGGCAGACTGAACGAACCGGAAAGTGTCAAACCATGTCTGACGAAGTGTCTGCCGACACGGTGACCGCTGTTGAGGCCCCCATCCAGGACGCGCAGGCCCGCGCGGCGGTGGATGATCTGGCCACCTACAAATGGGGTTTCACCGCCGATGTCGAATCGGAAATGGCGCCCAAGGGGCTGACCACCGACACGGTGCGCTACATCTCCGCCAAGAAGGGGGAGCCGCAATGGCTGCTCGACTGGCGGCTGAAGGCCTTTGCCAAGTGGGAGGCGATGGAAAGCCCGGACTGGGCCAAGCTGAACATTGCACCGATCGATTATCAGGACGCCTATTATTACGCCGCGCCCAAGGCGAAGCCGACTCTCGCCTCGCTCGACGAACTCGATCCCGAAATCCGCCGCACTTATGAAAAGCTCGGCATCCCGATCGAGGAGCAGAAGGTGCTGGCCGGGGTTGAAGGCGCGCGCAAGATTGCGGTGGACGCCGTGTTCGACAGTGTGTCGGTGGCCACCACCTTCCGCGAGGAACTGCGCAAGGCTGGCGTGATCTTCCTGTCCATCTCGGAAGCGGTGAAGGAATTCCCCGATCTGGTGAAGAAGTGGCTGGGCAGCGTCGTGCCCGTGACTGACAATTATTTTGCCTGCCTGAACAGCGCGGTCTTTTCCGATGGCACCTTCGTCTACATTCCCGAAGGCGTGCGCTGCCCGATGGAGCTTTCCACCTATTTCCGCATCAATGCCGCCAACACCGGCCAGTTCGAACGCACGCTGATCATCGCCGACAAGCGGGCCTATGTTTCCTATCTCGAAGGCTGCACGGCGCCGATGCGCGATGAAAACCAGCTGCACGCCGCGGTGGTGGAGCTGGTCGCGCTGGATGATGCCGAGATCAAGTACAGCACCGTGCAGAACTGGTATCCCGGCGATGCCGACGGCAGGGGCGGCATCTACAATTTCGTCACCAAGCGCGCCAACTGCCTGGGGAAGAACAGCAAGGTGAGCTGGACCCAGGTGGAAACCGGCAGCGCCATCACCTGGAAATATCCCAGCTGCGTGCTGTCGGGCGAAAACAGCGTGGGCGAATTCTATTCGGTGGCGGTGACCAACAATTGCCAGCAGGCCGATACCGGCACCAAGATGATCCACATCGGCAAGGGCTCAACGTCCACCATCGTCTCCAAGGGCATTTCGGCCGGCCGATCGAACGGCACCTATCGCGGGCTGGTGCGGGTGGCGGCAACCGCGGAGGGCGCGCGCAACTTCACCCAGTGCGACAGCCTGCTGCTCGGCAGCAACTGCGGCGCCCACACCGTGCCCTATATCGAGGTGCGCAATCCCAGCGCCACCATCGAGCATGAGGCGACCACGTCGAAGATCAGCGACGATCAGCTTTTCTATGCCCAGTCGCGCGGCCTGGATGCGGAAGCCGCTGTCGGCCTGATCGTCAACGGCTTCTGCCGTGAGGTGCTGCAGCAGCTGCCGATGGAGTTTGCCGTCGAGGCGCAGAAGCTGCTTGGCATCAGCCTGGAAGGCAGTGTTGGCTGATGAGGCGGCCGCTGGCCCTGATGCCGTTGCTGTTGCTCGCCGCCTGCGATGCCGCGCCGCCGCGCCCCGATCCCAAGGGCCAGCAGCTTCGCGCCGAGCTCGACCGGCTGACGATCGATTTCCAGACCTGTGTGGACGAACGCATCGCCGCAGCCGATGTGGCGAAGGATCCGGCCGGCAGCATCGCCATCGCGGCGGTCAAGGCGTGCCGCCCGATCCGCAATGCCCTCACGCTGAAGGTCGCCTCGTTCGACCGCTTTGGCCATCCGAACCACACACCCAACCAGGCCGAAGCCGTCGCGCTGGCCAGCGTGGGCGTGATCGAAAAAGAACTGCGCGAAAATGCGGTGGTTGCCATCGTCAAGCGCCAGAACCAGATGAACTGAGAAGGCCCCCCATGCTGATCATTGAAAATCTGTGCGCCGAAGTGGATGGCAAGCCCATCCTGAAGGGCCTCAGCCTCACCGTGAATGCCGGTGAGGTGCACGCCATCATGGGCCCGAACGGTGCCGGCAAATCTACCCTGTCCTATGTGCTGGCCGGCCGCGCCGGTTACGAGGTGACTGGCGGGTCGGTCCGGTTCCGGGGTGAGGATCTGCTGGACAAGGCACCGCACGAACGCGCCGCGGCCGGGCTGTTCCTGGGCCTGCAATATCCGGTGGAAATCCCCGGCGTGTCCAACCTTCTGTTCCTGCGCACCGCCTTGAACGCCCAGCGCACGGCTCGTGGCGAAGCCGAACTGTCGGGTTCCGAATTCATGAAGATCGCCAAGGCCGCCGCCGAACGGCTTGGCCTGCCCTATGACATGATGAAGCGGGCAGTGAACCAGGGCTTTTCGGGCGGCGAGAAGAAGCGCAACGAGATGGTGCAGATGCATGTGCTGCAACCCTGGCTGGCCGTGCTGGACGAAACCGATTCGGGCCTTGATATCGATGCACTGCGCGTCGTGTCCGATGGCATCAACGCCATGCGCTCGCCCGATCATGCCACGCTGTTGATCACCCATTATCAGCGGTTGCTGGATTATGTCGTGCCCGATCATATCCATGTGCTGATGGATGGCCGCATCGTGCATTCGGGTGGTGCCGATCTGGCGCACAGGCTGGAGGCGGAAGGTTATGCCGCGCTTGCCGCATGATCGCCTTGCCCACCCGCAAACAGGAAGCCTGGCGTTACAGCGATCTGGCCGCAGTTGCCCGCCATTGGCCGGTGGCGGTGGAGCCGATCGTGGTGCCGGCCGGCAACAGCCATGCCGACATCATCATCACGGATGCCGCCAGCCCGGCCATCCGCCACCTCGCCATCAGTGTCGGCGCCGGATCGACCTGCCGCTACACCATCATCGATGGTGGCCGCGATTATGGCCGCATCGCGCTGGATGTGACGCTGCATGACGGGGCCGATTTCCAGCTGGGTTGCGTGTTGATCGGCTCGGCCGCGCAAACCATCGAACTGGTCACCACGGTGCGCCATGTCGGCCCCGGTGCCACCAGCCGGCAGATCGTGCGGGCGGTGGCCGGCGGCAGCGCCACCACATCCTATCTGGGCCAGGTGGCCGTGGCGCGCGAAGGCCAGAAGACCGATGCCAGCCAGTCGTTCAAGGCCATCCTGCTGAACCGGGGCGCGACCGCCAACGCCAAGCCGGAGCTGGAAATCTTTGCCGACGATGTGAAATGCGCCCATGGCGCCGCCATTGGTGAGCTTGACCGCAATGCGCTGTTCTATCTGACCAGCCGCGGCATCGCCCCCGCCCAGGCGCGCGCCCTGCTCACCCGCGCCTTCCTGTCCGACGCCCTTGACGGCCTTGACGAAGCGACCACCGAAGCACTGGACGCGGCGATCAGCGCCCGCCTGGAGGCGGCAGCGTGACAGTGGCCACCGCCTTGCCGTTGCTTGATCGGAAGGGCGATTTTCCCGGCCTTGCCGGCGATTGGGCCTATCTCGACACGGCGGCGACGGCGCAGAAACCGCAAGCGGTGATCGATGCCATCGCCCGCTGCTATGGCCCCGATTATGCCACCGTGCATCGCGGCGTCTATGAACGCAGCGCCACGATGACCTTGCGGTTCGAAGAGGCCCGCGCCCGCGTGGCCCGCTTCCTCGGCGCGGCCAGCCCGGATGAAGTGGTGTTCGTGCGCGGTGCCACCGAAGGCATCAATCTGGTCGCCAACAGCTGGGGCCAGCGCCTGCGGACAGGCGACCGCATCCTGATTTCTGCGCTGGAGCATCACAGCAACATCGTGCCGTGGCAGTTGCTGTGCGAACGCAGCGGTGCGCGGCTCGATGTCGCCCCGCTCACGGCCGATGGCCGTGTCGACGAAGCAGCCCTGATCGCCCTGATCCGGCCCGAAACCCGGCTGGTCAGCATCGCCCATGTGTCCAATGTGCTGGGCGGCACCGCCGATGTGCGCCGGATTGCCGATGCGGCGCACGCGATCGGTGCGCTCTGCCTTGTTGATGGCTGCCAGGCCGCGCCGCGCCTCGCGCTCGACATGGGCGCGCTGGGCTGCGATTTCTATGTTCTGTCCGGCCACAAGCTTTATGGCCCGACCGGCATCGGCGTGTTGTGGGCGCGGGCGGACATCCTGGACTCGATGCCGCCCTGGGCCGGCGGCGGTGCCATGATCGAAACGGTGACGTTCGAAAAGACAACATATGCCCCGCCGCCCGGCCGCTTCGAAGCCGGCACGCCGCATATCGAAGGCGTCATCGGTCTTGCCGCCGCCATTGATTATGTCGAAAGCATCGGGCTGGATCGCATCCATGCCCACGAAGCCGCGCTGGTGCGCCAGGCCCGCGCCGCCCTGCGGGGGATCAACAGCCTCACCCTGCACGGCCCGGACGACAGCGCCGGCATCCTCAGCTTCACCATGACCGGCGTGCATCCGCACGATATCGGCACCATCCTGGATGAAGCCGGCGTGGCCATCCGCGCCGGCCATCATTGCGCCCAGCCGCTGATGCACCGCCTGGGCGTGCCCGCCACCGCCCGTGCCAGTTTCGGCCTTTATTCCAGCCCGCGCGATGTCGATCGGCTGGTGGATGGGCTTGCCCGTGTCTCGCGCATTTTTGGGGTAGCAGCATGACCGAACGCGCCTTTGCCGTGGAAGAAGTGAACGAGGCCGCCCCGGTGGCCAAGGCGCCGCCGCTGCGCGCCGTGGCCGAGGCCCAGGCCGGCATCCGCCAGCCGGATTATCTGGATGGCTTCCTCAACCCCGCCCCGGAGGCGGTCTCGACCGCGGCGCCGGGCGGCGATCTGCACGATGAAGTGGTGGCCGCGCTGCGCCAGATCCATGATCCGGAAATCCCGGTGAACATCTATGATCTGGGCCTGATCTATGGCGTGGAGATCGACAATGGCCACGCCATCATCACCATGACACTGACGACGCCGCATTGCCCGGTCGCCGAATCGATGCCGGGCGAGGTGGAATTGCGGGTGTGCGCCGTGCCCGGCATCCAGTCGGCCGATGTCAATCTGGTGTGGACGCCCGCCTGGGACCCCGGCAAGATGAGCGACGAGGCCCGGCTGGAAATGGGGATGCTGTGATGGACGCGGCCACCACTACCCTGCGCCGCCCGCGCCCGGCCCCGTTGACGGTGACCGACAATGGCGCCCGCCGCATCGCCGAGATCCTCGCACAGGCCCCGGCCGATGCCGTGGGCGTGCGCCTCTCCACCCCGCGTCGCGGCTGTTCGGGCCTCGCCTATGATCTGGCCTATGTCACTGCCGCCAAACCGGGCGACGAACGCATCGAAACCCCCGGCGGCGTGCTGTTCGTCGATGGCGGCAGCCTGATGTATCTGATCGGCAGCGTGATGGACTGGCGCGAGGATGATTTCACCGCCGGTTTCGTGTTCAACAACCCGAATGCCAAGGGTTCGTGCGGCTGCGGGGAAAGCTTCACCGTCTGATCCTGATTGCCAGCTTGACGGTCTTTCGTCATCGTTGCCATCCCGCAACAAGGCTGAACGTTGGCACAATGCTCCGCACCATGACCCTCGCTGCCATGGCGCATGTTGCCATGCCCGCCTCTGCGGCTGGCTGCCCGCAAAACCCGGGACCAGCATTGCTGTCGGTGGCGTTTGCCCATGGCCATCTTCTGAACGGTGGCGGCAGCGGCAGCCAGGCGCTGGGAACAGCCTTGTCCTTGGTCGATTGCTAGATCATCAAGCTCGACTTCAAGTTCGCCAACGGGGTTCATGCCATCGTCGACGGCCCATGGCGGGTCGAGATCGAACTGAACAATGGCCCCGGCCCAATACCGGGTCGCGGTGTTCCGGCGCAGTGGACATTTCTGGGCACCAGCCAGAACATGGTATCGTGGGAGCTTGATCGGGGTGCCTACATGAATCTGTCGCGCCTGGGCCTGTCGGCCGATTGGCAGGACAATATCGGCACAGGCAACGGCAAGCCAGCCAGCTTCCGCGGCATTGATATCTGGGTTCCAATTGCCGATGACCGCGGGCCGCGCAGTTTCAGCCAGATCAGCGTGCGGATGAGCGGCGACTTCACCTTCTCCCGGTCGCCCGCCGGCGTGCCGGAACCGGACACCTGGCTGTTGTGGTTGGCAGGGCTGGGCGTGGCCGGCATCGTCCATCGGAACAGCCGGCGCACCGCGACACCGGCGCAGCTGTAAGCGGGCCGTCGCGCGGCCTATCGGCCGCCCATGCTGCCTGAAACGCGCTTTCCCCTCTCCCGCGCCGACGCTCTGGCGCGCCTGCACGATTTCATTCCGCTGGCCGGCCGCGCTTATGCCGTGCGGCGCAATCACGATGCAGGACCAGGCGGGACGGCGACCACCTCGCTGCTGTCTCCTGCCATCCGCCGCAGATTGGTGAGCGAAGCGGACGTGGTCGCGGCAGCGGTTGCCGCGCATGGCTTTGGCGGAGCGGAGAAGTTCGTCCAGGAGGTGTGCTGGCGCACCTACTGGGTCGGCTGGTTGCAGCAGCGACCGGAGATCTGGACCCGCTGGCAGGCCGACGTCGTGCGCATGGAGGCGATGCTGGCCGATGATGGCAAGTGGCAGCGCCGCTACACCCAGGCCCTGGCCGGACAGACCGGAATCGACTGCTTCGACGCCTGGGTTCATGAACTGGCCGAAACCGGCTGGCTGCACAATCACGTGCGGATGAGCTTTGCCAGCATCTGGTGCTTTACCCTGCGCCTGCCCTGGCAACTGGGCGCGGCCTTCTTCTATCGCCATCTGCTCGATGCCTGCCCGGCCAGCAACACGCTGGGCTGGCGCTGGGTGGTGGGGCTGCAAACGGCGGGCAAGACCTATCTTGCCCGCGCCGATTTGATCCGCGACCTGTCGGGCGGACGATTCCGGGTTGAGACCCCGCTGGCCCGCGAAGCGCCGCCGTGGCCGGCCGACATGATTCCCCCGCCGATCCCACCCGCGCCAGCGATGGTGGCTGATCCTGATCTGCGCACCGGCCTGTTCGTCACCACCGAAGACACGTGTCTTGAGACATTGTCGCTGCCTGGCCGGATCGTTGCTGTGGCAGCTACACCCGATATCGGCGGCACCCCGGCCCCGCTGAAACAGCGGGTGGCCATGGCGATGCTGGCCGATGGGCTGGACCGTGCCGCGACCCGGCTGGGGCTGGCCCCCGAACGGGTGGACGCAACCTTTGGCTTCGAGGCGATGCGCGACTGGGCGGCCCGTCACCGCCTGGCGCAGATCATCACCGCCGATGCCCCGGTTGGCCCGGTGAAGGACCGGCTCGATGCGCTCGCCCCAGCGCTGGCGGCCGATGGCGTGGCGCTGGTGCGGTTGCGCCGGGCGTGGGACGATGTGGCCTGGCCGCGGGCCAGCAAGGGGTTTTTTCCGTTCAAGGCCGTCATACCGAAATTGCTGGCGTTGCCCCCGGCGGCTCTGGCATGAAAGGGTGATGCGCCCGCTCCTCCTCATCCTTCCTGTCCTGCTTGCCGGTTGCAGCGTAGCCAAGGCCGTGATCACCGCGCCGATCAAGGCCGGCGAAGTGATCTATGATACCGCCACCGAAAGCCAGGAAGAGGCCGACATCAAGCGCGGCCGCGCCATCCGCAAACAGGAAGAACAGGCCCGCAAGGACGCGCGGAAGGCCGAGAAGGAACGGCGCAACGCCGAACGGGACCCGCGCTAGGCCGGTGCGGGCAGACGGCGAAAGTCCGGCCAAACCGGCCCTTGGCGGTCACCCGGCAGGGCTGACCATCGTCACTGTTGCCGAGGCCTTGCAGGCCGCTGGCGTGTATGGCGTACAGGCGCTGCTGATCCTGTACATGGCCAATGCGCTGTTCACGCCAGAACAACTCGCCAGCGTCGGTGGCTTTGCCGCCTGGCGCAGCCTTCTGGAAAACCTGTTCGGCCGCATGAGCCTGCAAGGTCTCGCGACCCAGACAATGGGGCTTTATCTTGGTCTCTTCTTTCTCACCCCGCTGCTGGGTGGCTGGCTGGGCGACCGGGTGTGGGGGCCGCGCCGTGCCTGCATCATCGGCGCGGTGCTGGCCACCGCCGGCATGGTGATGATCATCCTGCCTGCCAGCTTCCTGCCCGGCCTGCTGGTCAGCGCGCTGGGGGCTGGCGCGCTGCGCTGCAACCTGAATGCCCAGACCGGGCATCTTTACCCGCGTGATGATGGCCGCCGCGACGCTGCCTTTTCGATTCTGGCGGCCGGGCTCAACACCGGGGCCTTTCTTGGCCCGCTACTGATCGGCGCGCTGGGCGAATTGGTGAACTGGCAATGGGGCTTTGCCGCGGCCAGCGGCTGCATGGCGCTGGCCGCCATCACGCTGCTGGCCGGCAATGGCCTGATGCCGGCCGACACGCCGCCCGAATCCCGGCGCAGCGCCCGCCTGCAGGCCGGCGATGGCCGCACCATCGCGGCGCTGCTGGCGGTGATGGGGCTGACCAGCCTGTTCTGGCTGGCACAAAGCCAGGTGTGGAATGTCTATGCCCTGTGGGGGCGAGATCATCTCGATCGCCTCGTGCTGGGGTTTGAGGTGCCGGTCACATGGTTGCAGGCGTTCGACAGTCTCGCGCCCATATTGGCGGTTCCGCCGGTGCTGGCGCTGTGGCGAGCACAGGCGCGGCGCGGCCGGGCACCTGGGGAGCTGGGCAAGATCGGCATCGGCCTGGCGCTGATGGGCGCCGCCTTCATCTGGCTGGCGCTGGGCAGTGGCCTGGTGCTGGGCGCGGGGCAAACGCCGATCCTGTGGGTGGTGATGTTCCACCTCATTCTCAACACCGGCTGGCTGTATCTGGTGCCCACCGTGAACGCGCTGTTTTCGCGCACGGCACCGGCGGCCGTGACCGGGGTGATGCTGGGCATCGTGCAGTTTGCGGTGTTCCTGGGCAGCACCGTGTCGGGTTGGCTGGGGCGCTATTATGGAACCATGGCGGCGGCGGATTTCTGGCTGTTGCACGCCGCGTTTCCGCTGGGCGGCGCGGCGATCATGTGGCTGGTGCGCGGCCGGCTGGCGGTGCTGCTGCGGCTTTGAACGGCAAAATGGGAGCTGATGTTGCCATCAGCCCCCACTGTGTCGTGCCATTCGCTTCGGTCGGCGCCTGCGCTCACGGCTTCGTCAGCTGGAGCTGCGGCGGCTGGCCTTCCGCGAGGTCGCGGCACTTTCGCATCCGGTGGAGGGATGGCTCTGCGGAGCCATCTCGCCACCGTTGCCGGACTGTTCGGCTCCGTCCGCCCTGCCTTCGCCCTGTGGCCCGTTCCCTTGCGGGTTCCTTGCCGTGGTGGCCTCGCCGTTGCCGGCTGCGTCACCCTTGGGGGTCACCGCCCTGGCGTGCGCCGGCGCGGCTGCTGGTGCGTGCGGGCCTGGCGGCCCTTCCGGCGGCTGCTCCCACCCGGCACTGGTTTCACACAGGCATTCACCGGTGTGTTCCACGTGCCCGGCTGGCGTTGCTGCCGGTTCCGGTATCGTCCGGCTGGCTGCTGCCGGCCTTCGGGTTGCCCCTCTGGCCGCTTCCTGCCACCCGGCGACTGCCGGTGGACTGGTGCTCCGTCCTGGTGGCGCGCTGGCGGTTGCCCGCTGTCGCCCCGTTCACCCAGGCTGGCCTTCCAGCCCGACCCTTTTCCGGTTTCAATTCCCACCGGTTAAGCGGCATTGTCTCCAGAAACTGGCCGTAACCGCTTCTTTTCCTTTGGCATTTCTGCCGCCGTCAATTCCCGGTCACAAGTTGATGCTCTCATCATATGGGTGAGTCGTCAAAATGAAATATTGGCCATGCGCCCTGTGGATAACGGGGAAAACGGGGATGGAATCATGTCACGCCCCGATTCACGCCGCCGTCCAGCCGCCATCCATGCTGATATTGGCCCCGGTGATCTGGCTGGCGGCATCGCTGCACAGGAAGAGGGCGGTGGCGGCCACCTGCTCCACCGTCACGAACTGGCGGGTGGGCTGCGCCTTCAACAGCACATCCTCGATCACCTGTTCGCGGCTCAGGCCGCGCGCTGCCATCGTGTCGGGGATCTGCTTTTCCACTAGCGGCGTCCACACATAGCCGGGCGAGATGCAGTTGGCGGTGATGCCATCGGTCGCCACCTCCAGCGCCACCGCCTTGGTAAAGCCGGCAATGCCGTGCTTGGCCGCGACATAGGCCGATTTGAACGGCGAGGCGACCAGGCTGTGCGCAGACGCGGTGTTGATGATCCGCCCCCAGCCCGCCGTCTTCATGCCCGGCACGGCAAGGCGGGTGGTGTGGAAGGCGGATGACAGATTGATCGCCAATATCGCATCCCATTTCTCGGCCGGGAAATCCTCCACCGGCGAGACAAACTGGATGCCGGCGTTGTTGACCAAGATGTCCACCCCGCCCAGCTGATCCTGCGCCGCCGCCATCATCGCTGCGATCTCGGCAGGCTTGCTCATGTCTGCCCCGTGATACAGCGCGTCGCCGGCCTCGCCGCGCGCTGCCGCAATCTGCGCCGCATCGCCAAAGCCGTTGATCATCACCCGCGCCCCGGCGTCGGCCAGCGCCTTCGCAATGGCCAGGCCAATGCCGCTGGTCGCCCCGGTCACCACCGCGCGCTTGCCCTGCATCATCATCAGATCAGCTCCACCGCAATCGCCGTCGCCTCGCCGCCGCCGATGCAAAGCGCCGCCACCCCGCGCCGGCCGCCCGTGCGTTCCAGCGCCGCGATCAGCGTCGAAACGATGCGCGCCCCCGATGCGCCGATCGGATGGCCCAGCGCACAGGCGCCGCCGTGGATGTTCAACTTCTCGTGCGAGATCGCCAGATCATGCATGGCGATCATGGCCACGGCGGCAAAGGCCTCGTTCACTTCGAACAGATCGACATCGGCCACGCTCCACCCCGCCCTGGCCAGGCATTTGCGGATCGCCGGCACCGGCGCGGTGGTGAACTTGGCCGGTTCATGGGCATGGGCGGCATGGGCGACGATGCGGGCCTTCACCTGCATGCCGGTCGCATCGGCCACGCTGGCCCGCGTCAGCACCAGCGCAGCGGCACCATCGCTGATCGAAGAGGCATTGGCCGCCGTGATCGTGCCATCCTTCGCGAAGGCCGGCTTCAGCGTCGGGATCTTGTCCGGCCGCGCCTTGCCGGGCTGTTCATCGGTATCAACCACCACATCCCCGCCGCGGCCGGAAACGGTGACGGGCACGATTTCGGCGGCAAAGGCCCCGCCGGCAATGGCGGCCTGGGCGCGGACCAGGCTGGCAATGGCGAAATCATCCTGGGCCTGGCGGCTGAACTGATAATCCCGCGCCGATTCTTCGGCAAAACTGCCCATCAACCGGCCGGGGTCATAGGCATCCTCCAGCCCGTCGAGATACATCGAATCCTTTATGGCATCATGGCCAATGCGCGCGCCGCCGCGGTGCTTGGTCAGCAGATAGGGCGCGCCCGTCATGCTCTCCATGCCGCCCGCCACGATCACGTCGCAAGTGCCGGCGGCCAGCGCATCATGCGCCATGATCATCGCCTGCATGCCACTGCCGCACATCTTGTTGACGGTGGTCGCCTCCACATTGAGACCCAACCCTGCCCCCAGCGCCGCCTGCCGGGCCGGCGCCTGGCCCAGCCCGGCCGGCAGCACACAGCCCATGATGATCTGCTCCACCCGCTCTGCCGCCACCCCGGCCCGCGCCACCGCCGCCCGCACCGCCGCCGCACCCAGTTCGGTGGCCTTCACGCCGGCAAACACCCCCTGAAACCCGCCCATCGGCGTGCGGGCATGGGCGGCAATGACAACGGGATCAGACATGATGCTCACTCCACTGGTCTCGCCCGTCCCTTAGAGGCCATCAGCCCCGCAAGAAAGCCCAAACCACCCCCGCCCAGTTTTGACACAATTGACGAATCCGGCGGGAATCAGCGTTGTTTTGACTATATATTTTCCGCGTTGTTCCCGCATGTCCCCGGTCTGGCGCTGCTATCGAACCACGCATTTGAAGCACGGTCATCATGACAGTTTCGGCCCGTGTAGGACAGGCCCTGCTGGCACGCCCGATTTGCGATACACGTATCGATCTGCTATGGCTTGGCCATGCCGATCTCGCTTAGATTGCCCGCCCAGATTGAAGATCGTCTTGCCGCCCTGTCGGCCTTGACCGGTCGATCCAAGACTTTTTATGCCATCGAAGCGATTGTTGAACATATCGACGATCTGGAAGATGCGCATCTGTCGGCCGCCGTGCTGGCCCGGGTGCGCGCCGGCACCGAAGCGCGGGTGCCGCTGAATGATCTGCTGGATGAATATGGCCTGGCGCGTTGAACTGACCGACAGCGCCGCCAAACAGCTTCGCAAGCTTGATCCGCAGAACGCCACCCGCATCCTGGCGTTTCTGCGCGATCGCGTGGCACCGCTGGACGATCCGCGCAGCATCGGTGAGGCCCTGCGCGGCAAGGAATTCGGCGCCTTCTGGAAATATCGCGTTGGTGATTGGCGCATCATCGCCGATCTTGATGATGGCGTGTTGCTGATCACCGTCATCCGGATCGGCAACCGCCGCGAGGTGTATCGGCGGTAGCGGCCATTTCGGCTCCACACGCAGGATCGGGGCCCCGGAACTGGCCGATTTCACCCCATGCCATGCCGCATCACGCCGCGCGGGAGACGGCGGCGCCGCTGCCGATGTGCAGCATTTCCTCGGTGCCGTTCACGATGCGGAACACCGTGCCCTGGGGCGCACGGGGAGCAACCGGCACGCCGTGCCAGTCTTCGCCGCCCACCAGGAGGCCGCGCAGCACGCTGGCGGTGATGCCGTGGCTGATGGCCAGGGCGGGGCGGGCCGGGTCGAGATCGGCGATCCAGCGTTTGAGGCGCGCCGCGATGGCGGGGAACCATTCGCCATTGGGCGGCGGCACGCTGAACAGGCCGCGCTCAGCGTCCACGATGGGCTGGCCCAGTTCGGCCACGATGTCGTGATACCAGCGGCCTTCCCAATCGCCGACATCGATTTCGAGCAGGCGATCGTCCTTTTGCCAGCGGAAGAAATCCAGGCCGAGATGCTCGCCGATGATGGCGGCGGTCTGCTGGGTGCGCCCCGACGGGGAGACCCAGAGATCGAGATCGGGGGCCTCGCCCAGTGCGGCGCGCAGCGCCGTGCCCATGGCTTCGGCCTGGGCGATGCCGGTGCGGGTGAGCGGGGTGTGCGCCATTTGGCCCTGCATGCGGGCGGCGGCGTTGAACACGGTTTCGGCGTGGCGGGCGAGAATCAGCTGCATGGCCGGGGTTATCGGCGTTTTGGCTGCACTTCGCCACTACCGCCGCGCGCATGAACGGTTATAGTGGCCGTTGTGTAACAATATTTTGCAGGGATCGGAATGAAGGCCACTGTCGAACGCGCCACGCTGCTGAAGTGTCTGGGCCATATCCAGTCGGTGGTTGAACGTCGCAACACGATCCCGATCCTTTCGAACGTGCTGATCGAGGCGCGGGGCGATGGCCTGCGGCTGATGGCGACCGATCTTGATCTGCAGGTGGTGGAAACCATTCCGGCCGGCATCGATGTGAACGGGGCGACCACGGTTTCGGCGCACACCCTGTTCGACATCGTGCGCAAGATTCCCGATGGCGCGCAGGTGGAGCTGGCGGTTGCGGGCGAGCGCATGAGCGTGGTGGCCGGGCGCAGCCGGTTCAGCCTTTCGACCCTGAAGCGGGATGATTTCCCGGTGATTGCCGAAACCGATCTGCCGGTGCGCTTCACCCTGTCGGCCGCCGATCTGAAGGAGCTGATCGACGCGACCCGCTTTGCGATTTCCACCGAGGAAACCCGCTATTATCTCAACGGCATCTACATGCATGCCACCGCCGGCCCGGCGCCGCGCCTGCGTGGGGTGGCCACCGATGGCCACCGCCTGGCCCGGATCGAGCTGGACCTGCCCGATGGCGCCGCCGACATGCCGGGCGTGATCGTGCCGCGCAAGTGCGTGGCCGAAGTGCGCAAGCTGCTGGACGAGATGGCCGCCGATGCGCCGGTGGAGATCAGCCTGTCGCCGGCCAAGATCCGGTTCCGTTTCTCGGCCGAAGCCACGCTGACCAGCAAGCTGATCGATGGCACCTTCCCCGATTACAGCCGGGTGATCCCGACGGCGAACGACAAGCTGCTGAAGATCGACGCCAGGACGCTGGCCGAAGGCGTGGACCGGGTGGCAGCGATCGCCACCACCGAAAAGACCCGCGCGGTGAAGCTGGCGCTGGGCCGGGACAAGGTGACATTGTCGGTCACCAGCCCGGAAAATGGCACCGCATCCGAAGAGGTGTCGGCCGATTATGCCGCCGGCGATCTGGAGGTGGGCTTCAACTATCGCTATCTGCTCGACATCCTCGCGCAGGTGCGCAGCGACAGCGTGGATGTGCACCTGTCGGACGCGTCGGCGCCCACGCTGATCCGCGAAGGCGATGAGGCGCGCGCGCTCTATGTGCTGATGCCGATGCGGGTGTGACCGGCGTCAGCGGCGGGGCAGGCCCAGCCGCTTGATCTCGATCCTGGGGCAGCGATCCATCACCACGGCCAGGCCCGCCGCTTGTGCGCGGGCGGCGGCGGCGTGATCGATCACGCCCAGCTGCGTCCACAGCGATTTCGCCCCGGCCGCAATGGCGTCTTCCACCACCTCGGCCACATATTCGCTGCGGCGGAACACGTCCACCATGTCGATGGGTTCGGCGATGTCGGCCAGGCTGGCCACCACCGTCTGGCCCAGGATGGCCTGCCCGGCCAACGCGGGGTTGACCGGGATGACGCGATAGCCGTGGGCCAGCAGCGCGGCCATCACCTGGTGGGCGGCGCGATCCGGCCGGTCGCTGGCGCCGACCAGCGCGATGCTGTGCGTGCCGGCCAGCAGGGCGGCGATATCGGCATCGGCGGTGAGCGGCATGTCAGAGCCCGACCGTGATCATGACGCTGCGGGCGATCTGATCGAACTGGGCGCCGGTGTCGCCGCCAACGGGCTGGGCGGTTTCGCTGGCCTGGCGCACGTCCATCTGCAGCGGGATGCGGCCCAGGAAGGGCACGCCCATGGTACCAGCTTCGGCTTCGGCCCCGCCATAGCCGAACGGATCGGAGACGTGGCCGCAACTGGGGCAGCAATAGCCGGCCATGTTCTCCACCACGCCCAGCACGCGCACGCCCACTTCGCCAAACATCGCCACGGCGCGGCGGGCATCGATGAGGGCGAGATCCTGCGGCGTGGAGACGATGACCGCGCCATCGGGTTTCAGCTTCTGCGCCAAGGTGAGCTGCACATCGCCGGTGCCGGGCGGCAGATCGATCACCAGCACGTCCAGCGCGCCCCAATCGCATTGTTCCACCATCTGGACGAGGGCGGAAGACGCCATCGGCCCGCGCCAGACGATCGCCTTGGCGGGATCGGTCATCATCCCCATCGACAACGCCTTGATGCCGTGGCGGGATTCAGGTTGCAGCCGGTCATTCTCCACCCGCGCCCGGCCGCTGATGCCCAGCAATGTGGGCACTGACGGGCCGTAGATATCGGCATCCAGCAGGCCCACCGCCTGGCCGGCACGGGCCAGCGCAAAGGCCAGATTGGCGGCCACGGTGGATTTGCCCACCCCGCCCTTGCCGCTGGCCACCGCCACCAGCTTGCGGATGCCGGGCACGGTGGTGTCTTTCGGCCGGGCGGCACCGGCAGGGGCGGCGGCGCGATCGGCGGTGAGGATGATGCGCGCGGCGGCCACGCCTGGCACGCGGCGCACGGCGGCCTCCACCGCGGCCTGCAGGCGTTCGGCGGCGGTGGCATCCAGACCATCCACGGCCAGCACCAGGCCGACCTGGCCATCGGCCTTGACCACGATGCCGGCGGCGCGGCCGGTGGCCAGCAGGCTGCCGCCGCCGGCCGGATCGGGCAGGGCCGCCAGCGCGGCCGACACTTCATCCTTGATCGCCATGATGGCTGAAATCTTTCCTTGTCCGCCAACAAACGCCGCAGGCACGCCGCTTGCCCTCGCAATCCCTGTTCGGCACCGTATATAGTGGTTTGGATTGCAGTGATAAGGTCTGGAAACACACGCCCATGCCCTGGCAGAACAATGGTGACCCCTGGGGTGACGATGGCGACGGCAAGCCCGATGGCGAGCCGCAGCGCCCGCCGCCGAACAAGCCGGCCAATCCGTGGGGCGAAGGCCCGGCGCGCAAGCCGACGCCGATCCGCGGCCAGAGCCGCAACGAATTTGATGATCTGATCCGCCGCAGCCAGGAACGGCTGCGAAGCCAGTTCGGTGGCGGCGGTGGCAGCGGCGGTGGCGGCGGTGGTGGCCTTGACGTTGGCGATGGGCGCTGGCTGCTGTGGGCCGGCGGCGCGATCCTGCTGGCCTGGATCGGCCTGACCAGCTTTTACCGGGTGGAAGCGCAGGAGCGCGCGGTGGTGCAGCGCTTTGGCCGCTATGTCACCTCCAACGGGCCGGGCCTGCATTTCAAGCTGCCGTGGCCGGTTGACGCCGTTGAAAAGCGCAAGGTGGAACAGATCAACATCATCGACATCAGTTCCAGCGAGGGTGCCAGCGAGAATCTGATGCTGACCGGCGATCAGAATCTGATCAACCTGGCCTACAACGTGCGCTGGAAGATCCGGAATCCGGAAAATTTCCTGTATGAACTGGCCGATCCGGAAAAGACCGTGCGCGAAGTGGCCGAAAGCGCCATGCGCGCCGAAATCGGCCGCGCGTCGCTGAACGATGCGCTGGGGCCGCAGCGGGCCCAGATCGCCGATCAGGTGCGCGACCGCATGCAGGAGCTGCTGGACAGTTACAAGAGCGGCATCGACGTGCGCGGCGTGGACATCAAGCAGGCCGATCCGCCCGGCGCGGTGGATACCGCCTTCAAGGATGTTTCGGCCGCCCAGCAGGACGAGCAGCAATATCTCAACCGCGCCCGCACCTATGCCCAGACGGTGGTGGCCCGCGCCCAGGGGGATGCGGCGGCCTTTGATGCCGTCTATGCCCAGTATCGGCTGGCCCCCGAAGTGACGCGCAAGCGCATGTATCTGGAAACCATGGAGCGCGTGCTGGCCAAGGTGGAAAAGACCATCGTCGATGCCCCATCGGTGAACACCTATCTGCCGCTGCCCGAAGTGCGCCGCAGGGCCGCCGCGGCCCCGGCCGATGCGCCGGCCCCGGCCCCGGCCCGCTGAGCGCAGGAGAGAGATGATGGACAGTCTGATGCGCAATCCCATGCTGCTGGCCGGCGCTGGCTTTGCCGCCGTCGTGCTGGCGATGGCCAGTTTCTACACCGTGCCCGAAACCAAGCAGGCGGTGGTGCTGCGGCTGGGCAAGCCGGCGCGGATCGTCAACGAATATGATCCCCGCGCGCCGTTCGGGACCAGCGGTGCCGGCCTGGCGGTGAAGGTGCCGTTCATCGAGGAGGTGCGCCTGGTGGACAAGCGGGTGATGGATCTGGACATGGACGCCCAGACCGTGCTGTCCACCGATCAGCTGCGGCTGGTGGTGGATGCCTTTGCCCGTTTCCGCATCGTCAACCCGCAACGCATGGTGCAGACGGTGGGGACAGAGGAAAACGCCGCCGATGCCCTGAAGCGCATCCTGGCCTCGAAACTGCGCAACGAACTGGGCAAGCAGCCGTTCATGGCGCTGCTGTCGCCGGAACGCGGCCAGGTGATGGAGGAAATCCAGACCAGCGTGAACGGCCAGGCCAAGCAATATGGTGCAGAAATCCTGGATGTGCGCATCAAGCGCGCCGATCTGCCATCGGGCGCCACGCTGGAAGCCGCCTATGCCCGCATGGCATCGGCCCGCGCCCAGGAAGCCGCCAACATCCGCGCGCAAGGCCAGAAACAGGCGCAGCTGGTGCAGGCGCAGGCCGATGCCCAGGCGGCCCGCATCTATGCCGACAGTTTCGGCAAGGATCCGGAATTCTATGCCTTTTATCGCGCCATGCAGGCCTATCGCACCACGTTCGACGATGGCACCGCCACCGTGGTGCTGGGCCCCAACAACGAATTCCTGCGCGAATTCGAAGGCCGCAAGACCAACCGCTGAGATTGTTCATGCCCGGTTAGGCGTGGTGTTCGCATAAGCCGGGCCAACGCCAGCCAACCAGAAAGAGCCTCATGCCCACACCGAACCTGCGCACCCTGATCCCCGCCGCGCTGCTGGCCAGCGTGGCCGCCGCTGCCATCGCCCAGGCGCCGGCGCAGCCGGTGGCCCAGAATGCCATCGCCCCGGCCGTGGCGATCACGCCGCCCGGCGGCGCTCCGCGCAGCTTTGCCGATCTCACCGCCCGGCTGGCCCCGGCCGTGGTCAATGTCTCCACCACCCAGAAGGTGGAAATCGGCCGCACCCGCCGCTTCCCCGGCCAGCCCGGCAACCCGCTGGAGGAATTTTTCCGCCGCTTCCAGGAACAGCAGGAAGGCGGCGAGCCGGTCACCCGCGAGGCGACCAGCCTGGGCAGCGGCTTCATCATCGCTGCCGATGGCTATATCGTCACCAACAACCATGTGATTTCCGCTGGCGAAGGCCGCAACCAGCCGGTGGAATCGATCACCGTCACCCTGGCCGATCGCCGCGAATACAAGGCGCGCGTGGTCGGCCGCGATCCGCTGACCGATCTGGCCGTGCTGAAGATCGAGGCGACCGGCCTGCCGTTCGTGCAGTTCGGCAACAGCCTGGGCGTGCGCGTGGGCGATTGGTCCATCGCCATCGGCAATCCCTTTGGCCTGGGCGGCACCGTCACGGCCGGCATCATTTCGGCGCTGCACCGCGATATCGGTTCGGGCCAATATGATCGCTATATCCAGACCGATGCCAGCATCAACCAGGGCAATAGCGGCGGGCCGCTGTTTGATCTGAACGGCAATGTGATCGGCATCAACACCGCGATCTTTTCGCCCACCGGCGGCAATGTCGGTCTGGGCTTTGCGATTCCGGCCGAACTGGCCAAGCCGGTGGTGGATCAGCTCAAGGCCACCGGCGCGGTCAAGCGCGGCTATCTGGGCGTGGCCATCCAGCGCCTGACCGCCGACATTGCCGACGGCCTGGGCCTGCCCAAGGACAAGGGCGAGATCGTCGCCAATGTGGAGCCCACCGGCCCCGCCGGCCGCGCCGGCATCCGCCAGGGCGATGTGATCCTGAAGGTGGCGGGCCGCGAAGTGGATTATGACAACAGCCTGTCGTACATCGTTGCCACCACGCCGATCAATTCCACCGTGCCGATCGAGCTGCTGCGCGACGGCAAGCGCATGACGATCAACGCCACCCTGGCCCAGCGGCCATCCGAAGCGGTGGTGGCGCAGCGCGCCGGCCTGCCCGCCAATGATGACGATCAACCGGCCGAAGACGCCACCAAGGCCCCCGGCATCGAAGCCGCCAAGGCCAGCCTGGGCATCACCCTGCAACCCATCACCCCGGCGCTGCGCCAGCAATTGCGCATCGATGACAAGGTGCAGGGCGTGGTGATCGCCGGTATCAGCCCGTCATCGGATGCGACAGCCAAGGGCCTGCAACGCGGCGACATCATCTTGAAGATCGGCCAGAAGCCGGTGACCACCCCGGCCGAAGCCGCCGCCGCCGTGGACGCCGAACGCAAGGCCGGCAAGGACACGGTGCTGATGCTGGTGCAGCGCGGCACCACTCCGCCGGTGTATCGCGGCATCAAGCTGATGCCGGTGAAATGAGGCAGCCGGACGCGATTGCCGCTGCAATCGCGTTCAGTCGCGCAGCAGCTCGTTGATGCCGGTCTTGCTGCGGGTCTGGGCGTCCACCGTCTTGACGATCACCGCGCAATAAAGATTGGGGCCGGGCGTGCCATCGGGCAGCGGCTTGCCGGGCAGGCTGCCGGAGACGACCACGGCATAGGGCGGCACCTTGCCGATGTGGATTTCGCCGGTGGCGCGATCGACGATCTTGGTGCTGGCGCCCAGATAGACGCCCATCGACAGCACCGCGCCATCGCCCACGATCACGCCTTCGGCCACTTCGGCACGGGCGCCGATGAAGGCGCCATCGCCGATGATGACGGGATTTGCCTGCAACGGTTCCAGCACGCCGCCGATGCCGGCCCCGCCGGAAATATGCACATTCTCGCCGATCTGGGCGCAGCTGCCCACCGTGGCCCAGGTATCGACCATGGTGCCCCGGCCCACCCGCGCGCCGATGTTGACAAAGCTGGGCATCAGCACTGCGCCCGGCGCAACATAGGCCCCGCGCCGCACGATGGCCCCCGGCACGGCGCGGAAACCGGCCTCGCGGAAGCTGTTGTCGCCCCAGCCTTCGAATTTCAGCGGCACCTTGTCATAGAAATTGGCCGCGCCCAGGCCGGGCATCACCTGATTGTCGTGCAGGCGGAAGCTGAGCAGCACCGCCTTCTTCAGCCACTGGTGGGTGCGCCAGCCGCCCTGCCCATCCGGTTCGGCGACGCGCAGTTCGCCGGCATCCAGCATGGCGATGGCGCGTTCCACGGCCAGGCGCAGCTCGCCTTCGGTGCGGTGGCTGATCTCGGCGCGCTTGTCCCAGCCTGCCTCGATGATCTGTTCGATGCTCATCCCTGTGGCTCCAATCCTGCCAGCACGTCGGCCAGAAAAGCGGCCAGATCGTTGATGCGAAAATCAATATGGTCAAGGCCGCCCGCCGGCCCCACGATTCCTGGCCCCTGCTCGCTGCCGTTGTCGATCCACACCGTGGCCATGCCGATCGCCTTGGCGGGCGCGAGGTTGCGCGCCATGTCCTCCACGAACAGGGCGCGGGCCGGATCGATGCCATGGGCCGCGCACATGTGGGCATAGGCCGGCGGCTGTGGTTTGGGCACATAATCCAGCGCGTGGATATCGTGCAGCGCATCAAAGGCGTGGGTGAGGCCCAGCCGGGCCAGCACCTTTTCGGCATAGGGCGCATCGGCGTTGGTGAAGACGAACTTGCGCCCCGGCAGCCGCGCGATCAGATCGCCCAGTTCCGGGTGCGGGCGGATCACCTCCAGATCGACATCGTGAACCTGGGCCAGGAAATCGTGGGGATCGATCCGGTACAGCGCCATCAGGCCGGGCAGCGTCATGCCGTGGCTGTGGAACAGGCCCTTCTGGATGCGGTGCGCTTCGGCCGGATCAACCCCCAGCAGGCGCTGGATATACAGGCCCATGCGCGCATCGATCTGCGGAAACAGCGACGAATGGGCCGGATACAGCGTGTTGTCGAGATCGAAGATCCACGCATCGATATGGGCAAGGGCGGGCAGCATCGCGCCCGCCATAGGCGCGATCGGCGGCGCTGTCATGGTGGCAAATGGCGGGGCGGCGGCCGGAAGAGGGCAAGCGGGCGGTGGATGGCGGGTCGGATCGCGTGGCCCACCGCCCGCTTGGTGCCTGAAGCTCGGAGGAACAGGCAGGCCTGCATGTAGGCCGCTTCCATCCATGTTGCACTGCGGCGTACGCGCCGCGCTTCGGAATGTCGCGGGGCGGCGCTTGTGTTTGGCGGCCGGCGCTGTAGCGATGGCGGCCGTGTCGCAGTTCGAATTCATCTTTTCCTTTTTCGGCCTGCTGCTCGGCCTGTCGCTCACCGAGATACTGGCCGGGCTGGCGCGCGCCATCCAGGCGCGGCTGCGCCCCGGATCGGCAGTGCGCATCGGCTGGCTCACGCCGATGCTGGGCAGCTTCGTGCTGCTTGATCTGATCAGCTTCTGGCAGGCGGCCTGGGTGACGCGCGACGTGCTGGCGGTTTCGGGCCATGCGCTGATGGCGATCATGCTGTTCACCGGCGCCTATTATCTGGCCGCCAGCCTGGTGTTCCCGCGCGACAGCGATGAAGCCGGCGATCATGATGCGCATTTCTTCCGGGTGCGCCGCATCGTCATCGGCGTGATGCTGGCGCTGCTGGCTTGCCAGATCGGTTTTTATGCCAGCCAGCCGGCGCTGGCCGAACTGCTCACGCGGCCGCTGTCGCTGGGGCTGACGGTGGTGCTGGTGGCGTTGATGCTGGCCGCGATGCTGGCACGCGGCCGGCGCTGGTGCGAAATCAGCATGGCGGCGCTGATCGCCCGCTATGTGCTGGTCTATCTGCTCTGAAACCGGGCCTGCACCCAGGCCGCGCCTTCGGCCAGCGCCGCATCGGCACCGGGCAGCAGGCCGGTCATCGACAAAAAGCCGTGGATCATCCCGGCATGGCGGGTCAGCTGCACCGGCACGCCAGCGGCGCCCAGGCGAGCGGCATAGGCCTCGCCCTCGTCGCGCAGCACATCATATTGGGCGGTCTGCACCAGCGCCGGCGGCTGCCCGGCCAGATCGGCGCGCTGCATCGGCCGGGCATCGGGGCCGTCACCGCCATATTGCTGCCAATACCAGCGCATCGCAGCGGTGGAGAGGCCAAAGCCGACATCATTCTGGACATAGCTGGGGTAGGCCGCCGCATCGGGCCAATCGGTGACCGGATAGATCAGCCATTGCCCGGCCAGGCCGTGCGCGTGCGCGGCCACCACGGCGGCCAGATTGCCGCCGGCCGAATCGCCGGCCACGATGATGCGATTGGCGTCCAGCCCGTGCGCGGCGCCGTGGCGGCGCACCCAGATCAGGCCGTCGCGGGCATCATGCACTGCGGCCGGGAAGGGGTGTTCGGGTGCCAGCCGATATTCCACCAGCACCACCGCCGCCCCGCTGGCATTGGCGATCGCCACGGCGAGCGGCTGGTGCGTATCATTGCTGCACACCACCCAGCCGCCGCCGTGGAGGAACAGGATCACCGGATGCGGGCCGGGGGTGTCTGGCCGGATGATGCGCAGGGCCAGGCCGTCGTGGACGAAATCCTCCCGCCCCGCCGGCCGGGGTGCCATCGCCAGCAGCATGCCGACACGCGCCTGCATCGCGGCGCGCGCGGCCGCCGCGGTGTGTCGGCCATAATCCGGCTCCGCCGGCATCAGGCTGAGCATCTGGGCAAGCATGGGATGCAGTGTCATGCCCACAGCGTGGCATGAACGGCAGGATCAGGCAAAGCGCTGTTTCAGCCCGACCATGGCCAGCGCCGCGGCGGCCGCTTCGCCGCCCTTGTTCTTCTGGGCCTTGTCGGCCCGCGCGATGGCCTGGGCTTCGTTTTCCACCGTGAGGATGCCGTTGCCGATGGCGAGGCCATCAAGCGTGAGGGCCATGATGGCGCGGGCGCTTTCGCCGGCGACAACCTCGAAATGCCAGGTCTCACCCCGGATCACGCAGCCCAGCGCGACATAGCCATCATAGTCGCCGCTGGCATCGGCAAAGGCGATGGCGGCCGGGATTTCCAGCGCACCGGGCACGGTGATGATGTCCCAAGTGGCGCCGGCGGCGGCCAGCGCCTCGGTCACGCCGTCGCGCTGCATGGCAGCGATGTGGGTGTAGAAGGGGGCTTCGACGATCAGCATGTGCATGGGATTGTCCTTCAGGCGCGGGGCGGGATGGCGCGTTCGCCGACCACCTTCAGGCCATAGCCTTCGATGCCGACGATGTTGCGGTGCTGGTTGGTGAGCAGGATCATGTCGGTGACGCCCAGATCGACCAGGATCTGCGCGCCGATGCCATAATCGCGCAGGGTGATGGGCTGGCCTTCGCCCTTGGCCCGCATCTGTTCGGAAATGGCGGTGGGGCTGCCATCGCGGATGATGACGATGATGCCGGCCCCTTCGGCGCCGATCACGTCCATGGCGCGCTGCAACTGGCCGGCGCGGTCGCCTTTTTCCGCGAACATGTCGGTGAACATCGATTGGGTGTGCACCCGCACCAGCGTGGGCTTGCCCGGTTCGATGCGGCCCTTCTGCAGCACCATATGCTCGCCATATTCCGCGGTGTTGGCATAGGTTTTCGCCAGCCATTCGCCGCCGTGCCAGCTTTCCAGCTTCGTTTCGGCCACGCATTTCACCAGCCGGTCGTGGGCATGGCGATAGGCGATCAGATCGCGGATGGTGCCGATCTTCAGGCCATGGCGGCGGGCGAACGGGATCAGATCGGGCAGCCGCGCCATGGTGCCATCATCGTTCATGATCTCGCAGATCACGCCCGACGGGTTCAGTCCGGCCAGCCGGCTGATGTCCACGCTGGCTTCGGTGTGGCCGGCGCGCACCAGCACGCCGCCATCGCGGGCCACCAGCGGAAACACATGGCCGGGCGAGACGATATGTTCAGGCCCCTTGGCGGCATCGATGGCCACCGCCACGGTGCGGGCGCGGTCGGCCGCCGAAATGCCGGTGGTCACACCTTCTTTCGCTTCGATCGAAACGGTGAAGGCGGTGCTGTGGCGGGTGCCATTGTGCTGCGCCATCAACGGCAGGCCCAGCGCCTTCACCCGATCGGCCGCCATGGCCAGGCAGATCAGGCCCCGGCCATGTTTCGCCATGAAGTTGATGGCATCGGGCGTCGCCATCTGGCCGGGGATGATCAGATCGCCCTCGTTCTCGCGGTCCTCATCATCGACCAGTATATACATGCGGCCGTTGCGCGCCTCGTTGATGATCTCCTCGATGGGGGACAATGCCGGGCCGCTGTTGCGATCCGCCAGCCAGTGTTCCAGCTTGCGCAGCGTATCGGTGGTGGGGTTCCAGTCCGCCTCGTCCAGCGCGCGCAAGGAGTTGGCGTGCAGGCCGGCGGCGCGCGCCATGCCGGCCTTCGTCTCCTCGCCGCTGGCAACCAGATCGCGCAACCGGGCAATCAGGGACTCGCTCATCACAAAACCTCACATCGCAATGTGTGTTTTGAATGAGCCTGTCACATTCCAGTGTCAAGCCTTGAGCTGGTTCATCCGGAACAGGTAACGCGCCAGCACGTCGATCTCGATATTCACCTCGTCGCCCGCCGCCGCGGTGCCAAAGCTCGTCCACAGCGCGGTGTGCGGGATGATGTTGACCGTGAACCAGTGGCCCAGATCGTCATCGCTCACCTCGTTCACCGTCAGCGATACGCCGTTCAGGCAGATGCTGCCCTTGGGCGCGACATAGGGCGCGATGCTGGCCGGCATCTGGAAGGTGAAGCGTTTCGAGTCGCCTTCGGCATCGATGCTGGCGATGCGCCCCACCGCATCGACATGGCCGGTGACGATGTGGCCGCCCAGTTCGTCGCCCACCTTCAGCGCGCGTTCCAGGTTCAGGCGCGCGCCCGCCTGCCACATGCCGGCGGCGGTGCAGCGCTGGGTTTCGGCCGACACGTCGAAACTGATGCTGGTGGCGGTCTTGCTCACCACCGTCAGGCACACGCCCGAATTGGCCACCGATGCGCCGATGGCGATGCTGCCCGTGTCATAGCCCGTCTGCACCGTCACGCGCAGATCGCCGCGCGCCTCCACCTGGGTGATGGTGCCGATGTCGGTGATGATGCCGGTGAACATGGGCGCCGTGTTACCTGTTCCGCGTGAAGGCTTCAATGCGGTCAACGCCCAGCGTGATTGCCGGCTGCGCCGTCCAGCGGCCGTGGGCGGCGGCCAGATCAGCGAGGCCGATGCTGCCCAGCGTGCGGCCGCCGCCCACGATCAGCGGCGCGCGCATCAGCAGCAGCCGGTCCACCAGATCGGCGGCCAGCAGGCTGGCGGCAAGGCCCATGCCGCCTTCGGCCAGCACATGCAGCGACGGGTCAGCAGCCAGAGCGGCCAGATCGGGAAAATGCGTCACCTGGCCGGGCAGGCCTTCGGCGCGCCCGACCACGCCGATGCGGGGGGCGCGCGCTGCAAAGCCGGGCAGGCGCACATCCAGCCGGGGTGCGTCCGCATCCCAGGTGCCGCGCCCCACCACGATCAGATCGGCGCGCGCCCGTTCCAGATGCGCGGCGGCGCGGGCGCGCTCCCCGGTCAGCCACTGGCTGCGGCCATCGGCCATGGCAATGGCGCCATCCAGGCTGGTCGCCAGTTTCAGGGTGATGTGCGGCCGGCCCAGCCGCTGCCGGATCAGGAAACCGGCCAGCCCGGCCTCCGCCTCGGCCCGGCGCACGCCGCTGGTCACCGCGATGCCGGCGGCGGCCAGCCGGGCCATGCCCGCGCCGTTGGTGCGCGGATCGGGATCGGGGGCGGCCACCACCACGCGGGCGATGCCGGCGGCGATCAGGCTATCGGCACAGCCGGGCCCGCGCGGGCTGACATGGGCACATGGTTCCAGCGTCACATAGGCGGTGGCCCCGCGGGCCGCAGCGCCAGCCTGGGCCAGGGCCATGGCCTCGGCATGCGGGCGGCCGCCGGTCTGGGTGTGGCCACGGCCCACCACCCGGCCATCGCGCCAGATCACGCAGCCAACACTGGGGTTGGGCGTGGCCAGGCCTTGCCCGCGGCTGGCCAGCGCCAGCGCGGCGCCCATGCAGCGCCAGTCGTCGGCGCTGCTCACTCGATCGGTGGCTCGGCGGGCGCGGGCACGCGCACGATGGCGTCCACGCTCGGCTGCGCGGCGACATAGGGGATGTCCTTCTTGAAGCCATTGCCCGCGACATAATCATCATATTGTTTCTGCGCGTCCTCGCGCGCCTTGCCCGAAAGCGTGGCGATATAGGCGCGCGATTGCGCCAGCTTCGCCTCGCGCGCCGCCCGCGTTGCCTTGGCATCGGCAATGGCATCCGCGCGGCTGCGATCGGCTTTCCAGCTCTGGGCATAGATGATCACCGGATCGGGCGGCGAATAGCCCCAGCGCGATTCGATCAGGAACAGCGTCATGATCGCCGTGGTTGCCAGCACGGCACCCGCCGCAATCCAGTAACGGCGGCGGCGCTGGGCAGCATCAAGCGGATCAAGAAAGGCCATGCCCCAACGATAGGCGGGCGCGGCCGGATTGGCCAGAGGTGCGGCAATCAGCGTGGCAACAGCGCGATGATCCGGGCGGCGGCGTCTTCAATGCTGGTGCCGGCCGTGTCGATGCACAGCTGTGCGGGCGGCATGGCGGCTTCGGCCGCGGCGAATTCGGCGTGCAGACGGGACAGCAGTCCGGGATCGCGCAGCTTGCCAAAGCGGGCGCGGTCGGCATTGGCGATGCGCGCCAGTTGCTGGGGCAGATCAAGTTGCAGCCGCACGAACAGGCAGTGATCGAACAGCGCCGCCGCCGCCAGTGGAAAGCCTGATGACACGCTCGGTTCCGGCTGGAAGGTGAAGATCAGCGACCGCCCTTCGCCCGCTGCCGCCGCCAGCGTTTCCAGCCAGAAGGCCTCGCGCAGGCGCACGAAGGCCGGCGAGCCAAAGGGGAAGACGGCGTGCACCGCATCGACGATCAGATGATTGTGGAACAGCGGCAGGCCGGTGGCATCGGCCACGCGCCGGGCGATGCTGTATTTGCCCGCTGCCGGCGGGCCGTGCAGGAACAGCAGCCGTGCCATCAGCCCAGCCGGCGCAGCGCCTCGTCCCGGCCGATCAGCGGCAGCAGCGCGGCCATTTCCGGGCCCTGGGCCTGGCCAGTGAAGGCCAGCCGCAGCGGCAGGAACAGCGCCTTGCCCTTGCGGCCGGTGGCGGCCTTCAGCGCCTCGACCAGCCGGCTCCAGATGTCATCGCCCCAGGGCAGATCGGCCAGCACCGCGCGGGCGGCGGCGATATAATCCGGTTCGTCGATCACGGCCTCGATTGGCCCGGCGATCACGGCGTGCCAGCTGGCGACTTCATCCAGCCGGGTGAGATTGGGCCGGATTGCCAGCCATTCGCCAGCCCCGATGCTTGAAGGCAGGCGGGCGGCCACATCGTCATGCTCCATATGGTGGATGCAGCGGGCCGATAGCGACGCCAGATCGGCCGGATCAAAACGCGCCGGGGCGCGGCCGAAGTGCGACAGGGCAAAGCCCGGCAGCAGATCGGCCAGCCGCGCCACCGGCTCCACCGGCTGCGACGTGCCCAGCCGGGCGAGCAGGGCAGCCACCGCCACCGGTTCGATGCCCTGCTCGCGCCAGCTTTCCACGCCTTCGGACCCCAGCCGCTTTGACAGTGCCGCATCCTTGCCGGTGAACAGCGCCATGTGCGCCAGCCGCGGCGGGACCGCCCCAAGGCTTGCAAACATCTGCAACTGCACGGCGCTGTTGGTCACATGATCCTCGCCGCGCACGATATCGGTGATGCCCATGTCGATATCATCGACCACTGACGGCAGCATGTAGAGCCACGAGCCATCGGCGCGGCGCACCACCGGATCGGCCAGCGCGCCGGCCGGGAAATGGCAGGGCCCGCGCACGCCATCCTGCCATTCCACATCGGCGGTTTCGTCCATGCGGAACCGCCAGTGCGGCCGGCGGCCTTCGGCTTCCAGCCTGGCCTTGTCGGCCTCGGTCAGTGCCAGCGCGGCGCGGTCGTAAATCGGCGGCAGCCCGCGCGACAGGGCCACGCGGCGCTTCAGCTCCAGCTCTTCGGGCGTTTCGTAACAGGCATAGGCGCGGCCCTGCGCGGCCAGCCGGTCAAGCGCGGCCTGGTACAGCGCAAAGCGGTCAGACTGTTTCACCTCGGCATCCGGCGTCAGGCCCAGCCAGGCCAGATCATCGCGGATGGACTGGGCAGATTGCGCGGTGGAGCGGGCCAGATCGGTATCATCCAGCCGCAGCACGAAGCGGCCGCCCGCCGATCGGGCCAGCAGCCAGTTGACCAGCGCGGTGCGGATGTTGCCGGCGTGCAGACGGCCGGTGGGCGACGGGGCAAAGCGGGTGATGATCATGGCGGCGGGCATAACGGCTTTGGGGCGAAAAATCACCGTCCGATTGTCGCCAGACGCTGGGTGGCGGCCATGGCAAGGTCGAGAGCATTTCTGGCCGGCAGCCTTGCGGCGGTGCCGGATCGGCCGGCATGCCGGTGAGGTGAAGCCATATCCTCTCCCTCTGGGGGAGGTGCCCGCAGGGCGGAGGGGGCATGCGGGTTGGACTTGTGCCGCCCCTTACGCCTCCCTGCGGTCGGCACCTCCCCCAGGGGGGAGGATGGGCTTATTTCTGTGGCAGGTGCCGTGCCACGGTGCGTTCCTTCACCTGCGCGCCATAAATCACGCCGTCGCGGCCCACCCAGATGCCTTCGGCGTTGCTGGTGGCATATTTGTCGGGTTCGGGCTCGCTGTCGGGTATGAAGGCCGTCACCTTGCCGTCCTTCACGCTGCCGATGCGGATGCCGCGCTGCCAGCCGGGGTTGTAGCCATAGCCAACCGGGCGGCGGCTTTCGCTGTCGGCGCTGTAGAGCATGTCGTTCTGATCGATGAACAGGCCCGATGGCCGGCCAAACTGCGTCCAGCTGTTCAGCAACTTGCCCGTTTGCGTGTAGACCTGCACCCGGTTGTTCCAGCGATCACCGACATAGAGCCGGCCCTTGCTGTCCATCGCCAGCGCGTGCGGCACCTCCAGATCGCCCTGGCCCTTGCCGGGCTGGCCCCACTGCATCAGGAACTTGCCGGCCTTGTTGTACTTCAGGATGCGGGCGACGCCGCGATCGGCCTCGTGGCCATCGGCCACGAAGATGTCGCCATTCTTCGCCACGATCACCGCATTGGGTTCGGTGAACACATCGGTGCCCTTGCCCTGCACGCCGGGCTTGCCCAGCGTCATCAGCAGTTTGCCATCGCGGGAGAATTTCAGGACGGTGGCGCCCTTGCCCCCATTCGGCCCGCTCATGGCGCGGGCATCGGTGAGCCAGATATTGTCATCGCGGTCGATCGTGAAACCGTGTGGAAACACCGTCAGCCCGCCGCCGAAGGCCTTGATGAAGGTGCCGGCCGCATCGAATTCCATGATGGGATCGATGGTGCTGGTGCCGCAACTGTTGGCCCCGCAGCGTTCCGCCACCCAGATATGGCCGCGGCTGTCCACTGCAACGGCGCTGGTCGATCCCATCACGCGGCCGGCCGGCAGCTTCAGAAAGCCATATTCGCTGCGATAGGGATTGGGCTGCCGGTTGGTTTCGGCCGTCAGCGGCGCTGGCTGCGGCAGGGTGTCCACCGTCCACACCGGGCGCGGTGGCGCGCTGGGCGGCGCGGCGGCCTGCTGTGCGATGGCGCTGCTGGCGGCCAGCAACAGGCTTGCCGTGATGATGGCCTTCATGCGTTCCCCCTTCGCGCCGGTCACAGGCCGGCCGGTTTTTCCGCCGTGATCCCGATGGTCGCCAGCACTTCCGATCGCTTGTCGAGCGGCTGGCCACCGGCCGGGAAGCCGTTGTTCTTCAACAGAAAGGCCAGAACATCGGCATATTCCTCGCGGGTGAGCGACTGCGGATCATTCTGCGGCATGGTGGTGCGCACCCGGTCAAACAGGTCGCCCACCGTCATCGTGTCCCAATGGGAAACGAATTCGCCGCCGATCAGCGGCGGGGCCTCGCCGGTGCCGTTCAGCGCCGCGCCATGGCAGGCACCGCAGCGCTGGGCATAGGTGCCGGCCCCGCGCTGCGCCTGGTCTTCGGTGTAAATGCCCTGCCACACCGATTTGCCGGCTTCCTGGGCGATCGCCGTTCCGGCCACCGCCACGGCACAGGCCAGCGGGATCAGGGTCAACAGGGCACGCATCAATTCACTCCTTATTTCTTGCCCGGCAGCGCATAGGCGATGAATTCGCCCGATGCATTGCCGCCGCTGGTCGGCACGATGATATATTGCCGGCCGCCGATCATGTAGGTCATCGGCGAGCCGGACTGGGTGGAGGGCATGAACACCGCGCCCACTTCCTGGCCGCTCTGCTTGTCATAGGCGCGCAGCATGGCGCCGCGCGGGTGATCGGCGGTGGTGGTGAACTGGTTTTCGCCAGCGATCACCAGCGATTTCGTCACCAGCGTGCCGATCTGATAGGTGGCCTGGCCGGTGCGCGGGATGCCGCCCATCGCCTTGATCACCGGGTGGTTGCGCACGAAATCGGGCGTTTCGCCATGCGCCACCTGCCATTTGATCGTGCCCGAATTCACATCGATGGCGCTGATCGTGCCATAGGGCGGCTTGACCAGCGGCAGGCCATCCACGGCCAGCCGCGGCGGGCCGCCACCGCCACCGGGGGCGGCGGCCGGGGCCGGGCTGTCGGCACCGGCGCCTTCGCCGGGGCCCTTGATCATCGTCACCGGCTGGCCGGCCACGCCCACCACCAGCGGAATGTCGGACAGGCCGGCCGGCGGCGGCAGCAGGCCGGTGGAGCTGATGCAGGCCCCGCAGGCATAGACATAGGCGATGCCGGTTTCCGGATCGAACGAGCCGCCCGGCCAGTTGGTGCCGCCCTGTGCCCAGTTGTTGATCACGCCGAATTTTTCCGGGGTGGAGACGATCGGCGGAGTATAGACCGGGCCCAGCACATATTTGCTGGTCAGCGTCAGCGCCTTGGCCTTCAGATCGGGGGTGAAGTCGATCAGATCCTTTTCCTCGACGCCGTTGCGGGCATAGACCGGCGGCTTGGACGGGATCGGCTGGGTCGGGCTGTACCATTCGCCGGGCACATTGCCCTTGGCCACCCTGGTTTCCTTGATCGGCCATACCGGCACGCCGGTGGCCCTGTCGAACACATAGAAAAAGCCCTGTTTCGATGGCAGGCCCACCACCTTCTTCGGCTTGCCGTCCACCGTCACATCCATCAGCAGCGGCGCGCTGCTGTTGTCCAGATCCCAGATCTCGTGGTGGATCAGCTGATAATGCCAGCGCCGTTCGCCGGTCTTGAGGTCAACCGCCACCAGGCTGTTGCCGAACAGATTGTTGCCCGGCCGCTTGCCGCCGAAAAAGTCCGACGTGGGGGATTCAACGGCAAGATAGGCGAGGCCCAGTTCCTCATCGACCGAAACCTGCGTCCACACGCCGGTGTTGCCGTTGATGTCGGCCGACTTGTTCAGCCACGTGTCGTAGCCAAATTCGCCGGGCTTGGGCACGGTGTGGAAGGTCCACAGCCGCTTGCCGGTGCGCACGTCAAAGGCGCGGACATAGCCCTTGGTGTTGTTGTGGGTTTTCGGCGTGAAGCCTTCGCGGAAGGCGGCCCCGATGATGATCGTGTTGCCAGACACGGCCGGCGCGGAGTGCACGCCCACTTCGCCGGTATCCAGATCGCCCAGATCCTGATCGAAATCGGTCTTCAGATCGACAACGCCGTTGGTGCCGAAATCGGGATCGGGGCGGCCGGTATCGGCATCCAGGGAAACAAGGCGATAGCCGATGGTGACATAGAGGATGCGACGCCGGGTGCCGTCCGTCCAGTAGGACAGGCCGCGGCCCGACAGGGCGCGCGGGGATTCGGCCGATCGCCTGCCTTCGTGCAGGGCGAACTGCCACAGCAATTCGCCCGTGGCCCCGTTCAGCGCCACCACGGCGCGGCGGGTGCCGCCGGTGGTGTAGATCACGCCATCAACCGCCAGCGGGGTTGATTCCAGCTTGTATTCCGGGCGGCTGCCCAGAATGTCGGTCTTGAAGCGCCAGGCGATTTCCAGATCCTTGAAATTGCCGGCATTGATCTGGTCGAGCGGCGCATAGCGGCTGCCCTTCAGATCGGCGTTGTAGGTGGTCCAGTTGGCGACACCGGTGCTGGTGCGCGCCGCCAGCGTGCCTTCCTTTGCCGGGGTCTGCGCGCCCGCGGCGGTGGTGAGCAGCAGGGCTGCCGCGACGGACAGCGGCAGGGGGGAGAGGATCTTCATGGTTGTGCCCTTCGATAAACGGATCAGGATGAATGCAGCGTGGCGCCCGATCAGGCCGCCGGCATCTGCATCACCTTGTCCAGACCGGCCTTCAGGCTGGCCTTCTGCGCATCGGTCAGCTGCGGATAGGGGGTGCGGGCATACATCATCGGGCCACCCATGCGCAGCGACAGCACATATTTCATCGAGGCATAGGTGTTGGCCCCCATGTTGTGATCGCGCATCACCCCTTGCGCGGCGCGCAGGTGGTTGAGCTTGGCCTTCCAGTCGCCCTTGGCGCGGTATGTGGTGAAGATGTCGGCGCACTTGTCGCTGAACTGGTTGCCATCGGCCAGGATCGCGCCCATGCCGGCCTCCACCGCCGGGATCAGGTTGTTCGACGTGCCGCAGCGCATGTTCAGTTCGGGGAAGCCCTTCAGGAACTCGGCAAAGCCGGCGGCATCGCCCGACGAATCCTTGATGCCGGCCAGGTGCGGATATTTCATCATCGCCTTCAGCAACTCGTGGGTGATCGACACTTCGGACGTGCCGGGGATGTGATAGAGGTTGATCGGGATCGACACCGCCTCGAACAGCTGGGTGTAATAATGGATCAGGCCGTCATTTGGCGGCTGGTTGAAATAGAAGGGCGGGATCACCAGCAGGCCATCGGCCCCCACGCTTTGCGCATGCTTGGCCAGATCGATGGTTTCCACGATGTTGGGCGTGCCGGGGCCCACCATGATGTTCATGTTGCCCTTGTGCTGCATCGCCACTTCGGTGATGCGCTTGCGTTCGGCCACCGAGAAGCTGGGGAATTCGCCCGACGTGCCCAGCACCACCACGCCATCGGCGCCGCATTTGCGGTGCCATTCCATCACCGCCTTCATGGCACCGGGATCGAACATGCCCCTGGCATCGCAGGGCGTCACGGTCGCCACCCAATAGGCAACCTTTTCCTTTGATCCCAGCCGGCGCGGCCCGTCCGTCTGGGCCATTGCCGGGGCCGTTGCCGCCAGCGCGCCGGCCGCAGCCAGCGCCATCGTGTCACGACGCGAGATGTCCATAGTCTGTCCTCCCCAACTGGCCGCGTCTGTGTGCGGTCCGTTTGCCTGTGCGTGCTGCCATCATCGCGCCTTCGCCGCCATGCGGCAAGAGAGCAAGCGCATCAGAAATTCACCCGTGCCCCCACCCGATAGGCGCGGCCGATGGCATCATAGATGATGCCGTTGATGCCGGTGAAATAGAAGGCGCTCTGCCCCTGGGCCTGGCTGGCCGGCACGATCGGCGGCGCCTTGTTCAGCAGATTGTCCACCGTGGCGAACAGCTGGATGTGATCGTTGACCTTCCAGCTGCCGCGCAGATCGACATAGGCGATGGCCGGCACCTTGTTGTTGTCCACATCCTTGGGCCCCCAGGCCGAATTCAGCCTGGCCGCGCCGATGAAGCGGGTCTGCGCCGTCAGCGACACATCGCCCTTGTTCCAGGTGAGCGACCCGGTGGCGCGGGCGCGCGGGAAGCCGGTGCCGCCCAGATTGTCCGCCCCGATCGCGCCGGCCAGGTTGAACGTGCTGCCCAGCTGCTGCTGGCGCAGTTCGAAGATGTAATTGCCCAGCACCCGCAGGTTCAGATCGCCGCCGAAGGCCGGCACCGTCCAGTCCAGCTGATAATCCAGGCCAGAGGTTTTCAGATTGGCGATATTGTCGGGGAACACGTTGATCTGGCTGAGCAGCGGCTGGCCGTTGGCCCCCAGCGGCCCGCCAAACACCAGCCGGCTGCAAAAGGCGGTATCGCCATTGTTGCAGCGCTGCAGCGAATCGTTGGCGCCCACCTGCACGATCGCATCGGAAATATTGATGCTGTAATAATCCAGCGACAGGCTGAACCGGTCGATGAAGCCGGGTTGCAGCACCATCCCGGCCGAGAAGGTGCGGGCCTTTTCCGGCTGCAATGCGGCATTGCCGCTGGCAAAGCTGAAGATTGCCACCGTCACATTGTTGCGCGGGTCCACCGCTGACGACAGGGTGGACAGGCCGGTGGAGAACAGCTCGTTCAGATTGGGGGCGCGGATATCGCGCGACAGGGTGGCGCGCAGGCGCACGCCGCTGACCACATCGGACAGCACGCCCAGTTTCCAGGTCGTCACCCCGCCGCTGGTGGAATAATCCGTGTAGCGCACCGCCCCGTTCAGGTTCAGTGATTTCAGGCCATTGTCCTTCAGCAGCGGCACATCGATTTCGACAAAGCCTTCCTTCACGTCATAACGGCCGGTGAAGCTGGGGAAGTTGGCCACCGAATAGATGCGCGCCTGCGCGCCGGCATCGTTGATGATGTTGCCGTTTTCGGTGCGATATTCGCCGCCGAAGGCCAGAGCGATGTCGCCGGCGGCCAGGCCGGGCAGCTTGCCCTGCACGGTGGCGGCCGTCACCGTCTGCCGCAGCAGCTGGCGCTGGAAATTGGCACCGGGCGCGACATTCACATAACGGATGGCATCCTGCGCCGCCACGCCCTGGCCGATGATGTTCAGCGGCCGGCAGGCCGGATCATCGTTGGTGGTGACGGCATCGGCATTCACCCGGCAGACGATCTGGCCGGCCGGATTGCGCACCGCATCGATGGCGCGGTTGAAATTGGCGATGATGGCGTTGGATTCGGTGGTCTGGAACACCCGCACGTCGCCGCGCTGGTAATAGGCGTTGTAGCTCCAGCCGCCGCCCAGATCGCCTTCCACGCTGGCCACACCGCGCCACAGGGCGCGATTTGTGGTCGCCACCGGCACGCCCAGCGCATTGGTGGCGAAATCGTCGTAGCTGAGGGTTTGCGGCGTCATGTTGTTGATGTTGGTGGTGCCGATGCGGATCGCCGACCAGTTGTTGGCCACCATGGTGGCGCGCACCGCATCGGGCACGAACGGATTGTCCACCCGGATGAAGGGGGCCTGCGCCCCGGTGCGGATGAACGGCACCGAATTGTTGCGCGAAAAGGTGCTGCCATAATTCAGCTGCACCGAAAATTTCATCCAGTCGGCAAAATCATATTTCACCAGGCCGAACAGCGATCCGGTGCGATAACGGATGGCCAGATTGTTCAGCTGGGCCTGCAACGTATCGGCATCGGCGGCGATCTGGCCGGAAATCAGCCGCGCATTGAACGGGGCCAGCTGGCCGGCGCTGCCGATGAACTGCTGGTTCTGCAGGGCGCCGGCGCTGATCGTGTTGGCGGTGGGGCAGGCCCCGGTGGCGGTGATGGCCCCGTTGCAGGCCCCGACGATCAGGCCGCCGGTGGTGGCGTTCGAAAGATTGACATTGTCCGCCCGGATCAGCCGCGGTTCGCTGTTGGTGGTGGTGGACGCCGGGTTGTTGACCAGCTGGGTATAACGGTTCCAGCCGCGCTGGTTGGCAAAGATGTTGCTGGGTGCGTTGAACCAGTTGCCGGCGATGATGATGCGGCCCTTGTCGTCGTCAAAGCCGGTGCCCCACGCCGCCTGGGCGCGATAGTTGAAGCGGTCAAAGGCATAGGAATCGCCCGCCTCGATACTGGCCTTGAAGCCATCGAATTTCTTGTTCAGCACCAGATTGACCACGCCCGACACCGCGTCAGACCCCCATGCCGCCGATGCGCCCGCCGTCACCACGTCGATGCGCTGCACCAGCGCGGTGGGCATGGTGCCGATATCCACCTGGCCGGTCACGTTGGATTGCACCACGCGCTGGCCATCGAACAGCACCAGCGTGCGGGTGACGCCCAGGTTGCGCAGGTTCACCGTATCCAGCCCGGTGATGCCGGCGACGATGTTGCCCGCCCCCGACGTGTTGTTGGGCGATGCCGATGAACCCACCGCCGGCAGTTCGCGGATGGCATCGCCGATCGTCGGCTTGGCATCGCGCAGGATCAGCTCCTCGCTCACCACCGTCACCGGGGTGGGCGCGGTATAGCCCGACACCGCGATGCGCGATCCCGTCACCACGATGGTCTCTTCGGCGGCCTCTTCGGCCGGTGCGGCCGCTGGCGGCGCGGCCGGCGGCGCGGTCTGGGCGGCGGCCGGCGCGGTGGCGGCCAGCAGCATGGCCACCGCCATGGCGGCATGCGAAACGGTGACGTGATCGTGATGAACGGCCATGCGAACCCTCCCCAGGGGTTGCAGCAAGACAGACGGCATTTGCCCCGAAACGATCGACCCGCCCGCGCTGCAATCCAGTCGCCCGGCGCGCAGCATGTTCCGCTGTCATTTCACCGGATGGCCGGATGCTATCATGCGTCCGTAACGCCAACAAGCGTGCGCAAAGCGCACAATTGCAAAAGATCGTGCAGCCGGGCTGATCAATCCGTCGCCGGACAGACCAGCGTGAACTGCGCCGGTTCACGGCTCCAGCGCAGGCTGGCACAGGCCGCCAGCACATCGCGGCCCAGCTTGGCATTGGCCCACTGGTCCTGGCGGCCGCGCGTGCCGGTCACGGTCAACTCCGCCGCCGGATCGGCATCGGGCGGCAGGCTGGTGCGGCCGGCCCAATCGAACAATCGCACTTGCGCCTGATCCAGCCGCAGGCCGGCAATCACCACCGGCCGGGCCAGCGCCAGTTGCCGCACCGGCCGCACCGCGCCGAAACTGATCGGCACACGGCGCACCGGGCCGATCAGCTGGCCGCCGCCGGCCGCGGCCAGGCTGCTGGCGGCGGCCGCGCTGACCACGCTGCTGGTCCGCAGCGGGTGCAGTTCCACATCCAGCCGGCCGCCATGCTTCACCGCCCAGTCAAGACCCCAGGCGTCGCTGCGGCCGATGCGGGCCGGCACGCTGATGGCGCGATCCGCCGGCGTGGCCGGGCGCCAGTGCCATTCCAGCCCCGGGTGCGGCAGCAGCGGCAGGCCGATCACGCCGTCGCTGCCCGCGCCCTGGCCCACCGGCGTCGCTGCCGGTTGCAGCACCCGGGCCCGCACCGGCTGGCCGGCGATGATCAGGGTCTCGCGGCTGAACGGGATGGCCAGCGCGGTCTGCCCCACCGCCACCCGGTACAGGCCGCGATCCACCGGTTTGCCATCGGGGCGGCTGGCGGCGGCCAGCACGGCGCGCGCCGGGCTGTCGGGGTTCAGCTGCACGATGTCGTCGCCGCCGATGTCCACCGTCAGGCGCAGGCGCTGGCCGGCCACCTCCACCTCGATCAGCGGGGCGGCCGCGTCCAGCAGCAGCGGCGGCAGGGCCGGCGGCCGGGGCCGGGCGGCCAGCGCCGGGCTGGCCAGCAGCAGCGCCAGCGCCAGACGTTCAGGCCGTGCGGAAATCATTGCTGATCGGATAGCGGCGATCGCGGCCAAAATTGCGCCGGCCGATCTTCACGCCGGGCGGGGCCTGGCGGCGCTTGTATTCCGCGACATACAGCAGTCGTTCGATGCGCGCCACGGTGGCGGCATCCAGCCCCTGCGCCACCAGTTCGGCCGCCGATGTCTCCTGCTCCACCAGCCCGAACAGGATGGCATCCAGCAGCGGATAGGGCGGCAGGCTGTCCTCGTCCTTCTGGTTGTCGCGCAGTTCGGCCGATGGCGGCTTGGTGATGACGCGGGTGGGCATCACCGGCCCGGCCGGCCCCAGCCCCAGCCGCGGCCGGTGTGCATTGCGCCATTCGCACACGCGGAACACGGTCGTCTTGTACAGATCCTTCAGCACCGAATAGCCGCCGGCCATGTCGCCATAGATGGTGGCATAACCCACGCTCATCTCGCTCTTGTTGCCGGTGGTCAGCAGCATCGGACCGAACTTGTTGGAAAGGCCCATCAGCGCCAGGCCGCGGATGCGGGACTGGATATTTTCTTCCGCCGTGTCGCGCGGCCGGCCGGCAAACAGCGGGCCCAGCATCGCATCGAACGCCGTCATCGCCGGTTCGATGCGCACCGTGTCCAGCCGGCAGCCCAGCAGGCGCGCGCATTCGGCCGCATCGTCCAGGCTGTCCTGGCTGGTGAACGGGCTGGGCAGCATCACGCACCACACCCGGTCTGCCCCCAGCGCATCCACCGCCACCGCGGCCGACAGCGCCGAATCGATGCCGCCCGACAGGCCCAGCACCACGCCGGGAAAGCCGTTGCGGTTCACATAATCGCGCAGGGCAACCAGCATGGCGTGATAGATGTCGGCCGGGTCGTCATCCTGCGGGCTGATCCCGCCGGGCGCGCACTGCCAGCCATCGGCGGTGCGCTGCCAATGGGTCAGGCGGATCGTCTCGTCCCAGTCGGGCAGCTGGTGGGCCAGGCGGCGGTTCGCGTTCAGCACGAAGGATGCGCCATCGAACACCAGTTCATCCTGCCCGCCCACCCGGTTCAGATACACCAGCGGCAACCCGGTTTCGGACACGCGGGTGACGGCCAGGCTCAGGCGGCGATCATCCTTGCCCACTTCATAGGGGCTGCCGTTGGGCACGATCAGCAGTTCGGCGCCGGTTTCGGCCAGGCATTCGCACACATCGGGCCACCACATGTCTTCGCACACCGGCACGCCGATGCGCACGCCGCGAAGGTTCAGCGGCCCCGGCAACGGCCCCGGCGTGAACAGCCGCTTTTCATCGAAGGTGCCATAATTGGGCAGATCATGCTTGCGGGTGATGCCGGCGATGCGCCCGCCATCCAGCAGCAGCATGGCGTTGAACAGCGCGTCCGCTTCCGCCCACGGCGCGCCGACCAGCAGGGCCGGGCCGCCATCGGCCGTGGCCGCCGCCAGCCGCTCCACCTGGGCGCGCGCGGCCGCCACCAGCGCGGGTTTCAGCACCAGATCCTCGGGCGGATAGCCGATGATCGACAATTCGGGCGTGACCAGCAGATCGGCATCCGGCACCTCGGCGCGGGCGCGCAGGATCGCGTCGGCATTGGCGGCCAGCCCGCCCACTCGGGCGTTCAACTGGGCAAGGGCGATGGTCAGCCGGTCGGTCATGCCGCAGCCGATACAGGGGAATGGCCGGTCAGGCCAGCCGGGTGCGACCGGTCAACGCCATGGCGGCGGCCAGTTCGGCGCGCAGCAGTGCCAGCACATGCGCCACGCCGGCCTCTCCGGCCGCGCCCAGCGCCCACACCCAGGGCCGGCCGATCATCACGGCAGCCGCCCCCAGGCTGTGATAACGCAGCACATCCAGCCCCGATCGCACGCCGCCATCGGCCAGCACCGGGATGGCGCCGCTCAAGCGGTCCATGATCGCCGGCAGGGCGCGCACGGCCGACATCGCCCCATCCAGCTGCCGGCCGCCATGGTTCGAAACCACGATGGCATCGGCACCATGGCGAAAGGCCAGCGCGGCATCCTCCGGATGCAATATGCCCTTCACGATCAACGGCCCCGGCCATTGCGCGCGCACCCAGGCAAGCGCATCCCAACCGGCGCTGGCATCGAAATTGCGCGAAATCCAGCCCAGATAATCGCTCAAGGGGGCCTTGGCACCGACCAGCTGGGTGAGATTGCCCATCGCCACCGGCCCGCCCCGCAGGCCGACATCCAGCGCCCAGCGCGGCCGCGCCAGCACCTGCGCCGCGCGGTGCAACTGGCCGGCCAGCCCGGGCGCACCGGTCAGGCTGGAGCGCACATCGCGATACCGCGCGCCGGGCGTGGGCAGGTCCACGGTCAGCACCAGCGCCGGGCAGCCCTGTTCGCGCGCCTGGGCGATCATCGCCGCGTTGGCGCCCCTGTCCTTCACCAGATACAGCTGGAACCAGGGCGGTGCGCCGCCACCGGCCGTCACTTCGGCCAGGCTGCACACCGATACGGTGGACAGCGCCATGGCCACCCCGGCGGCCCGCGCCGCCCGCCACGCCTGCACCTCGCCCCGCCTTGCGTGCAGGCCGCCCAGCCCCACCGGGGCCAGGATCACCGGCATGGCCATCTGCTGCCCCAGCACCGTCACCCGCGTGTCGATGCGCGCCACATCCACCAGCACCCGCTGATCCAGCGGCACCGCTGCCAGATCGGCCAGATTGCGCGCCAGCGTCACCTCGCCATAGCTGCCGCCATCGGTGTAATCGAACAGGAACCGCGGCACGCGCGCCCGGCTGAGAGCGCGGTAATCGGCGACGCTGGCGGGCTTCATTGCGGTGGGCGGGCCTTGGCCGCCGCCACGGAATCGGCAACGCTGTTCAGGATCGCCGGCACGTCGTGCACGATGCCGTCGCGGATGGTCCAGCGGATGCCGCCCTTCACCACGGTGGTCTGGGTTGCCTCGTCCAGCCGGGCAAAGCCGGTGCCATAAAGGGTTTTCAGATTGGCCAGCGGGTTTTCCGGCACCACGATCAGATCGGCGCGCATGCCCACCCGCACCAGGCCGAAATCCGGTTCGCGGCCCTTGGGCTCCTCCAGCGTGCGGGCGCCGTTGATGGTGGCGGCCTGGATCACCTCCAGCGGGGCAAAGCCGGCCTCGCGCAGCAGTTCCAGTTCGAGGATATAGCCGAATCCCCAGGTCTGCCAGATGAAGCCGGGATCGCTGCCGGTGGTGACGCGGCCGCCCATATTCTTGTAATCATTCACCAATTGCATGTAGCGCGTGTAGAATCGCCGCCATTCATACTCGCGCTCGCTGGTCCATTCGAAAAAATAGCTGCCGTGGTTGTCGCGGTTGGATTCAAAAAAGCGCGTCAGGCTGGGCAGGGTGAAACGGTCGTGCCATTCTGCCCGCTGCGCCCTCATCAGATCGCGGCTGGCGCTGTAGATGTTGAAGGTGGGATCGAAATTCACGCCGGTCTTTTTCTGCGCGGCCAGATACTCCTGCCATTGCGCGCTGCCGGGCGGGTGGATCTGATCCCAGATTTCGGCAATGCCGCCAAAGCGCTTCTGCTCGTCGTTGAAGTTGTAATCGGCCGGTGTGTCCTGCACCCGCCGCCCGTCCAGCAGGCTTTCGAAATGGCCATAGAAATGGGTGATGGTGCTCAGGCCGGCCGCGGCGGCATCGCGGGCGTTGAATTCGGCGATGTTGGGCTGGCTCAGATGCGCCACCGTGCCCAGGCCCAGCTTCTTCGCCTCGTCGATGGCGGCGCGGTCGATCTGTGGCGTCTCGTCGCCGCGGTTGAAGAACTTGATCCCGTCGATGCCCACGCTGGCGGCCCAGCGCACCCATTCGCGCGCCTTGTCGGGGCTCAACACGCGGCCGCCCTTCCAGCCGGCGTTCGCGCCCGAACCCAGGGTCTGATAGACATAGAGCCGGGGGCTCATGATCTCGCCGGCGGCCGCGCGCTTCTTGTCGGACAGGGCGCGCGCCGCATCGCCGCCATAGAGCGGAATGCCGCGCAAGGCCGTCACTCCGTGGGCCAGCCACAGTTTCCAGGCATAATCGGGATCGTTCATCTTGAAGATGTCGCCCTGGTGGCCGTGCATGTCGACAAAGCCGGGCAGCACATACATGCCGGTGGCATCGATCTCGCGCACGGCATTGGCCGGCGGCCGGTTGGCCGGCATCGCCAGGCCCGGCGTGCCGGCGCTGCGGATATCGGTGATGCGCCCGCCGTTGATGATGATGTCGGCCGGGCCATAGGGCGGGCCGCCATTGCCGGTGATGATGGTGGCGCCGCGGATCACCAGCGTTTCATACGGCCCGGCGGCCAGCGCGGTGTCGCGCGGCGCGCTGGTCTTCATCTGCCCGGCCAGCTGGGCCTGCGCGGTGCCCGCCAGCAGGGCCACCGCAATCGCCAACAAACGCTTCATCGTCAGTCCCCCTTTCCCCCAGCATAGACGCAGCCCGGCCCGCCCGCTAGGCTGGCGCGCATGGATTGGATTGCAACCGCGCTTGGCTATGTCCTTGGCTCGATACCCTTCGGCCTGCTGCTCACCCGCCTGATCGGGATTGATATCAGGCAGGTGGGCAGCGGCAACATCGGCACCACCAACGTGCTGCGCACCGGCAACAAGGGGCTGGCGGCGGCCACCCTGCTGCTGGATGCCGGCAAGGGTGCGGCCGCCGTGGCTGTGGGCCGCGAACTGGGCGGCGAGATGGCGGCGATCATGGCCGGCGTGGCGGCGTTCGTGGGCCATTGCTTTCCGGTCTGGCTGCGCTTTCGCGGCGGCAAGGGCGTGGCGACCATATTGGGCATCACGCTGGCCGCCGCGCCGCTGGCCGGCGCGATTGCGCTGGCCACCTGGCTGGGCGGCGCGCTGGCCACCCGCTATTCCAGTGTGGGCGGCATGCTGGCGGCGCTGGCCTGTCCGGTGGCGGTGTGGTTCCTCACCGGTGATCTGGGCTGGGCCGCCCATCTGGCGGCGCTGGCGGCGCTGCTGATCGTCCAGCATCGCGACAATCTTTCCCGCCTGGCGGCCGGCACCGAATCAAAGATCGGGCAAAAGGCCAAATGAGCCTGCCGGCAGATGCGGTTTCGCGCCTGCGCCTGATCCGCACCGAATCGATCGGCCCCGTTACCTATCGCCAGCTCATCGCCCGCTTTGGCGATGCCGATACCGCCCTGCGGGCGCTGCCCGATCTGGCCCGGCGCGGCAACCGCCGCCTGGCCATCTGCCCGGCAGCCGATGCGCAGGCCGAACTGGACACCGCCACCCGGCTGGGCGCGCAGCTGCTGTTCATCGGCACGCCCGATTATCCGGCGCTGCTGGCCGCCACCGAGACCGCGCCGCCGGTGCTCTATGCCCACGGCGATGCCGCGCTGCTGGATCGGCCGGCAGTGGCGATCGTGGGGGCGCGCAACGCCAGCGCGGCGGGCACGCGCTTTGCCCGGCAACTGGCCATCGATCTGGCCGAAGCCGATCATGTGATCGTGTCGGGCCTGGCGCGCGGCATCGATGCCGCCGCCCACGCCGGCAGCCTGGATCACGGCACCATCGCGGTGGTGGCCGGCGGCGTGGATGTGGCCTATCCGCCCGATCATGCCGATCTGATGGCGCGCATCGCCGCGCACGGCCTGGTGGTGGCCGAACAGCCGCCGGGGGTGGAGCCGCAGGCCCGCCACTTCCCGCGCCGCAACCGCATCATCGCCGGGCTGGCCGCCGGCACGCTGGTGGTGGAAGGCGCGCCCAGATCCGGCAGCCTGATCACGGCGCGCATCGCGGCCGATCTGGGCCGCGAAGTGATGGCGGTGCCCGGATCGCCGCTCGATCCGCGCGCACAGGGGTGCAATCTGCTGATCCGCGAAGGCGCCACCCTGATCCAGAGCGCGGCCGACGTGCTGGAGGCCTTGTCCACCCTGTCGGGCGCGCCGCGCGCCCATCTGCGCGTGGCCGAACCGCTGCCGGCGCGCGACGCGGTTCCCGATGCAGCCGCCCGCACCGCGCTGATGCCCCTGCTGTCGCCCACGCCGGTGCCGATCGACGATCTGATTCGCCTGTCGGGCCTGCCGGCGGCGCAGGTGGCCAGCGTGCTGCTCGATCTGGAACTGGAAGGCGTGATCGTGCGTCACGCCGGTGCGCGGGTGGCGCTGGGGTGATGTTCGTGGTAACGATGATCGCATGAACATGGCCCACCCACCTGTTCGCCATCGGGCTGCGCCCGCCGAGCTCGACTCGGTGCGTTTGCGTGTGGCTGTTTCTGCTGACGGAGTGAGCATGCCCGCCGGGTCGGAAGGCGTGATTGTTGCCATTTATGGCGATGGCCAGGCGTGCGAGGTGGAGTTTCTGGAGCCAGTGCACGCGGTGATGACAGTTCTGGTCGACCAGATTGCATGACCCACCTGCCTGGTGCTGAGGCGGCCTTCATCGATCCCCGCAAGATCAGTGCCTATCTACTGAATGCAGCCCATCCCCAGAACGGCGGCAAGGCGCGTTTTTTTCTTGACCACGGCTTTACCGAAACAAGCCTGGCCATCAGCCTCGCCGATCACCCACGGCGCAATCCCGTCGCGACCGAGTTGGCCAACCCGCATGGGCGGAAGTTTGTTGTCCACTGCACGCTGGCCTCCCCCGATCGCCGCAACCCGTGTGTCACCAGTGTCTGGATCAGCAGCGCGGGCGATCGCCGGCCAAGACTGGTCACGGTCTATCCGCGCAAGCCCTGACGGAGCTGTTCTGCGAGTTGATCGGCGTCTGCCATCAATTGCAGAATCTGCAATCGAATTTCGTCGAGGCGCCGGTGTGTGGCGGTGTCATCCACCTGTGGTTCCATTGGGCAGTATCGCTCGATGTGACTGGAAATCCGGGAGACACGCAACTGCCGTTCCGCGTCGCTCATTGGCAGATCGGACAAATATATGTGCCACAGCTTGTTTCCCTTTCGGGAGTTGCATGGCTTGCAGCACGGCAAGAGGTTGCCCAGCCTGTGACCAAAACCACTGAATTTGCTGTCTTTTACCGTCGCGAAAACATGATCCCACGTTTCTGCTGCACGCCCGCAATATGCACATTCAAGCTCTGACTCAGGGTTGTTGCCAAGCTGGAGCAGAGCTTCGCGAACGCGGGCCTCTTCATAGACGTCGTGCGGCGCCACGGCTGCTGCAAACATGTGATTGATCGTGGTTCGTCGCGCGGCGATCATGCGATAAGGTTTCAGATGGGCGGAAATGCTCTTGGCGTGCATGTTTTCCCCAGCATTGCCAGCGTTGATCCATCGGACGCACGGCGCGCCCACGCAAGGGCAAACCCGTCCTTGAACAAGAGATCAGGCGGCCTCATTCCTCACCGCGCCGGCAGCAGCGGCCGGATCATGTCCGCGGTCAGCGCCGGGATGGTGCGGATGGTGCCGGTGGCGGGGTCGCGGCTGCTGGTGGTGGTGGCCATCAACAGGCTGTTGGCGATGGCCTCTTCGGTGGCATCGGCCACGGCGGCGAATAGCGGTGACATGGCATCGTTGGCCAGTTCGGGATAGGCGGTGATGGCGGCGCGGCGGGCCGGGGTGCGGCGCACATCGGCGTGCACCGAAAAGGCGATGGCATAATCGCCCGATCCGTTGGAAAAGCCCGAACCGGTGCGCGCCAGCCCGGCCATGGCGCGCAGCGCCAGCCGCCTCAGATTGCGATCCGAAAGCGGCGCATCGGTGGCCACCACGATCATGATCGATCCATCGGCGCTGGGTGGCGTGGCGGCCGGCGGCGGCGGCACCGGCACCCCGGCCAGAATCAGCCGGCCGCCATAATTGCTCTGCACCAGCACCCCCAGCATGAAGCCGTCGGGCGTGCGCCGCGACGCGGTGCCGATGCCGCCCTTCCAGCCAAAGGCGATGGTGCCGCGCCCGGCCCCCACCGCGCCTTCGGCCACCGGGCCGGTGCTGGCGCTGCGAATGGCGGCCAGCGCATCGGCCGGGGTGACGGCGCGGGCGCGGATGTCGTTCAGGCCGCCATCATTGGTTTCGCCCACCACGGCGTTCACCGATCGCACGCCTTCGTTGCCGGGCTGCGCCAGCGTGTGGGTGATGATGGCGCTGGCGGCTTCGGCCACGTTCAGCGTGTTGGTGAGCAGGATCGGGGTCTCGATCTCCCCCAGTTCCTGCACCTGCGACAGGCCCATCAGCTTGCCAAAGCCATTGGCGACAACAATCGCCGCCGGCACCTTGTGCGCAAAGATGTTGCCGCCATGGGGCAGGATGGCGGTGACGCCGGTGCGGATCGTGTCGCCGCGCTCGATCGTCACCTGGCCCACGGCCACGCCGGGCACATCGGTGATGGCATTCAGCGGCCCGGTGGGAAAGGGGCCGGGGGCAATGCCGGCCACGCGGGCGCGTTCGGCAGCGGCCGGGGCAGCGATCAGGGCGATCAGGGCGGCAACAATCAGGCGGTTCATGGCGCCATCATGGCGCATGGGCGCCAAAAGAAAAGTGCCGCCCGGCGCGTGAGGGACATGCGCCGGGCGGCACCCGCAAGGTGCGTTCCGAGGGGGCGGGAAGGAACGGCACCAAGCCAAGCTGGGGGGCCAGTGGCCACGGCCGCTGCCGGGGGCGGGCAGGGCCGGGCGGGGGGCGGCCGGGTAGCCAGACGGGGGCGGTCTGGCGTCACCGGGCGCTGCGGCTGGCAGGGACGGCCCCTGCCACTGCCAGCCGGTGCATCAACCGATCAGCCGCCGATCTTTTCGGCCTCGATCGCGGCCATGGTGGCCGAACGGCTGGCCTTCAGGGTTTCGGTGAAGCATTTATATTCTTCGGCCACGGCCCAGGGATCGGTGGCGCTGCCATGGCACACCTGCCGGGCGGCGGTGCGCAGGCGGTTTTCCAGGCGGGCCTGGCCAGCCTTGCTGCCCAGATCCAGATCGGCATAGGACACTTGCGCCACGCGGTGGCCGGTCGCATTCACGCCATAGACGATCTGGGCGTTGGCCGGGGCGGTGGCGCCGGCGATGCACAGGCCGGCAAACAACAGGGTGCCGGCGGTGCCGACCAGGGTGCGGGTGATCTTGTGGGCAAAAGCAAACATTGGGGGACCTCTTCGCTGTTCCGGCCGCCGGACCATCCGGCTGCCGATGCCAACAGCCTTGCAACCGCCGTGCCAAGTGCCCGCAGAAAATCACAATCCTTTCAAATCAATGGGTTGATTGTCATGCTGTATTGCAACAGCATGACAATTATCGAAGATGTTTCCTGAAAAACGGCAATATACGCCAATTATCGGCACGATCATTGGCCGGCATTACCGCTTGGCACCAATCCCTTGCTGGTGCATAGGATAACGGCCTGCCATGCTCACCCAGCGATCCCGCTACGCCCTGCGCGCGCTCATCTTCATTGCCCGTTCGGGCGGGATGGCCCCCGTGCCGATTTCGGTGATCGCGGCCGATCAGAAACTGCCGCGCAAGTTCCTCGAAGCCATATTGCTCGATCTCAAGCATGGCGGCCTGGTCAACAGCTATCGCGGCAAGATGGGTGGCTATCGCCTGGCGCGGCCGGCCAGCCAGATCAGCTTTGGCGAGATCATCCGGCTGATCGAAGGGCCGCTGGCGCTGGTGCCGTGCGTGTCGCTGTCGGCCTATCAGCGCTGCACCGATTGTTTCGAGGAAACCACCTGCGTGATCCGCAAGGTGATGCTGGTGGTGCGCGAACAGACCGCCAATATCCTCGACACCACCAGCCTGGCCGATCTGTCGATCGATCGGGTGGCAGCCTGATCCTATTGCACCGGTTCCGGCAGCGCCGGGATCAGCCGCACGCGCCGGCCATCCGGGCTGATCAGCGTGGGGTTGCCGCGGTCATCGAAAACCACCGTCTGCACCGCTGCCAGCGTGGCCAGCAATCGCTGTTCCACCACCATCACGGCGGGCGCGCAGGCCATGCGGGTGCTGGCCAGCGGCGCGATGGCCAGGGCCGCGCCGTCCTGCCGCCAGCTGCCGCTCAGCCGGTTGCAGCCGCTGCTGCCGGCGATGCTGCCGGCGGCAAATTCAAGGCTGGCGGCCTCGATGCGGCCGCCGCCGTTCAGATCGGCGACGATCCAGCGCCCCACCAGGCTGCCGGCCAGCACCGGCGGCTTGCCCGAAAGCGCCTGGCCCAATTGTCGCCGTTCGGCCTTGCAGCCGGCCAGCGCCAGCAGAACTGCCAGAAGAATCATGCGCATGGGCAGCATCATTGCCCCGCCGCCGCCGCCGGGGCAAGGCCCGCCACCAGCGCCACCATCGCCGATTGATCCACCAGGATCGCCCCATCCACCGGCCGGTCCAGATCAAGGATCAGCATGATCGTCAGGCCCATCAGCGCGAACAATACGCCCGATGCCAGCCGGTGGCGATGGCCATGGGCATCAAGCACATAGCCCAGCAGGAAACAGGCCACCGCGGCAAACAGCACCAGCAGCAGCATCACTTCGCCCGGCACGCGCGCTGCCACCGCCTTTTCGCGCTGGGTGCCGGTGTCCAGCACGGCGTTGACCGCGCTGACCAGGCTGACGGCGCGCGGTGCCTCCAGCCCGGCCTGGGCCACCGCCGTGAGCCGCCACACCTCGTTTCGCTGGGCGGCGGCGCGGGCCAGCCTGGCGGTTTCGTGCGGCAGCGGGCTGCTGGCGCGCAGCCCGGCATAAAGGCGCAGCGCATCCTGCAGGGCCGGCCCGTGCGGCGCCGGCACCAGTCCGGCGCGCAGCCAGGCGGTGCCGATGTCGTTGGCTTCCTGCACCACCAGCTGGCGGCGTTCGTCATAACGGTCCAGCGCCATCGAGAAGGTGAAGCCCAGCAGCAGCGCCAGCACCAAGAGCGCGGTCGACAGTACCTGGGTTTCATCCTCCCCGCCGCCAGTCCCGCCAAAGCGGCGATGGCAGGCAAAGCCCAGTTCGGCGGCCAGATAGAAGACCGCCAGCAGCACCGCCGGAATCGCCGGCAGCGGCACCTGATCCAGCAGATCGGCCAGCGCGTTGATCAACCGCGGCCTTTCCGCAGTTCATCGCGGATTTCGGCCAGCAGCACTTCGGACGGGCTGGGGCCGGGCGGTTCGGCCGGCGCGGCCGGTGGCGGCGCCAGCGCCTTGTTGGCGGCGCGCACGATCAGGAAGATGACAAAGGCGATGATGATGAAATTGATCAGCGCAGTCAGGAACTTGCCATAGCCGAACAGGGCAACCCCGGCCTTTTTCAGGGCTTCGTAATCGGTGGTGCTGCCGCTGTAATCGGCCGGGATCGTGCCCAGCACCAC
>JAGWWF010000014.1 GCA_018970445.1 Alphaproteobacteria bacterium | reverse complement strand
CCCGGCGCGCCGGGTGCCGCCGGCGGGGCCACGCCGCTGGGCGCGCCAGGCGGCGGGCCAGCTGGGGCACTCCCGGCACCCGGCGGGCGCTGGCCCGGTGTGAAGCCAAAGGGATTGCGCGCCAGATTGCGGATTTCGGCCGGCAGGCCCTTGCCGGCGCGGAAACTTTCCGCCGCCTTGGCGCGCAGATCGGCGATGCGCTTTTCGGCCGCTGCGCGTTCGGCCGCCGATGGCTTGAGCGCGGTGGTGAAGGTGAAGCCCCAGCGCAGTTCGCTGCGCTGCGAATAATCGAAATTCACCGGCCGGTTGTCGATCTGCAACAGCCGCCCGCCGGCATCGCGGGTGAAGCGATCGGCAAAGGCCGATTCAAGTTCGGCCGTGGCGGTGGGAAAGGCCGCGATCGGATCATCGATGCGGGTGCTGGTATAGTTCAGGTTGAACACCAGATCGGTTTCGTCGAACGGCTTGATGTTCAGGCCCAGTTTCCACACCTGGCGCGTGTCGTTCAACAGCGCCCGGTTGCCGCCATCAAGGCGCGTGATGTCGACGGTTTCGCCGCGCACGAAATCGAACACCCGCACATTGGGTGTCAGGATGTTGGGATCACCCAGCTGCCCCACGCTGGGCGGCCCCTGTTCGCGGGTGAAGCTGGCGATGAACGCCCAGCCATCCTTCGGCTCGAAATTCAGGCCGGCGCCCCAGGTGACGAGCGTGCCGAAATCCGACAGCGTGTCCACCGCGATATTGCCGTTCAGCGTCAGCTTGTTCAGCGCCGACAGCACATCATCGCGGGCCGATGCGATCGGCAGATCGATATTGGCCTGGAAATTGCCCTGGGTGCGGGCCAGATCGGCGGCGCTGACCACGCCCGACCGCACGGCGGTGGCGTTCAGCGCCAGATGCTGCACCTGCGCCTTCAGCGCCAGCCCCACCTCTCCGGCCGGCAGCCGCAGCGGGCTGCCGTTCAACAGCAGATCAAGGCTGGCGGTATCGGTGACGCTGGTGGCCAGATCGGCAAGCCGCGCGCCATTGAACAGGCCGGCGCCAAAGGGCGACAGCGTGCCCAGCGTGATCGATCCTTGCGCGGCTGCTACATCGATGCCGCGTTCGATCCGGGTTTCGGTCTGCGCATGGTTGTAATTGCCGGTGAGGTTCCATTTCCACTTGCCGATCATGCCATCCAGCACCGTGCCCAGCCGGCCCGACCAGTTGTCGGCAAAGCGGCCCAGCGCCTGCGGTTCATAGCGGTTGACCAGCACCGCCTGCCCGAACGGCGAGAAGGGCGAGCCGGCCGGCAAGGTGAAGCTGGCCGACGGCAGGCCCAACTGGCCTTCGCTCAGCGTCCGCTCCACGCCGCCGGTCAGCGTCGCGCCGATGCCCTTGGCCAGATCGCCGGCGATGGTGCCATTCAGGCTGGCGGTGCGCGTATCGGGCAACAGGCTGCGGAACGGGCGGATGTCGGTTTCGTTCACCGGGGCCGCGCCGAATTGCGCCAATGTGGGGCTGGCGATGCCGGCCGGCACGCCTAGCACGCTGCGGCCGGGCAGGCCGGCATCCACGCTGGCACCCGCCACCAGTGCCGACACATTGCCGGCCAGCGCGAACGGCCGGCCTTGCGGCGGGGTGGTGATGCGGCGTTCATTTTCCGTCACCATCGTGTCGATCTGATATTCGGCCTCGATGCTGGTGCGGGTGCCATTGCGCAGCCGCAGCAGATTCACCTCCAGCTCGGTGGAAAAGCGCCCGCCATCGGTGGGGCCGCCGATATCATATTCGCCGGTCCACGCCTGAAAGCGCGGGCGCAGCACGAAATTGATCACCCGCTGATCGGCGCGAAAGCCATATTTCAGGCTCACCTCTTCGGGCAGCACCTCCACCCGCGCAATGGCTTCGGGCGGGATGTTGCGGATTTCCTGAAAGCCCGATGTGCGCTTGCCGTTCAGCAGCACCGCCGGCATGCCGCCGCCGCGCCCGCGGTTGGATCGCAATTGCGGCCCCAGTTCGGCCATCAGATCGGTGATCGAACCGGCACCGATGGCGCGCAGTTCCTGGGTGCCCAGCACCAGTTCGGGCTTGATGTCGCCCACCACCTGGCCGGGCAGCTTGGTGGTGGAAACGGTGATCGTCTCGTCCTCGTCGGGCGCGGCCTGCGCCACGCGCTGCGGGGCAGGCGGCAGTGCGGTCTGGGCTGTGACAACGGCAGCCGGGGTGGTGGCCAGCAGCAGGGCAAATCGGGCAGGCAGGGTCACGCGTGAAATCCTGTTGGGAACCGGGGGCTGGTTCAGGGCTGCGGCTGCCGTAAACCATTCAGGTTCAAAGCAACATGGGTGCGGCAATGTTTACGGGCGACGCCGGCTTTTCCCTCGCACGCCCTTGCAGCCTGGCGCAGTATCTGCACATAATATACAGTCAATCCGGGGAGACGATGATGACCATTGCCCACAGGCTGTTGGCTGCGGCCATGATGCTGGCCGCGCCGGCGCTCGCCGAACACCCGACCCGCGTGTTCGAGCTGCCCAAGGGTGCCCACCCGCATGATGTTGCACCCGGCCCGCCGGGCACCATCTGGTACACGGCGCAGTGGCAGGGCGCGCTGGGCATCATCGACATCAGGTCGGGTCGTGTGCGGCAGGTGGCACTTGGCGAGAAATCCGCCCCCCACGGGGTGATCAAGGGGCCGGACGGGGCGGCCTGGATCACCGATGGCGGGCTGAACGCGATTGTGCGGGTCGATCCGAAGACCGATGCGGTGAAGGCCTGGGCGTTGCCCGAAGGGTCGGGCTTCACCAATCTCAACACCCCGGCATTCGACAGCAAGGGCCGGGTGTGGTTCACCGGGCAGACCGGCATCTATGGCCGGCTTGATCCCCAGTCGGGCAAGATGGATGTGTGGCCAGCCCCGAAAGGGCGCGGCCCCTATGGCATAGCCGCCACCGCCGATGGCCAGATCTGGTATGTCAGCCTGGCCGGCAGCTTCCTGGCCCGCGTCGACATGGAAAGCGGCGCGACCACGGTTATCGAACCGCCGGTGCCGGCCAGTGGCCAGCGCCGCGTTTGGCCCGACAGCCGCGGCGCTCTGTGGGTGACGGAATGGAATACCGGCTATCTGGCCCGCTACACGCCAAAGGACGGCGAATGGAAACGCTGGAAAATGCCGGGCGAAAAGCCGCAGGCCTATGCCGTCTATGTTGATGACAAGGATATCGCCTGGGTGACCGAATGGGCCGGCAATGTCACTTTGGCCTTTGACACCAGGGCAGAAAAGATCATCGGCACCTATCCCGGTTCGGCCACCAAGGCCGAGGTGCGGCAGATTTTGGGCCGGCCCGGCGAGATTTATCTGCCCGAATCCGGGCTGGACCGGGTGATGCTGGTGGAAACCGGCAAGCCGGGATGATGCCGGGATGATGCCGGGATGATGATCGCCGCCATGTTGCTGGCCGCTGCCGCCCCGGCACCGCCGCTGGCCTTCAACTATTGCGTCTCGTGTCACAGCGTCGATCCGGCCGAAACCGGCCTGCCCGCGCCCAATCTGGCGGGCGTGGCGGGCCGCACGGCCGGCAGCCGGCCGGATTTCGCCTATTCCCCCGCCATGCGCGCGGCCGGCAAGGGTGGTTTGGTGTGGACCCGCGAGACGCTCAATCGGTTTCTGGCCAATCCACGGGCCATGGTGCCCGGCACCGCCATGCAGCGCCTGCCGCCGGGCGCGCCCATTGCTGCGGTGGTGGATTGGCTGACCGGGGATCAGGCCAGCAGCAAGCGGTGATCCAGCGATTTTTTCACCACCAGATCGGCCACCGGCCTGGCCCGCGCGATATGATCCAGCCAGTTGGGCCGGTTGATCGTCTGCCAGACCCAAAGCGCAAAGGCCTGCGCCTCGGCCTCGCTCATGTGGGCAAAGCGGGCGTAAAAGCTGGTGGGATCGTCCGCCGCCGCCCGCCACAGGCCCATGAAGCGCGCCACGAACCAGGCGACGATATCGGCTTCGTCGGCATCGATATAGATCAGCAGATCCAGCGGCAGCCTTGAGCCATCGGCGGCAGGGGCCAGACCCAGGCCTTCGACCAGCACGATATCGGCCCCCGCCACCACCCGAGCCGCGCCGGGATCAACATCATAGCTGACATGGCTGTAGGACGGCACCGTCACCGGCCCCTGTTTCAGCCCGGCCAGCGCGCTGGCCAGCGCCGGCGTGTCAAAGCTTTCGGGAAAGCCCTTGCGCAGCATCAGCCCTTGCGCCTCCAGCACGGCATTGGGCTTCAGGAAACCATCGGTGGAGACAATCTCCACTGTGCCGGGCAGCGCCGCTGCCAATGCCTGCGCCAGGGTCGTCTTGCCCACCGCCACCGAACCGGTGATGCCCACCACAAGCGGCGGCGCCGCCGGACGCTGCGCCGCGATGCGCTGTGCCAGTTCGGCCGGGGTGATCGGGGTCACACCAGCCGGCTTTGGGTGATGGCCGCCGCGATGAAGTTGGCGAACAGCGGGTGGGGATCGAAGGGCTTGGATTTCAGTTCGGGGTGGAACTGCACGCCGATGAACCAGGGATGGTCGGGCCGTTCCACCACTTCGGGCAACAGGCCATCGGGCGACATGCCGGAAAAGATCAGGCCTTCGCGCTCCAGGGCCGGGCGATAGGCGGCGTTCACCTCGTAACGGTGGCGGTGGCGTTCCTCGATGCGGGTGCGGCCATAGACGCTGGCCGCCACGCTGTTGTGGGCCAGATCGGCCGGAAACGCCCCCAGCCGCATGGTGCCGCCCAGATCGCCGCCGGCTTCGCGGGTCTGCAGGCCTTCCGCGCTCATCCATTCGGTGATCAGGCCCACCACCGGCTGCGCCGTCGCGCCAAATTCGGTGGTGCCGGCATCGGTGATGCCGGCCTGGTTGCGCGCCGCCTCGATGCAGGCCATCTGCATGCCAAGGCAGATGCCAAAGAACGGCACCCGCCGTTCGCGGGCAAAGCGCACCGATGCGATCTTGCCCTCGCTGCCACGCTCGCCAAAGCCGCCGGGCACCAGGATGCCGTGCATCGGCTCCAGCCGGGCCGCCACATCACTGCCCTCGAATTCCTCGGCATCCAGCCATTTGATGTTCACCTTCACCCGGTTGGCCATGCCGCCATGCACCAGGGCTTCGGTGAGCGATTTATAGGCATCCTTCATGCCGGTATATTTGCCCACCACGCCGATGGTCACTTCGCCTTCGGGGTTGTGGATGCGCGCGCCGATGTCGGTCCAGCGGGTCAGCACAGGGGCCGGCGCATCGGTGATGCCAAAGGCGCGCAACACCTCGCCATCCAGCCCTTCGGCATGATATTGCAGCGGCACCTCATAGATGGAGGCGGCATCCAGCGCCGAAATCACCGCTTCCTTGCGCACATTGCAGAACAGCGCGATCTTGGCCCGATCGCTGTCGGGCAGCGGGTGTTCTGACCGGCACACCAGCACATCGGGCTGCACGCCGATGCCGCGCAGTTCGGCCACGCTGTGCTGGGTCGGCTTGGTCTTCAGCTCGCCGGCCGCCGCGATGAACGGCACCAGCGTGACGTGGATATAACAGACGTTCGCGCGCCCCACATCGGCCGCCATCTGGCGGATCGCCTCCATGAACGGCAGGCCTTCGATATCGCCCACCGTGCCGCCGATTTCGCAGATGACGAAATCCAGGCCATCCACCTCGGCGCGGGCAAAGGCCTTGATGGCATCGGTCACATGCGGGATCACCTGCACGGTGCCGCCCAGAAATTCGCCGCGCCGTTCGCGGGCGATGATGTCCTGATAGATGCGGCCCGAGGTGATATTGTCGGTCTGCCGTGCCGCCACGCCGGTGAAGCGTTCATAATGGCCCAGATCCAGATCCGTCTCGGCGCCGTCGTCGGTCACATAGACCTCGCCGTGCTGATAGGGGCTCATCGTGCCGGGATCGACATTGAGATAGGGATCGAACTTGCGGATGCGCACCTTGAAGCCGCGCGCCTGCAGCAGCGCCGCCAGCGACGCGCCCATGAGACCCTTGCCCAGCGAGGAGACCACGCCGCCGGTGATGAAGATATACCGCGTCATGGGAGAAAAGCCCTAAGCCAAGTTGGCGCGCCAGCGCCAGCCCCGAAACGCGCCCGCCTGAAAAAATGGCTGTGGACAGCTACCAGCGCCAGCCCAGCTGCACGGCGGCGCCATCGTCAGCCGGGCTGGCCCCAACATGGCCGGGATTGTCACGGTGAAACAGGCTGAACTGCACCCGGCCACCTGCCGCCAGCGGCAGGGCATAGCCGGCTTCCAGCGCGGTTTCGCGCGCGCCGGGCCCGGCCCACAGCGGCGTGGCAAAGCCGGCCAGCCGCAGCGCCCCGCCCAGCGCCAGCGGCCGGCTGGCCAGCAGCCGCAGCGAATCGCCGGCACGCAGCAGGCCCGGCAGCTGCGCCGAAACGCTGGCCGCCGTGCCCGACAATCCGTCGCTGCCCTGGATCAGGCCCGGCCCCAGCCGCAGCCGGCTGTGCGCCCGCCGCCAATCGCCGGCCAGCCTGATCCGGCCCAGCGCCAGTTGCCAGCGCACCCCCAGGCTGGTGGTGACAGCCCCGTCCAGGCCAAAGCCGGCAGCCAGCCGCGTGCCGGCCACGCTGCCACGTTCATCATCAAGGCGCAGTTCTCCGGCCAGCAGCAGCGGCCCAAGCGACCGCGACAGGCGCAGCAGGGCGGTGCTGGCCAGCCCGCGCGCCAGCGCCGCACCGGCGCTGCGTTCCACCGGCAACAGGGCCTGGCCAAAGGCCGCCGCCAGCCGAAAATCGCCCAGCGGCTGTGCCAGCGCCGCCGCGCCCAGTGGCCGGCTGCCCAGCGGCTGCGCCAGATCGGCGGTGATCGCCGCCACGCCGCCGGCCTGCGGATCAGCCAGCGCCAGCAGCGCCGCCGCGCCTTCACCATGGCCGGCGGCCAGCCGCTGGCCGCCGGGCAGGGCCAGCAGCACATGGCCCGAAACGCTGCCCGGCAGCGCACCGGGGGCCAGCGCCGCCATGGTGGCGCGATCCCCGGCCCACAGCGTGCGATTGTCGCCGTTCAGGGCAAAGGCCGCCGCGCTGTTGCCGGCGGCCACCACCGCCTGTTCCACCGGCTGCGCCAGCAGCCGCGCCGCCAGCCGCCCGGGGGGCGCATTGGCGATGCTGCCAGCCACATCGGCCACATAGGGCCGGCGATATTCGTCCAGCACCGGCACGGCGGCCAGCGCGCCGCGCAGCGCCCCGCCATCACCCAGCGGCCCGCCCAGCGTGCCGCCAAAGCTGATGCGCACGCCATCGCTGCTCACGCCGCCCACCGGGGCAAAGGCGCGGGTGATGTTCAACAGGCCGCGGCCAAAAACCTCGTCGGTGCCCGGCGCCCCCAGATCATCGGCCGTGCGCAGCAATATATCGGCAATCTGCGCCCCGCTGAGCATCGGAAAGCCGCTGGCCAGCAACGCCACTGCGCCCGCCACCACCGGTGCGGCGATGGAGGTGCCGCCATACAGGAACGCCGCACCATCCTGGTTGAAGCTGCGCACCGACACGCCGGGGGCAACCAGATAATTGGCGGCCAGCACGCCGGCGCGGTTGGAAAATTCGGCCATCGCGCCGGCACTGTCCACCGCGCCCACCACCAGCGTGGTGGCCGGCGCCTGCGCCACCAGCTGGTTGGCAAAGCCCGATGGCGAGGCGGTCCGTTCGTTGCCGGCGGCCACCACCGTCACCACCCCGGCCGCCCCGGCCCGTGCCGCCGCCGCCCGCACGGCCGATGATGCGCCATCGCCGCCCAGGCTCAGGTTGGCCACCCGCGCCCGCGCCGCCACGGCTGCATCCAGCCCCGCGGCAATGGCGGTGCCGCCATAGGCACAGCCTTCATCGGTGCAGCTGCCCGGTGTATCGGCCCGCAGCGCCAGCAGCGTGGCCAGCGGCGCAACCCCGTGAATGCCGCTGTTGTTGCGGGCGGCCAGCGCCACGCCGGCCACCGATGTGCCATGGCCGCGTTCATCGGCCAGCGGCCGGCTGCCGGCCAGGTCACGGCTGTCGGGCGAAATGCGGCCGGCAAATTCCGGCAGGGCCGGGTTCACGCCGGAATCGATCACCGCAATCACCACCCCCTGCCCGGAAGCACCACGATCATAGGCGGCGATGGCCTGCACCTGCACCGCGGCCGATCGGCGATATTCGGCCGTGTCGAAACTGCTGGGGGTTGGGGTGGGGGTTGGCGTGGGTGTGGGTGTGGGGGCCGGCGGCGGGGTGGGCACGGTGGCGACGCCGCCGCCGCCGCCGCATCCGGCCAGCGCCAGCGCCGTTGCAGCGGCCATCAGCCAGCGCGCGTTCGAGCCCATCATCCCGCCACGATGCGGCACCCGGCCAGCGGGGGCAAGGTCTGCGTCAATCGGTTTCGATGCGGCTGTTGGCGCGGGTATCAGGCAGCGCCAGCGCCGCCACCAGCGCCACCCCGGCCATCAGCGTGACATACCAGAAGAAGCCGCTTTCATTGCCGGCGCCCTTGAAGGCCAGTGCCACATATTCGGCCGACCCGCCAAAGATGGCGACCCCCAGCGCATAGGGCAGGCCCACCCCCAGCGCGCGGACATGGGCGGGGAACATCTCGGCCTTCACCACGCCCGAAATGGCGGTGTAGCACGACAAGATGGCCAGACAGCCGATCAGCAGCAGCAGGCCGGGCAAGCCCGGTTCGGCATGGCCCAGCGCCGTGAGTGCCGGCACGGTGGCCAGGGTGGCACCCAGGCCAAAGCCCAGCAGCAGCGTGCGCCGGCCCAGGATATCGGACGCCGCCCCAAAGATCGGCTGCATCAGCATATAGGCCAGCAGCGCCATGGCCGACGCGCTGGTTGCCTCCTGCTTGCTCCACCCGGCCGACAGCACCAGATATTTCTGCATATAGGTGGTGAAGGTGTAGAACCACAGGCTGCCGCCCGCCGTGAGCGCCAGCACGATCAGCAATTCGCGCGGATGGGCCAGCAGGCGCTGCGTCAGGCTGCCCGGCGGCTTGCTGGCCTGGGCCCTGGCAAAGGCCTCGGTTTCCTCCAGCCCGGTGCGCAGCCAGAACACCAGCACGGCGCACAGCGCCCCCACCACGAACGGAATGCGCCAGCCCCAATCCTTCAGCGCCGCATCATCCAGCACGCCCTGCAACAGCACCAGCAGCGCCAGCGCCAGCAATTGCCCGCCCACCAGCGTCACATATTGGAAGCTGGCCAGGAAACCGCGCCATTTCGCCCGTGCCACCTCGCTCATGAAGGTGGCCGACGCGCCATATTCGCCGCCCACCGAAAGCCCCTGCACCAGCCGGGCCAACAGCAGGATCGCCGGCGCCAGCAGCCCGACATCATCATAGGTGGGCGCAACCGCAATGATCAGCGATCCCGAACACATCATGGCAACCGACAGCGTGAGCGCCGATTTGCGGCCCCGCCGGTCGGCCCAGGCCCCCAACAGCCAGCTGCCGATCGGGCGCATCAGAAAGCCCACGGCAAAGATGGCGGCACTGTTTAGTGCGGCGGCCAGATCATCGCCGGGCGGGAAGAATCGCGGCCCGAAATAGAGCGCGAACGCCGAATAGGCATACCAATCATACCATTCGACCAGATTGCCGGCGGCACCGCCAAAAATCTGGCGAATCTGCCCGGCCATGCCGGCGCTGTTGCCCCCCCGGCTCAACCGCGGCGCTTATTGCGCGACCGGCACGCCGGGCGCTGCCGGCGACGGGGCCGCCGGGGCCGGTGTGGCCGCCGGGCTGGCTGCAGGCGCGGCGGGTGCAAGCTTGGCCGCCACGGTGGGATCGATCACCCGCTTCTTGTTGGCGCCGGCCGCCAGCACGGCCAGCAGGATCGACATGGCGATGAACAGGCCGGCCAGGATGGTGGTGGACCGGGTGAGCAGATTGGCCGCGCCGCGCGCCGTCATCAGCCCGCCGCCACCGCCGCCGCCAATGCCCAGCGCCCCGCCTTCGGACCGCTGCAGCAAGATCACGCCCACCAGCGCAAGGGTGATGAGGCCATGGACGACGAGCAGGAAGGTGATCACGGGGCGAACGGCTTTCGATGCAATTTTTCGGGATTTGGCACGCGCCTTACATGGCTTCGCCGTGCTGTGCAATCAAGCCGGGCGGAATCAGGGCGCCGCCGCGGCAATCGCCAGCAGGCTGGCGGCTGTCAGGCTGGCGCCGCCCACCAGCACGCCGCCCACATCGGCCACGCCCAGCAGATCGGCCGCGTTGGCCGGCGTGACCGAGCCGCCATACAGGATGCGCACGCCATGGCCGGACGCGCCATAACGCGCCACCAGTTCCGCCCGGATCCGGGCATGGGCGGCGGCCACATCAGCCAGCGTGGGCACCAGCCCGGTGCCGATCGCCCACACCGGTTCATACGCGATGATCAGCCCTTCGGCACCATCGGGCAGCGACCCGGCGAGCTGCGCCGACAGCACCGCATCGGTCTGCCCGGCATCGCGCTGTTCGCGCGTCTCGCCAATGCACAGGATCACCTCCAGCCCCGCCGCCTGGCCGGCCATGGCCTTGGCGCGCACATCGGCATCGGATTCATGATGGTCGCGCCGGCGCTCGCTGTGGCCCACGATCACGAAGCCTGCCCCCAGATCGGCCAGCATGGCGGCCGCAACACAGCCGGTGTGGGCGCCGCTTTCCCGTGCATGGCAATCCTGGCCGCCGATCTTCACACTGCCGGCCGCCACGATCACCGCCCGATCGATCAGGGTGAAGGGCGGGGCGATCCACAGGCCCACGCGCCGTGGATCCGCGCCGCTGCCGGCCAGTTCGGCGATTTCGGCCACAGCCTCGCCGGTGCCGTTCATCTTCCAGTTGCCAACGATCAGGGCGGGCATGCGGGTCTCCGGTGAATGCGTTGGCGATGCTTGTGGCAAGCGGTGTGCGCCGTTACAAGCGTCGCGTTTCCTGCCATTACGGATTTTCGATGATCAGTTTCTTTCGCCGCTATCTCACCAGCTGGCCCGTGCTCGTGCTGTTCGGCCTTATCCTGGTGGCCTTTGCCATCACCGGCGTGAACGATCCGCTGGGCGGCAGTGCGCCGGGCAGCGCGGTGGCCAGGGTGGGCAAACGCACCGTCACCGAACCCGAACTGCTCGACGCACTGGATCGCCAGGTGCGCGAACTGCGCCAGCGCGATCCCGCCGTGACCCAGGCAATGGCGGCGCGCGAAGGCCTGGTGGAATTGATCGCCAACCAGCTGGTGGGCCAGGCCGCGATGGAAGAAATGGCCAGCGCCGCCGGGCTGGGCGCTTCCGATGAAGCCGCCGATCAGGTGATCGTGGGCATCCCCGCCTTCCAGAGCGGTGGCAAGTTCGATGCCGGCACCTATGAACGGCTGCTGGCCCAGCAGGGCCTGACCGATCGGCGCTTCCGCCAGTCGCTGAAGGGCGATCTGCTGCGCGAACAGCTGATCAAGCCGATCACCGCCGCGCTGGCCGTGCCCGATGGCGTGGCGGAACTTTATGCCCGGCTGCTGGTGGATCGCCACGAAGGCGGCGTGAGCCTGGTGCCCGCCGCGCCCGTGGGCCAGGCCAGCCAGGCCGAGGCGGAAGCCTGGTTCAAGGCCAATGCCGCGCGCTTCACCATCCCCGAACGCCGGGGTTTCCGTTATGCCCTGATCGATGGTGCCGCCATTGCCGCCGGCGTGAACGTGACCGACAAGCAGATTGCCGATGCCTTTGCCGCCGATCCTGCAAAATATGGCGCATCGCCCACCCGCGTGCTGGAACAGGTGGTGCTGCCCGATGAAGCCAGGGCCAGGGCACTGGCCGCCGCTGCCGCCAAACAGGGCTTTGCCGCCGCCGCGCAGGCCATCGCCGGCTTTGGCGCGGCCGATATCGCGCTGGGCAGCCAGACACAGGCCGCCTTTGCCAAGGCCACCAGCGCCGAAGTGGCCAAGGCCGCCTTTGCCCTGCCCGCCGGCGGCATCAGCGCGCCGATCAAATCCTCGCTGGGCTGGCACGTGGTGCGGATTGCCAGCCTGGGCAGCGCCGGCAAGACGCTGGCGCAGGCCCGTGCCGCCGTGGAAGCCGATGTGAAGCAGAAACTGGGCCGCGATGCGCTGGCCGATGTGGTGAACGGCATCGAAGATGGCGTGGAGGCGGGCAAGAGCTTTGCCGACATCGCCAGGGAACTGAAGCTGACGATCAACACCCAGGCCCCGGTGACGGACAAGGGCATCGCCGCTGGCCAGCCGCCCTTGAGCGGTGATCTGGCCACCATCGCCGCCCGCGCCTTCCGCCACGAAGGCGCCGATGGCCCTGTGGTGGAGGATCTGGGCGGCGGCAGGCTGGTGGTGATGGAAACCGGCACCGTGCTGCCGGCCGCGCCGCCGCCCCTGAAGGAAGTAATGCCGCTGGCCATGGCCGGCGCCACGCAGGACAAGGCGATGAAGGCCGCCCGCGCCAGGGCCGATGCCGTGGCCGCCGCCATCAAAAAGGGCACCGTGTTCCCCAAGGCGCTGGCCGATGCCGGGCTGCCCTCCCCCCGTCCGCTGGTGGCCCGCCGCATCGATCTGGCCAACGCGCAGGACGTGCCCGAAGCCGCCCGCGCCTTCCTGAACGGCGCGCCGGGCAGCACGCAGGTGATCGGCGTGCCCGGCGGCTGGGCCATCGTGCATGTCGATCGCATCGTGCCGGGCGATCCGCGCAGCGTGCCCACCCTGATCGAACAGACGCGCCGCGAACTGGGCGCGGCCCTGCCCGCCGAAATGGCCGAAGGTCTGGCCAAGGCCAGCATGGCGGCGGTGAAGACCGATCGCAACGATGCCGCCATCCGCGCCCTGCGCCAGCGCCTGACCGGCGAAGGCGCGCAATAACCATGGCCGCAGCCACCCGCATCGCGCCCGATCGCGCCACGGCGGTGGCCGCGCTGGCCGCCGGCCGGGCGCAATTGCTGTGGACACGCATCGTTGCCGATACCGAAACGCCGGTTTCGGCCATGCTCAAGCTGGGCAGCGAAGGCTCTGGCGCGTTCCTGCTGGAATCGGTGGAAGGCGGCCAGGTGCGCGGCCGCCATTCGCTGCTGGGGCTGGATCCCGATCTGGTCTGGCGCGCGCACGGCAACAGCAGCCAGATCAACCGCCACTGGCAGACTGATCGCGATGCCTTCACCGCCATGCCCGGCGACACGCTGGCCAATCTGCGCGCGCTGGTCGCCGAAGCCCGCGCCGAGGTGCCACCCGAACTGCCCGCGGCGCTGGCCTGTCTGGTGGGTTACATGGGCTATGAAACGGTGCGGCTGGTCGAACCCAGCGTGCCCGATGCCGGCCCCTCGGCGCTGGGCCTGCCCGACATGGTGTTCGTCCGCCCCACCTTGCTGCTGGTGTTCGACCGGCTGAAGGATGAATTGTTCATCGTCGCGCCGATCTTTGACGCCCCTGATCCTGATACTGCCTATACCGCCGCCGCCGATCGCATCGCCGAGGCGGAGCGCAAGCTGGCCCAGGCGCTGCCGCTGGCGCCGCGCCCGCCCGCCGATCTGCCGGCGGCCCCGCCGCGCCACCACACGGATCAGGCCCGCTATGCCGCCATGGTCAATCGCGCCCGCGATTACATCCTGGCCGGTGATATCTTCCAGGTCGTGCTGTCCCAGCGCTTCTCGGTCGATTTTCCGCTGCCGGCCTTTGCGCTGTATCGGGCCTTGCGGCGCATCAACCCGTCGCCCTTCCTCTATTTCCTTGATCTGCCCGGCTTTGCGCTGGTCGGCTCAAGTCCGGAAATCCTGGTGCGGGCCCGCGATGGGGCCGTGACGATCCGGCCCATTGCCGGCACCCGCCCGCGCGGCCGCGACGCCGCCGAAGACGCCGCCAATCGGATCAGCCTGCTGGCCGATCCCAAGGAACTCTCCGAACATCTGATGCTGCTGGATCTGGGCCGCCACGATACCGCGCGCGTGTCGGTGCCCGGCACGGTGCAGGTGACCGACAAGTTCTTCGTCGAATTCTACAGCCATGTCATGCACATCGTCTCGAACGTGCAGGGGCGGCTGGCCGATGGCGTGGATGCGGTGGCGGCCTTTCTGGCCGGCTTTCCGGCCGGCACCGTATCGGGGGCGCCCAAGGTGCGCGCCATGCAGATCATCGCCGAACTGGAAGGCGAAGCGCGCGGGCCCTATGCCGGCGGTGTCGGCTATTTCAGCCCCAATGGCGACATGGACAGCTGCATCGTGCTGCGCACCGCGGTGGTGAAGGATGGCGTGATGCACGTGCAGGCGGGCGCCGGCATCGTGGCCGACAGCGTGGCCGATTATGAACAGCGCGAATGCGAGGCCAAGGCCGGGGCGCTGATGGCAGCCGCGCGCGAAGCGATTGCGGCAGCCGGCGAAGCCGGGTTCGGGCAATAGCGGTTAAAGCCGTTCAAACAGGCGAACGCCGGGCAAGCGGGCAAAATCATTGTCCTGCGTCCACAATTCGGCCTGGTGGCCATAGGCGCTGGCCAGCATGATCGCATCGGCCATGGCAAGACGATGGCGTTTGGCCAGTCCGGCGGCCGTTGCTGCCAGGCTGGCATCAAGCGCAATGACGGGCAAGGCCGCCATGACCCCTGAAACCAGTCGTGCATCGTTTGTCCGGTCATGCGCCAGGTACCAGCGATGGACTTCGTAAATGGCAATCGAAGGCACAAGCAATCGTTCGCGCGAGGCGGCAAACAGCCCGGCAAAGCGATCGGCTCCAGCCGCGTCGGTCAACCAGGCCAGCCAGACGCTGCTGTCGGCGACGACCAGTCCCGCTTCAGCCAATCTCACGATCCCGTTTTTCGCGCACGAAATCGTTGGGCAGATCGCGGCTGATTCCGCGCAGCGCGGCGGCATCCACAGCGGGAACGAAGGAAATGCTTCCGCCGCTGGCCATCACGTGCAGCTTCTGGCCCGGTTTCAGGCGCAGGGCGTTGCGAACGTCCTTGGGGATGACCACCTGAAACTTTGGCGAGATGGTCACCGTCGTCATCATGCAAATCCTTGATCGATACCGCTTTGCGTAGCACGAAATCCGCCGTGACGCCACCACAAGCAGATGACGCCCGCCGGCAAAGCCGCTACACCCCTGACCATGACCATCCTCGTCATCGACAATTATGACAGCTTCACCTTCAACCTCGTCCATTATCTGGCCGAGCTGGGGGCAGAGACGACCGTGGTGCGCAACGATGCGCTCACCACCAGGCAAGCGATGGAGATGAACCCGGCGGCCATTCTGCTGTCTCCCGGCCCGTGCACCCCGAACGAGGCCGGCATCTGCCTGTCGCTGATCGCCGCCGCTGCCGAAACCCGCACACCGCTGTTTGGCGTGTGCCTGGGCCATCAGGCGCTGGGCCAGGCCTTTGGCGGCATTGTCGAACGCGCGCCCCAGGTGATGCACGGCAAGGTGAGCGCGATCAGCCACGGCGGCACCGGCGTGTTCGCCGCTCTGCCCAGCCCGTTCGAGGCAACCCGCTATCACAGCCTGATCGTGCGGGAAGCCGGCCTGCCCTCCGAACTGGTGGTCAACGCCCACAGCCCCGATGGCCTGATCATGGGGCTGCACCACCGCGCGCTGCCGCTGCACGGCGTGCAATTCCACCCCGAAAGCATCGCCACCCAGCATGGCCACCAGCTGCTGGCCAATTTCATGGCGCTGGCCGGGTTGAAACCGCGGCGGCTGGCGGCGGCATGATCACCCTGCCCGATCCCGCCGCCCCGCTGGATGCCGGCGCGGCCGCCGATGCCTTTGCCGCGATCTTCGATGGCAAGGTGGCCGACGATGCGCTGGCCGGCTTCCTCGCGTCACTGGCCGATCGCGGCGAGACGGCAACCGAGGTCGTGGCCGCCGCCCAGGCGCTGCGGGCGCGGGCCATCCAGCCGTTCCGCGCCACCGATGCGCTGGATGTCTGCGGCACCGGCGGCGATGGCATGCACAGCCTCAACATCTCCACCGCCGTGTCGCTGGTGGTCGCGGCCTGCGGGGTAAAGCTGGCCAAGCATGGCAACCGCGCCGCCTCCTCCACATCCGGCGCGGCCGACGTGCTGATGGTGCTGGGCGTGCCCGAACTGCCAATGGATCGGCTGGGCCCCTGCCTCGATCAGGTTGGCATAACCTTCCTGCACGCCGCCCGCCACCACCCGGCCATGGCGCGCGTGGCGCCGGTGCGCAAGGCGCTTGGCCGCCGCACCATCTTCAACCTGCTGGGGCCCTTGTGCAATCCGGCCGGCGTCGATCAGCAGTTGCTGGGCGTGTTCGCCCCCCAGCCGGTGGCGCTGATGGCGCAGGCGCTGCAACAGCTGGGCAGCCGCGCCGCGCTGGTGGTGCACGGGCAAGGCTTTGACGAGGTGGCGATTTCCGGCGAAACCACCGCCATGGCACTGGTCGGCGGCACCCTGACGGCCGAAACCATCACGCCGGAAGCCGCAGGTCTGCCGCGCCACCCGCACACGGCACTGGCGGGCGGCAGCCCGGATTACAACGCCGCCCGGCTCACGGCCCTGCTGGCCGGCCAGGCCGATGCCTATCGCGACATGGTGCTGCTCAATGCCGCCGCCGCGCTGCGTGTGGTGCAGCCCGACCTGGCGCTGCCGCAGGGCGTGGCGCAGGCCGCCGCCGCCATCGACAGTGGCGCTGCGGCCGATCTTCTTGCCCGCTGGATCGCCTTTCGATGACCGACACGCTTGCCACCATCGTCGCCCACAAGCGCGACATCTATGCCACGCGCACCGCCGCCACCCCGCTGGCCGTGGTGGAGGCCGCCGCCCGCGCCGCCGGGCGCCCGCGTGGCTTCATCGCCGCCATTCACGCTGCCCATGCCAGCGGCTGCCACGCCCTGATTGCCGAATGCAAGAAGGCCAGCCCGTCCAGGGGCCTGATCCGCGCCGATTTCGATCCCGCTGCACTGGCCCGCGCCTATGAACAGGGCGGTGCCGCCTGCCTGTCCGTCCTCACCGAAGATCGCTGGTTCCTGGGCGCCGATGCCGATCTGGTGCAGGCCCGCGCCGCCTGCACCCTGCCTGTCATCCGCAAGGATTTCATCGTCGATCCCTATCAGGTGGTCGAAGCCCGCGCGCTGGGGGCCGATGCCATCCTGCTGATCATGGCCGCCCTGTCCGATGCCCAGGCCGCCGAGCTGGAAGCGGTCGCCATGGCCTGGGGCATGGACGTGCTGATCGAGGTGCATGACGCTGCCGAACGCGACCGCGCGCTCAGGCTGAAAACCCCGCTGCTCGGCATCAACAACCGCAATCTGAAAACGCTGGAGGTGAGCCTCCAGACCAGCTTCGATCTTGCCGTTACGCCGGGCCGCACGCTGGTCGCCGAATCCGGCCTGTCTGCCCACGCCGATCTTGCCGCGCTGGCCGGGGTCGGCATCCGTACCTTCCTGGTGGGCGAAAGCCTGATGCGCCACGCCGATGTGGCCGCCGCCACCCGCACCCTGCTGGGCCTGGCGGTATGAGCGGGCTGACCCATCTGGATGCCAGCGGCGCGGCCCGCATGGTGGACATCAGCGCCAAGCCCGCCACCCGCCGCGAAGCCGTGGCCGAAGGCGTCATCCATGTCGGGCCCGAAGCGCTGGCCGCCATCGCCGCCCAGGCCGTGAAGAAGGGCGACGTGCTCGCCACCGCCCGCATCGCCGGCATCATGGCGGCCAAGCGCACCGCCGATCTGATCCCGCTGTGCCACCCGCTGCCCATAGATGCCGTGGCGGTGGATCTGGCCATCGAAACCGGCCTGATCCGCGCCACCGCCACCGTGGTCACCACCCATGGCACCGGCGTGGAGATGGAGGCGCTGACCGCCGTTTCGGCCGCCCTGCTCACCGTCTACGACATGGCCAAGGCGCTGGACCGCACGATGCGCATCGACGGCATCCGCCTGCTGCGCAAGCGCGGCGGGCGGTCGGGCGATTTCACCGCACCATGAACGGCCTGTTGCCGTTCGAAACCGCGCTGGCGCGGCTGCTCGACGGTGTCACCGCCCTGCCCGCGCAGCTGCTGCCGCTCGATGATTGCGCCGGCCGCGTGCTGGCCGCCGATCTGGCCGCCCGCCTTACCCAGCCGCCCTTCGCTGCCGCCGCGATGGACGGTTATGCCATCCGCTGGGCCGATCGCCACCAGCCATGGCAGGTGGTGGGCGAAAGCGCCGCCGGCCATGGCTGGCCCGGCCATGTGGGGAAAGGCGAGGCCGTGCGCATCTTCACCGGCGCGCCGCTGCCCGCAGGCGCCGATGTGATCGTGGTGCAGGAAGAGGTGGCGCGCGATGGCAACAGCGCCCGCCTGGCCGGGACAGGCCCGCCGCGCATCGGCGCGCACATCCGCGCCGCCGGCCAGGATTTTGCCGCCGGCGCAGCCCTGATCGCTGCCGGCACCCGGCTGTTGCCGCCGCATCTGGGCCTTGCCGCCGCCGCCGGGCACGGCGAATTGCCGGTGGTGCGCCGCCCGCGTGTCACCCTGATCGCCACCGGCGACGAACTTGTGCCGCCCGGCACCATGCCCGGCCCCGGCCAGATTGTATCGTCCAATCCCGCCATGCTGGCCGCCCTGCTGCGCGGCGCCGGGGCCGTGGTGCACGATCCGGGCCTGATCCGCGATGATCGCGCCGCGCTGGCCGCCGCGCTCACCGCTGCCGATGCCGATCTCATCCTCACCATCGGCGGTGCCTCGGTGGGGGATCATGATCTGGTGGTGCCGGTGCTGCGCGATCTGGGCGCAGGTCTGGATTTCTGGAAGATCGCGCTGCGGCCCGGCAAGCCGCTGCTGGCCGGCACGCTGAATGGCACCCGCGTGCTGGGCCTGCCCGGCAATCCGGTTTCGGCCTTTGTCACCGCCCTGCTGTTTGCGGTGCCGCTGGTGGCACGCCTGGCCGGCCGCGGCCATGATCTGCCCGTGCAGCGCGTGCCGCTGGCCGATCCGCTGCCCGCCAATGGCCCGCGCCGCGATCATCTGCGCGCCCGGCGCACGCCGGCAGGCGCGCTGGCCTTTGCCGCGCAAGACAGTGCGCTGCTCTCCCTGCTCGCCAAGGCCGAGCTCCTGATCATCCGGCCGCCGCATGCGCCGGCGGCGGCGGCAGGCGAGATGGTGGATTGCATCGCGCTTGACATGTTCCAATATGTTTTCTAGATGTTCTTCCCATGTTCCGTTCAGCCGGAGTGGGAGGACGCTGCCATGCTCACCAAGAAACAGCAGGAACTGCTTGTCTTCATTGATGATCGCCTGAAGTCCGATGGCGTGTCACCATCCTTCGAAGAAATGAAGGACGCGCTGAGGCTGAAATCAAAATCCGGCGTGCACCGGCTGATCAACGCGCTGGAAGAACGCGCCTTCATCCGCCGCCTGCCCAATCGGGCCCGCGCGCTGGAAGTGCTGCGCCTGCCCGATGCGCTCAAACCCGAAAAGCCGGCACTGACCCTGGTTGCCAGCCGCCCGGCCCAGGCCCCACCCGCCGTTGCCATGCTGGCCGCGAACGACACCATCACCGTGCCGCTGCACGGCCGCATCGCCGCCGGCCTGCCGGTGGAGGCACTGGAAAGCGACCAGTCGCTCTCGGTCCCGGCCGCCCTGCTTGGTCCCGGCGATCATTATGCGCTGGAAGTATCAGGGGATTCGATGATCGAAGCCGGCATTCACGATGGCGATTATGCCCTGATCCGCAAATGCGACACGGCGCGCGATGGCGACATCGTGGTGGCGCTGATCAACGGGGAGGATGCCACGCTGAAATATCTGCGCCACGAAAAGGGCCTGATCCGCCTTGATCCGGCCAACAGCGCCCACCAGCCGCAACGCTATCGCCCCGATCAGGTGCGCATCCAGGGCAAGCTCGCCGGCCTGCTGCGCCGCTATCATTGAACGGCCGCGCTGGAGCGCTGCCCCGATCCTGATCGCCAGCAGCCGCACGCGGCTGCTGGCGAAGTCATGTTTGCTTGACTTTTAGCCGACTCGATGTCATGTATACCTTACTTTTTGGGAGGCAGACATGACAAAGTCAGTCGAGCGCCGCCGTCGATTTTTTGGTCCCTCCGATCTGTGGCCGCTGGTGCTGCTCGGTTTCGGCCTTGGCGTCGGTCTCCAGGCCGGGGGTCGCCTGTTGCCGCCGGCTGTCACCGCGATCGGGCTGGCGCTGCTGCTGCTTGCGGCCGGGCTCTGGGCCTGCCGGTTGGGGCCCCGCATGGATGAAATGTGGCTGGCCGGCGCCCAATGGGCCTGGCTGTGGGGCGGATTTGCCGGGATCGTGATCGGGGCTGGCCTGGCCCAGTGGGCGTTTGTCACCGCCGCTGGCCTGCATTGGCCAGCCACCCTGCGCGAACATGGCACATTTGCAGCCGGCATCCTGCTCGTGCTCGGCATCCAGGCGCTGGCTTATCTGGCATTTCTGGCGCTCTGGTGGCGGCGGCGCGGTGGCGGGGCATGAAAAATCGCCTCAAGTTGCTGCGCGCTGAACATGGCCTCACCCAGGCCGATCTGGGCGATCTGGTTGGCGTCTCCCGCCAGGCCATCAACGCCATCGAAACCGGGAAGTTTGAACCGTCATTGGGTCTGGCGTGGCGGCTGGCCCGGCATTTTGCCCAGCCCATCGAAAGCATTTTCGATTTCACCGACGAAGCGAAAGGACCGTGCCAATGAACCGTCATCAACGCGCCTGGGACGGCATCATCCTGGGCATCCTGGCCGGCTTTGCCGTGCTTGGCCTGTTGTTCAGGGCAGACGACAAGGCAGACATGCTGACAATCATTGCCCTTCTGTGCTCCGGCTGCGGGCTCTATCTCGGCCTGAATGGCCGGCGGCGCTGCCGCAATCAGACCGACAGGCGATAAACCCGCGCGGCCGTGCCGCTGAACAGCGCGGTCTTCTCGGCTTCGCTGGCGCTGGCCGCGATCAGCTTGAACGCGTTCCAAAGCGTGGCATAATCGCAGGTGCCGCGATCCACCGGGAAATTGCTTTCAAACATGCAGCGATCGGGGCCGAAGGCGGTGATGCACGGTTCGATCCACGGCCGCCAGCTGTTGGCCAGCTGCGCGGCGCTGGCCATCGGATCGGCCATGAATTCATCAAAGCCGCCAAAGGCCATGGCCAGCCCGCCCAGCTTCATCACCACATTGGGGCAGGCCGCCAGGGCCCTGATGTTGGCCAGCCATTCGGCATGGCCAGCATCGCGCCGGCCGGCATGGGCCGCGATGCCCACAGGCGTCGCGACATGGTCGCAGATGATGGTCAGCTGCGGCAGCGCCTGCGCCATGGCGATCAGATCGGGCAATTGCGGTGCCAGCAGCCACACATCATAGCTGAGGCCCGCCGCTGCCACCTGGGCCAGGCCGGCGCGAAACGCCGGCTGCGCCAGCATGTGCGGGCGCGGCGATTGCAGAAATCCCAGCACCGCCGGATCCGCATCCCAGGCCACCGAATGGCGGATGCCGCGCAGCCGGTCTGGTGCCGCCGCCCGGTGCGCCGCCAGCACATCGGCCACCGCATCGCCCAGCGTCAGATCGGCATGGGCGACGATGCCGGCACAGGCCCGCGCCGGGCCATAGAGGCCCGAAGCGCTCATCGCCGCCACGCCGTTGACGAACTCCGTCTCACCCACTGGCCGCAGCGCCGCGGTCGCCCCCGCCCGGTAATAGGCCCCGCATTCCACGAACACACTCGCCACCACATTGTGGCCGCTGCCCAGATCCGCCAGATACTCCGGCAGCAGATACAGCGGCGACAGGGTGACAGCCCGCAGGAACGGGTGTTCGGGCGGCGCGGCGGCAAGGGTGCGGCGAATGTCCCACAGATGGTGGTGCGGATCGATGATCGGCCGCTCCGGATCGATGATGTGCTGCATGGCTGCCTCCCCCACGAGTCGCGGCACCATGCTGGAGCGGCGCGGCCGCCAGCTCAAGCCGAAAGCGCCCCGGCAAGACGGGGATCAAGTTAACCAAAAATTTCTTGCAATCTTGATTTATAATTTGCTACCGCGGCCGCGTGTGATCAGAAAATTGTGTCTGAATAAAACAGGGGCTTAATACATATGAACGGGTTGCGTGTGGTTGCCGGCATGGTGATGCTGGCTGGGCTGGCTTCGCCTGCGGCGGCGGCCCTGTGGATGAAGACCGCCACCCAGACGGTGAATTACAGCGTCGCCTTCGCGACGACCACGCAATACAATAACAATCCGGTCAACCAGATCACCAGCTTTCAGCCGCTGAGCTTTTCCATTGCCCAGTTCAATCCGCTGGGCAGCAATGGCCAGGCGCTCACCCTCACCAATGTCAAGATCAGCCTGACCAGCCAGCTGGGCGGCAATATCTCGCTCAACAATGGGTCGGGCAATGCCCGCAGCGGCAGCCTGGTCTTCACCATCGGCAACAGCTTCACCGTCGATCTGCCCGGGCCCAGCGATTTCACCGTCAGCACCACGCCGGGCAGTTCGGTGATCCCCTTCAGCATTGCCGGCCAGTCCCAGGGCAGCATTGGCGTTACCAGCACCAACACATCGGCCAGCGGCAATTTCACCCCGGCCAGCTTTGTGCCCTATGTCGGCACCGGCAGCTTCAACGTGGTGCACAGCCTGTCCAATTTCTTTTCCGATGTGGTGCTGGACAGCGGCGGCAAGGGCAATCTGAACGGCAGCTCCAACGCCAATGTCAACGGCAGCTTCGTGATCGAATACAGCTATCTTGATCCCATCCCCGAACCGGGCAGCTGGGCCATGCTGATCGCCGGTTTCGGGCTGATCGGTGCCGCTGCCCGCCACCGCCGCGCCCACGCGGCCTGATCCGTCGCCGCGCACTCAACGCCTGATCGGCCGCCACGGGCGGTCGCCGGCCGCATCGGCCGCCACCGCCACCCGGCGCCCGTCCAGCCAGATCGCCACCGCCCCGGTTTGCGCCAGGCTGGTGCGATCCAGTTTCAGCCAGCGCGGCCGGCACCAGGCCGGCAGCCGGCGATCCGCCACCACGACATCGGCGGCCCGGCAGACCGGTTCCATGTTGCTGCGCGGCAGCAGATAACGGCTGGTGATCGCCAGCAGCCGCCAGCGCCTGCTGCCACGCAAGATATCGGCCACACAGGCATCTTCCGAACAGCGGGCACCGGCCACCTGCCCCAGCCACAGCGCATCGGCCGGATCGCTGCCCATGGCTTCGGCCATGTTGTCCAGCAGCCAGTCGCCCATCCGCCCGCGCGCATGGGCCAGCCGGCCATCGGCCAGCCGCACCGCCAGCTGCCGGCCATCGGCGTTGATCAGCACATCGGGCGGCGGGCTGGCCAGCGCCAGCGCCACCCCCGCCGCCACCCCGGCCAGCCCCAGCCAGCGCGAGCCGCCACGCCACAGCGCCAGCCACAGCCCGCCGGCCGCCGCCACCGCAAAGGCCGGCCCCGGCACCGCACCGGTGACGATCACCGCGCCCGGCATCGCCGCCGTGACATCGGCCAGATCGATCAGCCGCTGCAGCGCCCAGCCGGCCAGCGGCCAGCCCCAGCCGATGCCCACCGCCTCGCCCAGCAGCGCCAGCATCAGCGCCGGCATGGCCACCAGGCTGGTCCAGGGAATCGCCAGCAGATTGGCCAGCACGCCATACAGGCCGCTGCGGCCGAAATGATACAGGCCAATGCCGGCCAGCGCGGCCTCGGCCACCAGCCCGGTGGCCAGCAGCGCCGCACCGTGCCGGGCCAGCCAGTGCCACCACGCCTCATCCTCTTGGCTTGCACCCAGCCAGCGGCCAAGTGGGCTTTCATACAGGGCGATGATGCCGATGACCGCGGCAAAGCTCATCTGGAAACTGGCCCCCAGCAAGGCTTCGGGCCGCACCAGCAGGATGGCCGCGGCGGCGGCCGCCACCAGCCGCAGCGACAGCGCCTGCCGGCCCAGCATCATGCCCAGCACCACGATGCCGGCCACGGTCACCGCCCGCACCGTGGGCACCTGCGCCCCGGCCAGCAGCGTGTAGGCCAGGCCGGCCAGCGCGCCCCCGGCCAGCGCCAGCGTGGGCACCGGCACGCGCAGCGCCAGCCAGGGCGACAGCGCCAGCGTGCGCCGCAGCAGCCAGGCCATGGTGCCCACCACCACGGCAATATGCAGCCCCGAAATCGACAGAAGATGCGCCAGGCCCGCATCACGCATCGCCTGCGCCGTGGCCGGCGGAATCGCGCCCTGCTGCCCGGTCACGAAGGCAGCGGCCACCGCGCCAGCCTCCCCCGGTACGGCGGCGGTGATGCGGGCCTGGATGGCGCTGCGCAGGCCGGCCAGCCCCGATGCCAGCCCCGATGCCAGCCCGGCGGCCGGCATCGCCGTCACCGCCACCGGCCCCAGCGCCACGCCGCTGGCCCCAATGCCATCAAACCAGGCCCGCCGCGCCACATCATAACCGCCAGGCACCGCCGCAGCGGCCGGCGGCGACAACAGCGCCCGCACCGCGATCCGGCTGCCCGGCAGCAGCGCCGGCTGGCCGGCCGGCAGCCGCAGGCGCAGCCGTTCCACCCCGTCCGGGCGGTGGCCGGCATCCGCCACGATGATCAGGCGCTGCGCCCCGAACGGCAGTGGCTCCACCGCCGCCACCGTGCCGTGCAGCTGCGTGAACTGCCGCTGCGCCAGCACGGCATGGGCGTTCATCGCCACCCGCAGTTCCACCGCCGCCAGCCCCAGCGCCAGCATCAGCGCACTGGCCGCCAGCAGCCGCCAGCGTGCCAGCGCCGCACCGCCGGCCAGCGCCGTCGCCGCCAGCATGGCGGCCTGCCGCCACGGCGCCCAGGGCAGCGCGAACCACAGCGCGATGCCGGCGGCCAGCATCACCGGCAGCCACAGCGGCAGTTGCGCCCGCTGCGCATCCAGCCAGCCCAGCCAGGCCGCCTGCCACGCCTGCGCGGCCGTTTGTTTCGGGGCCAAGCTTCTGCTACCCACCGCCACGCCCTTGTCTTGGCCCCTCCCGGCCACAGACCCTGAAACCAGAGGATTGGATGAAACGCGCATGAGCGCAAGCAGCATGACCACAGGCACGGTTGTTACCCGCTTTGCCCCGTCGCCCACCGGCTTCCTGCACATCGGCGGGGCGCGCACCGCACTGTTCAACTGGCTGTTCGCCCGCCACCACGGCGGGCAGTTCCGCCTGCGCATCGAGGATACCGATCGCGCCCGTTCCACCGATGCCGCCATCGCTGCCATTCTGGACGGCATGGGCTGGCTGGATCTCAACTGGGATGGCGAGGTGGTCTATCAGTTTGCCCGCGCCGCCCGCCATGCCGATGTGGCGCACCAGTTGCTCAGCCTTGGCCACGCCTATCGCTGCTATGCCACGCCCGAAGAGCTGGCGGCCCTGCGCGAGGAACAGCGGGCGGCGCGGCTGCCCATGCGCTATGACGGGCGCTGGCGCGATCGCACCGACTGGCCAAATGATCAGCCCTATGTGATCCGCCTGAAGGCCCCGCGCGACGGCAGCGTGACCATCGATGATCGCGTGCAGGGCCCGGTGACGGTGAACAATGCCGAACTGGATGATTTCGTCCTGCTGCGTTCGGATGGCACCCCCACCTACATGCTGGCGGTGGTGGTGGACGATCACGACATGGGCGTGACTCATGTGATCCGCGGCGATGACCATCTCAACAACGCCTTCCGGCAACTGGCGCTGATCCGGGCGCTGGAATGGCCGGAACCCGTTTATGCCCATATCCCGCTGATCCACGGCAGCGATGGCGCCAAATTGTCGAAACGGCACGGCGCACTGGGTGTCGATGCCTATCGCGACGAGATGGGCATGCTGGCCGAGGCGGTGGAAAATTATCTGCTGCGCCTGGGCTGGGGCCATGGCGATGCCGAAATCATCAGCCGCGACCAGGCGATCGCCTGGTTCGAACTGGACGGCGTGGGCCGCAGCCCGTCGCGGTTCGACATGAAAAAGCTGGAGAATCTGAACGGCCATTATCTGCGCAGCGCCGATGATGGCCGCATCGTGCAACTGATCGCCGGGCGCGTGGCCGCGGCATTGGGTCGCGAATTGACCGCGGCGGATGGCGCGCTTTTGCAGCGCACCATGCCCGAATTGAAAAAACGCGCCAGCAACCTCAATGATTTGGCCAATGGCTGTCTTTTCTATCTTCGCAGCCGCCCAATCCCCATGGACGAAGGCGCGGCCAAGCTGCTAGCGTCTGCGGCACCAGGGCTGCTTGACCGCACCCGGGCCCGATTCGCCGATCAGGATGACTGGTCGGCTGCGGCGCTGGAACAGGTGGCGCGCGCGATTGCGGACAGCGAGGGGGCCAAGCTTGGCCAGATCGCCCAGCCGCTGCGCGCCGCTGTCACCGGATCGGCGCAATCGCCCGGATTGTTCGAGGTGCTGGAGGTGCTGGGCAAGGATGAAGTGCTGGGGCGGTTATCGGATGCCCTGGCCACAGCATGAAGGGGACAGGATATGACGGCCACCATCAGTGTAAACGGCAGCAGCGCAGACTATCCGGTGCACGCCGGCAGTGTCGGCCCGGAAGTGATCGATATCCGCAAGCTGTATGGAAACACTGGCCGCTTCACCTATGATCCCGGCTTCACCAGCACCGCCAGCTGCGAATCCAAGATCACCTATATCGATGGCGATCAGGGCGTGCTGCTGCACCGCGGCTATCCGATCGAGCAGCTGGCCGAACAGTCCAGCTTCCTTGAAGTCGCCTATCTGCTGCTGAACGGCGATCTGCCCAACCAGCAGGAGCATGACGAGTTCAAATATCTGATCACGCGCCACACCATGGTGCATGAACAGCTGGCCACCTTCTATCGCGGGTTCCGCCGCGATGCGCACCCGATGGCGATCATGTGCGGCGTGGTGGGCGCGCTCAGCGCCTTCTATCATGACAGCACCGACATTCATGATCCCAAGCAGCGCACCATCGCCTGCCACCGGCTGATCGCCAAGATGCCCACCATCGCGGCCATGGCCTATAAATATTCCGTCGGCCAGCCCTTCCTCTATCCCGACAACTCCTTGAGCTACACCGGCAATTTCCTGCGGATGACGTTCGGCGTGCCGGCCGAGCCCTATGTGATCAACCCGGTGGTGGAAGACGCGCTGGACAAGATCTTCATCCTGCATGCCGATCACGAACAGAACGCCTCCACCTCCACGGTGCGGCTGGCCGGTTCGTCGGGCGCCAATCCCTTTGCCTGCATCGCCGCCGGCATCGCCTGCCTGTGGGGCCCGGCGCATGGCGGCGCCAACGAGGCGGCGCTGGAAATGCTGCGCGAAATCGGCCGGCCGGAACGCATTCCGGAATATGTCGCCCGCGCCAAGAACAAGGATGATCCGTTCCGCCTGATGGGCTTTGGCCACCGGGTGTACAAGAATTACGATCCGCGCGCCAAGGTGCTGGGCGCAGCCGCCACCAAGGTACTGGACACGCTGGGCATTTCCGATCCGGTGCTGGATACCGCGCGCGAGCTGGAGCGGGTGGCGCTCTCGGACGATTATTTCATCGAGAAGAAGCTCTATCCCAACGTCGATTTCTATTCCGGCATCATCCTGTCGGCCATCGGTTTCCCCACCTCGATGTTCACCGCGCTGTTCGCCCTGGCCCGCACCACCGGCTGGATCGCGCAGTGGACCGAAATGATGGAAGATCAGGATCAGAAGATCGGTCGCCCGCGCCAGCTCTATACCGGCCACGGCCCGCGCGATTATGTGCCGCTGGCCCAGCGCGGCTGATCTTCGCCGAATCTTTGCCAATCAGCGTTACCAAGGAGGCCGCCGGCTTGAATGGCGGCCCCTTTCCTGTTTGTGATGCAGCCATGGACGATCTGTTCTCCACCCCCACCCCCCGCCGCTGGCCGTGGCTGCTGGCCATCATCGCCAGCCTGATCTGGGTGGCGGCCATCGCCGGCGGCTGGGCGCTGGCAACCGGCCACATCGTGCTGATCGACGGGGCACAGCCGCTGGCGATTGCCGGCCTGGCCCTGATCGCCCCGCTCGCCGTGGTGTGGCTGGCGGCGATCAACCTGCGCGATGCGGGGGCCATCGCCGCCCTGCGCGCCGAGGCGGCGCAGACCCGCGCCCAGCTGGCCGGGATCGAAGTGGAGCGCAGCGCCGCCGCGCTGGCCGCCCTGCAGCACCAGCTTGACACCACCGCCAATCGCATCGCCGCGCTGGCCAGGCCGGTGGCCGCACACACCAGCGCCATTGCAGATGCTGCGCGCGGCCTGGAGGCCAGCAACGAGGCCCTGGCGCGCACGTTGGCCGCCGCCGTGCGCGCCAGCACCGAGGTGGCCAGCGCCGTGCCGGCCGCCACCCAACAGGCCAGCGGGCTGATCGATCTGCTGGCCCGGGCCGACAACCGGCTGCGCGCCCAGCTGGCCGAAACCGAAACCCTGCTTGCCGCACTCTACACCCGCGCCAGCGAGGCCGAGGCCCAGGCCCGCACGGCCGCCGCCACCAGCAGCCGCGAGATTGGCGCACTGGGTGCCGCCGGTGCCGCCAGCCTGGCCCAGATCAGCGCCGCCGCTGCCGAAGCCCGCACCGCTGTCGAAGCGCCACTGGCCGCCCTGCACGCCGCGCTGGATGCGGCCAACACCCGCACGCTGGCCGTGGTGGATGGCACCCGTGATGCGGTGCACACGCAAACCAGCGCCATGCTGGCCGGGCTGGATCAGGCCCGCACCACGCTGGCGCACATTGGCGGCGATGCCGCCCGCCTGCTGGATGAACGGCTGGCGGCGCTGCACGCGATGGCCGGCCGGGTGACGGCCGAAATCGCCGGTGCCGGCGCCAGTGCCGAAACGCTTGTGGCCAGCCTTGGCGCCCAGGTGGAGGCAATGGAAGCGCGGCTGGCCAGCGCCATGCAGGCCAGCACTGCCGCCCTGGCCGCGCTGGACGCCGGCGTGGCCAGCGCCACCACCAGCGCCGGTTCGCTGGGCCAGCCGATCGATGCCGCCGCCGCCGGCCTGGCCCGCGTGCAGGGCCAGTTGCAGGCGATCAGCCAGGATGCCGGCAGCACCATCGGCCTGATCGAAACCAGCCTGCCGGCCAGCGAGCCGCTGCTGGCCGCGCTGGCCTCCCGTCTGGCCGCCCTGAAGGCGGAGGCCGAGGCGATTGCCGCGCCGATCCAGGCCAGCAGCAACAGCGTGGATGGTGCCAGCGACCGGCTGGGGCTGGCGCGCGACGCATTGGCCGCCAGCAGCGCCGAACTGGCCGATGCCATCGCCCGCGCCCAGGATCAGCTGCGCGAGATGGAGGCCGGCACCAGCCGGCTGGCGCTGACCACATCGACCGATCTGATCGACAGCTTCGGCCGGGTGCGCGAGGTGGCGCAGGCCGCCGCCGGCGCGATGAAGACCGCGCTGGCGGGCGTGGTGGCCGAAGCCGAAGCGGCGCTGGACGAGGCGGCCGCCAGCCGTGCCGAAGCCGCCTTTGCCGCCCCCATCCGCGCCAGCATCACCGAACTGGTTGATCTGCAAGGCAAGGCGGGCGATTCGGCCCAGGCCGCCGCCGAACGCGTGGCTCAGCGCGTGCTGGCGCTGACCACAACGCTGGCCGAAGTGGAATCGCACGTGGCCGCGGTGGAAACCCGCGCCGATGTGCGCGCCCGCAACGCGCTGGGCCGCCGGGCGAGCGGCCTGATCGACAGTTTGCAGGGCAGCGCCGTCGATCTGGCGCGGCTGCTGGATTTCGATCTGGATGACAAGGCCTGGGCTGATTATGCCGCCGGCAATCGCGGCGCCATCGCCCGCCGGCTGGAACAGGGGCTGGATCATGGCACCGGCCGGCAATTTGTCCGGCATTTTGCCCATGATCAGGAATTCCGCGCCGAAGCCGGTCGTTTCATGAGCGAGTTCGAGGCATTGGTGAGCGATATCGTTCCCGATCGCGGTGGCGAGGCGCTGGGCGCCGTGCTGTTGTCATCCACGCTGGGCAAACTCTATCTCGCACTCAGCCAGGCGGCCGGACGCTTCAATTGACCGGTGGCATCCGGAGAGTGGCATGGCACGCATCTTGGTAACGGGTGCCCGGCGCGGCATTGGCCGCGAAATCACCCTCACCCTGGCCCGCGCCGGCCATGCGGTGGTGGCCACCATGCGCGACCCCGGCGGCTGCGATCTGGCCGACATTGCCGCGCACGAAGGCCTGTCGATCAGCCTCGCTGCACTGGACGTGGATGACGATGCCTCGGTCGCCGCGCTGTTCGCGAGGCCCGGCATGGCCAGCATCGACGTGCTGATCAACAACGCTGGGATCCTCTCGATCAACGCCCTGGAAGATGAATCCATGGCGATGATCCAGGCGGTGATGAACACCAATTTCCTCGGGTCCGTGCGCTGCATGAAGGCGGTGATGCCGGCCATGCGCGCGCGGCGTGATGGCCTGATCATCAACATCTCGTCCATTTCGGGGCAGTTGGCGGCCTTTGGCCAGAGCGCTTATGGCGCATCGAAATTTGCCTTGGAAGCCGCCAGCGAAGCGGCGGCGCAGGAACTGGCGCCCTTCGGCGTGCGGGTCGCGCTGGTCGAACCGGGAATCATCGCCTCCGACATGACCATCGCCCACCTGCCGCAGCCCCGCGCCGACAGCCCTTATCCGCATGGCCGGCGCATGGCGGCGATGTTTGCCGACGCCGGCAATGGCACGTCGACCGCCGTTGAGGCCGACACCGTGCTGGCGATCGTGGGTGGCCGCAACACACAGTTCCGCACCCGCTGCGGCGCGGATGCCGAAATCTTCCTTGCCATGCGCAGCCGGCTGGGCGACGACGGCTGGATCAAATTGAGCGACACGCTGGACGACGGCGAGTTCTTCGAACGGATGACGGCGGCGATGCAGGGTTGACCGGCGGCCGACGAAATCCGCCCGCTGTGGGCGAGGAAAACGGGCTGGCGCTGCGCCAGAACATGGGTTCAACGCCCCGCCCGGAATCCCCCTCCGCCCTGCGGGCACCTCCCCCCGGAGGGGGAGGATTTCCAGCTGCCTCAGCCCTTCACCGGCGCATAGGGCCCGCGCGTGCGCCAGAAGGGCACATCGTCCACGCCCACCCAGCCATAGACATAATTGGCCATGAACAGGCCGAACAGCACGGCGCTGATCGCGGTGGTCCAGGCCATCTTCTTCCACAGCATCGGGTTGCTGGGGGCCGATGTCGCCTGGCCGGGCACCGTCTCGCTGCCATCCTCGTCGGCCGTCTTCACCCCGAACGGCAGCACCGCAAACAGGGTGAGCATCCAGAACAACAGATAGATGGCCAGCGCCGATTGCAGCTTCATGGCAGCGGGCTCACAGGCGGATCACCTGCACCTCGGTCACCGGCTTCTTGCCCGTCCAGTCCCGCGCCACGCGGCGCACCGCCACGCGGATGGCTTCGGCATAGGCGTCGGGCCGCTTCAGATCGGCCTTGGCGGCGGCCTTCTCTGCCGCTTCGGCGCATTCGGCCAGGAAATCCTCCTTGTCCTCCTCCACCGGCACGCCCTGGGCGCTCACCCTGGGGGTGGCGGCGGGCAGGCCATTGCGGCCCACCACCACGGCCACCACGATCAGGCCATGCTGCGACAGCCGCCGCCGTTCCACCATGGTCGCCCCATCGGCGGGCAGGATCACATCGCCATCCAGCACCAGTCGCCCGGCCTTTTCTTGGCCCAGCAATTTCGGCCCATCGGGCGCCAGGCGAATGGCGCTGCCGTTCACCGGCACCAGGGCCTGGGGAACGCCGCAGGCCTTGGCCAGCTTGGCATGTTCTTCCATGTGCCGGCGTTCACCGTGCACGGGAATGGCGATGGCGGGGCGGATCCATTCATACATGGCCTCCAGCTCCGGCTGGCCGGGGTGGCCCGACACATGCACATGCGCCTGTCTTTCGGTGACGATATCGATGCCGCGCGCCGCCAGTGCATTCTGCACCCGGCCGATCGAAAGCTCGTTGCCGGGGATCTGCTTGGAGGAATAGACCACCAGATCGCCGGCTTCCAGCTGCAGCTTGGGGTGGCTGCCCTCGGCAATCCGGCTCAGCGCCGCCAGCGGTTCGCCTTGCGCGCCGGTGCACAGGATCAGCACCTTGTTGCGGGGCAGGCCCATTGCCGTGTCCCAATCGATCGATTCGGGCATGTCCTTCAGATAGCCGGTGGCGCGTGCGACCTGGGTGATGCGGTCCATGCTGCGCCCGGCCAGCACCAGTTCGCGGCCACAGGCCCTGGCCACCGCGCCCAGCGTGCCCAGCCGCGCCGCGTTGCTGGCAAAGGTCGTCACCAGCACCCGGCCCGATTTGCGCGCCTTGATCAGGCGCATCAGGCCATCCTTCACATCGCTTTCGCTGCCCGATGCTTCGGGATTGAACACGTTGGTGGAATCGCCGATCAGCGCCAGGATGCCGGAATCGCCAATCGCCGTCAGTTCGGCCGCGGTGGCCGGATTGCCCATCAGCGGTGCATCGTCCAGCTTCCAGTCGCCGGTGTGGAAGATGCGGCCATAGGGCGTATCGATGATCAGCGCATTGCCTTCGGGAATGGAATGGGCCAGCGCGACATAGGTGAAACCGAACGGGCCCAGCTGCAGCGTGCCGCCCATCGGCACGATGTTCAGCCTGACCTCGCGCTCCAGCCCCTCCTCCTCCAGCTTTTTCGCGATCAGGCCGGCGGTGAACGGGGTGGCATAAAGCGGCACCTTCAGTTCGGCGGCCAGATAGGGGATGGCGCCGATATGATCCTCGTGCCCGTGGGTGAGCACGATACCCAGCAGATCCTTGCGGCGCTCCTCGATGAAGGCCAGATCGGGCAGCACCACATCGATCCCCGGATAGCGCGGATCGCCAAAGGTCATGCCCAGATCGACCATCACCCATTTGCCGTGGGCACCATAGAGATTGACGTTCATGCCAATCTCCCCCGAACCGCCCAGCGGCAGGAAGATCAGCTCGTTACCAGGGGTCATTCAATTCTGCTTCTTGTTGAGGAGATGAAGCCGGATCAGGCCGCGAATGGTCAGATCGCCATCCACATGGGCTATCGCAGGTGTGTGGCGCTGGAACAAGGTGGCAAGACCGCCCGTGGCGATCACGGTGGGCGCGGCCGGCAATTCGCGGGCGATGCGCGCCACCAGCCCTTCGATCAGGCCGACATAACCCCAGAACACCCCCGATTGCATGGCGTGCACCGTGCCCTTGCCGATGGCACCAGCGTTGCCGGCCGGCGGCTCCACCGCGATGCGCGGCAGTTTGGCGGCGGCCTGATACAGCGCATCCATCGAAAGATTGATGCCCGGCGCAATCGCCCCGCCCTGATAGGCACCATCGGCCGAAACCACATCAAAGGTGGTGGCGGTGCCGAAATCGACGATGATCAGATCGCCCGGCCAGATCGCGTGGGCGGCCACGGCATTCACCAGCCGATCCGCCCCCACTTCGGCCGGATTGGGCAGCGCGATGGTCAGGCCCAGATCAAGCGCGCCCAGCGCCACCACATCGGGTTCGACGCGGAAATATTTGCGGCACAGGCCACGCAGGTTGAACAGGGTTTGCGGCACCACGGTGGAAATGATCGCGGCATCCACGCTCCCCATGGTCACGCCTTCCAGCGCCATCAACTGGTGCAGCCACACCGCATATTCATCCGCCGTGCGCTGGCCATCGGTGGAAATGCGCCAGCGGTGGACGATCTGCGGCCCATCGCACAGCGCAAACACGATGTTGGTGTTGCCCACATCGATGGCCAGCAGCATCAACCCTCTCCCTGCAACTGAAACACCTCGCCGGCGTGGATGATGCGCTGGCTGCCATCATCCAGGCCCAGCAGCAAGCCGCCATCATCGGCCAGCCCGGCGAACACGCCTTCCGGGCTTTCGGCGCCCAGCCGCGCCACGATGCGGCCGCCCAGGCCAGCGGCGCGTTCCAGCCAGGCGGCGCGGATCGGGGCAAAGCCGTGATCCGCCCAGACAGCGCGCCACCGGGCAAAGCCAGGGGCCAGCCGATCCAGCAGGGCGGCCGGGGTGGGAGGCTCCAGGCCAGCGGCGGCCAGGCTGGTGGCCGGACGCTCGGTGCCATCCGGGTGCCGGGCCAGGTTGATCCCCATGCCGATCACCAGCGCCTTGCCCTGCCGTTCCAGCAGGATGCCGCTGCACTTGCGGCCATCCAGCAGCACGTCATTGGGCCATTTCAGCGCAAAGCGCGCCGGCTGCGCGGTTGCCGCCGCCAGCGCCTGATGCAGCGCCAGCGCCGCGACGAAGCTGAACTGCTGCACCGGGCCATCGGCCTTCACCAGCACCGAGCCCATGAAATTCCCGGCGCCATCATTCCACACCCGGCCGCGCCGGCCGCGCCCGGCGGTCTGCCGCTGTGCAACCACCCAATGGCCATCGGGCAGGGTTTCGGCGCGCGCCAGCAACCAGTCGTTGGTGGAGCCCACCTCGGCCAGGTGGGTGAGGCCGGGCGCGCTCAAGCCGGGAACAGCGCCGCCGCGGCCCGTGCCGTCGCCACCGCCAGCGGCGACATCGCCAGCATGCCGATGGGCGAACAGAAGATCGCGCAGGCCGCGATCATCGCGCCATTGACCGGGCTGCCTGACGACGCCAGCGCCAATGCCGGTTCATCGAAATACATGATCTTGATCAGGCGCAGATAGTAGAAGGCGGCAATCACCGACGCGACAAAGCCGATGATGGCCAGCCCCAGCAGGCCCGACGCGATGGCGGCCTGGAACACCGCGAATTTCGGCCAGAAGCCCAGCAGCGGCGGAATGCCGGCCAGGGAAAACATGAAGATGGCCAGCGCCAGCGCCAGCCGGGGCTGGCTTTTCGACAGGCCGGCCAGATCGGCCATGGCCTCCACCGGGCTGCCATCGGGCCGGCGCAATTGCAGCACCACAAGAAAGCTGCCCAGCGTCATCGCGACATAGACGCTGATATAGAACAGCAACGCCGAAATGCCGGCCGGGCTGGCGGGGGCCAGGCCCACCAGCGCAAAGCCGATGTTGGCAATGGAGCTGTAGGCCAGCAGGCGCTTGACATTGGTTTGCGCCACCGCCGCCACCGCGCCCAGCACCATCGATGCAATGGCGATGACCATGATGATCTGCTGCCAATCGGCCGCCACCGCGCCCGGAAAGGCCACCACCAGCACGCGCGCCATCAGGCCCAGCGCAGCGGCCTTGGGCGCGGCCGAGAAGAAGGCCGCCACCGGGGTGGGCGCGCCTTCATACACATCGGGCGTCCACATGTGGAACGGCACCGCCGATACCTTGAAGGCCAGGCCGGCAAGCAGGAAGACGATGCCGAACAACAGCCCGATCGAGCGTTCGGCCTGGCCCTGCACCAGCCCGGCAATCACATCCAGCTGGGTGGAACCGGCAAAGCCATAGACCAGGGTGACGCCATAAAGCAGCATGCCCGACGCCAGCGCGCCCAGCACGAAATATTTCAGGCCGGCTTCGGAACTGCGTGCATCATTGCGGGCAAAGGCCGCCAGCACATAGGATGGCAGCGCCGCCAGTTCGAGCCCGACATAGAGGCTGAGCAGATCATTGGCCGAGACCATCATCGCCATGCCCAGCGCGGCCAGCAGCAGCAGCACCGGATATTCGAACCGGCCAAAGCTGATCCCGTCGGGCCCACGTTCGCCCAGCCACGGCAGCGCCAGCAGCACGCTGGCCGCCGCTGCCGCCAGGATGATCACTTTCAGGAAGGCCGAAAAATCATCGGCGACATACAGGCCGTCAAAGGCGATGCTGCGCCCGGCCGGCGCATCCAGCAGGCTGAACCCGGCCACCGCCAAAATGGCGACGGCAAACAGGCTGGTGACGGTGAGCGCGCGGTGCTGGGGCGTGAAGCTGCCCAGCATCAGCGCGGCCAGGCTGCCCAGCGTGAGGATGGTTTCCGGCCCGGCAATGGCGATGGAGGCAAGGATCGGGTGCATCAGTGGTGGCTCTCTGCGGCGTGGGCAGGGCTTGCCAGCGCTGGCAGCGCCGGCGACAGGGTCATGGCCGTGGGCACGGTTGCCAGTTCGCGGCCGTCCAGCCGGGCGACCACTGCGGCAATCGCCGGCTTCATCGGCGTCTGGAAGCTCTTGGGATAAATGCCCATCCACAGCGTGGCGATGACGATCGGCGCCAGGATGGCGATTTCGCGGGCCGACAGATCGGGCATCGCCCGCGTGTCGTCGCCGGCCGCCTTGCCATAGGCGACGCGGGCATAGAGCCACAGCATGTAGCCGGCGCCCAGGATGATGCCGGTGGTGAGCACAAGGCAAGCCCATGTGCTGGTCTGATACAGGCCCAGCAGCACCAGGAATTCCGCCACAAAGCCCGAGGTGGCCGGCAGGCCGACGCTGGCCATGGTGAAGAACAGCAGCACCAGCGCATATTTTGGCATGGTATCGGCCAGCCCGCCATAACGGCCGATCTCGCGCGTGTGCAGCCGATCATAGATCACGCCGACGCACAGGAACAGCGCGCCCGACACCAGGCCGTGGCTGAGCATCAGCAGCATCGCGCCTTCGATGCCTTGCGTGTTCAGCGCGAACAGCCCGCCGGTCACGAACGCCATGTGGGCAACCGATGAATAGGCGATCAGCTTCTTCATGTCGTGCTGCACCAGCGCCACCAGGCTGGTATAGACCACCGCCACCATCGACAGGGCGAACACCAGCCAGATCAGCTGCGCCGAGGCATCGGGGAACATCGGCAGCGAAAAGCGGATGAAGCCATAGCCGCCCAGTTTCAGCAGCACGCCGGCCAGGATGACAGAGCCCGCCGTTGGCGCCTCCACGTGCGCATCGGGCAGCCAGGTGTGCACCGGCCACATCGGCATCTTCACCGCGAACGAGGCGAAAAAGGCCAGGAACAGCCAGAATTGCGCGCCCACCGGGAAATCGGTGCGGGCCAGCACGCCGATATCGGACGATCCGGCCTGCCCCACCATCCACAGCATGGCCACCAGCATCAGCACCGATCCCAGCAGCGTATAGAGGAAGAATTTGTACGACGCATAGATGCGCCGCGCGCCGCCCCAGATGCCGATGATCAGGAACATCGGGATCAGGCCGCCTTCGAAGAACAGATAGAAGAGGAAGATGTCGCGCGCCGCAAAGGTGCCGATCATCAGCGATTCCATCAGCAGGAACGCCGCCATATATTCGGGCACGCGCTTGTTCACCGCTGCCCAGCTGGCCAGCACGCACAGCGGCATCAGGAACACCGAAAGCATGATCAGCATCAGCGCGATGCCATCAATCCCCAGCGACCAGCCGAAATAGGGCGCGAACAGTTCAAGCTGTTCGCCAAACTGGAAGGCGGGCGAGGCGGCATCGAAATTCAGCCACAGCCAGATGCCGGCCGCAAATTCCACCAGGGTGGTGGCCAGCGCCACCACGCGGGCGCGGCCGGCGCGCTCGGCATCGCCGCCGGGCAGGGTTGCCACCACCAGCGCTGCCACCACCGGCAACAGGATCATGATTGAAAGGATCGGCATCAGCGCATCATCCAGGCGGCAGCGGCGGCCAGACCCACCAGCATCACCAGCGCATAAGAGGTGACAAGGCCCGACTGGAAGCGCCGGGCAAGGCCGCTGCCGGCCACCACCACATCGGCGGCACCATTGGGGCCAAAACGGTCGATCGTCTGCTGATCACCGCGGGTCCAGAACAGGCGGCCGAGGAACAGCGACGGCTTGACGAAGATCGCATCATACAGCTCGTCGAAATACCATTTGCGCAACAGGAACTGGTAGAGGCCCGGCACTTCGCGTTGCCACCAGATCGGGATCGACGGCTTGTTCAGATACACATGCCAGGCCAGGCCCAGGCCCAGGAAGAAGGCGGCCGACGGCGTGTAGACCACCCAGGCCGGCACCTCGTGCATGGCGTGCATCAGATGCGTGTCAAACGCCAGACTGCCGCGCCAGAAGCCGGCCCCCTCTTCGGCGCCCACAAAGGACTCATGCCAGACATAGCCGGCCAGCAGCGCGCCGGCGCCCAGCACGAACAGCGGGATCAGCATGGTGATCGGGCTTTCATGCGGGTGATAGCCGGCCGTGCCATCATCATGATGTGCATGATCATGATGATCGCCGTGGCCATGATCGCCCCCCTCATGCCCATGATGGGCGGCGTGGCTGATATGCTCGCTGCCCGCCCAGCGCGGCTTGCCGAAGAAGGTCAGGAACACCAGCCGCCAGGAATAGAAGCTGGTCAGCGCCGCCACCAGCGCCCCGACGAAGAAGGCGAAGCTGCCGTGGGCCGTGCCGCTGGCAAACGCCGCTTCCAAAATGGCATCCTTGGAATAATAGCCGGCGGTGAAGAAGAAGCCGGTCAGCGCCAGCGTGCCGATCGTCATCATCCAGAAGGTGATGGGGATGTGGCGACGCAAGGCCCCATAGAAGCGCATGTCCTGCTCATGATGCATGGCGTGGATGACCGAACCTGCGCCCAGAAACAGCAGCGCCTTGAAGAAGGCGTGGGTGAACAGGTGGAACATCGCCGCGCCATAGGCGCCGGCACCGGCGGCAAAGAACATGTAACCAAGCTGCGAACAGGTGGAATAGGCGATCACCCGCTTGATGTCGTTCTGCACCATGCCCACGGTGGCGGCGAACAGCGCCGTGCACGCGCCCAGCACGCACACCACGGCCTGCGCGGTGGGGCTGGCTTCGAACATGGGGGACAGGCGGCACACCATGAACACGCCCGCCGTCACCATGGTGGCGGCGTGGATCAGGGCCGAAACCGGGGTTGGGCCTTCCATCGCGTCCGGCAGCCAGGTGTGCAGGCCAAGTTGCGCCGATTTCCCGCAGGCGCCGACGAACAGCAGCAGGCACAGGCAGGTCATCACATCGACAGGCGCGCCGAGGAAGCTGAACGTCTGGCCCGAATGCTGCGGCACGGCGGCCAGGATGGCATCCAGCGACACGGTGCCAAACACCATGAAGGTGCCGAAAATACCCAGCGAAAAACCGAAATCGCCCACCCGGTTGACCACAAACGCCTTGATCGCCGCCGCATTGGCCGATGGCTTGGTGTACCAGAAGCCGATGAGCAGATAGGAGGCCAGGCCCACGCCTTCCCAGCCGAAGAACATCTGCACCAGATTGTCGGCCGTCACCAGCATCAGCATGGCAAAGGTGAACAGCGACAGATAGGCAAAGAACCGGCTCTGCGACGGGTCTTCGGCCATGTAACCCCAGCTGTAGAGGTGGACGAGCGCCGAGACGCTGGTGACGACCACCAGCATGACCGCGGTGAGCGTATCGACCTTGAGCGCCCAGTTGACGACAAGGCCGCCGCTTTCGATCCAGTCCAGCACCGGCACGGTGTAGGCGGCGGCATCGTTCAGCCAGAAGCCGATGAAGATCGTCCAGGCCAGCGCCGCCGAAACGAACAGCCCGCCCGTGGTGAGGGCCTTGGCCGCGGTGTGGCCGATGATGCGGCCGCCCAGCCCGGCAACCAGCGCGGTGAACAACGGCAGGAAAACAAGCAGGGTGATCACGCTCAGCCCTTCATCAGATCGGCTTGATCCACCGCCACCGTGCCCCGGTTGCGGAAATGGATCACCAATATGGCCAGGCCGATGGCGGCCTCACCGGCTGCCACGGTCAGCACGAACATCGCGAAAATCTGGCCATGCACCTGGTGCAGAAAGGCCGAGAAGGCGACCAGGTTGATGTTCACCGACAACAGGATCAGTTCCAGCGCCATCAACATGATGATGATGTTGCGGCGGTTGAGGAAAATCCCGAACACGCCCAGCACGAACAGCGCCGCCGACACGGCGAGATAGTGCGACAGGCCGATCACAGCTCCACCCCCTGGCCCAGCCCGGCCTTGCCCACCGCCACGGTGCCGCCCGGCGTGCGCGCATTCTGGGCGGCGATATTCTGCTTCCTGATGCCCACGCGGCGGCGATGGGTCAGCACGATCGCCCCCACCATGGCGGCCAGCAGGATCAGGCCCGACATGGAAAAGACGAAGAAATAGCGGGTATACAGCTGGCTGCCGATCCACTGCGTGTTGGTCATGCCCGGCGGCGGGCCGGCCAGTGCCTCATGCACGATCACGCCGGGCGCCGCCGTCCAGCCACTGGCGACCAGCAGCACTTCGGCCAGGATCACGCCCGACACCAACAGCCCCAGCGGCAGATTCTGCAAGGCCCCGCGCTGCAAGGCCTTGAAATCGATATCCAGCATCATGACGACGAACAGGAACAGCACCGCCACCGCGCCGACATAGACGATGACCAGCAGCATCGCGAGGAATTCGGCCCCCAGCAGGATGAACAGGCCTGCCGCGTTGAAAAAGGCCAGGATCAGCCACAGCACGCTGTGCACCGGATTGCGCGCGGTGATCACCATCAGGCCGCTCAACAGCAGCAGGCCGGCGAACAGATAGAAGGCAAAGGCGGCCATTAGCGCCACTCCGCGTCGGCAGCGATGTTGCTGGCGATGGCGCGTTCCCACTTCTCGCCATTGGCCAGCAATTTGCCCTTGTCGTAGATCAGCTCTTCGCGGGTCTCGACCGAGAATTCGAAATTCGGCGTTTCGACAATGGCATCCACAGGGCAGGCTTCCTGGCACAGGCCGCAATAGATGCACTTGGTCATGTCGATGTCATAGCGCGTGGTGCGGCGGCTGCCGTCGGCGCGCGGTTCGGCCTCGATGGTGATGGCCTGCGCCGGGCACACGGCTTCGCACAATTTGCAGGCGATGCAGCGTTCCTCGCCATTGGGATAGCGGCGCAGCGCGTGCTCGCCACGGAAGCGCGGAGACACCGGGCCCTTTTCATAGGGATAGTTCAGCGTCGCCTTGGGCCGGAATACATAGCGCAAGGTGAGCCACAGGCCAGAGACAAACTCCAGCAGCAGCAAGGATTTGGCGGAGCGGAGCAGCGCGGTCATTGAACAGGCTTGCCTTCAAAATCGGACCGGCAATGGCCGGCGGCAAAATAGCGATAGGCTTCGGGCGGCGTGGTGGGGGCATAGCGGGTCATCCAGGCAATGCCCCCCGAACCGGCGCGCAGCTTGAGATTGGCGACATACATCGCCTCCCCGCGCGACAGGCTGATCTGATAATCGCGAAATTCCCCGCCGGAATCGCTGGCCACGCTGGCACTGCCGCGCCCGGCCAGTTCGGCCATGCCGGCAACCGCCAGCGCCATGCCCTGCTGCGCATTGGGATCGCGGCCGGGCAGGAAGGCCGGCACCACGCCCGCCACGGTGAAACCGGCGCCGCCGGGCAGGGTGAAATCACAGGCAAAGCCGGTGGCCGCCACCCGGTTGCGCGCCGGCGGCGGCGTGGTGGCCATCATCTGCGCGGCAAGGGCGATCAGCAGCATCATGCCGGCGCGCCCGCAAAATGCCCGGTGAACATCAGCCAGCCCGACACGACCACCACCCAGAACAGCGACAGCGGCAGGAACACCTTCCAGCCCAGCCGCATCAGCTGGTCGTAACGGTAACGCGGCACGGTCGCCTTCACCCAGGCGAACAGGAAGAAGACGAACCCCATCTTGCCCAGGAACCAGACAAAGCCCGGAATGGCATACAGGAATGGCAGATCGAGCGGCGGCAGCCATCCCCCCATGAACAGGGTAGGGATCAGCGCGCACATGAAGAGGATGTTGGCATATTCGCCCAGGAAGAAGAGCGCGAAGGACATGCTCGAATATTCGACCTGGTAGCCCGCCACCAGCTCGGCTTCGGCTTCGGGCAGATCGAACGGCGGCCGGTTGGTTTCGGCCAGCGCGGTGATGAAGAACATGATGGCCATCGGGAACAGCAACGGATTGAAGATGTTGCCGTTCAGCACGCCCAGCACATTGCCCTTCTGTGCCAGCACGATGTCCGACAGGTTGAGGCTCTGGGCATGGAGCATCACCGCGACCAGGATGAAACCCATCGAGACTTCGTAACTCACCATCTGCGCGGCCGAGCGCAGGCCGCCCAGAAACGCATATTTGGAGTTGGACGCCCAGCCCGACATGATGATGCCATAGACGCCCATCGAGGAGACGGCGAAGATGTAGAGCAGGCCGACGTTGAGATCGGCCAGCACCAGCCCGGCATCGAAGGGCATCACCGCCCACACCACCAGCGCCAGGGTGAAGCTGATCATCGGCGCCAGCAGGAACACGCCGGTGGAGGCGCCGGCCGGGATGATGGTTTCCTTCAGGAACAGCTTCGCCGCATCGGCAAAGGTCTGCAAGATGCCGAACGGGCCAACCACGTTGGGGCCGCGCCGCATCTGCATCGCCGCCCAGATCTTGCGATCGGCATAGACCGCCAGCGCCACGCCCACCATCACCGGAAAGGCGATGGCCAGGATCAGGGTGAGATTGGCGAGGAACCAGCCCGGCCCTGCGCCGAACTGTTCGATGAACCAGCCAGTATAGGTCATTCCGCCGCCTCCCGGCTGTCCGGGGCCAGCAGGGACGACACGCAGGCCGCCATGGTGGCGCTGGCCCGCGCGATCGGGTTGGTCAGCTGGTAATTGCTGCAGGCGTGGCTGAGCGGCCCTGCCACCGGCGCTGCGGCCACATCGGCCAGTGCTGCGGCACGGCCGATCAGGCCATCGCGGCCCAGATCGGGCCACTCAGCCGCGATGCGCCCCCGCAGGGCGACCAGATCATCATAGGGCAGCTTCACGCCCAGCACGGAGGACAGGGCGCGCAGGATCGTCCAGTCCTCCCGCGCGTCGCCCGGCGGCTGCGTGGCCTTCAGCGCCCGCTGCACCCGGCCTTCCATGTTCACATAGGTGCCGGCCTTTTCGGTGTAGGCCGCCGCCGGCAGGATCACATCGGCATGGGCCACACCGCGATCGCCGTGGGTGCCGATATAGACGGTGAAGCGCCCGCTCTGCACAGTCACTTCATCCGCGCCCAGCAGGAACAGCGCCTTCACGCCCGCATCGCCCAACAGCACGTTGATGCCGCCATCCACGGCCAGCCCCAGGCGCAGCGCCCCGGCGCGCGCGGCGGCCGTGTGCACCAGGTTGAAGCCATTCCAGCCATCGCGCACCACGTTCAGCCGTGCCGCCGCGCTGCGCGCCGCCGCATAAAGGCCCGGCGTCTTCAGCGCGCCCATGCCCACCAGGATCATCGGCCGCTTTGCGTTGGCAAAGGCGTCAACCACGGCTGCGGGCAAGTTGGTCAACAGCGCCGCATCATCGCCCAACTGGGTGATCGGGAACGACAGATCAACCGCCGGCCCGATGGCAAAGGCCCTGGCCCCGCCCTTCTTCACCGCCTTGCGCAACCGCACGTTCAGCAGCGCCGCCTCGTGGCGCGGATTGGTGCCCACCAGCAGAATCGCATCGGCGGTTTCGGCCGCCGCAAGGCCCGTGCCGAACAGCCAGCCTGCCGGTTCGCCCGCATCGAACAGCGCGCCATCCTGCCGGCACTCGATCCGCGTCGCGCCCAATTGGCCCAGCAGATCCCTGAACGCCACCATGTCTTCAACCGCGCACAGATCGCCCACCACGCCGGCAATCTGATCGCCAGACAGGCCTTTCAGCCCGGCGGCAATGGCAGCAAAGGCTTCGGCCCATGTCGCCTTTTGCAGCTTGCCGCCCACCCGCACCCACGGGCTATCGAGCCGGCGCTCCGCCAGGCCATCAATGGCAAAGCGGCTCTTGTCGGCCAGCCACTCCTCGTTCACCTCGTCGTTGATGCGCGGCGTCACCCGCAGCACGGCGGCGGCGCGGCTGCCCACCACGATGTTGCTGCCGATGGCATCCATCACGTCGATCGAATCAGTCTTCTTCAGCTCCCACGGCCGCGCCTGGAAGGCATAAGGCTTGGACGTCAGCGCGCCCACCGGGCACAGATCGATCACATTGCCCGACACTTCAGACGTGACGGCCTTTTCCAGATAGCTGGTGATCTGCATCGATTCGCCCCGGCCGATGGCGCCAATCTCCTCCACGCCGGCCACTTCCTCGGCAAAGCGCACGCAGCGGGTGCAGTGGATGCAGCGGGTCATCACCGTCTTGATCAGCGGACCCATGTATTTCTCGGTCACCGCCCGCTTGTTCTCCTCATAGCGGTTGGCGCCCCGGCCATAGGCCATGGCCTGATCCTGCAGATCGCATTCGCCGCCCTGATCGCAGATCGGGCAATCCAGCGGGTGGTTGATGAGCAGAAACTCCATCACCCCCTCGCGGGCCTTCTTCACCTTTTCCGATCTGGTGTGGATCACCTGGCCATCGGCCGCCGGCATGGCGCAGCTGGCCACGGGCTTGGGCGATTTTTCCATTTCCACCAGGCACATGCGGCAGTTGCCGGCAATCGACAGCCGCTCGTGATAGCAAAAGCGCGGAATTTCCGCGCCGGCCGCTTCACAGGCCTGCAACACGGTGGCGCCGCCCGGCACCTCCACTTCGATTCCATCGACCGTCAGTTTCGGCATGGGGTCAATCCTGCCAAGCCGGTCTGGCCCGGCCGCTGGCTGGCCGCACGTGCATAAAAACTCTTCCAGTTGGACGGCCCGCCGAAAGGCGACAGGCCGGCTTGGGTATAGCGGCGCCCTTCCGGCATGGGAAGGCCAAAGAGCGACATTCTGCCGCGCTTTCGTATTTTTCCGGGGTGTTTGAACCGCTTCCCGCACTGCGGCAGATCGGGCCACACGCTTGGAAGCCTGACCTTTCAAGCCTATAGCGCGCAAATGATCAACCCTGTGCATATCATTGGTGGCGGTCTCGCCGGATCCGAAGCCGCCTGGCAGCTGGCCAGCGCCGGCATCCCCGTGGTCATCCACGAAATGCGCGGGCCGCACGCCACCGAAGCCCACAAGACCGATGGCCTGGCCGAACTCGTCTGTTCCAACAGCTTTCGCAGCGACGATGCCGACAACAATGCCGTTGGCCTGATCCACCAGGAAATGCGCGCGCTTTCCAGCATCATCATGGCCCAGGCCGATGCGGCGCGCGTGCCGGCCGGATCGGCGCTGGCCGTTGATCGCGACCAGTTTTCCGATGGTGTCACCGCCGCCCTGCTGGCGCACCCCCTGGTCAGCATCGTGCGCGAGCTGGTGCCCGGCCTGCCGCCGGCCGATTGGGGCCACACGATCATCGCCACCGGGCCGCTCACCGCGCCGCCGCTGGCCGAGGCGATCCGCAGCCTCACCGGCGAGGACGGGCTGGCCTTTTTCGATGCCATCGCCCCGGTGATCCATTTCGATTCGATCAATCTGGAAACCGCCTGGTTCCAGAGCCGCTGGGACAAGGGCGGAGCGAAAGACTATCTCAACTGCCCGATGGACAAGGCCCAATATGAAGCCTTCATCGATGCGCTGCTGGCCGCCGAAAAGACCAGTTTCAAGGAGTGGGAGGCCAACACCCCCTATTTCGATGGCTGCATGCCGATCGAGGTGATGGCGCAGCGCGGCCGCGACACGCCGCGCTTTGGCCCGATGAAGCCGGTGGGCCTCACCAACCCCGCCACCGGCCGCCGGGCCTGGGCGGTGGTGCAACTGCGGCAGGACAATGCCCTAGGCACGCTGTGGAACATGGTGGGGTTCCAGACCAAGATGAAACATGCCGAACAGGTGCGGGTGCTGCGCACCATTCCCGGCCTGGAAAACGCCCAGTTCGCGCGGCTGGGCGGCCTGCACCGCAACACCTTCATCAACGCGCCGCGCCTGCTGGATGCAACCCTGCGGCTGAACGCCATGACCAATGTGCGTTTTGCCGGGCAGATCACCGGCTGCGAGGGCTATGTCGAATCCGCCGCCGTTGGCCTGATGGCGGCGCGCTTCATCATCGCCGAACGCCAGGGGCGCGCGCCGGTGCCGCCGCCGGCCACCACGGCGCTGGGGGCGCTGCTGTCACACATCACCGGCGGCGCCAATGCCGATACATTCCAGCCGATGAACGTCAACTTCGGCCTGTTCCCGCCGCTGTCGCCGCCGCCGAAGAAGGATCAGCGCAAGCCCGCCCTGGTCGCCCGCGCCCGCGCCGATCTGGCCGACTGGATGCGCGTGGCCTGACGTTGCAAATCCTCCCCCTCTGGGGGAGGTGCCCGCAGGGCGGAGGGGGCGGCCAAGCGCGATCCTCGCCCCCCGTTGCGCCTTGCGGGCACCTCCCCCGCTGGGGAAGGATTTTCACTCCGCTTCCGCCACCGGGCACACGCAGGCGGCCTTCGGCTTGCGCTTCACCGCCGTGGTCGCAAATTCCGTCGCGCTCAACCGGCCATCGGCGTTGCGGTCGGCGCGGGTGAATTTGGTGGCGGTGGCGACCGCATATTCCTCGAAATCCAGCCGGCCGTCGCGGTTGCGATCGGCCTTCACGAACGCCTTCTGGCGGTTGGCCAGAAATTCGGCCCGGTTCACCGCGCCATCATCATCCCTGTCATAGCGGGCCAGCCGCCGCGCCTCGCGCTGGGCCGCGCTCATCGGTGCGGCAGGGGCCTCATCGGGCGGCGGTGCATCGGCGGCCTGGCCGGCGGCATCGGCATCGGCCACCGCCAGCGCCGCGGCCGGCTGCGTGACGGGCGGTGCCCGCCACAGGATCGCTCCGGCGGCCAGCAGGCCGGCCAACGCCACCACAAACCCCAGGATCCGGCGCATCACCCACGCTCCCGCACACCAGACCCTGTGGCGCAAGGCTAGACCGGCTCAGCGCCCGAACGCAACCGCCTTTGCCATGCGCCACTGCCGGCCCAGGCTGCCGCGCGGTTCCACCGGCTGCCCGGCGCGCGCCCGCTGCGCATCACGCAGCGCCAGCGCCGCCAGCGCCCTGAGCGGCCGCAGCGGCCCCGGCGTGCGTGCCGCCACCGCATCCCCCAGCACCCAGGCCCGGCCCAGTGCCTGGGCATGGCCGGCATCGCCGCCCAGCAGCCGGGCGGCCAGCACGAACAGCGTGCCGCCGCCGGCCACATGCGCATCGGTCACGCCATCATGGCCCAGCATGTCGATCCAGCGATCTTCCAGCCCGGCCAGGTCGGTGCCTGAAAGCTGCGGCAGCGCATGGGCGGCCAGCGCCGCCAGCAGCGGTTGCGCCGGCACCTCGCCCCTGTCCAGCGCCTCCAGCCGTTCGCGCCACCAGGCCAGGCGGATTTCGCCCAGCATCGGCTCGGTGGTGGTCACCACCAGCTGCGCCAGTTCACAATCCAGCGCCATCAGGGCGATCAGGCCGGGCCGCGCGGCGGCGGGCGCATACAGGCACGCCAGCCAGCGATCGCGGTCGCGGGCCTTCATCTCGGCCTCGATGATCTCCAGATCGGTCAGGGTGGGTGCCTCAGGCCGGCCCCACCCGGAAGGCGCACAATTTGTTGCCATCGGGATCGCGGAAATAGGCGCCGTAAAAGGCCTGCGGGCCTTCCTCGCCGCGCACGCCGGGCGCGCCTTCGTCCACCGCGCCGGCGGCCAGCGCGGCGGCGTGCATGGCATCCACCCTGGCGCGCGAGTCGAGCACGATGGCGATCATCGTGCCATTGCCGGCGGTGGCGGGCTGGCCATCATAGGCCGGGCCCACGCCCAGCATCGGCGCGGTCCAGCCGGTGCCCCAGCACACCGCGCCAGTGGGAAATTCCATCAGGCGGCCGATGCCCACGCTGGCAAAGATCGCATCGTAAAAGGCGAAACTGCGCGGCAGATCGTTGCTGCCATAAAGTGCGTAACCGATCATGTCTGTCCTCCCCTTGGCCGGTGTGGCGCGCAAAACTGGCACAGGCCGGGCGGCAACACCATCGCGGCCGCGCTCATTTCGCCAGTTCGCCCACGATGATCTCCTCGGCCGAGGTGAAGCTGGACGCCAGCCGCGGCGCGGTAAAGGGATCGGCGGCGCTGCCGGTCAGGGCATAGGCGATCACCCGCCCGCGCGCGCGATCCACCCACAGCCCGGCCAGCAGGCCATAGGCTTCGCCAAGATGCCCCCACCAGCGCGCGCCCTTCACCGGCTGGTCGCCCGCACCGGCCCGGCCCGACAGGCAGTGCGGCCCGGCCCCGTAACACAGCATCTGGCCCTGATAATCATCGCCGGGCACGCCCTTGCCCGCCTGCCACACCGGCGTGAACATCGCCCGCACCGTGGCCGGTTTCAGCAGCCTCACCCCATCCACCTCGCCACCGCGCAGCAGCAGCTGGCCGATGCGGGCCAGATCGACAAGCGTGATGCGCAGGCCGCCCTGCGGCGAAAAGATCGTGCCGTTGGCGCCGGGCACATAGGCGGCCAGATCGCAGCCGGCGCTGCTGCGCACCGGGCAGGCGGCGCGGCGGCCGTGCAGATCATCCACCTGCGGTGTCCACGGCGCGTCGGCGCGCCAGCGCGTTTCATCCGCCCCCTTGCGATACAGCACGGCAGCGCGCGCCACCGCCGCATCGGATGCGCCCTGCCAGTTGTATCCGCCATCGATGGCCAGGGGTGCCAGCACCAACCGCGTCATCAGCCGGTCAAACCGTTCTTGGCACGCGGCCTCCATCACGCTGGCGATGATGCCATAATTCAGATTGGCATAGTCGAACCGTCCGCCAGGGCCGGCCGGGCCCCAGTGCTGCGCGGTCAACCGGTCGGCCAGCCGTTCTTCCAGCGCAAAGCCATAGCCGGGGCCATCGACGATGGCGCTGGTGTGCGACAGCAATTGCCGCAGCGTGACCGGCCGATCCGGAAACTGCGGATGCCGCAGCCGCCAGCCCAGATACAGCGACACATCGCGATCAAGGTCGAGCCGGCCCTGTTCCACCAGCCGCCACACCGCAATCGCCACCACCAGTTTGGAGATGGAGGCGACCCGCACCACGCTGTCGGTGGCCAGCGGGCGGGCGGCGGCGATATCGGCGAGCCCATGCGCTTCGGCCCACACAATGCGATTCCTGTCGGCCACCACGCCGATCACACCGGCCAGTTGCGGCGCGCGCGCATCGGTGCCCGCCACCAGATCGGCCAGAACCGACCGTGGCGGGTTGGCCATGGCCGGGCCGGCAAGCAGCAGCAGCAGGGCGATGAAGCGGTGCATCGCCCCGCTATAGGCACGGGCGCGCACCTGTGCTAGCGTTGCCGGCATAACCATGCGTCTTGCCATCGGCCTCATGTCCGGCACTTCGATGGACGGCATCGATGCCGCCCTGGTTGAAACCGATGGCGAAGGCCAGGTGGAGCCACGCGCCTTCATGTTCTTTCCGTACGAGGCGGATTTCCGGCCGCGCCTGCGTGCCGCCATGGCCCGGGCGCTGGAACTGCATGCCCCGGCATGCGATCCGCTGATCGATGCGGTCGAACAGGAATCAACCGGCCTGCACGCCATGGCGGTGCACCGGCTGCTGGCCGCCACCCACACACGGCGGGACGCGGTGGCGGTGATCGGCTTTCACGGCCAGACCATCGCGCACCGGCCCGATCGGGGCTGGACCTGGCAGATCGGCTGCGGCGCCACCCTGAAGGCCGCAACGCGCCTGCCCGTCGCCTTTGATTTCCGTTCCGCCGATGTGGCCGCCGGCGGCCAGGGCGCGCCCTTGGCGCCGGGCTATCACCGGGCGCGATCAGAGGCGCTGGGCCGGCCTTTGGGCGTGCTCAATCTGGGCGGGGTGGGCAATCTCACCTGGTTTGCCGCCGATGGCCGCTGGGGCAGTTTCGATACCGGGCCGGGCAATGCCCTGATCGATGACTGGGTGCGCAGCCACACCGGCCGCAGTTATGATGAAGAGGGCCGGGTGGCGGCCAGCGGCATGGCTCACGACAATGTGCTGCAAACCCTGGCAGACAATCCGTGGTTCGATGCCCCACCGCCCAAATCGCTGGATCGCAACGCCTGGGATATTGGCGCTTGCCGTGGGCTTTCGCTGGGCGATGGTGCGGCCACGCTGACGGCCTTCACTGCCGAGACGGTGCGGCTGGCGCTGGGCCATGTGCCGCCGATCGGCCGCCTGCTCGTCACTGGCGGCGGCCGGCTGAACCCGGTGCTGATGGCCGAACTGGGCCGCCGCTGCGGCGTGCCCTGCGATGCGGTGGAAGCCGTTGGCTGGAACGGCGACGCGCTGGAGGCCGAAGCCTTTGCCTGGCTGGCGGTGCGCGTGCTGGATGGCAAACCGCTCAGCTGGCCGGAAACAACGGGCGTGCCGCAGCCGATGCCGGGGGGCCGGCTGGCCTGAACCAGCCGGTTTAGCGCCCGCCGCCCGCCAGCCGCATGTCCAGATAGCTGTCCACCGCGCCCATCAGCGGCTCCATTTCCTGGGCGAAATAATGGTTGGCGCCCGGAATCGTGCTGTGATGGATGGTGATGTGCTTCTGCGTCTTCAGCTTGTCCACCAGCTTCTGCACCGCCGCGGTTGGCACCACTTCATCGGCTTCGCCATCCACGATGATCCCGCTCGACGGGCAGGGGGCGAGGAACGAAAAATCATACATGTTGGCCGGCGGCGCGATCGAGATGAAGCCCTTGATCTCCGGCCGGCGCATCAAAAGCTGCATGCCGATCCACGCCCCAAAGGAAAAGCCGCCCACCCAGGTGGTCTGGGCTTCCGGGTTGAACTGCTGCAACCAATCGAGCGCCGATGCGGCATCGGATAGCTCGCCAATGCCGTTGTCGAACACGCCCTGGCTGCGCCCCACACCGCGAAAATTGAAGCGCAGCGTCGCAAAGCCGCGCTTGACGAAGCTTTGATACAGGGCAAGCACGATGGGATGGTTCATCGTGCCCTGGGCTGGATGCGGTTGCAGCAGGATGGCCACCGGCGCGCGCGGGACGGTGCCCGGCTGGTAACGGCCTTCCAGTCGCCCTTCCGGGCCGGCAATGATCACTTCCGGCATGATGTTCCTGATTCTGGCGCAAAGGGTGAATTGCGCCCTATAGGGTGGGCAAAGGCCCGGTTGCAATGAAAAGCCACATCTATCTTGATCACGCCGCCACCACGCCGGCGCTGCCCGCTGCCATCGCGGCGCTTGGCGCCGCCGCCGCCCTGCCCGGCAACCCATCCAGCGTGCACGCCGCCGGCAGAGCCGCCCATGGCCTGCTGGAATCGGCCCGCGATGCAGTGGCGGCCGCCACAGGGGCAGCGGCCGAACAGATCATCTTCACCAGCGGCGGCACCGAGGCGCTGGCGCTTGCCATCCACGGCTGCGGCCTGCCGCTGATCGCCGGCGCCACCGAACACAGCGCCGTGCTGGCCGCGCGCGCCGATGCGCGCATCGCCCCGGTGCGGCCGTCGGGCCTGATCGATCTGGATGCGCTGGAACGCCTGCTGCAATCCGGCCCGGCGCTGGTGGCGGTGCAGGCCGGCAACAACGAAACCGGCGTGATCCAGCCGCTGGCCGAAATCGCCGCCCTTGCCCACCGCCATGGCGGGTTGCTGCTGGCCGATTGCGTGCAGTCTGCCGGCAAGGCGGCGTGGCCCGATGCGGCCGATTTCATCGCCATTTCGGGCCACAAGCTGGGCGGCACCATGGGCACCGGCGCATTGATCGCGCGCGATTCCGCCCGGCTGGCCCCGGTGCAGCGCGGTGGCGGCCAGGAACGCGGCCATCGCGGCGGCACCCCCAATCTGCCCGGCATCGCCGCGCTGGCCGCCGCGCTGGCGGTGCCGCACGACTGGGCCGCCGTTGCTGCCCGCCGCGCCGCGCTGGAACAACGGCTGATCGCGGCCGGGGCGATCATCCACGGGGCCACGGCGCCGCGCCTGCCGCACATCAGCAGCATCGGCCTGCCCGGCGTGCCCGCCGCCACCCAGGTGATGAGGCTGGATCTGGCCGGCGTTCAGGTTTCGGCAGGGGCGGCCTGTTCGTCGGGCAAGGTGAAATCCAGCCATGTGCTGGCCGCCATGGGCCTGGGCGCGGCCGCCGGCGAAGCCATCCGCGTCTCCCTGTCGCCCGCCACCAGCAACGCCGATCTGGCCGAATTTGCCGCCGCATGGGAAGCCATGGCCAACCGCCGGGGATCACCGCCATGACCATGCCCATCTATCTTGATTATGGTGCCACCACCCCGCTCGATCCCGCCGTGGCCGATGCCATGGCACCCTGGGGCGTGGCCGGCTTTGGCAATCCGCACAGCGCGCACATCTGGGGGTACACGGCCAAGGCCGCGGTGGAGACCGCGCGCGCGCATGTCGCCGCGCTGATCAACGCCCCGGCCGAAGCCATCGCCTTCACCAGCGGCGCCACCGAAAGCAACAACTGGGCCATCAAGGGCCTGCTCACCGCGCCGGGGCAGAGCCGCCGCCGCATCGTCACCCTGGCCACCGAACATTCATCGGTGCTGGAAACCGCCCAGTATCTGGCCGGCATCGGCGCGCAATTGACGATCGTGCCCGTGCGCGCCGATGGCCTGGTCGATCCCGGCGATCTGCAACGCGCGCTGGCCGAGGATGTGGCGCTGGTTTCGGTGATGGCGGTGAACAACGAAATCGGCGTGGTGCAGCCGCTGGCCGCCATCGGCGCGCTGGCCCACAGCGTTGGCGCGGTGTTCCATGTCGATGCCGCGCAAGGGTTCGGCAAGGTGGCGCTGGATGTGGCGGCCATGGGCATCGATTTGATGAGCATCACCGCCCACAAGATCCACGGCCCCAAGGGCGTGGGCGCGCTCTATCGCCGGCCGTTCACCAGCATCACGCCGCTGCTGCACGGCGGCGGCCAGGAAGACGGGCGGTCGGGCACCCTGCCCACCGCGCTGATCGTGGGCCTGGGCGAGGCGGCGCGCATCGCGGCCGCCCGCATGGCCGATGATACGGCCCATGCGCTGGCCCTGCGCGATGCGCTGCTGGCGGCGCTCAGCGTGCCGCACATGGTCAACGGCTGCCTTGATCGGCGCTGGCCGGGCAATCTCAACCTGCATTTTCCGGGCGTTGCGGTGCCGCTGCTGCAACGGCTGCCGGGCCTTGCCATCTCGTCCGGTTCGGCCTGTGCCGCCGTCACCGGCCGCGCCTCCCACGTGCTCACCGCGCTGGGGCTGCCCGACTGGCAGGCCAAGGCTTGCCTGCGCCTGGGCTTCGGCCGTTTCACCACCGCGGCCGAAATCGCGGCGGCCGCAGCACAAATCAACGCGGTGGTGGCCACCCATCTTGCCGAACGCGGCTGATCACGGCAGATGTTGCACTGCAATGATCCGTATCCGTTTCCTTTCCGCCGATGGCACCCGTGAAACCATGATCGATGCGCAGCCGGGGGACCGGCTACTCGATCTGGCCCAGGCCCATGGCCAGCCGCTGGAAGGCACGTGCGAAGGCGCGATGGCCTGTTCCACCTGCCATGTCCATCTGGTCGGCGGCGATGTCGAACAACTGCCCCCGCCCAGCGAGGAAGAGGAAGACATGCTGGATTTCGCCGCCGGCGCCAACCGCCAGAGCCGGCTGGCCTGCCAGGTGAAGCTGCCCCCCGGCATGGCCCGGCTGGAGGTGAAGATGCCGCGCGGCGTGGTGGACATGAGCCGATAGCGCGCCAATTCAGGCGCAATTCACCTTGGCTGGGCTTTGAAGGGGCACAGGCGGTCGCCGTATCGCCCCATCATCGCCTTTTGGGAAAGGGCCAACCTATGCGCATCTTCGTCACCCTGCTGCTGCTGGCCGCCACCGCGGCCACCCCGGCCCTGGCGCAACGGCGCGGCCAGGGCGCGGTGGATGTCAACCCCATGGCCCCCGGCCCGGTCAGCGGCACCGGCATCGAGATGCGCGACATCATCGCCATGTCCGATACGATCGTGCGCGATCTGATGCAGCGGGCCGATATCACCGGCACCGCCGTGCCGCCGCGCATCATCCTGGAAGGCGCGCGCATCCGCAACCAGTCCAGCCAGAGGCTGGATACCGATCTGTTTTCCGATCAGCTGCGTTCCAACCTGATGCGCGCCGCTGCGGGCAAGCTGCGCTTCCTGTCGCGCGAATCCATCCAGGATGTGCTGGACGAACGCGATCGCAAGCGCCAGGGCCAGGCCGATGTCGGCACGCGCGGGCTCACCAAGGCGGTGGCCGGCGGCGATTATCGCCTGATCGGCCGCATCACCAGCCAGGATGCCCGCAACAACGACAACGGCATGACCCAGCGCGCCACCCAGGTGGTGTTCGAACTGGTCGACATGGAAAATGCCGAAACCGTCTATATCTCCCAGCCCTTTGTGGTGGTGCGCGCCCAGCGCGACGATATTGTCTACCGCTGAGTGTGGCCGGCCCGGCCGGCAGACCGTGCCATGATCCCCGCCCGCACCACCCTGTTGCTGGCCGCCGCGCTGCTGGCGCTGCCGGCGGCGGCGGCCCCGCGCCAGGCGGCGTCCGCCCCCACGCCCGAGGAAACCGCCGCCTTTCTGGCCACGCGGCCCGATGGGCTGAAACCCTATTGGGCCAATCTGTGGGCCGGCGGCGAACGCAACGCCGTGCTGAATTTCCAGCGCCTGGGCCTGGCCGCGATGCAGCTGGGCGATTTCGCCACCGCCGAAAAGGCCTTCGATGCCGCCCTGCTGCGCATCGAAGGCGTGTATGGCAACAACCGGCTGGCGGCGCGGGCGCGCAGCACCTTTGCCCGCGAAGCCAACAAGGATTTCAAGGGCGAGCCCTATGAACGCGCCATGGCCTATTATTATCGCGGCCTGCTGTATCTGCGCGCCGGCGATTATGGCAACGCCCGCGCCAGTTTCAAGAATGCCGAATTCCAGGATTCGGTGTCGGAATCCGAAGAATTCCAGGCCGATTTCGCCGCGATGAACTATCTGATCGGCTGGTCCACCCGCTGCATGGGCGGCAGCGACGGCGCTGCCGATTTCGCTGCCGCCGCCAGGGCGCAGCCGGGCATCACCATGCCGCCGCGCGATCACAATCTGCTGCTGGTCGCCGAAACCGGCGCCGGCCCCATCAAGCTGCAGGATGGTGCCCTGCGCGAAAAGCTGGTGTTCCGCCGCCGCGAAGCCAACCCGCCCGAACAACAGGCGCTGTTCCAGTTTGCGGCCAGCGGCGGGCCGGCGGTGGTGGCAGCGCAGCCGGTGTCCAGCCTGGCGTTCCAGGCCACCACGCGCGGCGGCCGCGCCATCGATGGCATCCTGAAAGGCAAGGCCAGTTTCAAGGCCACCACCGGCGGCATCGCCAATGCCGCGTTCAACGCCGGCTTTGCCCTGATGGGCAACGGCCGCGACAACAGCAATGCCGGCGCGGTGCTGGCCGGGGTGGGCGCGCTGTTCGCGCTCTTCTCCTCGGCCGCAAGGGCGGAAGCCGATGTCCGTTACTGGGATCAGCTGCCGGAAACGCTGGGGCTGGCCACCACGGTGGCCGCCGCGGCCGATCCGGTGGATGTGCGCTTCATCAACGGCGATGGCCGGCCGCCAAGCCCGCCAGCGGCGCTGATGCAGGGCGGCGACGCCAGCTGCCGGATCGTCTGGGCGCGTTCACGCACGGCCTTGGTGCCCGGCGATGTGCGCGGCGATGATGATCGGGTGCGGGCCAGCGTGGCCAGACGCCGCGACACCGCCGCCCGCAACCGGCAGCTGCGCGAGGCGCTGATGCAGATGTGAACCGGCCAGCGGAGCCAGCACCAAGATGCGCAACCCGATCCCTGCCGCACCGGCTCTGGCACTGGCACTCGCCGCCACCGCGCACCCGGCCACCGCTGCCGAAAACCGCGTTGTCACCTGCGATACCTGGAAGGCCCGCGCCGCCCCTGCCCCCGCTGGCGCTGCACTCAACGCCAGCGTGCCGGCCGCGATGGCACCGATCAGCCTCAACAGCGTGCAGTTCACCGATCGCCGGCTCGGCCGCCGGCTGGTGGTGGCCGGCGTGCAGGCGGTGCGCAGCGGCCACCACGGCCTGATCGTGCATGTCCGCCTGGTCAACTGCCGCAGCCAGCCGCTGGCAGTGCAGCTGCGCAGCCATTTTCTTGATGCCGGCCAGCTGCCCACCGAACCGGCCTCGGCCTGGCGCACCCTGTTCCTCAGCCCGCGCGCCACCGCCGCCTATCAGGAAAGCTCTTGGGCCGGCCCCAGGGTGGCGGCCTTCCTGGTGGAACTGCGCCCGGCCCCTGAGGCGGAGCTGCCGTGACAGGGGTTGCAATCCCCGCCGTCGGCCGCCATATGCCGGGCGGGAGCCGGGCGGACAGTGCGCTCGCCAACCCGGTCAGGTCCGGAAGGAAGCAGCCGTAACGAACCCGCCCTGGGTCGTTCCCGGCTCCCACCTCACACAGTTCGGTTCAGCCGGCAAAGGCCGCGATCAGGCCCAGCGTGAGCATGAACGACAACGGCCGCACCATCACCAGGCTGGCCGGATCAAGCAGCATCAGATTCTTGGTGCCGCCGGCAACGATATTGGCGACACCGCCCACGAATTTGGCGGCTGCCGCCACTTCGGCAGCCGGAATGCCCAGCATTTTCATGACGATGAACAACAGGAACGCCAGGCCGACACCCACCGGCAACCCCACCGGCACCGCAGACGAATGAAACATCAAACCACCCCTTGGCGTGCCAGGCCAGCCCCGTTGCCGCCCTGCCCCACTGAAACGCCGGGGCCGGGCAAACTGGTCTGATCCAGCGCGGCCACGACCGGGCGGGCTTCATGCCGGCGATTGCGCAGCGCGCGCCGCAAACCGCGCCCGTTCCGCCGCCACATGATCGGCGGCGGGCTGGTTGCCGATCTGGCGGAACAGGCGCGCCGCCACGTCCAGCGCTGCCAGCCCGTCGATGCTGGACGGATCATCGGCCAATGCCAGGGAGCAGCCAGGGCTGATCCGAAGCGCAACAGCGCGTGACGCCGCCTTTGCCGCCCGCTACAACGCCGCTGATGGCAGACGAATCCGATATGGCCTTTCCCGGCCTTGATCTGCCGGCGGCAGCGCCGGCGCCGGCCTATCGCGTGCTGGCGCGCAAATATCGGCCGGCCGGATTCGATGCGCTGCTGGGCCAGGATGCCATGGTGCAAACCCTGGGCAATGCCATTGCGCGCGGCCGGCTGGCGCAGGCCTGGCTGCTCACCGGGGTGCGCGGCGTGGGCAAAACCAGCACCGCGCGCATCATCGCCAAGGCGCTGAACTGCATCGGCCCCGATGGCCAGGGCGGCCCCACCATCAGCCCGTGCGGCCAGTGTGATCCCTGCACCGCCATTGCGGCCGGCCGGCACATGGACGTGGTGGAAATGGACGCCGCCTCCAACACCGGGGTGGATGATGTGCGCGAGATCATCGAAGGCGTGCGCTATGCTGCGGTTTCCGCCCGCTACAAGATCCACATCATCGATGAAGTCCACATGCTGTCCAAGGCGGCGTTCAACGCGCTGTTGAAAACGCTGGAAGAACCGCCGCCGGGCGTGAAGTTCATCATGGCCACCACCGAAGTGAACAAGGTGCCGGCCACCATCTTGTCGCGCTGCCAGCGCTTTGATCTGCGCCGCGTGCCGGCCGACATGCTGGCGGGCCATTTCGCCCGCATCCTGGATGCCGAAGCCGTGGCCGCCGAACCCGATGCGCTGGCCATCATCGCCCGCGCCGCCGAAGGCAGCGTGCGCGATGGCCTGTCGATCCTGGATCAGGCCATCGCCCATGGCGGCGACACCATCACCGCGGCCGCCGTGCGCGACATGCTGGGCCTGGCCGATCGATCGGCCGTGCGCGAACTGTTCGGCCAGCTGCTGGCCGGCGATGTGCCCGGCGTGCTGGCCGCCGTTGGCCGCCACTATGATCTGGGGCAGGATCCGGTGCAGCTGCTGCGCGAACTGCTCGATCTGGTCCACGCCGTCACCCGGCAGCGCATGGCCCCGCGCCGCGATCCGGCGCTTTCGGCCGAGGAACAGGCGGCGCTGGCCACCTGGGCGGCCGCGCTCGGCTTCCCGCGCCTGTCCCTGCTGTGGCAGATGCTGCTGAAGGGGCTGGAAGAGGTGCAGGCCGCCCCGGTGCCGTTGCAGGCGGCCGAAATGGCACTGCTGCGCCTGTGCCACGCCGCCGATCTGCCCGATCCCGGCAGCCTGGTGCGGCAGCTGCAGCAGGATCGGCCACCGGAGGCGGCGGTGCCGCCACCGGCGCCCGGCCCGGCAGCCACCACTGCTGCCCGTGCGGCCACCGCCGCCCCTGCTGCTGCCACGTTTCCGCCTGATTATGCCGCGCTGGTCGCCCTGTTCCGCGACCGCGGTGAAGGCCGGCTGGCGCATTATCTGCACGATGAAATCCGCCTGATCGCCTATGCGCCGCCCACGCTCAGCCTGGCCGCCAGCGGCCTGCCGGCCGATGTGAAGGCCGCCATCGCCGCCTGTCTCGCCGACTGGACGGGGCGCAAATGGCAGCTGGACTGGCAGGCGCAAGGCGGCGGCGCCACCCTGCGCGAGCAGGAGCTGGCCCAGGGCAAGGCCTTGATCGAACAGATGAAATCCGATCCGTTGGTGGCCGCTCTGCGCGCCGCCTTTCCCGATGCCGAAGACCCGGTTCCCCTGTCACGGAGCGCCTGAACCATGCCCAGCCTTGATGAACTGATGAACGCCGCCCGCAATGTGCAGGCCCAGATGGCCCGCGCCCAGGCCGAACTGGACAATATCACCGTGGAAGGCGCATCAGGCGGCGGCCTGGTGAAGGTGCGCGCCACCGCCCGCGGCGCCGTGCGCGGGGTGGAGATCGACCCGTCGCTGCTGACGGCCGATTCGAAAGAAATGCTGGAAGATCTGGTGGTTGCGGCGTTCAACGATGCCAAGACCAAGGCCGATTCCGCCGGCAGCGCCGAAATGGCCAAGCTGACCGCCGGCATGCAATTGCCCCCCGGCTTCAAGCTGCCCGAATTCTGAGGAGGACCAGCCATGCGCCAGATCCAATCGACCATCACTGCCGATGGCACCCTCATCCTGGCGGTGGCCACTGTGCCCGAACCCGAACCCGGCCCCGGCGAAATCAAGCTGAAGATCGAGGCGGCCCCGATCAACCCGTCTGACATCGGCCTGCTCACAGGCGCGGCCGACATGCGCGAAGTCACGGCAATTGCTGGCGGAATCAGCGCGCCGGTGCCGCCCGCCGGTCTGCGCGCCATGGCGGCGCGGCTGGGCCAGGCCATGCCGTGCGGCAATGAAGGGGCCGGCACCATCGTTGCCGCCGGGGCGGGGGCAGAGCAGCTGATCGGCCGCCGCTGCGCCATCATCGGCGGCGCGACCTATGCCGAATATCGCGTCGTCAAGGCCAGCGAGGCGCTGCTGCTGCCCGAAAGCGCGACCGCCGAACAGGGCGCGTCCTGCTTCGTCAACCCATTGACAGCGCTGGGTTTTGTGGAAACCATGCGCGCCGAAGGCCATGGCGCCATCATCCACACGGCCGCCGCATCCAACCTGGGCCAGATGCTGGTGAAGATCTGCGCCGCCGATGGCGTGCCACTGATCAACATCGTGCGTTCGGCCGATCAGGTGGCGCTGCTCAAGGGGCTTGGGGCCACATATGTGCTTGATTCCACAGCACCCGATTTCATGGCCGGGCTGATCGCCGCCTGCACCGAAACCGGGGCGACCCTGGCCTTTGATGCCATCGGCGGCGGGCCGCTGGCCGGCCAGATCCTCACCGCGATGGAGGCTGCGATCAACGCGCGGGCCGGTGGTTACAGCCGCTATGGCTCTGAAACATTGAAGCAAGTCTATATCTATGGCGGGCTTGATCTGGCGCCCACCAGCTTCAATCGCGGCTTTGGCATGGCCTGGGCGATGGGCGGCTGGCTGCTGTTTCCGCGCATGCGCATGTTCGGCAACGAGACCTTCGCCCGGCTGAAGGCCCGCGTCGCCGATGAACTGACCACCACCTTCGCCAGCCACTACAGCCACCGCGTGAGCCTGGAGGAGATGGTGACACCGGCGGTGGTGGCCGGCTGGTATCGGCGGGCGACCGGGCAGAAATATCTGGTGGTTCCCGGCTGATCACTGCCACAGGCAGGAATCAATCCCTTCGTCGCGCACCAGCTTCACCCGCTTTTCGATGCGGCGGGCATAGCGTTTGACACTGCGGGATGGCTTGACCGCGCTGCGCTTTATTGGCTGCGGCAGGATCGCGGCCAGCCGCGCGGCCTGGCGGGCGCTCAGCTTGTCGGCGGTGGTGTCGAAATAATGTTCGGCGGCCGCCTCCATGCCATAGATGCCCTGGCCCATTTCCACAATGTTCAGATAGACTTCCATGATGCGCGGCTTGCCCCACACCAGTTCGATCAACAAGGTGAAATAGGCCTCCAGCCCCTTTCTGACATAGGATCGTTCCGGCCACAGAAAGGCGTTTTTCGCGGTCTGCTGGCTGATGGTCGAGCCGCCGCGCAGTGTCTTGCCGCTGCTGTTGGCGCTGGCAGCCGCCTGGATCGCATCCAGATCAAAGCCGCTGTGGCGGCAGAAGTTGGCATCTTCCGCCCCGATCACCGCGCGCGGCAGCGCCTTGGTCATCGCGGTCAACGGCACCCATTCGCGTTCGACATGCTGGCCGTTGATGGCATCGCGTGCCTGCAACCAGGTGATCGGCGGCGGCACGAAACGATACAGCACCACCCAGCCAAAGCTGAGCACGACAAGCCCCAGCGCCAGCCCCGCCAGCCCGCCCAGCACCGTTCTGATGATGCGCCCGATCATGGCCCCATCTGCGGCGGCGGCAGGGCCGCCGTCAATGCGGCAGCCTCACACCTGTTCCAGCAACAGCCGCTGATCGCTGGCCGCCTGCTGCATGGCCTTGGCCAGTTTTTCAAACGCCCGCACCTCGATCTGGCGCACCCGTTCGCGGCTGATGCCATAGCGTTGCGACAACTCCTCCAGCGTTTCCGGTTCGTCGATCAGGCGGCGCTGGGTCAGGATGTCACGCTCCCGCTCGTTCAGGCTGGCCATGGCCTGCACCAGCAGGCCGTGGCGCTGGTCGCGTTCCTCGCTGTCGGCCAGCAGATCGTCGGCCAGCGGGCCATCATCGGCCAGCCAGTCCTGCCACTCGCCCTCGCCCTCTTCGCGCAGCGGGCTGTTCAGGCTGGCATCGCCGCCATGGCCCATGCGCCGGTTCATCGACACCACTTCGTCTTCCGCCACGCCCAGCGTGGTGGCGATCTGTTCCACCTGTTCGGGGCGCAGATCGCCATCCTCCACCGCGCCGATCTTGCCCTTCAGGCGCCGCAGGTTGAAAAACAGCTTCTTCTGGGCCGCTGTGGTGCCGATCTTCACCAGGCTCCACGAACGCAATATATATTCCTGAATGGCGGCCTTGATCCACCACATGGCATAGGTGGCAAGGCGAAAGCCCTTTTCCGGATCGAATTTGCGCACGCCCTGCATCAGGCCGATATTGCCTTCGGCAATCAGCTCGTTCACCGGCAGGCCATAGCCGCGATAGCCCATGGCAATGCGCGCCACCAGGCGCAGATGGCTGGTCACCAGCTTGGTGGCGGCGGCCGGATCCTGATGTTCCTGCCAGGCCCGGGCCAGCATATATTCCTGATCCGGGCTAAGCAGCGGAAACTTGCGGATTTCCGCCAGATAACGGTTCAGGCCGGCTTCCGATCCCAGCGCCGGAATGCTCGTCTGCTTGACGGCGGGCAGGTTGGAACTCATCGCGTCACTCCTCACGCGGCCGCTTACAGGCCATCGATCAACGCCACCATATCGGCCGGCAGGGGGCTTTCGAAACAAAGCTTTTCTTGGCTCACCGGATGCACAAATCCCAGCGTGGCGGCATGCAGCGCCTGACGGGCAAAGCCCAATGCCTGCAACAGCGGTGCGAGCTTGCCGGGGGTGCGGCCATAAACGGCATCGCCCAGCAGGGCATGACCAATGGAGGCCATGTGCACGCGGATCTGATGGGTGCGGCCGGTTTCCAGCCGGCATTCCACCTGTGCCGCCCCGGCAAAGGCCGCCACGGTGCGATAATGGGTGATGGCATGCTTGCCGCGGCCATCCTTCACGATCGCCATCTTCTGGCGGTTGGCGCTGCTGCGCGCCAGATCGCCCTGGATGCGGCCAGCCGGCGGCACCGGCACGCCGCCCACCACCGCCGTGTAGCGGCGATCGACATCATGGGCGGCAAATTGCGCCGCCAGCCCCTCGTGCGCCTTGTCGGTCTTGGCCACCACCAGCAGGCCCGAGGTGTCCTTGTCGATGCGGTGGACGATGCCCGGCCGCGCCACGCCGCCAATGCCCGAAAGCCGGCCGGCACAATGGTGCAGCAAGGCATTGACCAGCGTGCCATCCAGATTTCCGGCGGCCGGATGCACCACCAGCCCGGCCGGCTTGTCCACCACCAGCAGATGATCATCCTCGAACGGGATGTTCAACGGAATGTCCTGCGGCTCGTTGTCGGCCGCGCGCGGGGCCGGCACGCACAGCGCCAGCGCCTCGCCGCCCTTCATCTTGGTGGCCGGATCCCAGATCACCCCGGCGGCGGCCTGCAGGCGCCCGCCCTGCACCAGATTCTTCAGCCGTTCCCGGCTGTATTGGGGCAGCGCATCGGCCAGCGCCTTGTCCAGCCGCTGGCCGGCGGCGGTGGCCGGCAAGGTGATGTTTATCGACAATTCAGCCCCCATGGCCTAGCCATGTCGGCATGAAACTGGAGATATCAAGCAGCGTGCGGCAAAATTTGCTCGGCTGGGCGGCGGCCAGCCCGGATGCCGAAATCTGCGGCCTGCTGGTGGGGCGCGGCACCAGGGTGGAACGGCTGGTGCCGGCGCGCAATGTCAGCGCCGATCCGGCCCGCAGTTTCGAAATTGATCCGGCCACGCTGCTGGCGGCCCACCGCGAGGCGCGCGGGGCCGGCCAGCAGGTGATCGGCCATTGGCACAGCCACCCCAATGGCCACAGCGCACCATCGGCGCGCGATGCCGCCCGCGCCAGCCAGAATGGCCAGATCTGGGTGATCCTGGCCGCCGGCACGCTCACTGCCTGGGTGGCGCGCAGCACCGGGCCGGGCCCGGCGCAATTCGATTCCGTTGCCGTGGAGCTGTATTGATGGCCAGTGGCGCGGTGAAATGGTTTGATGTGAAGAAGGGGTTCGGCTTCATTTCGCCCGATCTGGGGCCGCGCGATGTGTTTGTGCACATATCGGCGGTGATGGCCGCCGGGCTGGATGGTCTGCGGCCGGGCCAGCGGCTGGATTTTGAACTGGCGCAGGATGGCGATGGGCGGCTGATCGCCCTGGGCCTGACTCCGCGCAGCGATGGAGACGAGGGGCAATGAGCGAAACCACCCAGTTTCTGGTGCGCTGGCTGTGCCATGATCTGGCCACGCCCATCGCCAGCGTGATGACCGCCAGCGAATTGCTGGAGGACGATACCCCCGATCCCGAAATCAACGGCCTGATCACCGGCGGCGCCCGCCGCCTGTCCGCCCGGCTGCGGCTGGTGCGGCTGGCGCTGGGCGCGGCCGACAGCGCCCTTTCCGCCAAGGCTCTGGAAAAGCTGGTGCGCGAGGGCCTGCCCGATGCCCGCATCGATTGGCAGTTCGCCGGCGATGCCATTGATGGCATGGCGCCGCTGGTCGCCGGCTGCGCCATGCTCACCGCCGATCTCAACCGGCTGCGCGGCCTGGCGATCAGCAACGGTGGCGTGCGCACCGATGGCGATTGCACCTGGCCCGATTCGGTGGCCGCGGTGTTTGCCGGCGCCCCACCCAGCTGCAACCGCGGTGCCGTGGCCGCCATGCTGCTGGCCGCCGCCGGCCGCGCTGGCCAGCGCCTCAGCTGCGATTCCAGTGGCTTGCACTGGGGCTGATTCATGCCCCCGACGTGCGCTGCAACATTTTTGCTGCACCGCAACAAAAACCCTTGAATCCGGCCTGCGTCCGACTTATGTTGCATTGCAGCAAGAGGACGGAGACGCGCCATGACGGCCAAGACCACCACCGAAAAGCCAGCCACCGCGGCCAAAGCCCGGCGCCCGGCCAAGAAGGCTGTGGCCCAGCCGGCCGCCGAAGCCCTTGCTGCCGAGACTGCTGTTTCCCCCGCCATCCCGGCGGAGCAAGCGGTGGTCGCCGAGGCTGCGCCGAAGAAGACGCGCAGCACACTGGTAATCCCGTTCACCGCCGCTTTCACCAAGGAGTCCACCATGGCCACCGCATTTGAATCCACTCAGGAAACCGTTCGCACCGCCGCTGAAACCGCGCTCAACAATGGCAAGGCTGCCATGGAGCAGGTCACGGCCAAGTCCAAGGAAGCCGTTGAAACCAGCATGAAGACGCTGGAAGAGCTGACCGCCGTGACCCGCGGCAACGTCGAAGCCCTGATCGCGTCGGCCAAGGCCGCCGCTGCCGGCGTCGAGCAGGTCATGGGCCACCTGACCGAAGTGTCGAAGACCTCGTTCGAAGCCACCACGGCGCATGTGAAGAGCCTGACCGCCGCCAAGAACCCCAACGAGCTGGTGCAGCTGCAGACCGAATTCGCCAAGACCCAGTGGGACGTGGCGGTTGCCGAGTACAGCAAGCTGACCGAAACCCTGGTCAAGCTGGCCGGCGAAATCGCCGAGCCGGTGCAGAACCAGCTCGCCACCGTGACCGACAAGCTGAAGTCGAGCTGGACCGCCAAGTAAGGCCAGCCGGCCTCTGGCCGTACAAGATGGGGGTGGCGGGCCGATGCCCGCCACCCCTTTTTGCATGGAGCCCGGCGGGCTTTTTTCTGGCGGGCTTTTTGTTATATGAATTCGCGTTGGTCCGATTTCCCCCAGGATGGCTTGATGGCACCGTTGCGCCGTGAACTGATGAGCGAAGACGAGCGCGACGCCGGCGGCGGCCGCGATGCTGGCGGCATGGGCGGCACCGGCGTGGGCCTGGCCACCAAGCCCGAATCGAAAACCGCCAAGCCCGGCCTCTACAAGGTGCTGATGCTGAACGACGATTACACGCCGATGGAGTTCGTCGTCCTCACCCTGCAGCGCTTTTTCAAGATGAGCATCGAGGATGCGACGCGGGTGATGCTGCACGTCCACCAGCGCGGGGTCGGCGTGTGCGGCATCTTCACCTATGAAGTGGCCGAAACCAAGGTCAACCAGGTCATCGATTTCGCCCGCCAGCACCAGCATCCGCTGCAATGCACGATGGAAAAGGAATGACGCCGGCAGCGGCGTGACGTTTTCAAAGAGCCGGAACAATATCCGATATTTGGGGCGTGTAGGACAGCGCGACTGCAAGCGACTGAATTGGTTGCTTCAATTTGCGCCGACGCTGTGACTGGGTGACATTATCCCCGATTCGGCGGCGGTCAGGCGTGCCCGATGTGGCCAGGATCGTGGCCGATCCGGGCCGCGCGGTGACCGCGCACTGCGCGCCGGTGACGGCAGGCCGGGCGCGGGTGACGGCAGGCCGGGCGCGGGTGACGGCGGGCAGTGATCGGCCCCCGCGCGACCAAACACCGCCCTCCCCGGCGCTGCCGCTGGCGGTTAGGGCTGGCCCATGCCCCTGCTGTCCAGCTTTGCCGCCCAGCCCCATGCCCTGATCGTCGGTGCCGGCGGCGGGCTGGGCCGCGCCCTTGCCGATCTGCTGGAAGGCGATGGCGCCCGCGTCACCCGCTGGAGCCGCAGCACCGGGGTTGATCCGGCCGATCCGGCCAGCATCGCCGCGGCCATCACCGCCCTGCCCGCCCCGCCCGATCTGGCCATCATCACCAACGGCGTCCTGCACGGCCCCGGCCTGGCCCCGGAAAAGGCCAACAGCCAGCTCGACGCCGCCACTCTGGCGCAGCTGCTGGCGATCAACACCATCCAGCCGGCCACCATCGCGGCGCGGCTGCTGCCGATCATGCCGAAAGGCCGCAAGACGGTGCTGGCGGTGCTGTCGGCCCGTGTCGGTTCCATCGCCGACAACCGGCTGGGCGGCTGGCACAGTTATCGCGCGTCAAAGGCGGCGCTGAATCAGCTGATCCGCACCATGGCCATCGAACAGGCGCGGCGCAGCCCCGATCAGATCCTGCTGGCCCTGCACCCCGGTACGGTTGACACCGGCCTGTCCCGCCCCTTCCAGTCGGGCGTGAAGACCCTGTTCAGCGCGCACGAGAGCGCCCGCCACCTGATCGGCGTGATCGATGCCGCCACGCCGGCGCAATCCGGCCTGCTGATCGACTGGCAGGGGCAGGTCATTCCCTTTTGAGCCATGAGTTTTTCGCAGGGCTGCCGCAACGGCCCTGCATCTGGCGCATGGACCAACCGCCCCCATATGGCTGCAAACCCCTCCCGCAGGAGACCGACATGCCCACCTATCTGCACCGCAAATCCGAACAGCGCGGCCAGGCCGATCATGGCTGGCTGCAGGCCAGGCACAGTTTTTCCTTCGGCCAATATTATGATCCGAAGATCATGGGCTTCCGCGCCCTGCGGGTGATCAACGAAGACCGGATTGCCGGCGGCGGCGGGTTCCCCACCCACGCCCACGACAATATGGAGATCGTCACCTACATCCTGGATGGCGCGCTGGAACACAAGGACAGCATTGGCAGCGGCGCCATCATCCGCCCCGGCGAGGCGCAGCGGATGAGCGCCGGCACCGGCATCCGCCACAGCGAATACAACGCCAGCGCCAGCGACGCCGTGCATCTGTTGCAGATCTGGCTGCTGCCCAACCAGCGCGGCATCGCGCCGGGCTATGAGCAGAAGACATTGCCGGCTGTGGCCGACGGCGAATCCCGGCTGGACCTGGTGGCCGCGCCCGATGCGCCCGATCATGCCGTGACCATCCATGCCGATGCCAGCATCGCCCGCGCCGTGCTGGCCGCCGGTGGCAGCCTGGTCGCCCCCATCAGCCGTGGCCATGCCTGGGTGCAGGTGGCGCGCGGCTCGCTGATCGTGGACGGCCATGAACTGCGCCAGGGCGACGGGCTGGCGGTGAAGGATGCCACCACGCTGGCGCTGCAATCCGCCGATGGGGCCGAAGCGCTGCTGTTCGATCTGGCCTGATGGACAAGCCCCTGCCCACCCCCTAGCCTGCCGGCGAAAGGGGTGGGCATGACGAACGCAAAGGCAAGCGGCGGGCTGGTGGCCGGCATCGGCCTTTCGGCCATGACCGCCAATCTGATCGGCGTCGTTATCGGCGGCGGCATCTTCACCCTGCCCGGCGAGATTGCCGCGGCCATGGGGGCCTGGGCGCCGCTGGCCTATGTGGGGGCGGCCGGGGTGATCGGCTGCATCCTGTTGTGCTTTGCCGAAGCCATTGCGCGGGTGCCGGCCAGCGGCGGCCTGTATGGCGTGTGCGCCGCCGCCTTCGGCCCCTATTGGGGCTGGCTGTGCGGGGCGTTGACCTGGGCCGCCAACATATTGGCCAGCGCCGCGCTGGCCAATGCCGCCATCGATGCCATTGCCCGGCTGTGGCCGGCGCTGGCCAGCCCGCCGGCCCACACGGCCGGCGTGGCCCTGCTCTATCTGCTGCTGTTTGCGCTCAACAGCCGGCGCATCGAACTGGCAGCGCGGGTGATGGGCCTGTTCACCGTGGCCAAGCTGGTGCCGCTGCTGCTGTTCCTGGGGCTGGGCATCTGGTTCATCACCCCGGCCAATCTGGTGGCCCCCCTGCCCGGCGGCCACGCCGATTTCGGCCGCGGCGCGATCCTGGCCATCTTCATCTACACCGGCATGGAAGGCGGGCTGGCAGTGGCGGGCGAGGTGCGCGATCCGGCCCGCACCATCCCGCGCGCCATCGCCATGGCGCTGGCGGTGGTGGTGGCGCTGTATGTGATGGTGCAGATCACCGCCCAGGGCCTGATCGGCACGGCGCTGGCCGGCGCACCGGCCCCGCTGGTGGCAGCATTGGCCAGCGTGTCGCCGGCGCTGGGCAGCCTGCTGGCGGTGGGATCGGTGATCTCGATCACCGGATTCCTCACCGGCGAGGCGCTGAATTCGCCGCGCATCCTCTATGCCGCCGCCCGCGATGGCCTGTTGCCGCGCGCGCTGGCCGCGATCGAACCGGGGCAGCAGGTGCCGCGCAACGCCATCGCCTGCCACATCGCGCTGGCCTTTGCCCTGGCGCTCAGCGGCCGTTTCGAAACCCTGCTGGTGATCGGCACGCTGGCGGCGCTGTCGGTCTATGCCATTGGCTGTGCCGCGGCCTTGCGGCTGCGGGCAGTCGGCATGGAACTGGCCGGGCCGGTGACCGAACTGCGCGTGCTGAAACCGGCAGCGCTGGTGGCCTTTGCCGCCATTGCCTGGCTGATGGCGCAATCCACCCGCGCCGAAGCCACGGCGCTGGCGATCTTCTGGATGATTGTCAGCCTGTTGTTCCTGCTGCGTCGCCGCCTGCCTTGATCTGCGCAAAGGCCGCCAGTGCGCGGGCGCGGGCCGCTTCATGGCCGATGATCGGCGGCGGATAGGCGCGGCCGCGCCGCACCCCGGCCTCCCACGGGGAATGGATCAGCGCATCGGGCAGGCTGGCCAGTTCCGGCACCCAGCGCCGGATATAATCGGCGGCAGCGAACTTGGCGCTTTGCCCCACGGGGGCAAAGATGCGGTTGAACGGCGATGAATCGACGCCCGATCCCATCACCCACTGCCAGCCCTGCGCGTTGTTGCCATAATCGGCATCCAGCAGCGTGTCCCAGAACCAGCGTTCGCCCAGCCGCCAATCGATCAACTGATGCTTGACCAGAAAGCTGGCGGTGATCATCCGCACCCGGTTGTGCATCCAGCCGGTGGCCCACAATTGCCGCATGCCGGCATCCACGATCGGATAGCCGGTGCGGCCCTGGCACCAGGCGGCAAAGCCGGCCGGATCATCGCGGAACGCAAAGGCTGCAAAGGCCGGCCGGTTGGGCGCATCGCCATGATCGGGAAACTGATCGATGATGTTGGCGGAAAAATCCCGCCAGCCCAGCTGGCGCAGCCAGGGTTCGGCGGTATCGGCGCCCACCGCATCGGCAATGGCATGCCAGGCGGTGGCCGGCGAAACCTCGCCCAACGCCAGATGCGGTGACAATCGCGCCGTGCCGGCCAGCGCCGGCAGGTTGCGCTGCCCCTCGTAACCCGCGGCCTGCGCGGCAAAATCCGCCAGCCGCGCCGCTGCCCCCGCTTCGCCGGGCCGCCATTCGCCAAAACCGCCCGACCAGTCGGGCGTGGTGGGCCGCAACCCCCAGCTGGCCAGATCATCGCTGGCAATGGCGGCGGCATCGGCCCAGCGCACGACGGGCACCGGCAGCGGGCGCGGCGGCGGCAATTGTTCCTGCAACTTGCGCCACCACGGCGTGAAGATTCGATAGCGGCCGCCGCTGCCGCTCAGCACGCCCGATGGCGGCGCCAGCGTGGCGCCGTGGTGCAGCCGCAGCGGCCCGGCTTCCCGCTCCTGCACGGCGGCCCAGGGCTCGTGATGCACGATGGCGTGCACATCGGCCGCCTGCTCGGCCGCCAGCGCCCGCACGATCGGCCCGGCCCGGCCGCGCCGCAGGATCAGCCGGCCGCCGGCCGCCGCGATGCGCCCGCCCAGATCGGCCAGGCTGTGGTGCAGCCACCAGCGCTGCGCTGCGCCCATGCGCCAGGCACCGGGCGTTTCATCATCCAGCACGAACAGCGCCAGCACCGGGCCGGCGGCGGCCGCCGCGCACAGCGCCGCCTGATCGGCCAGGCGCAGATCGTTGCGGAACCAGACAAGCTGCGGGGACATGGGCGGCCTCTCGACAATGGGGATGCCCTGCCGCTAAACGCCTGAACACGCGTCGTCACGGGGATTGCAACACCATGCCGCAACTGGCCTATGTCAACGGGCGCATCGTGCGCCATGCCGATGCCAGCCTGCATGTGGAAGATCGCGGGACCCAGTTTGCCGATGCGGTGTATGAAGTGTGCGCCGTGCTGAACGGCCGCATCCTGGATTGGGGGCCGCATCTGGTGCGGCTGCGCCGCAATCTGGCCGAACTGGCGATCCACTGGCCGATGGAAGATGGCCCGTTCGGCCTGCAGGCGCGCCGGCTGATCGCCGCCAATGGCCATGCCGATTGCCTGCTGTATATCCAGATCAGCCGCGGCGTTGCCCGGCGCGATCACGCCTTTCCCGATGCGGCACCGGCCAGCGTGGTGATGCCAAGTGTGGTGATGACCGTGCGGCGCTTTGATTTTGCCCAGCGCGTGCGCCAGCTCGATACCGGGATCCGGGTGATCACCGCGCCCGACAATCGCTGGGGCCGGGTGGACATCAAGACCACCGGCCTGCTGGGCAATGTGCTGGCCAAGCAGGCCGCCCGCACCGCCGGGGCGTTCGAAGCCTGGCTGCTGGCCGGCGAGGTGGTCCGCGAAGGCAGCAGCACCAACGCCTGGATCGTGCGCGATGGCCGCATCATCACCCACCCCAAGGGCAGCAGCATCCTGCCCGGCATCGCGCGCGACAGCCTGATCCGGCTGGCCAGCGCAGCGCAGATCGTGGTGGAGGAACGCCCCTTCACCCTGGCCGAAGCGATCGGCGCCGATGAAGCCTTTCTCACCTCCACCACCGCGCCGATCCTGCCGGTGGTGGCCATTGATGATCACCGCATCGGCAATGGCCGGCCCGGCCCGGTCACGGCCCGGCTGGGCGAACTGGTGTGGGCCGAAGTGGCGCGACAGACCGGCTGGCGGGCCTGAACAGAAAACGGCCCGCCGGTGGGGGCACCGGCGGGCCAGGTGGGCGGGGCCAGGGGGCAGCCCCGGTCTGATCGGGAAGGTTCAGCGCCTCATTCGGCATCGCCGGGGCGCGGCGGGGCAGGCGGCGGGGCCGGCATGTCGCCGCGCGCGCCATCGCGGCCGCGCCGGCCCTGCCAGCGATCGCGCCATTCGGCCATGCGCTTGCCCATGCGGTCCTTCATGGCGCGGCTGTCGGCGGCAAAGGCCTTGCGGTCTTCCACGCTCAATTTCTGGAAGGCGGCCAGCATGGCGGCCTGCTTGGCGTTGCGGCTGGTTTCGGCGACGGCGCGTTCCTCGTCCATCGCCCGCTTCACCGCGGCCACGTCCAGCCGATCGGCCGCCAGCGCGGCAAGCAGCTTTTCGCGCGCCGCATCCACCTTCTGGCGGGCGGCGCGGCGATCATCGCCGGCCATCATCGCTTCGCGGATGGCGGCGCGGCCGGCCTCGCTCATCGATGGGAACATGCGCTGGCCCATCATGCGGCCATGCATGGCGCGCATGTCGCCAGCCATCGGCGGCGCGGCGGGGGCAGCGGGCGGCGGCGGCGGCATCTGGGCCAGGGCCGGCCCGGCCAGCAGCAGGGCCGCAACAGCAATCAATCGGGGGCTCATATCACGTCTTCCTCGGTAGCCGTCGGCGTGAACACATAGGCAAAGGCGGCATCGGCCTCGGCCAGCTCCACCCCGGCCGACGGCGGCGGGGCAGCAGCGACAGTGACGGGGGCTTCACTGCCAACAAGGGATTTCAGGCCCAGCCAGCCGCCCACGGCCAGCACCAGCGCCAGGCTGGCGGCCAGCGCCGCCGGCTGCCAGCGCGCCGCAGCCGGCCGCGCCCGGTCCTGCGGCAGGGCGGTGATCGCCGCCACATCCACGGCCAGCGCCGGCACCGGGCCGGCCAGCCAATCGGCCAGCGCTGCATCCAGGCTTCGCGCATCGGCGAGCGCCGCCGCCACCGCGGCATCGCTGCCGGCCAGGGCCAGCAGGCCGGCGCGGCTGTCAGCCGGCCAGCGGGCCGGATCGGCGCCGTGGCTGGCGATGATGTCCAGCGCGGTTTCGGGGGAAAGCGTCGTCACGTCGGGGCACTTTCGTTCATCAGGGTTCGCAACATGTTACGGGCACGGCCCAGCAATCCCTCGACCGCCTTGGCGCTGGTGTCCATGCGATCGGCGATTTCGGCCATCGACAGGCCATCGCCGTGAAACAGCGCCAGCGCCAGCCGCTGGCGCGGGTTGAGCCCGGCCATGGCCGCATCCAGCCGGCGCTGCTGATCGGCGGCAACGGCCCGGGCTTCGGGATCGGGGCCGGCATCGGCCAGATCGATGGCATCGTCGATGGGCAACACCGGCCGGATGGCGCGGCGGCGATCCAGGCACAGGTTGATCAGGATGCGGCGGAACCAGGCATCGGCCGAACCGCGCGCCGGATCAAAGCGGTGCGCCTGCGTCCACAGCCGGGCAAAGGCCTGCTGGCAGGCATCCTGCGCCTCGGTCGGATCCTTGAGCGTGCGCCAGGCCAGCGCCAGCGCCGGCCGTTCCAGCTGGCGCACCAGCGTGGTGAAGGCCGCCCGGTCGCCCTGCGCCACGCGCAGCAGCAGCGCTGTCGCCAGGCTGGGCGCGGCAGGGGCGGCAGCAGGGCCGGGGGCGGGTGCATCCATGCGCATCACCCCCCGATACGCGCCGCTGCCGGCATTTCCCCCGCGCCCCACGCCTGCCAGCCGGCGATCAGCGTGGCGGCATGGCGGGCCGCCACCTGCGCCGGATCGCCATAGCCGCCGCCCAGCGTGACCATCAGCGCCACCCCGGCCGCCCGGCAGGCCCGCGCCACCAGCGCATCGCGCGCGGCCAGCCCGGCATCGCTCAGGGCCAGCCGGCCCAGCCGGTCATCGGCGTGCGGATCAACCCCGGCCTGCAGCATCACCAGGCCCGGCCGCCACTGCGCCAGCGCATCGGCCAGCGCCGTGGCCAGCACCGCCAGATAGTCCGCATCGCCGGTGCCATCGGCCAGGCCGACATCATGGTGGGATCGCGCCTTGCGCACCGGGAAATTGCGCTGGGCATGGATGGAAAGGGTGATGATGTCGTCGCGCCCGGCCATGATCAGCGCGGTGCCATCGCCCTGGTGCACATCCAGATCCAGGATCAGGATGCGGCCCACCGCGCCTTCGGCGACCAGCCGGTTGGCGGCAATGGCCAGATCGTTGGTGACGCAAAATCCCGCCCCGCCATCCGGCCCGGCATGGTGGCTGCCGCCCGCGCCATTGGCGGCCCAGCCGTGCGCCAGGGCATGGCAGGCGGCGGCATGGGTGCCGCCCGCCACCCGCAGGCTGCGCCGCGCCACCGCCGGTGTGACGGACAGGCCGATGCGCCGTTCCATGGCCGCCGGCACGGCGGCGGCCAGCACGGCCGCCACATAATCGGGATCATGCACCGCCGCCAGCCATCGCGCCGGCATGGGTTCGGGCACCAGCACCGCCACCGCCTGCCCGGCCGCTGCCAGCGCGGCGGGCAGCAGGGCATATTTGTCCATCGGAAACCGGTGCCCGGCCGGCAGGGAGACGCTGTATTCCGGGTGGTGAAACAGCGGCAGCGCCGCCGCCATCAAACCCGCTGCCATTGCTTGCCGATGGCAGCCATCAAACCAGCGCCCGCGACGCCATTTCCAGCACATCCTTGGACATGCCGGGCGCAGCGACGATGCGTTCCAGCTCGGCCCGCATCAACGCGCCGCGCGCCGGATCAAAACGCCGCCAGCGGCCCAGCGGCACCGCCAGCCGCGCCGCGCTTTGCGGGTTGATCCGGTCCACCGCGATCAGCTGATCGGCCAGCAGGCGATAGCCGGCGCCATCGGCGGCGTGGAACCAGCGCTGGTTGGCGGCAAAGGCCCCGACCAGGCTGCGCAGCCGGTTGGGGTTGGCCGGGCTGAAATCGGGATGGGCCAGCAGGCCCTGCACATCGGCCAGCACATCGGGGCGGTTGGCCAGCGCCTGGGCGCTGAACCATTTGTCGATCACGTCGTTGTTGCCGGCAAAGCGGGCGTGGAAATCGGCCAGCACGGCAGCGCGCGCCGGCGCCGGGCTGTTCACCAGCGCCGTCATCGCCGCCAGCCGATCGGTCATGGTGCGGGCGGCGTGATATTGCGCCTCGGCCGCGGCGAAGGCCGGTTGCGAACCGGCGGTGACCAGATAGGACAGCGCCACATTGGCCAGCCGCCGGCTGCCCTTGGCGTCGGGCGTCAAATCCGTCTCCCGCCCGGCCAGCGCGGCGCGTTCGCGCTGGTACGCTGCCCACCACAGCGGCTCCAGCCCGGTGGCGATGGCCAGGCGCGCGGCCTCGCGGCGGCGGTGGATCGCCTCCACATCCACCACTGCCGCCGCATCGCCGATGAAGCTTTCGGTGGGCAGCAGCACTGCCTCGCCCTTGAAGGCGGCATCCAGGCCAGGATCGGCCAGCGTGCCCTTGACGGCGGCCACCAGCGGCGCCGGATCATCATCACCGCCCAGCACCGAAAGCGCCAGCTGCTGGAACGCCTCCCACCGGGCGAAGGGATCATCATCATGCGCGGCCAGAAAGGCCAGATCGGCGCGCGCCGTATCGGCATCCACCACCACGGGGGCCGAAAAACCGCGGTTCAGGCTGGGCAGCACCGGTTCGGGCAGATCGGCAAAGGTCAGGTGCGTCACGCCCTCGCGCAGTTCCACCACCTGTTCCGGCCCGATGCGGCGGCCGCTGGTGCGGCCGATCAGGGCCAGGCGGAACGGCATGTGCATCGGCTGCTTGTCGCTCTGGCCCGGCGTGGCCGGCACGCTCTGGCGCAGCACCAGTTCGGCGCGGCCGCCCTGCTGCGACAGGCTGACGGCCACGCGCGGGGTGCCGGCCTGTTCATACCAGCGGCGGAACTGCGCGAGATCAACGCCATTGGCGGCCTCCATCGCCGCCAGCCAGTCCTCGCAGGTCACGGCCTGGCCGTCATGCCGGTCGAAATAGAGATCGGTGCCGCGGCGAAAGCCCGCCTCGCCCAGCAGGGCGTGCAGCATGCGGATCACCTCCGCCCCCTTGTTGTAGATGGTGGCGGTGTAGAAATTGGCGATTTCCACATAATGATCCGGGCGGATCGGATGGGCCAGCGGCCCGGCGTCTTCGGGAAACTGCACGGCGCGCAAACTGCGCACATCATCGATGCGGCGCACGGCGGCGCTGCCCTGATCGGCGCTGAACTGCTGATCGCGAAACACGGTCAGCCCTTCCTTCAGCGACAATTGGAACCAGTCCCGGCAGGTGACGCGATTGCCCGTCCAGTTGTGGAAATATTCATGCGCCACCACGCCGGCCACCGCATCGAAATCCATGTCGGTGGCGGTTTCGCTGTCGGCCAGGATATATTTGCTGTTGAAGATGTTGAGGCCCTTGTTCTCCATCGCGCCGGCGTTGAAATCGGCCACCGCCACGATGTTGAACTCGTCCAGATCATATTCGCGGCCATAGACGCGTTCATCAAATTCCATGCTGGCCTTCAGCGCCGCCATGGCATGGGCGCAGCGCGGCACGTCTTCGGCCGCCGTCCAGATCGCCAGGCGCACCCGCCGGCCGCCGCAGGTGACGAATTCATCGGTCAGCGCCGAAAGCTGCCCGGCGACCAGCGCGAACAGATAGGAAGGCTTGGGCCAGGGATCGGTCCAGATGATCTCGTGCCGGCCGCCGGGCAGATCGCGCGCGGCGCCGCGATCGCCGTTCGACAGCAGCACCGGATAATGCGCCTTGTCCGCATCCAGCCGCACCGTGTAGCGCGACAATATGTCGGGCCGATCCGGGAACCAGGTGATGGACCGGAAGCCTTCGGCCTCGCACTGGGTGACCAGCCGGCCCTGGCTGGCATAAAGGCCCATCAGCCGGGTGTTGCGCTGGGGATGGATCACCACCTCGGTTTCAAACACCGCCTCATCACCGTCGATCGGGATGGTCAGCGTGTCGCCATTGGGCCAGCAGGCACAACCCTTGCCGTTCAGCATGATGATGCGGGTTTCCAGGCCATGGCCATCCAGCACCAGTGGCCGGTCATGCCGGCCATTGCGGCGCACCTGCAGCCGCGCCTTAACGATGGTGCGGGTGGCATCCAGCCGGAAATCCAGCGCGATATCGGGCACCAGCCAGTCGGGCGGCCGATAATCGGCCAGGCGCACGGCAGCCAGCTGCGGAGTGGAACGGGAATCGGCCATGGCCTGATGGTGCGTCAGCAATCGGCGCAGGGAAAGTGAATTCGCTCAGTCCACCGGCACTGGCGCTGGCAGGCCCAGCGCCAGATAGGCGGCCTCGGCCTCGGCGATCAGCAGCGCCAGCGCGGCGCGGTCGCCGGTGGCGAGCGCGGCGCCCAACGCGGCGTGGCGGGCATCGCGGCTGGCCGCCGCATCGCCCAGCAGCGGCCGGGCGGCGGCGATGGCGGCGTCCTCGCGCGCCGGCCCATGCGCGGCTTGCGCCGCGGCCAGCATCAGGATCATCGCGGCGGTGGCCGCCGTGCCGCCGGCATAATTGGCATCGGGCGCGGCCGGCTGGCCCAGCTGCTGCAAGGCCGGGGCCACCTCCCCCGCCAGCGCGGTGGCCACGGCGTTGATCAGCACAGGCAGCGGCAGGCTCACAGCCCCTCCAGCGCGCGGGCCAGGGTGAGGCTGTGGAAGCGATAGGGGATGGTGCCGGCAAACATCAGCACCGGATCATGGCTGCGGCCATCGATGATCTCGCGCGCGGCGCTGATCCAGATCACCAGCCCCTGCACCTGCGCCATGATCCGCCACCACGCCCAGGCCTGGGGGTTCAGGGCCAGTCCCGATGCCGCTTCCCACGCCGCCACCGCAGCGGCCAGCGGCAGCATGCCGCCGGCCAGCCCGGAAAAATGCGACCACAAGGGATCGCAGGCCCAGGCCAGATCCTCGTGCGCATCGCCGGCATGCACCATTTCCCAATCCAGGATGGCCAGCAGCCGCCCGGCGCCATCGTGCAGGAAATTGCCCGATCGATAATCGCCGTGCACGATGCTGATGCGCGGCGGCGGTGGCGGCGGGTTGGCCGCCAGCCAGGCCATGGCCGCATCCAGCACCGGTTCGGGGCGGAACTGATCGGCCGCAAACGCCGCCTGCCAGTGCGCCAGCCGCGCCAGCGCCGGATGCCCGGCCGGCGCAGCCAGGCCGGCACTGGCGGGATCGGCGGCATGGATGTGGCCCAGCGCGGTGAAGAACTGCTGGCCAACCGCAGCGCCATGTTCGCCATAGGCCTGGGGATCCAGCAGCCCGGCCGCCTGCCCGCCCGCCACTTCGCGCATCAGGAAACCGGGCGATTCGAAACTGCCCGGCCCGGCGTCGCAGAATAGCGGTTCGGGCACCGGCACGGCGCTGCCGGCAAAGCCCTGGATGGCGCGATACTCGCGCCAGCGATCGGTCTCGATCAGGCTGGACGGCGGATCGCGGCGCAGCACCAGCGCCTCGCGCCGGCCCGACGCGCCGGTGGCGTCAAAGCGATAGGTCTGCCGCGCCGAACCGCCGTGAAAGCGCTTCAGCCCCGCTATCGACACCGGCTCGCCCCAGTGGCCGGACAGGAAACGGGCCAGCGCCTCAGCCGGCAAGATCGAACAGCCCCGCAAAGCCCGACGGCGCATGGCTGCCGATGGCCAGCTGCTCGAACAGGCCGCGCCCCGGCACCGGGGCGGCCCCGGCGATGGACAGGCTGGCCGTGGCCAGGCCCTGGACATGGGCGTTGGCCGGATTGGCCGGATCGATGCTTGCCAGATCGATCATCTCGTGCGCCAGCGCATCGGCCCCCTGGAACATGCCGTGGCCGCGCAGCGGGTGGCCATAGCCCAGCCCGCGCATCATGAAATTGGCGCCGATGATGAAATCCACGCTCACCGGCCGGCCATCGGGCAGGCGCGCTTCCAGCCGGGCGGCCTGCGCCTGGCGGCTGCCGGGGCGGAAGGCCAGGCCCATGCGGGCATCATCCAGCGGAAAGTGCGCGCCATCCTTCACCCGCACCAGCACGCCGGCGCGGTTCCACGGCCGGCCATGTTCATCATCATTGGTGTGGAAGAACAGGTGCCATTCATCAAAGGCAGTCGGTGTCCACAGCCAGAAGAATTGCGGCGGGGTGGGCGGCTGCACCGCCTGGGCTTCGGGCGCACCGATCGGCCGCACGCCCCAGCTGCGATCGCGGGTGCCGCGCCAGCCGGCCAGATCATGGCTGTGCCCGGCCGCCAGGATGCGGCCCTGCCATTGCCCCCCTTGCGTCATCCGCGTCACGTCCATCAGGGTGCGGGTGCCGTTGCGGCGGATGAAGCGCGGTTCCAGGATGGGGGCGGCGCGGCCGGTGAAGACCATCTCCCCGCTGATGCCGGTTTCGTTGGGAGCGATGGTCAGCCGCAGCCTGTGCAGCGGTTCCTCCACCACCAGGCAGACCGGGCCGACGCGCAGATCCATGCGCTCGCCGCCCAGCACGCGGCTGGCGAACAGGCTGTGCTGCTGCCCGGCGTGCAGCACACTCACCGCGCAATCGATGATGTTCAGGTGCGGATAGACGCCCAGCGCCACGGCGATGACGGCGCTGCCATCGGGGGCCTGCGCCGAAAAGAAATAGCGATCGTAGAAATTGCGGTCGGTCCCCGCCACCGCGATCGGTTCCGGCGTCTGGTGGATGGGATAATCATCGGCCCGGCTCAGCATGGCGACATCGTGGCACGGGCCGGCGGGGCGACAAGCTGTCAATAGGCTGGGCATCGCGGCCAAGCGGTGCCGGCTTGCCCTGCTGTATTGTTCATGCAATACGGCCGTGCAGCAGGAGTTTGTATGGCATTTGATCCGGAACTGGCCACCCAGGCCTATATGGCCACGCTGAAGGGCGCGGCGCGCGCGAAATCCGACGCCTATTTCGAAGGCGGTTACTGGCTGATATTGTGGGATTTCCTTGTCACCGTGATCGCCAATCTGATCGTGCTGCATCTGGGCTGGGCGGCGCGCCTGTCGACATGGGCGCGGGGTGTTTCAGGCAAGTGGGGGGCCGGGCCGATGCTGGCGGCGCTGCTGTTTGCCGTGCCCTATCTGTTGATCGTCACGCTGATCACGGCACCCTATACCATCTACGTGGAATATTTCCGCGAGCACGCCTACGGCCTGTCCAATCAGGGCTTTGGCGAATGGGGCGGCGAACAGTTGATCGTCATCGCGGCCAACACGCTGATTGCGGCGATCCTGTGGATGGGCGTCCACGCCGTCATCCGCCGCTTTCCGCGCGGCTGGTGGATTGGCGGCACCGCGCTCACCATCGCCGTGCTGGTGACGACGATCACGCTGGCGCCGGTCTATCTTGATCCCTTGTTCAACGATTACACGCCGCTGCCCGATGGCCCGGTGAAGACCGAGGTGCTGAAGATGGCGCGGGCCAATGGCGTGCCGGCCGACAATGTCTATCTGGTTGACGCCAGCAAGCAATCGGATCGGATTTCGGCCAATGTCGCCGGCCTGTTCAATACCACCCGCATCGCGCTGAACGACAATCTGATGAAGCAGGATCTGCACGAGATCAGATCGGTGATGGCGCATGAACTGGGCCATTATGTGCTCAATCACATCTGGAAACTGCTGCTGGCGTTCGCCGTGTTGACCGCCTTGAGCTTTGGCATCATTGGGGTTGTCGGGCCGCTGCTGCTGGCGCGTTTCGGCGCGCGTTGGGGCATCAGCGGCATGGCCGATCCGGCCTGCCTGCCGGTGCTGGTGATGATCTTTGCCGCCATGTCGGTGCTGGCGACGCCGATCGGCAACAGCCTGGTTCGGATCAACGAGCAGGAAGCCGACATGTTCGGCCTCAACGCCGCCCGCGCGCCCGATGGCTTTGCCCGCATCGCCATGAAGCTGTCGCAGTATCGCAAGATCGAGCCGGGCCATTGGGAGGAGATCATCTTCTTCGATCACCCCAGCGGCCACACCCGTGTAGCCACGGCCATGCGCTGGAAGGCGGAGCATGTGGATGAGGCCGACATTCACTAGCCGCCGCTGTCGGCGGCCGCTACAACGGCCGCCATGCACCTGCTCATCCTTGGCTTTGGCTACAGCGCGGCGCGCATTGCCGATGCGGCGCGCAAGGGCGGCTTTGCCATCACCGCCGTGCGCTCCCGCCCCGGGCCGGGCGTGCTCACGCTGGACAGCCCGCAATTGCCGGGCATCATCGCCAGCGCCACGCACATCCTGTCTTCGGTGCCGCCCGCCGTTGATGGCAGCGATCCGGTGCTGGCCGCGCATGGGGCGGCGCTGGCCGCCGCGCCGGCGCGCTGGGTGGGCTATCTTTCGTCCACCGGCGTCTATGGCGATGCCGGCGGGGCCTGGGTGGACGAAACCGCCCCCCGCAACGGCCGCCGCGATGGCCGCCTGGCCGCCGATGCCGCCTGGGAAGCGCTGCACCCGCAATCGCGCGTGTTTCGCCTGCCCGGCATCTATGGCCCCGGCCGTTCGGCCATCGACCGGCTGCGCGCCGGGCCGGTGGCGCGCATCGATTTGCCCGGCCATGTCTTCAGCCGCATCCATGTGGATGATATTGCCGGTGCCGTGCTGGCCAGCATGGCCGGCGGGCCGGCTGGCCTGTTCAACATCGCCGATGATCTGCCCGCCCCCGGCGAGGCCGTCACCGCCGCCGCCGCCCGCCTGCTGGGCCTGGAACCATCGCCGTTGCTGCCGCTGGATCAGGCCAATCTTTCGGCCATGGGCCGGGCCTTTTACGGCGAATGCCGGCGGGTGGCCAATGGCCGCATGAAAAGGCAGCTTGGCTATTGCCTGCAATATCCCGATTATCACGCCGGCCTGCGCGCCTGCCTTGAGGAGTTTGCCCCATGAAGTTCGGCACCGGACAATCCACCGTGCGCGTGGAAGACGCCCGCCTGCTCACCGGCCAGGGCCGGTATACCGACGACATGGCGCGGCCGGGCATGTTGTATGGCACCACCCTGCGCAGCCCACACGCCCATGCCGAAATCACCGCCATCGATGTTTCGGCCGCGCTGGAAGTGCCGGGCGTGGTCGCCGTCTATACCCACGCCGATATCGCCGGCTATGGCCCCATCCCCTGCCTGGTGCCCTTGTCGGGCGATGTGAAGACCCCGCGCACCCTGCTGGCCGCCGATCGGGTCCGCTTCGTGGGCGATGGCGTGGCCTTTGTGGTGGCCGAAACCCGCGAGGCCGCCCGCGCCGGGGCCGAAGCCATTTGGGTGGATTATGCCGAACTGCCGGCGGTGGCCAGCATCGATGCCGCCATCGCGCCCGGCGCGCCGCTGATCTGGCCGCAGGCCGGCAGCAACAGCCTGTTCGATTGGCAGGTGGGCAATGCCGATGCCGTGGCCGAAGCGCTGGCCGGCGCCGCGCATGTGACAAGGCTGCGCATCATCCAGAACCGCATCGCCCCCACATCGATGGAGGTGCGCGCGGCTTTGGGCGAATATGCCGGCGATGCCGGCTTCACCCTCACCACCGGCAGCCAGGGCGTGATTTCGATGCGCCGCGAACTGGCCAAGGTGATATTGAAGGTGCCCGAAGACCAGGTGCGAGTGGTCACCCACGATGTTGGTGGCGGCTTTGGCATGAAAAGCTTCCTCTACCCCGAATATGCGCTGGTGCTCCACGCCGCCCGCGCCCTGGGCCGCCCGGTGAAATGGACGGGGGAGCGCAGCGACGCCTTCCAGACCGATACGCACGGCCGGGCCATGGCCAGCGAGGCGGCGCTGGCGCTGGATGCGCAGGGCCGCATCCTGGCCTTGCAGGTGGAAACCTGGTCGGATCTGGGCGCCTATCAGGCGCAGTTCGGCCCGGCGATCCAGACCATGGCCGGGGGCCGCATCATGGGCGGCGTCTATCGCATCCCGGCCATCCACAATCTGGTGCACGGCATTGTCACCAACACCACGCCGGTGGATGCCTATCGCGGCGCCGGCCGGCCGGAATCGGCCTATGTCATGGAACGGCTGATCGAAGCCGCCGCGCGCGAACTTGGCCTGGGGGTGGATGAGATCCGCGCCCGCAACCTGCTCACGCCCGCCGAACTGCCGCATGCCAACGGCCTGGGCCTCACGTTCGACATCGGCAATTTCCCCGCCGTGCTGGACCGCGCCAGGCAGGTGGCCGATTGGGATGGCTTTGCCGCCCGCAAGGCCGCCGCTGCCGCCCGTGGGCTGCGGCTGGGCCGCGGCATGGCCTATTATGTCGAAATCGCCGGCGGCGGCGGCACCGAGGAACATGCCGATGTGCGCGTGGCCGCCACCGGCCACATCGAAATGGCGGTGGGCACCCAATCCAACGGCCAGGGCCATGAAACCGTCTATGCCCAGGTGCTGGCCGCCCGGCTGGGCGTGCCGATGGCGCAGATTGCCATCGTGCAGGGCGATACGGATCGCATGAATGCCGGCGGCGGCACCGGCGGTTCGCGGTCGATGGCCTTTGGCGGCGGCGCCGTGCTGCAGGGCGCGGATGACATGATCGCCCGCGGCACCGCGCTGGCCGCCGCCGATCTGGGCGGCGAGGTCGATTATGCCGATGGCCTGTTCCGGGCGCGCGGCAGCAACGCCACGCTGAGCTGGGCCGAACTGGCCAGCCGCCATCCCGGCGCGCTGGATGGCCGCAGCCGCTATCAGACACGGGAGGGCAAACCCGCCCCCACCTTCCCCAACGGCTGCCACATCGCCGAGGTGGCGCTGGATCCCGACACCGGCACCATCGAAGTCACCCGCTATGCCCTGGTTGATGATTTTGGCGTGCTGGTGAACCCGATGCTGGTCGAAGGCCAGATCCACGGCGGCATCGCGCAAGGGCTGGGCCAGGCGGTGCTGGAAAACATCGTCTATGATGACGCCGGCCAGCTGCTCACCGGCAGCTTCATGGATTATGGCATCCCGCGTGCCGATCAGATGCCGCCCGCCGTCACCTTCGAAACGCTGAACACGCCATCGCCCACCAACCCGCTGGGCGTGAAGGGCTGCGGCGAGGCCGGCACCATCGGCGCCATGCCATCGGTGATCAACGCCATCATCGATGCACTGGGCGGCCAGCAGCTGGAGATGCCGGCCACGCCGGAAAAACTGTGGCGGCTGGCACAGGCGGCCTGACGATCAAGCCCTGACGATCAAACGCTGCACCCCAGACAGAGGGAAGCCGCCGCGCCTGCCCGGCACGACGGCTTCCCGTTGGTTGCATCTGCCGAACATCCCCCCGGAGGATGGGTGGGAGACGGGGGGAGGCCGCAGCGCAACCAACCTGTTTGCCGTTTCGTGCCGGGCCGGCAATCGTCAGCGGATGAAGCCGACAACCACCGCCCACAACAGCATCAGGCACGGCACGGTCATGATCTGGGCCCAGGCCGCCCGGCCCGAAAGATAACCGCTGGCGGTATCGATGCCCCACGCCCCCCGACGCGGCGGATCATCCGCTTTGCGGCCCGATTGCCGTTGCATCAGCCACGGCAGGCCAAAATATGATACCAGCACCAAACCAAACACGGCGAAGATCAGACCAAGACCCTGCCCTTCCCGAAACACAATATACATTACCGCAAGGTAGCCGGCCCCGGCCCCGATCAATTGGGCCAACACCCTGTTTGGAATATCAAATTCCAGACGTCTTACGTCTTGGACAGGTGTTGACTGTGTGGTTGCCGCCGGCAGATTCGTGGTTTCATCGCGAAATTCGAACTTCATGGCCGTCTCTCCTGTGCCAGCCCCGATTGGCTGGCCCACGCTGCCATGGCGCGAGCCGCCCCGGCCTTGATCCAGATCAATGGCCCAACAGGATCGGCAGCGGCGCATCGGCCAGCAGGCCGCGCGTCACCCCGCCAAACAGCAGTTCGCGCACCCGGCTGTGGCCATAGGCGCCCTGCACGATCCAGGTCGCGCCGCGTTCCACGGCCACGCTGCGGATCACCTGTTCCACGCTGGCGCCGCCGCCATCGCGTTCCAGCACATCCACCGACAGGCCGTGCCGCGCCAGATAGGCCGCCGCCGCCCGCGCCGGGAACGGGCTGTCCTTTTCCGAAACGGTCAGCAGCGTCACCGCGCTGGCCAGCCGCAGCAGCGGCACGGCCTGGCGCAGCGTGCGCGCCGCTTCCTGCCCGCCATCCCAGCACAGCAGCGCCGGGCCGGCGATATCCAGCCGCGTCATCGCCTCCGGCACCGCCAGCACCGGGGCCGGCGACCGCACCGCCACATCGCCGGTGATGCCCAGCCGCAGCCCGGCGGCGCGGCCAAAGGGCCCGGCGCTCATCACCACCACATCGGCCAGCCGGGCAAATTCCACCAGCCGGTCGGCGCTGTCGCCATCGGCGGCCTGCCATTCCCAGCTGACGGCCTCGCGCGCCAGCCGCGCCTCCACCGCCACCCGTTCTTCGCGGCGGCGGGCTTCCACCGCATCGATCAGGGTGGTCACCGGAAAGGCCCCCATGGCCGGATCGCCCAGGGCATAGGCGGCATAGGGCATCACCGACAGGCACACGAGATGCCCGCCGCACGCCCGCGCCAGATCACAGGCCGCCGCCAGCCGCGACGCCTGGCCTTCATCGCCTTCGATATGCAGCAAAATCGTGGTCATTTCACCATCCTCCCCTCAGACATGATCCTCGGCCGCTTCGGCCAGCGCGTGCGGATCCTGGATCAGCACGCGCCGCCCGCCCGGCAGGCCGATCACCCCGGCCGCCTTCAGCCGCGTCATCTGGCGGCTCACCGTCTCGATGGTCAGACCCAGCAGATCGGCCATCTCGCCGCGGCTCAACGGCAGTTCGATCTGGCGTTCATCCTCGCTATCGGCCCGGTGGCGCTGTGCGGTCTGGGCGATGAAGCCGGCCACCCGCGCCAGCGCCGTGGCCCGCGCCAGCCGCGACAGGCTGCCGCGCACCTGGCCCAGTTCGGCCAGCGTGCGGCTGAGCAGCTGGCGCTGCATCAGCGGATGATCGGCCATGGTGCGTTCGATGGTGCCTTGCGCAAACACGCACAGTGACACCGCGCCGAGCGCCACGACATCATGGGGCGCCGGCCCGCCATCCAGAAACGGCGTGCCGACAAAATCGCCCGGCCACAACAGGCCCAGGATCACTTCCTGCCCGGCCGGGTTGGTGTGGCTGATCTTCATCAGGCCGCGCTGGATATTGGCGCACAGCCGCACCGGATCGCCGGCCCGGATCAGGGTTTCGCCGCGCGCCAGGCGGCGCTGCGTGCCGTGGGCGGCCATCGGTGCCAGATCTGCATCGGCCAGCACGCCGCACAGGGCGGCATCACGCACGCTGCACTGGCTGCAAGATTTCCCGAACACCATGGCTGCTCTCCCGCCCGCGATTGTGGCGGATTCGGGCAGCCGTGGAATCGGGGTGGTTACCTAGACTCGATTGGGTCTTGTCTGAACCGCTCATGCCGAGCTTGGTTCAACCAGAACATGACCAAGTCTAGAAGGCGCAGCCCAGGCCGGCGCGCAGGAACTCCGCCACCAGGCCGGGGTCCTTCTCGTCGGTCAGCTTGTCGGCGATCTGGCGCAGGCTCATGCGCTCCAGCCGCTCCATGCGGATGCTGGTGAGTTCCTGCAGGCGCAGCAACTGGCCGATCGACAGGCGCTGGCCCAGCCGGTCGCCCATGCACTGGGCCTGGCGCTGCGGCACGCCCAGTTCGGCCAGGTTGCGGGTGATGCGCTGCGCCGGGGTGGCACAGCCGGCCAGCAGCAGCGGCAGGGCGATCAGCGGCAACAGGGCACGGATGGTCATGAGGCTCTGTCCTTGGTGGGGGTGCGGCAAGTCCCCTAATGCATAACCGCCGCTGGCTGGCTATAGCATGAACCCATGCTGGATTATCTCGCCTCGCTGTCCACCCTTTACCCCGTGCTCACCGATGTCACCTGGTGGCAGGGGATCATCATCGCGCTGATCGTGGTGGCGATCATGGAGGTGGTGGCCATCGTCTCCCACAAATATGTCATGCACGGCTTCCTGTGGAGCCTGCACAAGAGCCACCACGAGCCGCGCACCGGGGCGTTTGAAAAGAACGACTGGTTCGGCGTGGCGGGTGCCATCCCGTCGATGATCCTCTTGATGATCGGCACCCATTATGGCCTGCACATGATCACCGCCATCGGCGCGGGCATCACCGCCTATGGTGCCATCTATTTCGGCCTGCATGATGTGCTGGTGCACCGCCGGGTGAAACATTCGTGGAACCCGCAGTGGGGTTACATGAAACGCGTGGTGCAGGCGCACCGTCTGCATCATGTGGTGGAAACCAAGGAAGGCACGGTTTCGTTTGGCTTCATCTGGGCGCCGCCGATCCGCCAGCTGAAGGCGCAACTGGAAGCCGATGGCCGCGGGCGGATTCGCGCTTCGGCCAAGATGAAGGCCGAAATGGGGATGATCGAGAACGCCGAGCACTGGGCGCGGTAGACACACGCTCGCTGCGCTCGCACCCTCCCGCGCTGCTGTTCAGGCTCGCTGCGCTCGCACCCTCCCCCTGCCCCTCCCTTGCAGGGAGGGGAGACGGCCTGCCCCCCTCCCTGAAAGGGAGGGGTTGGGGGAGGGTTTCCTGCGCGGCAAGCGCGACGAAGGCGCGGCGGTCGGCCCCGGTTATTCCGCCATCGTCCACAGCCCGTCCCGGCTTGGCCCCGGCATCGGCCAGCGCTGTCGGCGCACCAGCGTTTCGCCCATGGCCATCACCACGGCGCGGGCCTTTTCGGCCCTTGTGGTGGACACCCGCTTTTCCAACCCTTCTTCTTCCAGGACGCGCACCTTGCGGCCGATGCCGCCATAGATGCGCGCCGCCGCCAGCACGGCCCAGGCGGCGCGGTTGCCCAGCGCGGACGTGCCGAATCGCGCCGATGCCTCATATTCCTCGGCCTGGAACACCAGCCGGGCGACCAGCCGCGCCAGTTGCCGGCGGTTGCGGCCCAGCATGAAATCGTCAGGCTCCAGCCGCACGCTGGCCAGCCAGTCATCGGGGATGTAACGGCGGCCGTTCATCGCATCTTCCACCACATCGCGGGCGATGTTGTTGAGCTGGAAGCTCATGCCCAGATCGCAGGCGCGGATCAGCACCGGGCGATCATCGGGCTTCACCCCCATCACAATCGCCATCATCACGCCCACACAGCCGGCGACATGATAGCAATAGGTGAGCGTGTCGTCGAAGCTGTGGAACGGCCGTTCCTCCATGTCGATGCGGAAACCGTGGACAAGATCGCGCGGATAGCGCGCCGGCATGCCGGTCTGCTGCACCACCATCGCCAGCGCCTCATAGGGGGTGCCGGGGGTGGGATTGCCGGCCAGGGCGCGTTCGGTTTCCTGTTCCACTTCGGCCAGGCGCTCGGCCGGCGGGCGGCGATCATCATTGCGGCCTTCACCCAGGATCTGGCCGTCGATCACATCATCGGTGTGGCGGCACCAGGCATAAAGCAGCATGGCGCGATCGCGCGTGGGCGCATCGAACAGCCGGCTGGCCAGCGCGAAGCTTTTGGAGCCGCGCGCAATCGCGTCGCGGGCATTGGCAAGAACATCAGACACGCCCGCTTCCCTGCCCGGATGGGCCGGCCGGCGCAAGCGGCCGATTGGCAAAGGGCCGCGCTGCGCCCGGCACCCTCCCCCTGCCCCTCCCTTTCAGGGAGGGGAGAAGTGCCCCCCTCCCTGCAAGGGAGGGGTTGGGGGAGGGTCGCGCCGCAAGGCGCGTCGGTCACGCCGCCTTGCGGGCCAGCAGATCGTCGATCATCAGCTTGCCCGTCGCCTTGGCGCTGCCCACCACGCCGGGGATGCCGGCGCCGGGGTGCGTGCCGGCCCCGACGAAATACAGGTTGGACAGCACATCATCGCGGTTGTGGGTGCGGAAATAGGCGCTTTGCCACAGCACCGGTTCCAGGCTGAAGGCGCTGCCGTGGTGGGCGAACAGCTCGGTCTGGAAATCCCTGGGTGTCCAGGTGCGCATCGTCACCAGATCGCGGCGCAGGTTGGGGATGCAGCGCCGTTCCAGCGCATCCAGGATCGAATCGGCATAGCGCGGCGCTTGCTTTTCCCAATCAATGTCCAGCTTGCCCAGATGCGGCACCGGCGACAGCACATAGAAGGCGCTGTGGCCGGCCGGCGCCATCGCCGGATCGGTGGCGGTAGGGTGGTGCAGATAGAGCGAGAAATCCTCGGCCAGCTGCCCGCCCTTGTAGATTTCATCCAGCAGCCCCTTGTAGCGGTGGCCGAACAATATGGTGTGATGCTTCACATCCGGGCGTTCGCCCTTCAGGCCGAAATAGGTGACGAACAGCGACGGCGAGAAGCTGCGGCGCATCATCTTGGCGGCCATTTCGGCGCCGCGCGGATGCGCGCCCAGCAGTTCCTTGTAGGTGTTGACGACATCGCCGTTGGAGACGACGGCATCAAAGCGGCCCGACCAGCCATCGGCGCAGCGCACGCCGGTGACGCGGCCGCTGTCGGCCATGATCGCCTCCACCTTGCTGCCCATGCGCACCTGGCCGCCCAGATCCTCGAACAATTTCACCAGGCCGCGCACCAGCGCATGGGTGCCGCCGCGCGGGAACCACACGCCCCATTTCTTTTCCAGCGCGTGGATCAGGGCATAGACACTGCTGGTCTTGAACGGGTTGCCGCCCACCAGCAGCGTGTGGAAGCTGAAGGCCTGGCGCAGCCGGTCATCCTCGATATGGCGGGCCACCATGGCATAGACCGACCGGAACGCCTCATAACGCATCAGCTGCGGCGCGGCCTTGAGCATCGACTTGAAGTCGAGGAAAGCCTCATGGCCCAGCTTCTGATAGCCTTCGCGGAACACATTGTCGGAAAATTCCAGGAATTTCCGGTAGCCGGCGACGTCCTTGGGATTGAACGCCTCGATCTGCCTGAACAGTTCGGCCTCGTCGTTGGAATAATCGAACACCGATCCATCTTCCCACAACAGGCGGTAGAAGGGCGCGACGTTGATCAGCTCGACATAATCGGCCAGCTTGCGGCCCGACAGCTCGAACAATTCTTCCAGACAGGTCGGATCGGTGATGACGGTGGGGCCGGCATCGAACTTGAAACCATCATCCTCGAACACATAGGCACGGCCACCCGGCTTGTCGCGGGCTTCGATCAGGGTGGTCTGGATGCCGGCCGATTGCAGGCGCACGGCCAGCGCCAACCCACCAAAACCCGAACCAATCACTGCTGCAGTCGTCATTTCATTCCCAATCCATATTTGAGCACGGTGCCGACCGCCCGCAAGGGCGGGATCGGCGGGCGGCCGGAAAAGATGCGCCGCCAGTCGTTCAGTTTCAGATCGGCGGCATAAAGCCGGCCGACCAGATCATCCGGGTGTTCATAGAAACGCTCCAGGATCGTGCGCCGTTCCTCGTCGTGTGCGGCCAGGAACAACATGCGATTGAGCACGCGATACATGCCGCGGCTGTTCCACACACGGATCGCATGGTCGCGGGTGGCGCGGTGGATGGTCGCGGCATCAAAGGCCGGCAGCGCGGCGATCATGTCGGCCATGCGCACGGCATCGGGGAAGCTGTAGCCCGTCACCGGATGGAACAGCCCGGCGGCCAGCCCCACCCGCGCCACGCCGGGCACGCCTTCATCCAGGAACCGGGTGATGCTGCCGCCCACCGCCAGCGGCAATATGCCGGTTTCCTCGCGGATGACGCGGGCAATCGTCCAGCCCTGCTGGGCGGCATAATCGGCGATGTGGCGGCGCAGCAGATCGGGCGCCATGTCGCGGCCATCGCTGTAATATGTATCCTCGATCAGCACGTGGCGCGGGCCATAGGGCAGCGTGTAGACAAAGCGATAGCCATCGGCCTGCGGGATGGTGGCATCCATGATGATCGGGCCGGGCAGGCCATGATCCTGCGCCAGCTCCACCTCCTGCCCCAGGAATTTCTGCCAGCGCAGATCCAGCGCCTGCGTCTTCTTCTGGCCGCGGCCATCGATCACGGCCTGGCAATGCAGCACCCGCTGATCGGCCAGTGTCACGCTGGTGGGCGACAGCGCCACCACCGGCACGTTGGTGATGACATGCCCCGGCGGCAGCGCGGCGGCCACCGCGGCGGCCAGCCGATCGCTGTTGCTGGTGCCATAGCCCACCGCCAGCGTGCGGTGGTGGCGCGGAAAGCGCACCGAATAACAATCCCAGCGGTGGGCAAACAGCGGCTGCGTCCAGCGCCGCTGCTCTTCATTGATGTCCAGCCCGAACGACGACCAGGTGTGATCGCCGCCCACGCTGGGCCCGGCTTCGATGATCGCCACGCGCAGATCGGGCCGCCGCTGCGCCAGCCGCAGCGCAATCAGGCCGTTGGCCAGGCCGCCGCCGGCGAGGATGAGATCGAAATCCGGTGTCACCCGCTGCTGTTAGACCGCCGTCGCGCCGCGGGGAAGTGGCGCTTTGCCGCTGCGATTGCGCAGGCGACAGATTATGCGTATCCACACTCCGCACCAAGGGAGAGGTCGCGCCATGAATGCCCCCGTCAACGAATTCATCCCGGCCGCTCTGCCGGAACCCTCCTACGACGAGCTGAAGCATATCCCCGGCATGGAGCCGGCGCGCTTCAAGATGCTGCGCACACTGAAGTTCCTCGCCAACCCGCTGGGCCGCAGCCGCGAGCTGTTCGAACAGCACGGCCGCATCGTGCGCCGGCAGGATTTCGGCGGCTGGGGCGTCTCCATGATCGGCCCGGAAGCCAACGAGATGGTGCTGTTCAACAAGGACAAGATTTTTTCGAGCGAACTGGGCTGGAACCCGGTGCTTGAACTGCTGTTCCCGCGCGGCCTGATGCTGATGGATTTCGAGGAACATCGCATCCACCGGAAAACGCTGAGCGTCGCCTTCAAGACCGAGCCGATGCAGCATTATTTCACCCAGCTCGATGATGGCATCACCCGCGGTCTGGCGAAATGGCCGACGCGCCTGAAATTCTACCCCTCGATCAAGGCGCTCACGCTTGAACTGGCCGCCACCAGCTTCCTGGGCGTGCCGTGGGGCCCGGAAGCGGACAAGATCAACAAGGCCTTCCAGGACATGGTCGCGGCCTCGGTGGCCGTCATCCGCAAGCCCCTGCCCTTCACCGCCATGAAGCGCGGTGTCGATGGCCGCGCCTTCATGAGCGCCTATTTCGCCCGCGAGATCCCCAGGCGGCGCGGCAGGCAAGGCGACGACATCTTCACCCAGGTGTGCAACGCCCGCGACGAGAATGACCAGCTGCTGGGCGAGCAGGACATCATCGATCACATGAACTTCCTGATGATGGCGGCGCACGACACCACCACCTCGTCGATCACCTCCATCGTCTGGTGCCTGGCCAAGTGGCCGGAATGGCAGGAGAAATTGCGCGCGGAGATCAGGGGCATCCGCGAACGCCACGGCCGCCTCACCTATCAGACGCTGGGCGAGATGGAATTGACCGACATGGTGTTCAAGGAAGCGCTGCGGCTGATCCCGCCCGTTCCTTCGATGCCGCGCCGGGCGGTCAAGAGCTTCACCTTCCAGAACCATGTCGTGCCGGCCGGCGCGCACGTGGGCATCAACCAGATGATCAGCCACCGGCTGCCGGAATACTGGCCGAACCCGGAGCATTTCGATCCGACCCGCTTCAGCCCCGAAAACAGCCGCGGCCGCCACAAATATGCCTGGGTGCCGTTCGGCGGCGGCGCCCACATGTGCCTGGGCCAGCATTTTGCCTATATGCAGGTGAAGATGTTCTTCTTCGCCCTGCTGGAGGGCCATCGCATCGTCGCCGAAACGCCGCTGGGTGACGTGGAAAGCGATTTCCGCATGTTCCCGATCCCCAAACCCAAGGATGGCCTGCCCGTCCGCATCGAGGCGCTCTGATGGCGATCATCCCCCGGCGCCGGCGCCGCCCGCTGGGCCTGCTGCGCATCGGCCTGATCATCATTGTCGCCCTGTTCGCGCTGGCCTGGGTGGTCCTGGCCACGCCCGACATTCCGGTGGCCACGCTCAAGGCCAAATATGCCAATGCCGCCAGCCAGTTCATCGAGCTGTCGCCGGGCACCACCATCCATGTGCGCGATGAAGGCCCGCGCGCCGGGCGGCCGCTGGTGCTGGTGCACGGTTCCAACGCCTCGCTGCACACCTGGGAACCCTGGGTGCAGCGCCTCACCGCCAAGGGCTATCGCGTCATCACGCTCGATCTGCCGGCACACGGCCTGTCCGGCCCCACGCCGCAGGGGCAATATACCGGCGCCGCCTATGTCGGCATTGTCGAACAACTGGTCGACCGGCTGGGCCTGTCGCGCTTTGCGCTGGGCGGCAATTCGATGGGCGGCGGCGTCGCCTGGCGCTATGCCGTGCGGCATCCGGATCGGCTGAGCGCGCTGATCCTGGTCGATGCCAGCGGCCAGCCGCAGCCCAAGGGCTCCTCCCCGCCGCTCGGCTTCCGGCTGGCGCGGGTGCCGGTGGCGCGCGATATCCTCGCCACCGTCACGCCGCGCAGCCTGATCGAAAAAAGCTTCCGGCAAAGCGTCTCCAACCAGGCCATCGCCACGCCGGCGATGGTGGATCGCTATTGGGAACTGCTGCTGTATCCGGGCAACCGCCGCGCCACGGTGCAGCGCTTTGGCCAGTACAGCGGCGATGATGGCGCGGCGGCCAGACTGGCAGGGCTGAAGGTGCCAACCCTGATCCTGTGGGGCCGGGAAGACAAGCTGATCCCCGTTTCGGTGGCCGCCTGGTTCAACCGGCAGATCCCCGGCAGCCGCATCGCCATCCTGGATGGCATCGGCCATATCCCGATGGAAGAAGCCCCCGACCGCAGCCTGGCCCCCGTGCTCGATCTGCTGGCCAGCACGGCGGGCTGA